>CAVPBI010000018.1:0-37414 GCA_963701735.1 uncultured Ignavibacteria bacterium | reverse complement strand
ATCGACTGGGGACAGCTCTATGTTGCGGCGCACCGGGAGAAGGCCGGCACATTTGTCGCTGCGGCGCATGACGCCGCCCGGAACATGTTCGCCGACCGGGGGACCCTCCCTGCGTCCGACGATCTCGAGGCACCCCGTCCGGCCAGCAGCGCGTGGCCTGTCCTCGCGCACGCGTACGACTTCGGCGCCGTTGGGTCCGGCAAGCACGTCCACCGGATTCTGCTGGCGTACGACGACCTCTATTCGATTCAGTACTTCCAGAGAAATCTCCGCCCGTACTGGCGGCGCAACGGAGCGGACGCCGGCGAGCTGCTCCGCGAGACATTTCGCGCCGCCGCATCCCTCGATGAGCGATGCCGCGCCTTCGACGAGGAATTCGCCCGTGACGCTTCGGCCGCAGGAGGCGACCGGTACGCCTCGCTCGCGGTTCTTTCGTACCGCCAGTGTCTTGCTGCAAACAAGATCGTGGCGGACCTGGATGGAACGGCCCTGATGTTCCCCAAAGAGAACTTCAGCAACGGCTGCATCGGTACGGTCGACGTCATCTATCCCGCATCACCGCTCTTTCTGCTCCTCAACCCCGCACTGCTCAAGGCCCAGCTGGTCCCGCTGATGGACTACGCGCAGCTTCCGCGATGGAAATTCCCCTTCGCTCCCCACGATCTGGGGACCTACCCGTTTGCGAACGGACAGGTCTACGGCGGAGGCGAGAAGAGCGAGGAGAACCAGATGCCCGTCGAAGAGAGCGGGAACATGATCCTGATGATTGCCGGGATAGCGGAGGCCGAAGGGAACGCCTCCTTTGCCGTCAGGTACTGGCCGGTGGTTCAGCGGTGGGCGGAATACCTCCGCGAGAAGGGGCTCGACCCCGAAAACCAGCTCTGCACGGACGACTTTGCGGGCCATCTGGCCCACAATGTCAACCTCTCCGCCAAGGCGATCCTCGCCCTGGGTGCCTACGCGAAGCTGTGCGACATGAGCGGAAAGAGGAAGGACGCCTCGGCCTACAGGAAGCTCGCGGAACAGTATGCCCGGGAGTGGCAGGCAAAAGCGGACGACGGGGACCACTACCGCCTCGCATTCGACAGTCCCGGGACATGGAGCCAGAAGTACAACCTGGTCTGGGACGGCCTCCTGGGCCTCAACCTCTTCCCCCCCGAGGTCACGCGCCGGGAGATCCGGTACTATCTGGGGAAGCAGAATACCTACGGCCTCCCGCTCGACAGCCGGAAGGAGTACACGAAACTTGACTGGGTCATCTGGACCGCAACACTCGCGGAACGGCGGGAGGATTTTGATTCTCTCGTCACTCCCGTTTTCAGGTTTGCCAACGAGACAACGACGCGCGTGCCGCTCTCTGACTGGTACTGGACGACCGACGGGACGCAGGTGGGGTTTCAGGCACGGTCCGTGGTGGGAGGCGTCTTGATCAAGATGCTCGCAGACCGCACGCTCGCCGGCAAGTGGCAGAAGCGGGCCGCGGCCGGGACCGTCTCAGGTTTCTAGGCACGTCTGCGCGTCGCCGAACCTGTGCCCGACCAAGCCGTAGAATGCAACAAAGGCAAAGCAGATCAACGGCACGACGAATCCGATCGCCATGGAATACTGATCGGCAATCCACCCCATGAAGATCGGGCACAATGCCCCTCCCATGATCCCCATGACAAGATACGAAGCCGCCTTCTTTGTCTGCTCTCCCAATCCTCTGATCCCCAGGGCGAAGATCGTCGGATACATGATCGACATGAAGAAGTACGACATGAACAGCGCAATGATCGAATACGTCTTCATATTCATGACAGCACAGATCATGAGCAGCACCGAGGCGATCGCGTACAGGCTCAGCAACCTGTCCGGCTTCATCCACTTCATGACGTAGCTTCCCGAAAATCTGCCGATCACGAACAGGCTCATTCCCCCGAACGACAGCAGCACCGACGCCTGTTGATTCGAAATGGACGCATCCGCCTCCGTGACGTAGTTGATGAAGAAACTGTTGATCCCGGTCTGTGCGGCGACATAGAAGAACTGGCTGATGATCGCCAGCACGAAATGGGGATGTTTGCTGAAGTGTTTTCGCGTCGCTGCATTCGCAGGCCGGGAATCATCCTCCCCCTCGGTATGCAGAAGGTCCGGCAACGGTCTGTACAGGAGGAGAATCAGTATCACGAGAATCGCGGCACCCAGGATGACGAAGGGGATCGGCAGGTAGTCGAAATTGTACTGCCCGGCCTGTGCGGCATCGGAGAAAATGATCACACCGCCTACGAGAGGGCCGATGATCCAGCCGATGCCGTTGAACGATTGCGCCAGGTTGATCCTGCGTGTCGAAGCGTCTTTTCGCCCCAGCAGCGTCGCATACGGATTCGCGGCCGTTTCGAAGAACGTGAACCCGCAGGCAATAATGAACAGCGCAAACAAGAACACATAGTACGACTTGAGCATTGCGCCCGGGATAAACAGCGCCGTCCCCGCGATCAACACGAACAGCCCGAATATCAATCCTCTGTTGAAACCGAACCGATTGATGATCAACCCGGCCGGTATCGCCATCAGGAAGTAGCCGGAATACAGGGAAAACTGGACAAGGCCGGATTCGGCTCTCGAAATGCCCAGCACTTCCTGAAAGTACTTGTTCAGGACATCAAGCAGGGCGTTGGTATATCCCGAGAGGAAGAAGAGGCACGATATCAGGATGAACGGCAGTGCGAAATTCCTGCCCTGCTCGTCGGTGAAGATCGAACGCGACATGGATCCTGTCCCCGTCATACGGTTAGTAGACGCCCACGGTCTGGCCGGTGCGCGGCGCGCCGGAACATTCAACAGTACCTGCACTCCCTCGCCGCAGCCGCGTATGCTGCCAGATGGTCGAGGGGAGTCTCAAAGAAATGATCGGCGCAGGACAGGATGTACCCGCCCTCATATCCCACTTTGTCGAACAGGAGTCTCACCTGCGCCGTGATCTCGGCTATACTCCCGTCCGTCAGCACCGAGTGCTGGTCAAACCCCCCGATCAGGGCAATCCTGTTCCCGATCTTCTTCTTCAACTCCCACGGCTCCTGATTGCCGCCGATACTTGTCGGCGCCAGCGTCTCGGAAGCGTCAGTCCCGTTCTGAACGATCAGCTCCTCGATGCCGCGCGTGCCGCCGCACGTGTGGTAGCTCACGACGAACCCGTACTGGTGGAGCGCGTCGTGAAGCGTCCGGTCGTACGGAAGGCAGAACCTGCGATGGAGATCGGGGGAAATCACGGTTGACGATGCGGATCCGCCGCCGGTTTCCACCACGTCGAACTTCGCACCCTTCATCCCTTCGATGAACCGGAGCTTCTTGTCGAGAAGGATCTGCAGGAATTCGTGGACCCAGTCGGGCGTATCCATCGCCCGAAAGATCAGGTCGGTGATATCCATCAGGCATGCCGCATGCTGCCAGCACCCGGCCTGGTCACCCCATACAAAGCCGCGGACGATCCCCGCATCACCAACGTCGTCGTACACCCGGGCAAGCGGACCCGGGTCGAGCGTGGGAACAGGCATGTACTTGCGGATCAGGCCGAGATCCTCGTCGTGTTTGACCAGGTACTCGGTGATCCATGTGGTCTTCCGGTCCCCCTCGGTCTTGTACGAGAGCGTCCCTTCCGGCGTATGAATGACGTGATGGTAGACCCTGTGGTCGGGGTCCGCGCTGACGACCGTAACCTCATCGCGCCACTCCGGAGTCGAAAACTTTGCGAAATCCGCGTTGACGAGCCAGAACTGCCCCATGTCCTCAAAATACTGGACAGCCGCATCCATCCCGAACTTCCTGAACGCCTCGAGAGGCGTCGCCCCGTTGAGGTATGTGTCGAGGTGGTACCCCTGCCACTGGTGCACCGTGACGGGCAACCGGTCAGGCTTTTCCCTGTGCAACGCGCACATCAGGCGCTCTTTGGATGTCATACCGATATCTCCTCGAATATCATTCAGCCATTCTCAATGCCACCGGTCCCAGCAGGCCGGATTTCTGCAGAGGCGAGCCGGCGGAATAGAATTTCACCGGGCAGAACGAATGCCTCCCGCTCGTCCGCGGTGTCCCTGTCACCAGCCAGTCGGGGAATTTCCCGTCTTCGATCCCGTCGTCGGGAAACGCTTCGTCGCCTATCAATCTATTCACCCAGAGATTCGCCACATCGACCTCCAGCCGATTCTCCCCGTGCCTGACGGCATCGGTTATGCCCACCTGCCACGGCGCACACCAGACGACTCCCAGGTCTGTCCCGTTCACTCTCACACGCGCGATGCAGTTGACCTCTCCAAGATTCAGCCACAGCGGCGCCGCAGTTGACTCGGGGAGCTCAAACGTCGCGCGATAGGTTGCAGTCCCGGAGTAGTATCGGATTCCGTCTTCCTGGTGAGTCGTCCAATCCCGCAGTGTATCGAACGTGACGTCCGCCGGACCTCCCCATGCGGTGTCGAAGCTGACCTTCCAGGGGCCATCCACCGTCTTCAGAAGACGCATCTCGTCGAAATTCCCGCCCGACGTCAGCTCCGGTGCCGGTGGCTCGCCCGTCCTGTCGAAGACCACGAAGTAGCTCTGGTGCGGGGCGAACCTCAGGGGGATGGTGGTCCTCCCTTCACACTGAACGAACTGGTGGAGCGCGGAAATCCTGCCGGTGACGGGATCCCACAGCTCCGGCACCCCCGCGGGCATGTCGAAGATGCAGTCGGCACCGACGGTGTCCGCAGTGGTGTTCGAAACAAAATAGAGGTCCAGCTCATCCGTCGTGCGGTGGGTGTACCGAAGCCGGGCCGAGGATTCAAAATCTACCCGGACGCCGAGGGCCTTGAGTAATCGGGCCGCCGCGTCGTACCCCGGGTAGAGTCCGGCAGAATCCGGCTGCGAGAGCTCGCCACCCCAGTAGATCTTCCCCAGTCCATACGGTCTTTCGGTGACAACGCCGGGGGTCTCCAGGCTTCCCCAGACCTTCAGGGCAAGACTGCGCACTTCGGCGTCGCACTCCGGGTAGCCAGACAGGCTCGGGGATTTCAGGGGCGGCCCGCCAACGACGATCGCTCCGGCTGCCACCAGCGATTCTATCTTCCCAAGCAAAGCCGGAGTCATCGTGTCAAAGGCGGGGAGCACAAGCACTGAATATCCGGCGCCGCTCTCAAAAACCAGCCGGCCGTCCTTCACGCTCGCACGTGCCATGAGCATGTTCGGCGAGCACCCATCGAAGTTGTATCCTCGCCTGTCCGGGAGAAACACTTCACCGCTCGTGGCCGATGGAGGTGGCCTGAACACGTGAGGAGCGCCTTCAGGGGTGAGGTACAGCAACTCGGCCTTCGTCCTCCCCTGCTGGAGGAGATATGAGCACCGAGCGATGTACGTGTGATACGCAGAGGCCATGGGCCACCACGGTTCGCCCCTGTCCCAATGCACTCCGTACGGGCCCATCGTCATTCCCGGCCTGTACCGATCGTCGAACGGCTTGTGGGCAAACGTATGGTAGTAGAAGTTGTTGACCCCGACGCAGAAAGCCCAGTCACCCTGGTTCTTTAGATTGCCCGGATAGGAATGAAATCCGCCCCAGGACGTGAACGCTTCGGCCGCGACGACGGGCTTTCCGAGAACATGAGCGACGGAAGCGGCTTCGATGCAGCTGAACGACGTATTGAACCCGTACTCGTTGCGCCAGAATTCGCACATCGGCACATCCGCAACGGCCCCGAGGTCCAGGTCGGCCGCAGGGTTCATGTCGTAGGGTTCGATGGACAACATCAGTCCGTGGCGGCGGGCAACGCGCTTGACGTGCTCCGCGTGATTCTCCAGGACCAACTCCTGCGAGGTGAGCCGCAGATCCCAGAGGAACCGCTCACTCAACTCCACACTCCCGACGACGAGTCCTGAATAGACCGGGTAGAACGGAAAGGGATCATAGCCGCGTCGCCGCCGGAACTCGGAACGGAAGTTCGCGCTCCAGTTCTGCGCCGTCATCTCCCAGCTGTCCATGTGAAGCGACGTTATCCCTCCCTTCTTCTGGCCGTAGGGAGTGACGTCATCAGGCAGGAGTTGCCTGACGAAGCTGTCAAAATGGGCATTGAACGCCGCCGTGTCGAACTTGTCGCACTCAAAACCTACGCCGGGGAGCGGCGCCGGACGGGTGAGAGATCCGTTATTCGTGCTCCCGAAACGCATGATAATCCATCGTCCAGCCGGAACGTCCCAGGACAGAGTACCGTCCGGTTGGAGAAACGCCGTGAGATCAACGATGCTGTCCCTGTCGATGATGATGTCGTCAGGGGCAGCCCTGTAGGTTGCAGGAGCCGGGACATAACTCCTGACATTGGGCCAGGACGAGTATGGAGAACGATAGTAGAGGGCCTTTTCCTCAAAGTCGCCGATGAATGACTGTGTGGCGTTAAGGCCGCCGTACAACGCCTTCGATGTCTTCCGGCTGGCATTCGCGATGAACGACCTGGCGGCAGGAGCGGGATATGCCAGGACTGCAACATCTCTATAATAGGCATTCCAATCTCTTCTCAATTCCTCCGTGAAGCTCCCTTCCCCAAAGAAAGGGTCCTTCGGTTTTGGCCTGGGGAGTTTTCTCGAAAGCATGGTCGGTCCCCTCACCTCCATCAGACTCGACACGAGGTGCTGCATGGACTGTTCAGGCTTCACCCAGGGGCCGCCGCTGCCGGTCCAACCCGGTCCGATTCCTAGCTTCATGGTGATGCCCAACCGCTCGGTTTCGTTCCGTGCGTGCCGGAAGAGACCGAGCCATGTGTCGCTCATGAAATCGACAGTCCCTCGAGGGATCCCCACATTGACTTCCAGGAAGAGGACGCTGCCAATCCCCGCTGCTTTCATGGATTCGAGATCGGCAGTCATGCCTTCGCGCGAGATGTTGCCGTCCATGAAATACCAGTACACACCGGGCCGGGTCGAATCGGGGGGACTCACAAACCGCTCCGCAAGCCGCTGTCTTTCACTTCTGTCACTCTTCCCGCAACCCGAAAGAGAGAAGAGCGCCGCGATGCAGACAAACAGCACCAGGCGTCCGGCGAGGAGATTGCTGGTCTCTGCTTTCAAACGGTCTTACTCCGGGTTTGTGAACTGGACAGGCTTCGCGCGAGTCGCCTGCTCATCTCACCGAAATCTCATCGACGAACAGCCAGGCTTTCCCGCCGTTGCCCGGATGGCCGGCAGGGCACAGACCGATGTTCTTTCCGAAGACCCTGACGTATCTCGCTCGTTCCCGGCTCACGTCCCTGGAAAACCGGCCGATCCCCTTCTCATCCTGCCAGTTGCCCGCGTCCTTCCGGATGGTGCCAACCGTGCGATACGTCTTCCCGTCGTCAGACACCGCATACTCGATCTCCGTTGGCGCAAAGATCCACGCGGCGGGAGAGGCCAGATAGGTCAATGTGATGTTCCTTACGGCGACCGGCCCTCCCAGGTCTACGACTGCTTCCAGGTCGCCCTGCTCGAAACCCAGCCACCTCCCGTCACCGTATTCATGCGTCCCGTACATCCCGTCGGTCAGTGTCGATGGGCCGTCTGCCTTGTACTTGTCGCTGAAGGAGGTCGTCAGCGTCACGCGCTTGCCGACAGACAGCGGAATATCTATGGTCATGACCTCGCCGAGCGGCTTGTCCCTGTAAAATGCCCTCGCCTTGAAGACCGAAGGGTAGCTCAGCTTCACCGGCCCGCGAAGTTCGCCCGAGCTCCCGGTGGGAGGCGTGCCGTCCGAAGTGTACCGTACCCTGTACTCCGCATCTGTCGCACCTGCTTCCAGCGCGATCTCCAATCCGTCCCCTGTGCTCGCCCTGGTGAACTCAGGCGTCGGAAGCACTGACGGTGTGCCCTTCACCTCGATCACCACAACGCTATTCACGGGATCCGGTGCTGCTCTGGGGACTTCAACGTTCACATTGAAACCGTCCCTGGAGATCTTCAGCGATGATTTCCCGGCGTCGGACAGCAGATACGCCCCGACCGGCTCGTTCAGAATATTCGGGACGACCAGCTTCCGGTCGGCCGGCCAATCGAACACATGCAGATAGAGCCGCGCGCCGCCGTCGATGGCCTTCTGCGTGCAGCGCCCCCAGGGAAGCTGTCTGAACGGGCTGGCCCTCGTGCCGTAGATCGCTTCGCCGTTCACACCCATCCACGTCCCGATCTCGCGCAGACGGTCGATGCTCGCCTGGGGAAACAGCCCTTCGGCCGTCGGGCCGACATTGAGGAGGAAGTTCCCCCCCTTGGAGGCAACGTCCGCGAGCATGCGGACGAGCTCCTTCGATGACTTCCAGTTCTGGTCGGCTTTGTTGTACCCCCAGTGGTCGTTCATCGTCATGCAGGTTTCCCAATCGATACCCGGAAGCCCCGTGGTCGGGATCTCCTGCTCCGGTGTGCCGAAGTCGGCGGCGAATGCTCCTTCCTTCGTCAGCCCCTGCATCCCTGCCCTGCCGGCGCCTACACGATTGTTGACAATGATGTCCGGCTGGAGGGAACGGACGTACGCGTAGAGATCGCGGCCGCGGGCTTCGTTCCATGTGCTCTCCCACTCCCCGTCGAACCAGAGCACGCCGATCGGGCCGTAGTTGGAGGTGAGCTCTTTCAGCTGCCTCTTCATGTGCGCGACGTACCGGTCCAGGTCGGCTCCTCCGGCAGATCGCGCCGTCTCCCACTCACGGCGCGGGAGGTAGTCGGGATGGTGCCAGTCCATGATCGAATGGTACCAGCAGATCCTGATCCCTTCCTTCCGGCATGCGTCCGAGAGCTCCTTCATGATGTCGCGTCTGAAGGGGGTCGACATGACGTCGAAGTCGGTCTCTTTCGAATCGAAGAGACAGAAGCCGTCGTGATGCTTGGAGGTGATGACGATGTATTTCACGCCGGCCGCCTTCGCCGTGCGGGCCCATTCCCCGGCGTCGAACTTCACCGGGTTGAACCGGGGGACGAATGTGTCATACTCCTCGAGGGGGATCTGGGCGGTCTCACGGATCCACTCGGCATGGCTGGTCTGCCCCTTCCATTCCCCGGCGGGGACCGCGTAGAGCCCCCAGTGGATAAACAGCCCGAACCGCGCGTCCCTCCACCATTGCATCCGGGCGTCGTGCTGCTCTTTCGTTTCCGTCGGCACCTGCGGCGGTGTCTCCGGGGCGCATGAAGAGATGACTGCTACAGAACAGAGGACGGTCAACATCTTCCCGATGGTCATGGTCTTCTCCTGAACCGCCGTGAACTCGCGTGATGAGAGCAGAGATGAACGTCGCGTGACGCAGGCTGAAGGCAGGCTTCGATTTGAAATCCAATATACAAAACGGAACACGGAGATGAAGATGTTTCTTGACCCCGTGGTCGGCGAGTCGTACATTGACTGGAACTTCGTGAAACCCCGCATACCGCCGGGGAAAGCCTCCATGAAAACTCAGCTCCTCGCAATGATTCTCCTGTCGTCGCTGCTTGTCCGGCCGGCCGGGATGGCCCGGGCCGCCGGAGAACAGGCCGGGAGGGTCCGGATCGCGTGCGTCGGGAACAGCATCACGTTCGGCGACGGGATCATCAGCCGGGACGTCAATAGCTATCCTGCCCAGCTGCAGGCCATCCTCGGAGACGGATTCGACGTCGGCAACTTCGGCAGGAATGCAGCGACGCTTTCGCACCGGGGCGACACGCCGTACATTCAGCAGCCGGAATACGGTCAGGCGCTCGCGTTCCTCCCGGATATCGTCTTCATCGAACTCGGAACGAACGACAGCAAGCCGCACAACCACGTCGACAGCGCTGCCTTTCGCCGGGACTGCCTGGACCTCGTCGAGAGCTTCCGGCGGCTTCCGACAAAACCGCGGATCGTGCTCCTCCTGCCGCCCCCCTGCTTCTCCACCGGCACGTTTGACATCAGCGACGAATACCTCCGCGAGCACATTATCCCCCGGCTGCTCGATGTCGCGCACGAGGCTGGCATCGAGGTCGTCAACCTCTACAACTACTTCCTGAACCAGGGGATGTGGTTCCCCGACCACGTGCACCCTTCTTCCGTTGGGGCAGGGCTGATCGCTATCCGGCTGTACGAAGTGGTGAAGCTCGAAGCGGGATCTCAACCCGATATCGCCGGCCTGGTCGGGCCGGCCGCGGTCAGGAGCAACTACTACGGGTTCGAATGCTTCGACTACAGTTTCGCGGGGAGAGAGGCGAAGATCGTCCGCCCAAAGAGGACCGCGAAAGGCGCACCCTGGGTCTGGCGCGCCCGGTTCTGGGGCACCGAACCGCAGACTGAGATCGCGCTTCTGGAGCGGGGGTTCCACGTTGCCTACTGCGACGTGGCGGAGCTGTTCGGCAACGACGAGGCGCTCGGCATCTGGAATCGTTTCTATGAGTCTCTCACGCGAGCGGGATTCTCCGCGAAGCCGGCACTGGAAGGGTTCAGCCGCGGAGGCGTCTACGTCTATCGCTGGGCTGTCGCCCACCCCGCGCGCGTTGCATGCGTCTATGCCGACGCGCCGGTGCTCGATCTCAAGAGCTGGCCGGGAGGAAAAGGGAAGGGTCCGGGAAGCCCGGAGGACTGGGAACAATTCAAGCGAGTCTTCGGACTGAAGACCGATGAGGAAGCCCTCGTGTTCAGGGGGAATCCCATCGATCTGGCTCCGGAGATCGCGCGCGCGGGATTCCCGATGCTCCACGTCTGCGGCGGCTCGGATGAACTGGTGCCGATCGAAGAGAACACGGACGTCTTCGAGAAGAAGATCCTTGAGGCCGGGGGAAACATCACGGTGATACGGAAACCGGGGATCGGCCATCATCCCCACAGCCTCGCGAACCCTCAACCGATCGTCGACTTTGTCCTGTCTGCCACGGGGCACAAGACCAACTTTGCTGTCGTGCCGGTCCCGGGGAACGAGTACCGCGAAGGGGCCGGGTGGGCCAAGGGGCTCGACTGGCACGGAGTCTTCACCGAGATGAACAGGAGCTGCGACAGCCTCGGCCGGGCTGACATCATCTTCTTCGGAAATTCCATTACGCAGGGGATCGGGGGAAAGGGCCGGTCGCTTGCCTATGCGCCTGGGGATTCGGCGTTCAACTTCTGGTTTGGCCGATACCGGTGGATGAACCTGGGAATCTCCGGAGACAGGACCCAGCATGTTCTCTGGCGCGTCACGCACGGAACCTGGGCGAAGATGCAGCCGCGATTGATCGTACTGGCGATCGGCGTCAACAACTTCCCGAGCGATACGGGCGAGGAAGTCGCCGAAGGAATCAAGGCGATCATCCGGGAACTCCGGGCAAGGGCTCCGCAGGCAAAGATCCTTCTGGCTGGCCCGCTCCCGGCACAAGAGCTGGAGAGTCCGTTCCGGAAGAAATTCGAAGCAGTGCACAGGCTTGTGAAAGCTGACGGCGAAACGGTGTTCGCCTCCTCCGTCCCGTTCATGCTGCTCAGGCCGGACGGGGTATTGGACCCCTCCGTGTTTGCCGCCGACGGTGTCCACCTGATACCAGGCGGGTACGGACGCTGGGCTCAATTGTTGTCAGAAGAAATCGGCCGTCTGAGACTTCTGGATTGACTGCTCCCTCCGTGACTCACGTGTCGGACACCCGGTGGCGGCCCTTCAGCCTGCAGAGCATGGTGCCGTGGCATCTGTTGACGAGATTCTTCGCAAGTAAAGAGCATCCAAAGACACGAACGCAACGCCGTTGAAGGGGAATCCGCTATGAAGACAACGATCCGAAGTACCGCGCTTGCGCTGCTCCTCGCCGGCCTCGCGATGACTGCACAGGTCCGGGCGGAAACGCCCGACGAGCACAACGCGCGCATGCAGTGGTGGCGCGAAGCCCGGTTTGGCCTCTTCATCCACTGGGGTCTTTATGCGGTCCCTGCGGGCGAATGGGACGGCAAAGCGGAATACGGAGAGTGGATACGCACCAGCGCTCGCATCCCCCTCGCCACCTATGACCGCTTCGCGGGTCAGTTCAACCCGACGTCCTTCGATGCGTCTGCCTGGGTACGCATGGCAAAGGACGCAGGGATGAAGTACATCGTCATTACCTCCAAGCACCACGACGGCTTCTGCCTCTTCGATTCAAAGGAAACTGAATTCGACGTCATGTCGACCCCCTTCAAACGCGACATTATGAAGGAGCTCTCCGAGGCCTGCAGGAAGGAAGGGATCACAATGTGCTGGTACCACTCGATCATGGACTGGCACCATCCCGACTATCTGCCGAGGCGCGACTGGGAAAAGGACCGCCCGTCCGAGGGAGCCGATTTCGACAGGTATGTGGGATACATGAAAAGGCAGCTGCGGGAACTCCTCACCAACTACGGCGACATCGGGGTCCTCTGGTTCGACGGGGAATGGGAAAGCACCTGGAATACTGCCCGCGGGAAGGACCTGTACGAGCATGTCAGGGGGCTCCAGCCGCAGATCATCGTGAACAACCGCGTGGGTGCGGCACGTTCGGGGATGGAAGGGCTTACAAAGGAAGGAGCGTTCGGCGGGGACTTCGGCACGCCTGAACAGCAGATCCCCGCAACCGGCCTCCCGGGCGTCGACTGGGAAACCTGCATGACGATGAACGATCACTGGGGATACAACAGGGCCGACCAGAACTGGAAATCATCGAAGGAGCTTGTCCGCATGCTCGCGGACATCGCCTCGAAAGGCGGGAACTTCCTGCTCAATGTCGGCCCGACCGCCGAAGGGCTTTTCCCGCAGGCAAGCGTGGAGCGCCTGGCAGTCATCGGGAGATGGATGAAGGCCAACGGCGAGGCGATTCACGGAACCTCGGCAAGTCCTTTCAGGTCCCTCCCCTGGGGCCGCTGCACGCAACGGGCAACCCCCGGGGGCGCAACGCTCTACCTCCATGTCTTTGACTGGCCCACGGATGGAAAGCTCCGGGTGCCCGGGCTGTTCAACCAGGTGCGCGCGGCGTACCTTCTCGCAGACGCCGCAAAGCATGGGCTCGCGGTGGCGCGGCAGGAAGACGCGGTCCTTGTCTCCCTCCCCCCCGTCCCACCGGATTCACTCAACAGCGTCGTGGTGCTCGAGCTGCAGGGTAAGGCGGATGTCAACGATCCGCCGAAGATTGACACCACCGTCACGGTGTTCATTGACCAGATCTCGGTCGGCGTGACGACCGACCGGGAGAACGTCGTGGTCCGCTACACCACCGACGGCTCGACCCCGACAGCGTCATCTGCCGTTCTCACCGGCCCCGTCACGCTGAAGACATCGTCGACTGTGAAAGCACGTGCGTTCCGCGGCGATTCACCCGTCAGCGACGCCTCGGAAGCCCGGTTCAGCAAAGTGGCCCCACAGCCTTCGGTCCGGGCGGAAGTGCAGCCGGGCCTCCGCTATGCATATGTGGAAGGCGACTGGGATCGTCTGCCCGATTTTTCAGCCCTTGCGCCAAAGGCGGAAGGCGTCCTGCCGGCGCCCAGGCTCGATCTCAAGAGGGAACACGAGTACTACGGGGTGGTCTTCTCGGGGTATGTCAACGTTCCGGCGGAAGGCGTCTACTCCTTCTTCCTTGCCTCCGACGACGGAAGCCGGATGATGGTCGGAGAAAGACTCCTCATCGACAACGACGGCCTGCACGGGCTGGAGCAGAAGCGCGGGGTTGCGGCCCTGGAGAAGGGACTGCACCCTGTCAGGATCGAGTACTTCAACAAGACGGGGGGTGAAGAGCTTTCGGTCTCCTGGACGGGCCCGGGGATCAGGATGGAAGCCGTGCCTGCGTCAGCGTTCTTCCATCGCTAGCGGATCTCCAGGACCGCCTTCGCCCTGATATCCTGCGACGAAGCGCCAACCTGGATTTCATACCTGCCGGGTTCCACCACGAACCCGTCCTTTGCGATGTCAAAATAGTTCAGGTCCGTTGCTCTCAACGGAATGCGGACGGTCCGGGATTCGCCCTTCTTGATGGCGACGCGGCTGAAGCCCTTCAGCGACTTCAGGGGCTGTGGCGCCGCCGACGCAAGGTTCCTGACGTAGAGCTGCACCACTTCGTCCCCGTCGTACCGGCCGTTGTTCGTGACGTCTACAGCCGCTTCGACGGAGTCCCCGGCGCCGATCACGTTCTTTGACAGCGACAGCCCCGAATACTCGAACGTCGAGTAACTCAGCCCGTATCCGAAGGGGAACAGCGGCGTCCCCTCAAAGTAGCGGTACGTCCTCCCTTTCATGTTGTAGTCTTCAAAAGGTGGAACGTCGTTCGCGGATCTGTAAAACGTGATCGGCAGCCGCCCCGCCGGATTGTAGTCGCCAAGCATGACATCCGCAACCGCATTCCCCCCCTCTTCCCCCGGATACCACGCTTGAATGATGGCCGGGATGTTTTCGTTTTCCCAGTTGACGGATAGCGCACTCCCGCTCGTCAGCACGAGTACGATCGGCTTCCCGGTGGCCTTCACCGCCTTCAGCAACCGGATCTGTTCCTCGGGTAGATCGAGGCTGGTTCTGTCTCCTCCCTTGAAGCCCGGCACGCTGACGGACATTTCCTCCCCTTCAAGGTTTGCCGAGATCCCGGCGAACACAATGGCAACGTCCGCCTGCTGCGCGATCTCGACCGCACGCGCCTGCATGCGATCGGGAGCTGTGGTTTCCTCGTCGAACTCGTCACGCTTCCACTGGAAGCGGATGCCGGCGTAGTCGGTGCTGTCGGCATACTCGATTTTGACCGCGTACACCTTCCCCTTCTCCATTTTCGCCCTGTACGTTTTCATCACGTTCTTCTGGCATGGGTTCCAGTTATCGACCACGAGCGTATCCTCAAAATACATTCTCCCGCGATCGTCGGTGATGATCCCCAGAATGTACGTCCCGGATTCGGGCGGCGTGATGGTGCCCGTCCAGCGAACCGAAAAGAAATCCTTTGGAATCCCCTTGCCCGGAGAGTTCTTGTCCCAGTACTGAACCATATTCGAGTCGCGCCGCGCAAAAACCGGTTTCCCGTTCACGTCCGGGTTGTCGAAGTACTCGCCCAGCAATCCGTGCCCCTTACCGTCCGGCGGGGTCACGAACCGCGTCGGGACCGTGGTCAGCGCCCCCGCGTGGTCGAGCGGCATGACTCCTTTGGTGAACTCAATCCTCACGTTGTCGCCCAGCCGGTTCTTGATGCCCTGAAGGAATGTGACCGGTTGTGAGGATATGCCATTGTAGTTCCCGTAGAGTATGTCGTCACGCATGCAGTAGGGGCCGATGACGGCGACCGACTTCAGCTTCGTCCTGTCCAGCGGAAGAAGGTTCCCATCGTTCTTGAGGAGCACGATGCTCTTGCGGGCCACATCGAGCGCCAGCTTCCGGTGCTCGGGCGCTTCGAGGATTGAGGGAGAAATCTTCGCGTACGGCACCAGAGCGGGCGGATCGAACATCCCGAGCTTCATCCTGGCGATCATCAGGCGGGTGACCGACACGTCGATCTCAGCCTCAGTGATGAGCTTCCTCTGCACAGCCTCCTTCAGGGCGGCATATTCGGTTCCGCACGTGATGTCGCACCCCGCCTTCACCGCCGCCGCAGAGGCCTCTGCGGCATCCTTCGAGTACTTGTGTCCGTCAACCATATCGATGATTGCGCCGCAGTCGGACACGACATATCCCTGAAAGCCCCACTGGCCTCGCAGGATGTCCCGCAAGAGCAGAGGGCTTGCACAGCACGGCACATCGAGGTATTCCGAATACGCGCCCATCACGGACCACGCCCCTCCTTCCTTCACGCACGCTTCGAACGCCGGAAGGTAGGTATCGTACAGATCGCGTTTGCCCGTGACCGCGCTGAACGTGTGCCGCAGCGGCTCGGGCCCGCTGTGGACGGCATAGTGTTTCGGGGTCGCGATGGTTTTGAAGTAGCGAGGATCGCTCCCCTGCAGCCCCTTGACGAAGGCCACTCCGATGCGCGAGGTGAGGTATGGATCCTCGCCATAGGTCTCCTGCCCGCGTCCCCATCGCGGATCGCGGAAGATGTTGATGTTCGGCGACCAGAAGGTCAGTCCCTTGTGAACGCCGAGGGTATCCCCCGTTTCGAGACAACGGTAGTACCATGCCCGCGCCTCGGTGGAGATGACGTCCGCTTCCGCCCGGATCAGATCCACATCCCATGTCGCGGCCATGCCAATTGCCTGGGGAAAGACCGTTGCGAATCCCCCCTCGTTCACGATGCCGTGCAGCCCTTCGGCGCTCCAGTTGTAGTGGGGGATGCCGAGCCGCGGGATGCCGTGCGCCTCGTTCTGCATCTGTCCGATCTTTTCGTCGAGCGTCATGCGAGCCACCAGGTCGGCCGCGCGTCGCTCGAACGGCTGCGAGGTGTCACGATAGAGCTGGCCCCTGGCAGCGGGTCCGGCTGGCATCAGAAGGATGAGAGCTGCGAGGATGGAGCGGTACGGGAGCGGGCGTCTGTGGTTCATGATGATCCTGCGGGTTGATGTCGATCTGCTCGTCGTGGTCCGGAAAGGTGACGTAAGCGATGCGCCCGCCTGGCGGGGACATCAGTCAGGCAGGCGCAGGGGATCCACGATGATGTGACGAATGTGCGTGCGTCTCCAGGTGTACGTGATATGTACGAGGCCGTCCGCGGTCTGGATGACTGCCGGGTAGGAGTACTCTCCCTGTCCGCGCTGAAGGACGAGCGGATTGCTCCACGTCTCCCCTTCATCCCTGGAGACCGCAAGATGCAGCGCGTCACGTCCGTTGACAAGATGGTTGTAGACCAACACGAGCCGGCCGTCCCGCAGCCGCACGACGTCGATTCCGGCGTTCGGGTTGGGGAGCTGCGTGGGACGACCGGGGTCCCACGACAGGCCGCCATCTCTCGATGATGACGCGACGAGCCGGCCGATGCGATCCGTCGAACGCATCAGCATGCGGACCTCGCCGCTTGACGTCTCCCAGAGCGCCGGCTGGATGACGCCGAAGGGCTCGCCTGCTACCGTGATCGGGCCATGCCGCGTCCAGGTGACCCCGTGGTCCGTACTGCGCTCGACCCAGCCTGCCCAGCTCTTGTATGGAGCGAACGCTGGAATATCTGACTCGTAGCCGGCCTCCACGGATGTCCCCGCCAACCACGTTCCATCTGACAGCCGGATCGGCTTTGTCCGAGCAGGGCCGGTCAATCCCGCAAGCAGGTATATGGCAGGGCTCCAGGTAACGCCCTCGTCATCGGACGTCCGGTACGCTCCAACCCACTCCCGCGGACTCGGCCCAATCTTGAAAAAGAGCCAGGTCCGCCTGCCGTCCTGGAAGAGAACCGGGTTCCAGGCAGGCATGTTCAACGAGTCGGTCAGGGGAACCGGCGGCGACCAGTGTTGTCCCGGGAGCTGGCGCGAGAGCCAGATGCGCACATCAGGTCTCCCTTCCGCAGTCCCGCCGAACCAGGCCGTCATCAGTGTCTGCGAGGGTGTTTCGACGATCGTGGATGCATGAGCGCTTGCGAAAGGAGCTTCTGTGTGGATGAACTCGTGTCGTCGAACGAAATCATTGACAGTGGCGGGAGTTTGGGCGACAAGGTCAAAATGCAGAAGGAGAAATCCGAGCAGCGTGAGGACGCACCGAATAATGCCCGCGCCCGCCAGCGGAAGCCGGCGGGTGGATCGAACAACGTACGGTATCTTGGTCAAGTTGAGGGGAGCCATCCGGCGACGATCGTGTATTCGAAGCTACGCCGCATCAGTCCCAGAATCAACTCGCGGTCCCATCGGTCAACCCTCGGCACGGTCCTGTCGGTCAATCCGCGGCTCTACGTCACCCGCCCAGGGTGGACCTCGCATTGCCGGGGCCAGCACCCACCTGTCCCAATTCTACATCCTGGTCCTGATTCCTCCATCTTGACTCACCTCCTGATGCCGTTCGCTTGATTCTGCCTCAGAATTGGCCGAATCTAGTGAAAAGAAGGATTCCGCCGGGCACCCATCTGGCATGGAATTGGCATAAGTAGGCATATTCTCCATGAAACAGCCGGTCCACACAGCATATGTGGTTCTGCTCATTGGGGTTGCGGTACTGGGCTCCGTTCTGCCCCTCCTCCACGGAGGGAGCTACTACTCAACCCCCCTCGAGGAACGTCCATTTCACCCGCTGTACGAATCGCTCAAACCCACCGGCGTTGTGGGGCACGGGTACGGGATTATCGGATCCCTCATGATACTCGTCGGCGTCGTTCTCTACTCCTCCCGCAAACGGCTGCGCGTATTTGCCGGGATCGGGAAGGTGAAGTACTTCCTCGAGTTCCACATCTTCCTTTGCTTGCTCGGACCGATCCTGGTGGTCTACCACACGACATTCAAGATCGGGGGGCTTGTCGCGGTCAGCTTCTGGAGTATGGCGGCGGTCGTCCTGAGCGGCCTGATCGGCCGGTATTTCTACGTTCAGATTCCGAAAGGGATCCAGGGGAACGAACTCTCCGTCGGCGAGATGACGGCCGAGAACAAGAAGCTTGCCGAAATCTTGACAACCCGCTTCGGACTTGATGCCGACATCCTTCGCAAGATCGACGCAATCGCCTCCCCGCCGAAGGATCCGGTCAAGATGTCCATGATGGAGACGATCAACTTCTTCCTGGTGAATGACCTGACGAGGCGGGCACAACTCAGAACTGTCTTCGCACGGCTCGAGGGGCAGGGCCACCATCACCACGCCTTGAGAGCCCTCCGCGCGACCGCGACACGGCGCATCGTCCTGACCCGCCGGATTGCGCTGCTTCAGCAGTTCCGCCGCATCTTCCATCACTGGCATGTGGCGCATCTTCCGTTTTCGATCATCATGGTCGCAATCCTCCTGATCCACGTTGCAGTTGCAATTGCCTTCGGGTACACATGGGTCTGGTAGCCCGCATTGCCATACGTTGCCTGGTGCTGGCTGTCATCGCGATACCGTCGGTCGCAGTGTGCCAGATTTCTCCGGGAGAGCTCTCTGCAGCGCATGCGTCGCTGGAAGGGATCAGCAACTGCACGGCATGTCATGCGCTGGGCAAGGCAATTGACGACAACCGATGTCTCGGCTGCCACGTGGAACTCAGGACTCGCATTGCCGACGGGACAGGATTTCACGGCAGGTTGCGCGGAAAGCACTGCGTCGAATGCCACAAGGAGCACTTCGGGCGTTCGTTCTCCCTGGTGCGTTTCAATCCAAAGACCTTCGATCACGCGTCGATCGGCTTCCGTCTCGAAGGGAAACACGCGGCTCTGGAATGTGAAAAGTGCCACACACCAGGTCATATTACGGCACAGGATATACAGAAGAACGCAAAGCTGATGGCAGGCAAGACGTTTCTCGGGCTCTCACAGGAATGCCGGACGTGCCATGAGGACAAACACCGCGGCCAGCTGTCCGCCCAGTGCCAGCAGTGCCATGTGCCTGAAGGCTGGAAGCCTGCAGCCAGGTTCGTTCATGACGCTGCCAGGTTCCGTCTCACCGGCAAGCATACAACGGTGGAGTGCGCACGATGCCATACCGGCGTTCTTCCGGACGGAAAAACAGTCAAATACACAGGGCTGGACTTCTCCAGCTGTTCCTCCTGCCATACCGACCCCCACAAGGGGAAGTTCCAGAAGCGCTGCGAGAGCTGTCACAATACTGGCGGGTGGGCGCAGATCGCGGCGGGAGCGTTTAATCACGGGACGACCCGATTCCCGCTGCGGGGCAAGCATGCGTCGTTGAAATGCGAACAGTGCCACCGGACCACCAGCGCCGGCACCGCACAGCCCGCGGGCAGGAGGTTTGCCATCGCCAGGTTCCAGCGCTGTGCGGACTGCCACAGGGATCCTCACCGGGGCGAGTTCAGCGGACGCGCCGATGGCGGGGCGTGCGAGTCGTGCCACACGGAGCATGGATTCTCCCCATCGACATTTGCCCACTCAACTGCGAAGTTCGCATTGGACGGGAAGCATGCCCAGGTTCCCTGTGCAAAATGCCATCCTTCGTCTCCAGCCGGACAGAATGGTGTGGTCACCCGCGAGTTCAAAGTCAAGAAGTTCCAGCGCTGCGCCGACTGCCATGCGGATGCGCACGCCGGACAGTTCGCATACAAGGGTGAGAGCGGGGATTGCGGGGAATGTCATACCATCACCGGGTTCCTCCCTCCTGCCTACACTCAGGCGAACCACAGCAAGGCGAGATTCGCCCTGACCGGCGGCCACGTGGCTGTCCCGTGCGCGAAGTGCCATCCTGCGGATGCGGTCCGTGCCAGGAGCACGAGAAGATTCGTGTGGAGCGACGTTCCGCAATGCGAGGCCTGCCATCGCGACGTTCACGGGGGTCAATTCTCGGCTGCGAAATATGTGAGCTGTGGATCATGCCACGCGCCCGAGGCCTGGAACAAGCTTCTCTTTGCACACGACAGGACGTCGTTCCCGTTGACCGGGAGGCATGCAGCGGTGGAGTGTGTCCGATGCCATCCTGACCGCGGCACAGAACCAGGACCGGGGTCACGGAGGTTCGCGGGAACCCCGACGAAATGCAGCGATTGCCACAATGCCTCATCGAATGATGGCGGTGGCCCGAGGAGGAATCCATGACCGGCACATGCGCGCCTGCGACGGCAAAGGCCGTGCACGGGAAGGGCATCGGCGATGTATGGCGGCTGGCTGCTCGTCGACTGGGCGCAGGCATCATCGTGGCGTTGGCACTGTACACCAACGGTGCCGCACAGACGTCGCCTCACGGCGAGATTGCGATCCCCTGTGAGGACTGCCACACAGCCCGGTCATGGAATGAACTGGCCCGGCCGATGAAGTTCGACCACGCCTCGACCGGCTTCAAGCTGAGCGGGCAGCATAAGCTCGTGCAGTGCCGTTCGTGTCATACGTCCTTCACATTCAAAGGGACCAACAAGCAGTGCAGCGGCTGCCACGACGATCTGCACCGCGGGGAGCTGGGCGCGAATTGCGATCGCTGCCATTCTCCTCAATCCTGGATAGTTCCGGATATGGCCCAGCGCCATTCGCGCACGGCCTTCCCCCTCGTTGGCCAACATCTGACGGCCGACTGCCAGCGATGTCATCCGAATCAGCAGAAGCACCAGTATGTCGGGGTGCGCACGGAATGTTACAGCTGCCACGTGGCAGACTATGAAGGAAGCCAGGCGCCCAATCACCGGGCGGCGGGCTTCAGCACGGACTGCAGTCAGTGCCATGCGGTGAATGCAGCCCGGTGGGGCGGCGATTTTGACCACGCGCGCACCGGATTCCCTCTCGCCGGCGCACACGGT
The DNA here is from genome assembly GCA_963701735.1 of uncultured Ignavibacteria bacterium. Lineage (GTDB taxonomy): Bacteria > Bacteroidota > Ignavibacteria > UBA10030 > UBA6906 > CAWABB01. The sequence goes on along the minus strand of CAVPBI010000018.1, from coordinate 16,240 downwards.
GCGGTCGCATGCAACCAGTGCCACAAGAACGCGGTCTACGCAGGGACACCCGCGACCTGCGGCAACGCGGCCTGCCACCTGCCGGACTACACGAGCGCAGCAAATCCGGTGCACGGGACGGGGTTCTCGACGGACTGCATCACATGCCACAGCACGACCGCCTGGCGGCCGGCGACGTTCGACCACAGCAAGGCGGGCTTCCCGCTGACCGGCGCGCACGTGACGACACAGTGCGCATTGTGCCACAAGAATGGGATCTACACCGGGACGCCAAATACCTGCGGCAATGCGGGCTGTCACCTGACGCAATACAACGCCACCGCGAGCCCGTCGCATGCCGCGGCCGCCTTCCCGCTGGAGTGCCAGGTCTGCCACAGCACCACGGCCTGGAAGCCGTCGACGTGGAACCACGACCCGTATTTCCCGGTTTCAGCGGGAAGCCGGCATAGGCCCGGCAGGTGGAACGCCTGCGCCGATTGCCACACCGCGCCCACGAACTACACGGTCTTCTCATGCATCAACTGTCATGAGCACGCGTCGCAGAGCAACGTCGATGGACACCACACGGGGGTCGCCGGGTACAGCTACAACAGCGCTGCGTGCTACCATTGTCATCCGCAAGGCAACTCGGGGGGAGGGAGATGATCAATCGAGGGATGATGACGACTCTGGCTCTGGTGCTTGCAGGGTTGTCGGTGCAGACGGGGTTTGGTCAAAAGACGGAGGAGAGGTTGATTTCCTCATCCATCTCGTATCTCTCCGCCGGCACCGTGTACCTTGATGCCGGCCGGTCCCGCGGTCTTGACGTGGGCGATACATTGAGGGTGGTGCGTGCGTCCCAACCGCGCGGGATCATCGTGATCACGGCAGTATCAAGCTCTTCCGCGTCGGCCGCCACGCTGTCCCAGGCAGGTCCGTTTGCTGTCGGAGACAGCGCGTGGATCCGGAAATCGGTTCCGGTTCAGGAGGCACCGCCCCCGGGCGCGGCAGCCGTGACTGGCGTACAGACGTCCGGTCTTCCGGTCTCGTCGCAGGAATCCGATATCGTGAGCGGGCGCGTTGCGCTCCAGTATGGCGCGGTGGGTAACTTCAGCGACTCGCTGGAATTTTCCCAGCCTGCCGCCATCGTGCGGCTTGATGTGGCGCGCCTGTTCGGGACCGGGCTGGTGTTCACGATGTACGGCCGTACTTCCTATGATCTCACGGACCATGTTCATCAGTACCAGCAGAGCTCACAGAGCCAGACACGGATGTACGAACTGTCGTTGTCATACGAAGATCCCCGTGCCTGGTACGGGTTCGGCATCGGACGGATCTTTTCGCGCTTTGTCGGAGGCCTTGGAACGTTTGACGGCGGGCAGGGATTTGTGCGAACGGGACAGTTTACGTTTGGACTTCTGGGCGGAAGCCAGCCGAGCTATGTCAACTCCTCCGTCAACACCGACCTGCTGAAGTTCTCCGCGTTCGCGAACTACGCGTGGGGAGAGGACGTGTTCACGAGGTCGGACATCACACTGGCATACGGACAGCAGAGGGCACAGGGAGAGCTTGACCGTGACTTCCTGTACCTGCAGACCTCGCTCCGATTCGGGCCCGGACTCTTTGTGTACGCGAGCTCCGAGTTGGATCTCCATACTGTCAAGGACGGGCAGCTGACCCGGCATCCCAAATTGACCAACTCTTTCCTTACATTGAACTACCAGCCGCTGCGATGGCTCTCCATGACTGCCGGGTATGACGCAGCGCGGACAGTGTACCTGTTTGAAAGCATGAAGTCGATCTCAGACACGCTGCTGGACCTCACGCTCAAAGAGGGATTTCGGGGATCGCTGTCGTTCCGGCTTCCCTACAATCTCTCCCTCACAACCTCAGGCAACTTCCGCATGGCGTCGGGCACCACCGGAGCCGCCCGGACCGTCGCGGGCACGCTGCGGGCGTTTGACGTCGCAGGAAGCCAGATCAACCTGGGTGTGCACGTTGCCGGCATCCACGGACTGTACACGAGCGGCAATGACATGACGCTCGACCTCGATACCTGGATAGGACGCGCGCTTTCTCTCGGGCTCAGGCTCGACCGCTACAACTACCAGGTGCGGGATCAGACGGGGACATTCACCACGACGACAGGTACCGCCAACATCCAGTATCGCATGTCCCGCTCGTTGTACGGCGTTGTGACGATGGATCAGGTCTGGGACGCCTCGCGGACATTCCAGCGGCTCTTTCTGGAAGTGGGCGTCCATTTCTAGGGAATTCGGTGCCTTCAGGAACCTCAGCACATGACGGCTGACACTCTGATCACTCTGGCCATCGCAGCAGTGCTCATCCTTGCGATCGTCGTCCCCTGTTACCGCAGGACCCGCAAGCGTGAGACCGAGGGGGGATCAATGACCGGCACATGCGCGCCTGCGACGGCAAAGGCCGTGCACGGGAAGGGCATCGGCGATGTATGGCGGCTGGCTGCTCGTCGACTGGGCGCAGGCATCATCGTGGCATTGGCACTGTACGCCAGCGGTGCCGCACAGACGTCGCCTCACGGAGAGATTGCGATCCCCTGTGAGGACTGCCATACAGCCCGGTCATGGAATGAACTGGCCCGGCCGATGAAGTTCGACCATGCCTCGACCGGCTTCAAGCTGAGCGGGCAGCATGAGCTCGTGCAGTGCCGTTCGTGTCATACGTCCTTCACATTCAAAGGGACCAACAAGCAGTGCAGCGGCTGCCACGACGATCTGCACCGCGGGGAGCTGGGCGCGAATTGCGATCGCTGCCATTCTCCTCAATCCTGGATAGTTCCGGATATGGCCCAGCGCCATTCGCGCACGGCCTTCCCCCTCGTTGGCCAACATCTGACGGCCGACTGCCAGCGATGTCATCCGAATCAGCAGAAGCACCAGTATGTCGGGGTGCGCACGGAATGTTACAGCTGCCACGTGGCAGACTATGAAGGAAGCCAGGCGCCCAATCACCGGGCGGCGGGCTTCAGCACGGACTGCAGTCAGTGCCATGCGGTGAATGCAGCCCGGTGGGGCGGCGATTTTGACCACGCGCGCACCGGATTCCCTCTCGCCGGCGCCCATGCGACCACTCCGTGTTCCCGGTGCCACACAGGCAACAACTTCCACAATGCCGGGACGCAGTGCCTCAGCTGCCATCAGCAGCAGTTTACCGCGGCAACCTCGCCGAAACATACAGGGTTCCCGACAGACTGCCTTGCCTGCCACTCCATGACAGCATGGCGGCCCGCCTCGTTTGATCACAATACGTCGGCGTTCAAGCTGACGGGCGCACACCTCTCGGCCAGCTGCAACCGGTGCCATGCGAACGGAGTGTTTGCCGGCACACCCACGCAGTGCGTGAGCTGCCATCAGCAGAACTATGCGAGTGCCGCCAATCCCGTCCATTCACCCGGGATGTCAAACGATTGCGCCCCCTGTCATACGACCACCGGATGGCGTCCGTCCAGCTTCAACCACACCAGGACAAACTTCCAGCTGACGGGGGCCCATGTTGCGGTCGCATGTACGCAGTGCCACAAGAACGGTGTGTTTGCGGGGACAGCCATGCAATGTTCGGGCTGCCATCAGGCACAGGCGAACGCGGTGGTGAGTCCGAGCCACACCGGCTTCCCCAACGACTGCGCAACGTGCCACACGACGACCGCGTGGCGCCCGTCGACGTTCGACCACGCCAGGACGAACTTCCAGCTGACCGGGGCCCACCTGGCGGTCGCATGTACGCAGTGCCACAAGAACGCGGTCTACGCAGGGACACCCGCAACCTGCGGCAACGCGGCCTGCCACCTGCCGGACTACACGAGCGCAGCCAATCCGGTGCACGGGGCGGGGTTCTCCACGGACTGCATCGCATGCCACAGCACGACCGCCTGGCGGCCGGCGACGTTCGACCACAGCAAGGCGAGCTTCCCGCTGACCGGCGCACACGTGACGACACAGTGCGCATTGTGCCACAAGAATGGGATCTACACCGGGACGCCAAATACCTGCGGCAATGCGGGCTGTCACCTGACGCAGTACAATGCCACCATGGCGCCATCACACACGGCCGCCGCCTTCCCGCTGGAGTGCCAGGTCTGCCACAGCACCACGGCCTGGAAGCCGTCGACGTGGAACCACGACCTGTATTTCCCGATCTCTGCCGGAAGCAGGCATAGGCCCGGTAGGTGGAACGCCTGCGCCGATTGCCACACCGCGCCCACGAACTACACGGTCTTCTCATGCATCAACTGTCATGAGCACGCGTCGCAAAGCAACGTCGATGATCACCACAAGGAGGTCTCAGGGTACAGCTACAACAGTGCTGCGTGCTACCATTGTCATCCGCAAGGCAACTCGGGGGGTGCGAGACGATGAAACGATGGGGCGCACATGTCGGCTGACACTCTGATCACTCTTGCCATCGCAGCAGTGCTCATCCTTGCGATCGTCGTCCCCTACTACCGCAGGACCCGCAAGCGTGAGACCGAGGCACGGGAGCGGTACGAGCGTGCAAAGGTAAGCGGGCTGCAGGCAGCGGTGTCTGTGCACCCCCACATCAATGCGTTGACCTGCATCGGATGCGGCGGATGTGTGGATGTCTGCCCCGAAGGAGACGTTCTTGCGGTGATCGATGGCAAAGCTACCCTGGTCAACGGCGCAAAATGCGTGGGGCACGGGCTGTGCGCCGATGCCTGTCCGGTGGGCGGCATCACGCTCATGATGGCAGCGCCGGGCCGCAGCGCCGACCTGCCGGTACTGGACACCCACCTCGAAACCAGCGTGCAGAACATGTTCATCGTTGGAGAGCTGGGAGGGTTAGGGCTCATCAAGAACGCCATATCACAGGGGAAGCAGGCAGTCGATTACATAGCCTCCCGCGCCTTGTCGAGGAACGGAAAGCTTGACGTGGCAATTGTGGGCGCAGGACCCGCCGGCATTGCGGCGGCGCTGGCCGCAAAACAGCATTCGCTGAGGTATGTCCTTCTCGAGCAGGGAGAGCTTGGCGGAACCATCCTCCAGTACCCGCGGAGGAAAATCGTCATGACCTCACCGGTCGAAGTCCCGCTCTGGGGGAAGCTGAAGTTGACCGAGACCTCCAAGGAGAATCTCCTGGATGTCTGGCGCACTATCATTGCGAAGACCCAGCTGAAGATCAACGAGCACGAAAAGGCCGTGGACATCAGTGCCCAGGACGGAATCTTCGCGCTGTCGACGACGGTCTCGCACTACGAAGCCAGGCACGTTGTGCTGGCGCTGGGGAGGCGGGGAACACCGCGAAAGCTCGGCGTCCCGGGAGAGGATCAGGGGAAAGTGATGTACAGGTTGATGGACGCCGAAACCTACCAGGGCTATCACGTCCTCGTCGTCGGAGGAGGCGATTCGGCTGTTGAGGCAGCCATGGGTCTCGCGCTCCAGGGCACCAACACGGTGACGCTGTCATACCGCCAGGGTCATTTTTCGCGGCTCAAGGAGCGCAACCTGAAGCATCTCGAGGAGTATTTGCGGAAGAAGAAGATCACGGTCGTATTCAATTCTGCGGTCTCACAGATACTTGAACACGAGGTCATTCTTGAAACTCCCGAGGGACGCAAGGAAGTCCGGAACGATTACGTCTTTGTCTTTGCCGGCGGAGAAATGCCGTTCGAGTTTCTCAAGAAAATCGGAATCCAGTTCCACACACAGCTGCTGCAGTAAGTCCCCCCATTACGCCACAAGATGGGTTTGAGGCAGGCTTCCCCGGCCTGAAGAGGGGGCTACGATTGCCTTCGCTGTCGATACTGGTCCAGAGCCACGGCCGCCAGTATGATCAGCCCCGTCACGATCTCCTGGACCCAGTTCGGGAACTCCATCTTCGTGCTGCCGTTGGCCACGATCGTCATGATCAGCGCGCCCACCAGGCTCCCCAGCACGCTCCCCTGGCCGCCGGAAAGGCTCGCGCCACCGATCACGACCGCAGCAATGACGTCGAGCTCCATGCCGGTGGCGGTCGTCGGATCGCCTACCGTCAGATACGAGAACTGAAATACCCCCGCAAGCCCGGCAAACGCAGACCCGATAGCGTACACGAGGATCTTCCTGCGTTCGACCGGAACGCCGCACAGACGGGCCGTATGCTCGTTCGATCCCACAGCCAGGATGTGCCGCCCCAGCTGCGCATAACGCAGGAAAGCCCCAACGCCAAGCGCGAGGATGAGCATCATCCAGACACCCGGCGGGAACAGCATCCACTTCCTGTCGTCGGGGAGGATATTCAACAGGCTCGTCAGCCATCCGCCCTCAGCAAGTACGACCTGCTCGTCGGCAAGCCCCTTCGCAAGCCCCCGCATCGCGCCCCACATTGCAAGCGTGACGATGAACGGCGCCAATCGCATCTTCGTCACACAGAGGCCGATCGTGACCCCGACCAGCGCCCCCGCGGCCATGCCTCCAAGGGCAGCGGCAAGCGGCGGAAATCCGGCCTGCAACAACAGCGCGATCACCACGGTGCTGAGCGCAATGACCGAGCCGACCGAGAGATCGATGCCTCCGCTGATGATAACGACGGTCATGCCCAGCGCGGCCGTGCCAACCACCGCCGTCTGCAGCAGCATCAACTGAATATTGTCCGCCGTGACAAACACCTCCGGCCTCAGAAACGCAAACAGGGCGAATACCGCGACGAGTCCCGTGAGCGGCCCGAGCTTTTGTAATCGTCGTTTCACGCGGCCCCCGTTGCCTGGCGTATGATGTCATGTTCCGTGAGATCGCGGACCGGCCGCGGCGGACGGAGCGTCCCGCGAACCATGACCGCCACCCTGTCGCAGATGCCGAGCAGCTCCGGAAGGTAGCTGCTCACCACGAGAATCGCCTTGCCCCGAACCGCAAGCGCGTCAATCAGCTCGTAGATCTCCGTCTTCGAAGCGACATCGATCCCTCGCGTGGGCTCGTCGAGGAGCAGAAGATCGACGTCATGATGGAGCAACCGCGCGAGCGCCACCTTCTGCTGGTTGCCCCCGGAGAGTTCCCCGACGCGCTGCCGCGGGTCACGAGACTTGATGCCCAGCTTGCGAATCCACCCGGCAGCTGTCGTCTCCTGCTTCATGGGCGACATCATCCCCCACGAGCCGAACGCGTCGAGCCGCGAGAGCGTCATGTTGTCCGTGATCGTCATCGACAGCGCCAGGCCTTCCTTCGCGCGATCCTCGCTGACCATGCCCATCCCCTGCCGCCATCGCTGCCTCGGAAGCGCCGCGCCGGAGTATGTGGCGAAACGAATCTGGCCGCTCTTCACCGGCTCCAGACCGAAGATGGCCCTGAGCATCTCCGACCTTCCTGCGCCGATCAGACCGGCGATGCCGAGGACTTCCCCCCGATGGAGAACAAACGAAGCGGTCGCGGGCTTGGTGACGCCGGCCAGCCCGGAAATGTCGAGGAGAGGGTCTCCGGGAGACCGAGGAGATCGCGGGAAGAGGTCCGACACGTCACGCCCGACCATCATCGAGGCGATCTCATTCATGGAATGCCCGGCTGTGCCTCCTTCTCCGACAGAGCTGCCGTCCCTGAGCACGACGAAACGATCCGCGATCTCCCGCACCTCTTCCAGGAAATGAGAGATGAAGACAATGGCGTGCCCGCCTGCCTTGAGTTGCCGGAGAAGCTCGAAGAGTCTCCGCGTATCCTCCGCGGTGAGCGCACTTGTCGGCTCGTCGAATACGAGCACGCGGCTCTTGAGCGCCACCGATCGCGCGATCTCGACAAGCTGCCGCTCGGCGAGGGACATGGCTCCCACCGGCTGATCAAGAAGCGTTGCTGGCGCCCCGACCTGGTTGACCGCCTCCAGGGCGATCGCCCGGGTTTCCTTCTGCCCGACGATGCCGCGCCGGACAGGCTCGACGCCCAGCACGATGTTCTCCGCACCCGTCATATGCGGGACGACGGACAATTCCTGATAGACCATGGCGACGCCGGCAGCCCGCGCTTCCTGCGGATTCCTGGGGGAATAGGGCTGGCCATTCAGCGTCATGGCCCCGGCATCCGCCCTCACCGCACCGGAAAGAACGCGCATCAGCGTGCTTTTCCCCGCCCCGTTCTCGCCGACAAGAGCCACGATCTCCCCGGCATCGACGGAAAACGACACGCCGTTCAACGCCACCGTGGCTCCGAAAGACTTCCGGATGTCGCGCATGGTGAGCATTGCGGCAGGGGCTGCTGCTGGTGTGGAGATCGGGTGAGCTGTCATGACGACGCCTACGGGGTGCCGATCAGCGCCTTGATTTCTGGACTATCGACATTCTTCCTCGTGATGAGCTTCACTCCCGTGTCGATAACCTTCGGGACGCTTTCGCCCCGGATACTGCGCACGACGGTCCTGACCCCTTCGTAGCCCATCCGGGTCGGATCCTGCGCGACGAGCGCATCGATCTCCCCGTTCCTGAGGGCCTCGATGAGCGGGGGCGATGTGTCGAATCCGACGAACCGCACCTTCCCCGCGAGATTGCTCTGCCGAAGCGCGAGCAGCATTCCGAACGTCGACGACTCATTCGAGCAAAACACCCCGTTCGCTTCCCGGACCTTATCGATAATATTCATGCTCGAAGTCTTCGCTTCACCCGCAGTCGCGCCTGCATAGCGGTTGTTCACTGTCACCGTGATCCCCTGTGCCGCGGACATCGATGCGAGGAACCCGTCTTCTCTCTCCGCGGTGCTCGCGGACCCGACGAAGTACCTGAGCAGCACGACCTTTCCCGTCCCACCCAGGATCGAAGCGAGATGGTCCCCGCCAAGCTTACCGCCAGCGCGATTGTCTGTCGCGACAAAGCTGACGAAGTCCTTGCCGGGTTCTCCATCCAACCCGCTATCGATGATGACCACCGGGATCTTCCTGGTCTTTGCGTTCTGGACCGGACGAACGAGCGCGGTGCGGTCGAGCGGCGCAAGGACAATTCCTGAAACCCCTTCGTTCACGAACTGTTCGACGATGGAAATCTGCGCGGAGCGGTCATTCTCCTTCACGGGCCCCTTCCACACGATGTCGATGCCAAGCTCCTGTCCGGCTGCGCGCGCCCCGGACTCGACCGACTTCCAGAAGATGTGCGTCGTGCCTTTGGGGATCACGGCCAGTCGAATCTTTTTCTGCGCGAGGGTGCACGTGACGCCAGCGGCGACGATCGCCACGAGGAGCAAACTGCGTACGATGTGATTCATAAGGCTATGAGAGTCCTTTCCTTGGATGGCACTCTTACCCCTGCGGGGCGAGATACGGTATCGTCAGGGGACCATATGGGAGAACTGCAATGCGCGGGGGCCTGCTCATGCCGGCCGCGACCTTCCGGACCGATGCCGCGATGTCGTGGCACGGTTCGAGATGCACAGAGCGCACGGCTTCATCGCTCATCGAGCTGTAAAGCTGAATCTGCGCGGCCAGCTGGCAATTGGCCTGAATCTGCGCCTGCCACTGGTCCGGAAGCGACCTCTCAGCCGCATCCAGCTTCCGGAGCAGGTCGGCCGGCCCCGAAGCGCCCTTCAACAGGCGGTCGAACGCGCTGTCCGACGGCACCCCCTCGCGACATTCGGACGCCACGATGATGACGCCGCCCTTCCTGACGATCCGGGCCGCGGCGCCGATGCCCTTCGCCGTCTGGTACAAGTTCAGGTCGAGCGGATAGCCGCTGTTCGTCGTGACGACGATATCGTACGGCTCGGTAACGCGCTGCATCGCGGCGTCCCGGACGAACGCACAGCCTGCCTCATGACTCTTCAGGAGGTCGCCGGCAAAAACGCCTGTCAACTCGCGATCGTTGTTGAGCGTGACGTTCAGGAGGAACGCCTTTCCGGCCTGCAGGGCGATCCTTTTCATTTCGGCCCAGACCGGATTGTCGTGGGTCTTCCCGAATGTCGCGTTCGGGTCGGCGATATGCCTGTAGCCGTGATTGCTCTTGACCGTTTCCAGGCCGGCGATGCCGGGCATGACGTTCTTCGGTCCCCCGCTGAATCCGGCAAAGAGATGCGGCTCGATGAACCCGGTGACGATGCGGAGGTCCGCTTCCACATAGTGCCGGTTGATCAGCGCCGGCGTCCCGTCGTCCGTGATGCCGACCTGCACGAGCGCCCGCTCGTTGTCCGGTTCATGGTTCAGCACGCGGTACGATCGGACGACCTCGGGGGTGAGCATCGATTCGAGCTCTTCCCTGGTGTTCGGACGATGCGTCCCGAGCTGATTCAGGAGGACGATGGTGTCCTTCCGGGCGCCGTGGCGCTCGAGGTAGCCAAGAAGTACCGGGATGATGCGCTCGTTCGGCGTCGCGCGCGTCAGGTCCGTAAACGTGACGCAGATCCGCTGGCCGGGCTTCATCCATCGCGACAGCGGCTCCGCTCCTATCGGATTGTCAAGCGCCTCAATCAGAGCCGCCCGCTCGTCCGCGATGCCCGGCCTGTGGTCGGGCTGGATGACCTCCACGTCGAGTCCCTCGAACTCAACCCGAAGCTTCCCCTGCCCGTATGCAAGCGCAGTCGTCATCGTTTGTACACCGGCCCGAAATTCGCCGATGCACGAAAATCGGCGCCCGTGAGATCGTTCGCGCCAAAGTGGCCCCACGCGCTCGGGCGGAAGATGCTGCCGTCCGGCACGTTGTGCATGCTCACCGGAATCCGGAGCATCGATGCGAGCGTGATCAGATCCGCTCCTCTGTGCCCGTAGCTGAACGCGCAGTGATTCGCGCCCCAGTTGTTCATGACCGTGTACACATCCCGGAACGCGCCCGATCCGGTCAGATTCGGCGCAAACCATGTCGTCGGCCACGTATGGTTCGTTCGCCGGTCGAGCATATCGTGGACCTTCCCGGGAAGGTCGACCGTCCACCCTTCGGCGATCTGGAGTGCGGGGCCCAGCCCCCTGACAAGATTGATGCGCGCCGCCGTGATGGGCATTCCGCCCCTGGTCCGGAATCGCGTCGAGAATCCGCCGCCCCTGAAATACTCTCCGATCGAAGCATGCCAGGTGGTCGCCTTCAGACAGCGCTCCATCTCCGCTTCGGTGATATCCCAGAACGGCTTCATCGCCGGCGTGCCGCCGATTTCCTGCTGCCCGGTTCCGTCGAGAGCCGCGGGACCGGAATTGATGAGGTGGAGGATTCCACCGGCGGCTCTGCCCGACAGCGTGTGCTTTGTCACCCGCTTCACGGCAGCCGGGCTCCAGTAGGTGCGGACATCTGCAAAGATCTGCGCGGACCCCGTCAGCAGATGACCCATGAGCATCGTGGCGCCATTCAGCGAGTCGTTCTCCGTCGCAACGATGAACGGCTGCCTGATACCGTTCCAATCGAAGGACGAGCAGAGGATCGCTTCGAGAACATCGCCGTTGGGGAGGTGGTCCGTCCACTGCCTCTGGCCCTGGAAGCCGGCGGCGATCGCGTTGTGTCCGAGCGCCTCTTCGCCAAAGCCCATCCGCCCGAGCTCCGGGTTGCCGATCATCATGTCCCGAACGATCATCGCCATCTTGATCGAGAACTCCCACTCCTTCGCCTTCTGCTCGGCGCTCCGACGAGAGGCGGGAGGATTGACATCCTCCCCTTCCTTGCAGTTGCGACGGACCCAGGCCAGTGCCCGCTCAAATTCGGATTGATCGTAAATCTTCCGCTCGATCCGCCGGATGATCTCGGTCGAATCAACGGTTTCAACCCGCATCCCGAGGTACGCCTCGAAGAAGTCATGGTCGACGATCGATCCCGCGATGCCCATGGAGACACCGCCCACGGAGAGATACGATGCGTTCCGCATGGCGGCGACGGCCAGACCGGTACGGACGAACCGGAGCAATTTCTCCTGGACGTCCTTCGGCACGGTCCGGTCCCCGATGTCCTGCACATCGGCGCCGTAGATCGTGTAGACGGGGAGGCCTTTCTGGTTGTAGCCCGCCGAGACCGCAGCGAGATACACCGCGCCCGGACGTTCCGTCCCGTTGAAGCCCCAGACCGCCTTGGGCCTGAACGGATCGTCGTCCATCGTTTCGGTCCCGTAGCACCAGCAGGGCGTCACCGTGAGGGAAACCCCGACTCCCTGTCGTCTGAATTTCTCCGCCGCCTGCACGGCTTCTGCCACCCCGCCGATGCATGTGTCCGCGATGACACATTCGACCGCCTGACCGTTTGCGTGCCGGACGTTTCGAGCGATGAGCTCTGCGGCGCTGCGCGCCATGGCCATCGTCTGCGCTTCGAGCGCCTCACGAACCCCGCCGAGACGACCGTCGATTGTGGGACGGATGCCGACCTTGGGCACCGGAGTGACCAGACGATTCGCATAGGTATCTGAAGCCGGGCGAGTCTTCATGAGCTTCCTGAGTCCTCTCTAACAGGGTTCGTAGGTCTGACGTGGGCACTGCACGGGATAGAATTCGGAGGCATTTTACGCCATTTCGACTGGAATTGCAACCCAAGGCCTCAGGGTCCCCGGACAGCTTCCGCATCCCGCCGGTTCGTTGACTTTCCTTCAGACTCCTCGTAAGTTTTGTGACTTCTTCGACTGTTCCCTTTTTCACCTCGTTCCACACGTCCATCGATAACGGAGCAATGATGACGCGCACGATCGGGCTTTCCCTCCTGGCAGGAGTCGTGTTTCTTGGCGCCGCGGCCGCCGGGCTGTCGGGCTGCGCACGGAGCGACAAGAAGAAGATCGCCGGGATCGTCTTTCAGGAAGACCAGTTCTTCCGGCTCGTCACGTTCGGCATGCGCGAGGCGGCCGCGAAGAACGGCATCGAACTGCTCGAAGCCAATAGCGCAGGCAAGCCGGACAAGGAAATCCAGCTTGTGAACACCTATATCGCAAGCGGCGTGAATGCAATCGTCATCTCCCCGCTCAGCCTGACGGCATCGTCGAGCGCCCTCGGACGGGCCCGGGAGAAGGGCATCGCGGTGATCACCTACAACACCAATGTCGCGGGGGACATCGCCGTGGCCTACGTCGAAAGCGACCAGTACGGCCTGGGCGCGCTTACAGGCAAAGCGGCCCGGGACTATATCGAGACGAAGCTCGGCGGAAAAGCCAGGATTGCCATTCTCGCGTTCATGTCGAATGCCCCCGAGCAGAACATCGCGCGCGTTTCCGGATTCAAGGACCAGCTCGCGTCGCTCCCGGGCGTGACAATCGTGGCCGAGCAGGACGCGTGGATGGCCGAGACGGCGGTGAAGAAGGGGAGCGACATCCTCACCGCGCATCCCGACCTGGACATCTTCTGGGCCGCAAACGAGGGGGGCACCGTGGGGTGCGTGATGGCCGTGAAGAATTCAGGCCGCACGGGGAAGGTGGTCGTGTTCGGGACCGATGCGAGCGAGCAGCTCGCAGACTTCCTGCTGGCCGACGACAACATCCTCCAGGCTGTCACGGGTCAGCGGCCGTATGACATCGGATTTCAGGCCCTGGAAACGGCCGTGAAGGCCCTCAACGGCCAACCCGTCGAAAAGAAAACTGCGCTCCCCGGGCTGCTGCTCTCCCGGGCGGACACGGCGGGCGTCGTGGCGTTCAAAGAGCGTCTGGCGCAGCTTACGAAGTAGCAACGGTGGAGAGACTCCCATGAACAGCTACGAACGCGTTGCTGCGGCATTCGCGGGCGAATGGCCGGACACGACCCCGGTCATGCTGCACAACTTCATGATGGCGGCGCGCGAGGCTGGCGTCAGCATGCGGCAATTCCGGAGCGATCCCCACGCGCTGGCCCGCTCGTTCATCGAAGCTGTCGAGCGCTACGGGTACGACGGCGTTATGGTGGACGTCGACACCGTAACGCTTGCCGCCGCGGCCGGCGTCCCCGTGGACGCGCCAGAAGACGAGCCCGCACGGATCATGGGCCCCCGGCTGAAGTCCCTCGAAGAGACAGCAGACCTTCCCCCCGTCGATATCCTCAGCTCCCCCGGCGTTCAGGTCTGGCTGGAAGGCGTGCGCCTGCTCCACGGGCAGTTCGGCCGCGAGATCTACCTCCGTGGCAACTGCGATCAGTGCCCGTTCACGCTCGCCAGCATGGTACGGGGAATGGACGCGCTGCTCACCGAGATCCTGGACCCCGACTGCGAGGAGCAGATCCACCGCCTGCTCGATTACTGCACGGACATCACGGTGCAGTTCATCCGGGCCATGGCGAAGACGGGTGCACACATGACCTCCAACGGCGACAGCATGGCGGGGCCCGCCGTCGTGTCGCCGTCAATCTTCCGGCGGTTTGCCCTCCCCTACGACAAGCGCGCCGCCGATGCTTCCCATGCGATCGGTCTTCCTCACGTCCTGCACATCTGCGGCAACACCGACGCGATACTCGCCGACATGGTCCGCACAGGCTCCGACGGCCTGGAAATCGACTACAAAACCGACATACGTCGTGCGCGGGAGGTGGTCGCGGACACCGCCGTGGTGATCGGCAACATCGACCCGAGCGGCGTGCTGGCCCTCGGGACACCAGACCTGGTTCGCGAACGGACCCGCGAGCTGCTGACCGTCTTCCGTGACACGCCGCGCTTCGTGCTGAATGCCGGATGCGCGATCCCTGCGGGCACCCCTCCGGAGAATCTGCGCGCCATGATCAGCACGGCGCGGGAACTCAGGCGGTGACCGCGGGAACCCTCGCCAGGTGCGGGATGTCCTGACGTGACACACGCTGCGTTCTATTCCAGTCCGGGGACTCGCGAAGTATCCGGACATCCGGAGCCCATCTGCGATTGAACACCATGAATCTCTCCGCCATGACTCTGCATTGCTCCCCCTTCATTCTGCGTCTGCTGACGTGTGGCTTCTGCGCACTCCTCTCGCTCGCCGATGCGCCCGCCCAGATCCAGTCGGACGATTTCACGGGGTCGTTCTTCCCGGGGCGCGAGTATTTCTTCCTGCGGAGCGGCAATGCGAAGCTCGTTCTGCAGGCCGACAGGACCGGCACGCGACCCGCATTCCTCTATCTGCTCTTTGACGCAGACAGGCCGTGCCAGACACTGAGGAAGGAACGGGCCTTCAACTACTCCCGCGCACAGGAGTGCTCGGAAAGCGCGCTCGAAGTCGTGCTTGGCGGCGTCCCGTTCACTGCCCTCGGACATACGACGGAGGTGCGCTGGCGCTGGCGGGATGGCGTTCCCGCAGCGGAGGCCCGCTGGTGGGCCGGCGGCGTCGAAGTCAGGGAATCGTTCACGGCGCTGCAGAGGTCGAACGCCTTTCTCAGGGAGATCACTTTGAAGGGCAAGGACCTTGCAGGTCCGGATACGGTCCGTCTTCGCCTGTCGCTTCCGCCCGGAGAATCTTCTGCGCAGCGCTCCATGATGGTAGGGATCACCGGATCCGTGGCTCTTGGGATAGGATTCCCGGAAGAGATGGCAGTGATCGCCGATCAGGAGAGAGGATCCATGGAATCGCCGCCCATCGTCATCAGGCCGGGGGCGGAAGTCACAGTGACAACAATCCTCACGACCCGCATCCCCGCAGTCGGCTACGCGTACGAGCCGGAGTGCGGGTACGACCAGCCGATCCAGCCCCGGTATTTCCGTGCGGACGGCCGAAGAAATGGCCCCGAGGGCCTGAAAGCCGAGTACTTCAACAATCCCGATCTTCACGGCGCACCTGCGGTTGTCCGGAGAGACACGAACATCTCTCCCTACTGGGACACGGGCTCGCCTGTTGAGGGCATCCGGCCGGATTCCTTCTCGGTCCGGTGGACCGGCTCGATCCTCCCTCCGCGAACGGGGCAGTACGGATTTTCCCTGGTGGCCGACGACCGGGCGCGATTGTTCATCGGCGACACGCTGGTGCTGGACTGCTGGGACGACTCCTGGAATGTGACCAGGACGGCAAGCATCGCGCTGGAGTCGGGGACGACGTACGACCTCCGCATTGAATACGCGGAGCTCGCGGGCTGGGCAGGCATGCGGTGCAGATGGTCCGTCCCTCCGGCCGTTCCGGACAAACCGGTCGTGGCAGCAGGCGTACAGGACATCTTCACGGCAATCACACAGAGCCAGAGGTCCCTTCATGCGGACGCGATCGGCGAAACGCGCGCGTACTGGAACACGACGAGTGCGATCGATGCGCGCGACTCCGTCCTTCAGCGCCTCTTCGACCATGCGCGCTGGTCCCTGCCTGGAATGGTCGGACCTGGCGGACTAATGGACGCAGGGATCTTCGAATACGGTACGCAGTGGGTGCGCGATGGCTCAAATGTCGCACTTGGTCTGATCCACGCAGGCCACTTCGAATCGGCCCGGGCACTCCTCAGCTACGTTCTGAACGACCTGGTCACG
>CAVPBI010000017.1:0-274222 GCA_963701735.1 uncultured Ignavibacteria bacterium | reverse complement strand
GCGAGAGCATCAGGTTCCCGAACTCTGCGAGGGTCATGCCCACGCTTCCGGCCTGGCGGCCGTCCACCGTGACCAGGATGAGCGTCGTGCTGTCCCTCGTGACTCCGATGCCGGTCCTCGGATGCCGCTTGCGGGCGAAATCGGCCGGCGGTCCGCCCACATCCATCGAGAGCGCCGGATTCAGCCGGCCATCGATCACGACGCGCGGCAGCCCTCCGATCAGGACCTCAGGCGGATCGTCGTGCCCGGCGAACCCCATCACGAGGCGAAGCGTGTCCCCTGCCTCGCAGTGCTGTGACGGAATCGAGACAGAATCGGGATTCCATCGGATGATCAGGACGTCGCGACCCAGCCGGGCAGTCCGGTCCGGGCGCGTCCCATTCACCACGGCAAGCGTCGTGTCGCCGCGGGTCCCGACCCGCACTGCCGAAATCGACCGGGTGGATGTGTCAGTCGATACCGTATCCGCTGCGGCGTAGCCTGTCAGAATCATGATCCCCCGTCCGCCAGTGGACGCGGCGTTGATGCCACTGATCCGGTACCTCCCGCCGTTTTCGAATACCGCCATGCCTGAAAACTTCATCCGCTCCATGAGGATCCGACCACCTCGCGTGACGCCGAACTGCTCTCGGAATCGTGCCGACCATGTATCGGACTGTTTCCCGGACTCCGTCTGGGCGATCTCGCCGGCGATCACCTGTGAGCTGATCGTGTACCCCTCGCCCGTATAGAAATCGGCGTTGACCGCGGCGGCCGGGAGAACGCCGGGGCTTTTCTGGTGAGCCGCCATGCCGCTGGTGGTCTCCCTGCCAGGAACTCCCCGAGCCGGCCTGGCTGATGAGACGACGTTCCCGGGATCTGTCAGGTCGACCGACAGGACGTGGATTGCCCATGGGCCGGTCGAATCCACACGGGCAGTGTGGTGAATGGTCGAATCGCGGCTGGCCCCCGGCTGGATATCAGGCGGCTGCGTGCCGGCACAGCCCGCAAGTATCAGGAGACCGATCAGGATACCCGCAAGATACCGCAGCAGGAGCATGGGGGCGAGACAGGGGTGATTGGGAATGATCCGGAGGTTAGCGAAACGTCCGCAGAGAAGCAAGGCGGCGAGGCTGGATCCGGAACGGCACTTTCCTGGAATCGCAGGCTGGCTTCGTGGCATGTTCTTTGTGACCTATCACTGTATGACATCGGTGTCATTGCATTCGCTGAGGGAAAAACGACAGCGGCGAACGTTCGGGGGCCCGGTGGATCCAGGTAGAATCTACAATGGTGGGTGAAGAACGCCTGTCAGGCAGCCCGCAGAAGGTAGGAACCCGCATCGTGTCCGAACACAGGAAAACGGCAATCATCATCGGCGCCGGGCCGGCAGGCCTCACCGCCGCACTGGAGCTCCTCCGCCGAACTGACGTCCACCCCATCGTGATCGAGGCCTCCGACCAGGTCGGCGGCATCGCCCGGACCGTGAACTTCAGAGGCAACCGGATCGACATCGGCGGCCACCGTTTCTTTTCCAAGTCCTCGCGCGTGATGAACTGGTGGCTTGACATCCTCCCGCTGCAGCATGTGAACGGCCAGTTCGGCGAATCGTTCAAGATCACATACCGGAACATGACCCGTGACCTCGCGGTCAGCGAGCCCGGTCCCGACCCGGATCAGGAGGAACGGGTGATGCTGATCCGAAAACGGTTGTCGCGCATCCTCTATCGCCGACGATTCTTCGACTACCCGCTGTCGCTCAGCCCGAAGACCCTGACGAACCTCGGCATGCTGAATGTCATCCGCATCGGATTGAGCTACGTGCGCGCGCGGCTGTCCCCCATCACTCCGGAGAAGTCACTCGAGGATTTCTTCATCAACCGGTTCGGGCGAGAGCTCTATCTGACGTTCTTCAAAGACTACACGGAGAAGGTCTGGGGAGTCCCCTGCACCGAGATCACGCCGGACTGGGGAGCCCAGCGCATCAAGGGGCTTTCTATCTCGAAAGCGGTGCTCGACGCGATCAAGCGCACGCTCAACGTCGGGAGAAACGGCAAGAAGTCAACGACCGAGACCAGTCTCATTCAATACTTTCTCTACCCGAAGTACGGACCGGGCCAGATGTGGGAAGAGGTCGCGGCGCAGGTGCAACGCCGCGGCGGGGAGATCCGCATGCGGTCCACCGTCGTAGGCGTGGACGCAAACGGTCACCGCGTTCGCGGAGTGCAGGTCAGGAACGAAGCGACCGGAGCGATCGAGACGCTGAAGGGCGACTACGTGCTCTCCACCATGCCCGTCCGCGATCTGGTGCGGAGCATGAACGGAAGCGTCCCCGCAGCCGTCAAACGCGCTGCAGGCGCCCTCCAGTATCGCGACTTCATCACCGTAGGCCTGTTGTTCCGGAAGCTCGCGCCCCGGGAAGGCACGCTCCCCGACAGCTGGATTTATGTTCAGGAGAGAGACGTCAAGGTCGGGCGCATCCAGGTGTTCAACAACTGGAGCCCCTACCTCATCCGGAACCGGGACGAGACCTGGCTGGGACTCGAGTACTTCTGTCAGGAGGGCGATGCTCTCTGGACCGGCTCCGATGAAGACCTGTTGAAGCTTGGCGTGTCCGAACTCTGCTCCCTTGGACTTGCTGACAGGGCTGATTTCGTGGAAGGGGTGGTGCTTCGGATGCCGAAGGCGTACCCGGGATACTTCGGTGGGTACGAAGATTTCCCCAGCGTGCGCAGGTTCCTGGACGGGTACGAAAACCTCTTCCTCATCGGCCGGAACGGGATGCACAAGTACAACAACATGGACCACTCCATGCTGACCGCCATGGCGGTCGTGGACAACATCGTCGACAATGTCCGCACAAAGGAGAACATCTGGTCCGTGAATGCCGAAGCCGAATACCACGAGGAGGGCGCGCAGCGCTGACCCGGAGGACCTCACCACCTCCCCCCGGGGGCGCCGGCCACGCTACCATGCCCCGCCGCTCCACGCTCGTCCTCACCTGTGCCGGTCTCGCTCTCCTGGCGATCTACGGCGCCGTCGCCTGGGTGAACGGGTTTTTCGTCTTCAGCGAATTCGACTACCTCCGCGACAAAGCGGTCGTTCTCTTCTCGTTTCGCCAGGCTCAGCTCGCCTCGATGTTCTGGAAGGTCGCATTGCTGTTTCCGGCCACGGTCCTTCTGGCTGCCGCACTGGTGAGAAGCGGGGTCCGTCTGCACCTCCTCCCGCTGAACCGCGCATGGAAGATTCTCGCGCCGCTCATGATCGCGGCGGGGCTGCTCATGGTCCTGAGCATCACGACCGTCTTCAAGCAGACGGAGGTAACGGACGATGAGAACACGTACGTCTTTCAGGCACGGACGCTGCTGCTCGGAAGAACCGCGAATCCACCGCCCCCCGCGCAGGCGAGCTTCGACAACGTTTTTCTCATCAACGACAGCCGTCAGTGGGTTGGGAAGTACGGGCTGGGGCATCCGGCAGTTATCGCACTCGGGCTCCTGGTCGGAACCCGGTACGCAGCAACGGTCCTGATCAGCATCCTGATTATCCTGCTGGTGTATATGATTGCACGGCGCCTTGAATGGGACAGGCGCACGGCCATTGTCGCCGCGGGCCTCACCGCGATCTCGCCATTCTTCTATCTCGTATCGTCAACGCTCCTGAGCCACACGACCGCCACCTTTGCTCTGGGGCTGTTCTTCCTCTTGCTGCTGATAGCCCGGCAGCGCGCGGGAGAGCCGATGGGGTTGCTCGCCGCATTCGCCGGAGGTCTGGCACTCGGGCTGGCGTTCAACATCAGACCACTCACAGCCGTCGGGTACGGGTTACCGTTCGGCGTCCTCCTCGTCGCTGATGCGGCCCGTCGTAAGCGCGGCACCCTGGCCGTCATCGGCGCGTCGGGGGCGGGCCTGGCCATCATGATCGGCGCAACGCTGTGGTACAACCAGGACATCACGGGGAACGCCTTCACATTCCCCTTCAACTACTACAATGCAGAGGAGGCCATGGGATTCGGGGTGTACGGACACACTCCGGTGATGGCACTCAACAACCTGGCGGTCAGCTTCATACGGTTGAACGCGTTCCTGTTCGGGTTCCCGCTCAGCCTGATGTTTGCAGCAATGCCGTTCTTTTTCAAGCTGACGGAGGGCGACAAGATCGCTGCCGGGATCATCGGTTCGCTCTCGGCCGCCTACCTCTTCTACTGGGCCCCCGGCGTGTCTGACGCTGGACCGGTCTACTACTATGAAATGCTCGTCCCGCTGGTGCTCCTCTCTGCCCGCGGCGTGATGATGTCGCACGCGTGGGTCTCGCGGCGCTTCCCGGTTCACGCCGGATTCGTGCCGGCATTTCTGGCCGTCTCGGCCGTGGTGGCCCTCCTGACGTTCGTTCCGGAAAGGCTGATCCACGTCAGGCGGCTCACCGATCAGATTCGCGAACCATACGAAACGATCGAGGCTGCCGGCCTGAGTCACGCTCTGGTGTTCGTCCGATCGATTCCGAGCAAGGGGTGGGTGTTCGGGTACCGGCATCCGGACCCCTCCCTGGATGAGAACGTGATCCTGTGCGCATTTGCCGACAGAACATCGAACCTCGCGGCTGTCGATGCCTTCCCCGACCGCGACCACTACGTCATGTGGTATGACACTCAGTGGCAGCGGACCGTTGTGAAGCGCGTGACGCGGGCCGAAATGATGGCGCTGCCGGCGTTGAAGGGCAAGTAGCGGAAAGGCGCATTTCGTCCGATTCTGCGGGATTCCATCGTCTCCCTCCGCCTCCCGCGCGTGACAATGCCACAAGGTTCGGACCCGCCCGATCCACGGACCGTATCCGAACCCGGCGGGATCCACACTCTGCCATGCCCGAGCTATTGCGCGGTGCTGTTGCGAGGGGTGTCCTCCTTGCTTCTTCATATGAGGTTCGCTAGCTTCATCGGCGTCAGAGATCTCACGCAATGTCCGGAGGAAAACCCATGAAGTACTGCATCACCCCTGCATTGTTGGTCGCCGCATTCCTGTTCGTTACGGGCATCGCCGCCGCTCAGGAAAAAGTCGTCGAGCCCTCGACTGAGAAATCTTTCCCGGCAACAGTCACCATCTCATCGGGAGAGAAACAGTACGCGCTCTCGATCACCGGCGTCACGGTCCGGAAGAAATTCGTCTTCAAGGTGTACGGGATGGCGCACTACATGGAGAATCCGCCGGGCGGATCGACGAAGGAAGTCCTGAAGGCAATGACGGTTGACGGGAATGCGAAGCAGATCACGATGGATTTCGCCCGCGAAGTGACGGTCGAGCAGATCCGCGGGGCGTACAGCGACGGGTTCAAGGAAAACGCGACTGCCGCAGAGCTCGCTTCATTGAAGCCCTCGATCGACACGTTCCTCGGCTACTTTGACGCACCGGTGAAGGAAAACGACACGTTCATTCTCCGGTGGTTCCCCGGCGGGACGATTGTCCCGGTGATCAGCGGGAAGGAAAAGGCCGCGATCGTGAATCAGAGGTTCGCGGAAGTCCTCTGGACGATCTGGTTTGGAGAGGATTCGATTGTGGACCGGGACGATCTGGTGTCGCGGATAGCTAAATAGCAGTCCGAACCGCGCCGTCTGTCTTCTTGCTCTTTCTGCTCCCATGGTCAATCGAACAGCCGGGCGCCGGGTCCTCCCCCGGCGCCCGCTGTTTTGTCGACACCCCACGTGCGCCCGGCCGAATCGGTCAGGCGCGATTGTAAGCCCTTCGCAGCCGCGCGATCTCTTGCCGCGTCACGCCGGGATCGTTCGAAAGAATCGCATCGCAGCCCATCCAGAGGTAGAAGCGCAGCAGCCTGTCGGGCGTGGGGTCGAGCGGGCACACCATCTGCTTGCGTGCATGGGCCCACATGACATAGAACGGATTCATCAGTAGCACGGGCCACAGTGGTCCCTGCAGCTTGAACGTGTTGCACGGACACGGTCTCATGAGAGTCAGGAACCCGGCCTCCACATCCGGCGCACTCTCCCCGAACGCCTCGAGCTTTTCTCTGTGAAATGACAGCACCATCGTTCGTCCCCGCACGCCCAGCCTGTCGAGTTCCGCCGCAAACCGCCTGCAGACTTTCTCATCACTGAACTCATCGGCTTTCAGTTCCGCCGCCAGGTGGATCCCGGGGGGGATGACTTCACAGAACTCCTGAAACGTCGGGATACGTTCGTCCCGGAACTCTTCTCTTCCCCCTGAGGCCGACAGCCTCTTGAGTTCCTTCAGCGGCAAGTCGACTACCCGGCCAGACCCGTCCGTCGTTCTGTTCACCGTTTCGTCGTGCATGCACACGAAAACCCCGTCGGAGGAGATGCGGACGTCTGTCTCGATGATGTCAGCACCATCGGCGACGCCCTGGCAGAATGCCGCGAGCGTGTTCTCAGGACATCGGACCATATTCCCGCGGTGGGCCATGATGAAGGGACGGGAGCCACCAGAATGGGAGTTGTTCGGGCGGTTGGACTTGCCGCGGTCGAAGATATTGGGAATCGGGCTCATCAGTTAGTCAATATAGTTACCGACGAACGGCACCGCAACAATCAGGCGTCTGCCCACCATTTCTGTCAACCCAATCACCCGAAAAATCGTTAACTATTTTTTCGTATAAATCGACTAAATCGGAACTAAACATGAAATGGCCCTGTTCAGATAGCGTAATTGAACAGTTCCAAAAATCAATCTCACAATCAACCATACTCACAGGGGAATGCGATGAGCCTCAAATCACTGTTTTCGGCAGGTTTTCTCGCTATCTTCGGGGCCGTCGGGACCGCACACGCGGACGCCCGCCTGCAGGTCATCCACAATTCCGCCGACCCGGCTGCAGCCACTGTCGACGTCTATCTGAACGGTGGGATTCTCTTGAATGACTTTGCCTTCCGGGCCGCCAGCCCGTTCATCAATGCCCCGGCTGGGGTCCCCTTTAACGTCGGCATCGCTCCCGGCAACAGCACGTCCGCAGCCGACACGCTCAAGAATTTCGTCTTCACGCTTGCTGACGGCGAGACCTATGTCGCTATCGCCAACGGCGTCCTCAACCCGGCCAACTTCGAGAGCAATCCCGACGGCCGTGCCACCGGTTTCGGGATCTTCGTCAAGTCCGGCGCTAAGGAAGCCGGTAGCGGCGGTAACGTCGAGTTCTTCGCGCTGCATGGCGCCACCGATGCCCCGACTGTGGATGTCGTCGCGCGCGGTGTGGCCACCCTGGTTGACAACGCGGCCTACGGCGATATCACCGGCTACATCCCGGTTCCCCCGGCAAGCTACACGCTGGACGTCAAGGATGCCTCCGGCACGGTCACCGTTGCCAGCTACACGGCCGACCTCAGCGGTCTGGCCGATGGCTCGGCGGTCGTCTTCGCCTCCGGCTTCCTCAGCCCGGCCAACGATCAGAACGGCGAGGCCTTCGGTCTGTATGCCGCGCTGGTCGATGGAACTGTCATCGCGTTCCCGGTGAAAACGCCGTCAGCCCGTCTGCAGGTCATTCACAACGCGGCCGATCCCGCAGCGGCAAGCGTTGATATCTATCTCGACGGCGCGCCGCTGCTGAATGACTTTGCCTTCCGCGCGGCCACGCCGTTCATCGATGCCCCGGCCGGCACGCCCATCAACATCGGCGTTGCAGGCGGCAGCAGCACCTCCGCGGCCGACACCCTGAAGAACTTCCAGCTCACGCTTGCCGACGGCGAGACCTATGTCGCTATCGCCAACGGCGTCCTCAACCCGGCCAACTTCGAGAGCAATCCCGACGGCCGTGCCACCGGCTTCGGTCTCTTCATCAAGGCCGGTGCCAAGGAAGCCGGTAGCGGCGGCAACGTCGAGTTCTTCGCGCTGCATGGCGCCACCGATGCCCCGACTGTGGATGTCGTCGCACGCGGTGTGGCCACCCTGGTTGACAACGCGGCTTACGGAGACATCACCGGCTACATCCCGGTCCCCCCGGCAAGCTACACGCTGGACGTCAAGGATGCTTCCGGCACGGTCACCGTTGCCAGCTACACGGCCGACCTCAGCGGTCTGGCCGATGGCTCTGCGGTCGTCTTCGCCTCCGGCTTCCTCAGCCCGGCCAACGATCAGAACGGCGAGGCCTTCGGTCTGTATGCCGCGCTGGTCGATGGAACTGTCATCGCGTTCCCGGTGAAGACCCCCTCGGCCCGTCTGCAGGTCATCCACAACGCGGCTGATCCCGCAGCGGCAAACGTCGATATCTATCTCGACGGCGCGCTGCTGTTGAATGACTTTGCCTTCCGCGCGGCCACGCCGTTCATCGATGCCCCGGCCGGCACGCCCATCAACATCGGCGTTGCAGGCGGCAGCAGCACCTCCGCGGCCGACACCCTGAAGAACTTCCAGCTCACGCTGACCGACGGCGAGACCTATGTCGCTATCGCCAACGGCGTCCTCAACCCGGCCAACTTCGAGAGCAATCCCGACGGCCGTGCCACCGGCTTCGGTCTCTTCATCAAGGCCGGCGCCAAGGAAGCCGGTAGCGGCGGCAACGTCGAGTTCTTCGCGCTGCATGGCGCCACCGATGCCCCGACTGTGGATGTCGTCGCACGCGGTGTGGCCACCCTGGTTGATAATGCGGCCTACGGCGACATCACCGGCTACATCCCGGTCCCCCCGGCAAGCTACACGCTGGACGTCAAGGATGCTTCCGGCATGGTCACCGTTGCCAGCTACACGGCCGACCTCAGTGGTCTGGCCAACGGCTCGGCGGTCGTCTTCGCCTCCGGCTTCCTCAGCCCGGCCAACGATCAGAACGGCGAGGCCTTCGGCCTGTATGCCGCGCTGGTTGACGGAACTGTCATCGCGTTCCCGGTGAAGACCCCGGGCGCCCGTCTGCAGGTCATCCACAACGCGGCCGATCCCGCAGCGGCAAACGTCGATATCTATCTCGACGGCGCGCTGCTATTGAATGACTTTGCCTTCCGGGCAGCCACCCCGTTCATCGATGCCCCGGCCGGCACACCCATCAACATCGGCGTTGCAGGCGGCAGCAGTACCTCCGCGGCCGACACCCTGAAGAACTTCCAGCTCACGCTGACCGACGGCGAGACCTATGTCGCTATCGCCAACGGCGTCCTCAACCCGGCCAACTTCGAGAGCAATCCCGACGGCCGTGCCACCGGCTTCGGTCTCTTCATCAAGGCCGGCGCCAAGGAAGCTGGTAGCGGCGGCAACGTCGAGTTCTTCGCGCTGCATGGCGCCACCGATGCCCCGACTGTGGATGTCGTCGCACGCGGTGTGGCCACTCTGGTTGATAATGCGGCCTACGGCGACATCACCGGCTACATCCCGGTCCCGCCGGCAAGCTACACGCTGGACGTCAAGGATGCTTCCGGCATGGCCACCGTTGCCAGCTACACGGCCGACCTCAGCGGTCTGGCCGATGGCTCTGCGGTCGTCTTCGCCTCCGGCTTCCTCAGCCCGGCCAACGATCAGAACGGACCGGCCTTCGGTCTGTATGCCGCGCTGGTCGACGGAACAGTCATCGCGTTCCCGGTGGACGTAACGAGCGTAGACCTCGTGGGGTCGACGATCCCGGACAAGTTCGAGCTCACGCAGAACTATCCGAACCCGTTCAACCCGTCGACGCTGATCTCCTTCTCAATCGCCGAAGCTCAGTTCGCAAGCCTGAAGGTGTTCAATTCGATCGGGCAGGAAGTCGCGACACTCGTGAACGGCGAAGTGAAGCCGGGGATCTACAATGCGACGTTCAACGCAGCGGGTCTTCCCTCGGGGACGTACTTCTACAGGCTCGTGACGAACAGCTTCGTTGAAACGAAGAAGATGATGCTCGTCAAGTAAGCAAACGCACCACATCACGCGTCAACACACGGGCCCCGGAAACCGGGGCCCGTGTGCTTTGTTCAGGGGAAGCTGTGACCGACCGCCTGGCGGCGGTCAGGTCTTCGTCGGCTCGAGCGCATACCCGGTGCAGACCGATTGGAATCCCGCAGCCCTGTGGGCACCGTCGCAAAACGGCTTCTTCGCGCTTGCACCGCAGCGGCAGAGCGAGATATGCTGCCGTCCCGCCAGATCGTACTTGTTCCCCGCCATGTCATACAACTCAAAGTCGCCTTCAACGCGCAGCGACCCGTTGTCCTTTACCGTGATCTTTGTTGGTCATGGTCATCCCTTGAGAGTCGTGTGGGCCGTATGGACTACGCGGTTTTGTTCTTGTTCGTCACCAGAAAGATCACGCCGGCAACGGTCATCACCAGACCCCACCAGAAGTCGGCGTGGAGGTGACCCAGCACCTTCATCTGTTCCGGGGGCGACATCAGTCCTCCGATGCCCGAGAGAGTGATCACCGCACCCATGACGCTCAGCAGTATGCCCACGAAGAACCAGATCGGTTTCATAGTCTCAGCTCCTCACCAGAAGTAGACATTGAGAATCACGAGGACGACCAGCGAGATGATCGCCCAGAATTCGGGAGTACCGGTAAACGCGACGGACCCCGTTTTCGCATCGGGCGTAAGGCCGCGGACGAGCCCCACGAGCTCTTCCTTCGGCCTCTTTGCCGTGAAGAGGCTGATGACGATCGTTAGGACGAAACAGATGAGCCATGCCCACCAGGCCCTCCAGAAGTTCGCCGCCATGTCGCTGTACGTGGTCGACATCGTCAGAATCGAGGGGTCGATCCATGCGAATTTTACCGCCAGAAAGAGCACGAACGAGGAGAGCATGCCGGTCACCAGGCCCCAGAACGCTCCCGCCGGCGTGATCCAGACGACGAACATGCCGAGGAGCATGGTTGCAAACAGCGGGGCGTTTACCCAGGAGAAGATCGCCTGCATGTAGTCCATGATGCTTGGAAAGCTCTTTGCCCAGTAGGCTGTGCCGACAGAGAGGATGATCCCGACGACCGTTGTCACGCGGCCCATCCAGAGCAGGTGTGCGTCTGACGCGTCCTTCTTGATCAAGGCGCGGTAGATGTCGTACGTCCAGACCGTATTGAAGGCGCTCACGTTGCCGGCCTGGCCGGCCATGAAGCCCGCGAGCAGTGCGGTGATCCCGAGGCCGGCGAGACCCGCCGGATAGTACCTCTGGATCAGGAGCGGCAGCGCCGAGTCGTAGTTGACCTGTCCGCCGTCGTTCAGCAGCACGAACCCGCTGGTCGGGTCCTTGGCCAGAGCCAGGGCCACGAGGCCTGCCATGATCACGAGAAAGGGCACCGCCATCTTGAAAAACGATGCGATGATCGGAGTCATCCGCGCGTGCTTCAGGTCCTTCGCGGAGAATGCCCGCTGAACTACGAGGAAGTCGGTCGTCCAGTACCCGAACGACAGCACGAATCCGAGACCCAGAACGATGCCCACCCAGCTTACCACCATCCCGTTCTCGGCCGGATTCGCCGACGTCGACCAGAGGGTGCTGAAGGATTCGGGAATCCGTGCCATCACCTGGTCGATCCCGCCGAACTCCACGATGCCGAGGATGGACACCAGCACGAGGCCGAACCAGATGAGGAAGAACTGCAGGATCTCGGTGAAGATTGCGGAGAGGAGGCCGCTCATTGTGACGTAGAGGGCAACCGTAAGCGCCGAAATCCACATGCTCACGTCCCAGTTCCATCCCAGAAACGTGTGGAGCACCAGCGCCATCGCGTACAGGTTGATGCCCGAGACCAGAAGCGTCATGATCGCAAAAGCGATCGCATTCAGAACCCGTGTGCGCTCGTCGAAACGGAGCTTGAGGTACCCCGGGACCGAGTGAATCCTGCTGCTGTAGTAGAACGGCATCATGTAGATGCCGAGGAAAAGCATTGCCGGGATCGCGCCGATCCAGTAGAAGTGCGCCACGTACATGCCGTACTTGAACGTGTTGCCGGTCATCCCGAGGAGCTCGAGCGCGCCGAGGTTCGCGGAGAGGAATGCAAGTCCGGCGACCCACTGGCTGTTCTTCCGCCCCGCGATGAAGAAGTCTTCTTGACTCTTTGTGAACCTCTTCAGGTAGAACCCGATCCCGAGGATAAAAGCAAAATAGATAGCAATGATCAGCCAATCGACAAAACTCAAGCCGATGGTCGCCATAGATCGACTCCGTCCGTGATGAGAGCTGGAGAGAACAACGAGGGTCGTACAAACTACGAAGGGGGAATGAGATTATCCAGCGTTTCGTTCGAGCAGCCTGTCAGCGGCAAGTGCGGAAAACAGCTCATTCATGCGGAATCCTTCGGCGGGGGGATCGTACCAGAAGTTCCCCTCCACGAGGACGGGGCCCGACGGCGTGACGGCGACGTCCCATCCAACCGTGCGGACGGGCGCAACCGCTCGAGCTGAACACAGTGCGAGGCCGAGGACTTCGTCCCACATCGGGATACGCTCCCCGGCTTCGTGACAACATCGGAGGGACACTCCCGAAGGAAGAAATCCGCCCATGCGTCCTCGGAATCCAGTACTCGTCCCGAGAAGGACCAACCGCCCCTGTCGCGATCGACCACACCCAGCGGTCTACTTGACCATCATCAACTTCATCGACTGATTCCCCCGCGGGGAGGAAAGCACGAACACGTACATGCCCGACGCCAGGGCAACCCCCTGGTCATTTCTGCCGTCCCACACGTACGACGCCCGGCCGGTCCCGGCCATCGCCATCGCATCAAACGTGCGAACCACCTGCCCGAGGGTATTGAACATCCTCACCGCCACCTGGTCGGGCGAGACGTCGCGCGGCAGCTTCACACGTATCGTCGTGCTCTGATTGAACGGATTTGGATATGCGTCGACGCTCACATCCGACACCGTGTCTGCGTCGGCGGTCTCCTCGACGGCCGTCCCACCCGATTCATCCTCGCATGTGAGGCACGCGGGAATCGTGTCGTTCGGCTCAAGCGCGAGGAACGCGGTGTGGTACGAAAGCACGCGCGACTTCAGGCTCAGTTCGATAATCTGCTTCGTGAGCTGATTCGTCTGCGGCTCTCCCTCCATCTGGGCGATCCACTGTCCCGCCCAGGACTGCGCAACGCTCGAATCGCCAACGATAGCGTCAGCGGCCTCCACCCTGAATATCCTGTTCACCGGACGCCCCTGGACCAGCGCGGAAAACTCCGCGATGAACGGGAATGTGCCGTAGTACTTCCCGACCTGGTGGATGGGGGAGTCCCAGTTGACCGTGGCTTCCGAAACCCCGCCGAGCGTGTACCGCGAGGTGCAGAACCCGTTCTCCAGGCGCGTCTGCACGTCGAACGCCCCGGGCGCGCCGCGGAGATACGGCACGATAGCGTTCAACTGCGACGGAAAGTCGCCCGTCATCCAGTCCTGTGTCGTGGAATATCCGCCTCCGCTCACGCGCGTCAGATTTTCCCACAGGTAGGTGTTGTTATAGAAATACCGGTCGTCAATGTACAGGACTTTGTAGTACCGGATGGCGAAGTCCACGATGTGAATCGCAACGCTCGGAACCAGCGCCGCCTTCAACTCGTTGATCAGCGGATTCGCCAGGCGGTAGTCGCAGTAGTCGGTGGACGAAGAGAGCAGGAGAAGCGAGCCATCCCCCTGCTCGTGCACGAATCCGATTCCATCCAGCAGCAGCTCGCGGAGTGCGCTGAATGGCTTGATGGAATCCGGGGCGGCCACGGCGAATGCCGAGTCGATCCCCTCCCCGCTCGCGGAGAACCAGCCGGTCGAGGCGCGCCTGATCCCGGCGTTCGTCCTGAAGATGAGATTGAACGAATCCGCTTCCACAAAATGGTTCAGCACCATGGCCTTCACGTTCTGAAGGTACGTCGCCATGTCCATGGGAGCCGAGAGCTCGTCGTAGTCGAGGAGGAACGCGACACGGCGGGAAAGCTCTTCCCCGAGCACCTGGTATGGCAGAAACGCCATCTGGTAGTAGCCTTCGCCTTCCTGCTCGTACCGGACCAGATACAGCTCGCGCTGAACGGCGAAGTCCATCGCCAGTGTCATCGACGATTGCGACTCCTGCAGCGATCCGGGTATCTCCACCTGCAGGATGGGCCCCATGACGCTGTCATACACCGCCACGAACGGCTTCTCGGGGTATTCGAGAAGCCGCGGGGCTTTGAACGACGCGTCCGGCTCGACCCGCACCCTGAGTTCCGGCGGGCCGTAGGCCGAGGCCCTCAGCAGGTGCGCCGGCAGCGGGACTGTCACGGAGCGCGCTCCCCAGGTCATGGGGATCACATAACTGAGCATGATCCTGCGCCTGCCGTTCCCCGGCAGGGGATAGATCTTGACGTCGTAATAGTCGGTCCCTTCCTTCAGAACGAGGCATGGGTCCCTGCGCCTTTTCACGATGTCTTCGTAGATCGACGATGCGGTCCACCGGTCGAGGATCAGCGCCTTCATGATGTCTTCCTCGACCCACAGCCACATATCGGTGAGGGAGGCCGAGGGAGCGATCGAGAAGTCGAACCTCACCTCGACGCTGTCAGACGCCGACGAGAAGACGCCTCGAGGCGAGAACTGCAGGTAAAGGTCGCACTGCATGTGCGTCCCCCTCGGTTTCAGAACGATCGTTGCATCTTCGATCGTCCCCGTCCCGTACCTCCAGGTCTCCTGGGGATGCTGCACCATCAGCCAGGCGTACTGACTGTGCGCAGGTGCGTCCAGCAACAGGGGTGCAGGCACGTTCAATAACAGGGAGGATAAGGCAAGACAGAACCAGTGTCGCATAGACACCTCCGTGCGGTGACTGAGGGTGCTCGTTTCTGGAGGATCCCTGGAGAGAGCAGAGACGCGGCAGCGCAGAAGGGGATGACGAGGCGGACCCATGGCTCGCTTTCCGGCGCCTGCGTCCACCTGAATGTACCCGGACGTCCCGCCAAAGTCAATTCCACCCGATGTGGCGAGGCCGGGCGCGGTGACACTCGCGCCCGCACCGTCCGGTTGCTGGTGAAATATCTCTGGTGACAGTCCGGGTACAGGGTGACCGGCCGGATACGAGGTGGCCATCCGGATACGGGGTGAACGTCCGCATACGAGGTGGCCATCCGGATACGGGGTGACCGCTCGGAACGGGGTGACCGCTACAGAATGCGGACGCGAATAGAGTGAGGCACCTGCTGAAGCTCCGAGAACAGGGCATCACGGTACTCGGCATCCATGTCGGCAATCGCGTACCCGATCAGCTCGTTCGTGCGGAGCGCCTGCGAGACGACGTTCACGTTGTTGTTGCCCAGGATCCCGTTGATGCGCGACAGCACGCCGGGGACATTCTGGTGAACGTGAAGGAGCCGCTTCGTGGAAGCGTCTTCGGGCGGGGGAAGGTTGATGCGAGGGAAATTCACGCTGGTAAACGTGTTGCCGGTGGTGACGTAGTCGAGCATCTTTTGCGACACGAACGAGGCAATATTCTCCTGAGCTTCCTCGGTGCTCCCGCCGATATGGGGAGTCAACAGGACGTTCGGCATGCCCTGCATGGGGGACTCGAAGGGATGCGAGGCGCTCTGCGGCTCGTCCGGGAAGACGTCGATCGCCGCCCCTCCTATTTTGCCCGAGCGAAGCGCGTCGGCAAGCGCCTCAAGGTCCACCACATGGCCCCGGCTCAGATTCAGGAAGAGCACGCCGTCCTTCATCAGCGCAAACTCGGGTCGGCCGATCAGGTTGGCGTTTGCCGGGCTGCCGTCCACATGGATCGTAACGATGTCGACAGTCGCGAGTAGCTGCGCAAGGGACTGAACGCGCGTCGCGTTCCCGATCGTCAGCTTGTCGACGATATCGTGATAGTAGACGTCCATCCCCATTGCTTCCGCCATGGTCGAGATCTGGGAGCCGATGTTTCCGAAGCCGATGATTCCGAGCTTCTTCCCCCGCACCTCCCGGGCGTTTTCGGTCGATTTATCCCATACGCCCTGATGGGCGCGGTTCACTTTGTCATACAGCCGCCGCAGCAGCACAATGATTTCGGCGATGACCAGCTCCGCGACGCTTCGCGTGTTGCTGAACGGGGCATTGAATGCGGCCACCCCTCGCAACGAGGCCGCCTCGAGGTCCACCTGGTTCGTCCCGATGCAGAACGCCCCCACCGCGAGGAGGTCGGGCGCACGATCGAGAATGTCCCTGGTCACCATGGTCCGAGAGCGGATGCCGAGCAAGGACACGCCTTCGAGGGCACGAATGAGATCGCCGGGCGCCGGGCTTCCCGACAGGGTGCGGACCTCGACTCCCGCCCCCGTAAGAACGTTCAGCGCATTGGGGTGTATATTTTCGGTAAGAAGGGCTTTCATGATCGGAATGCAGGCAGTCATGGGGTTCTTGAATCTCGTGAGCAATAGTATATCCTACCCCGGACAAAAGAGCAACTGATACATTGCTCTGAGCTGGACCTCTTTTCTTGCCAGTACGTCCGATGTGCCGGGACCATTCCAGATCGATGGAAGCGGCTTGAGGGGCCCGTCATGCAGGCAACGCCTGGACCGGCGGCGCATTCAGACCGTCACCTATGTCGCGGCCAGGGCGATCCCCGTTGTGAGGCCTAGTCGCCTCACGTACGTTTCTATTCGAACGGAGGCTTGACATCCGCGATGCGCTTCTGTACCTTCATCCCAAGACGATGAGAGGTTCGGGACATTATGCGCCATCGCATGCATGTCGCTTCCCCAATGCGCGAACCAACGCCGATCACGGACCGTGCAGGGGATATCGTCGCTCCACTGAACACCCTCCTGCTGTTTCTCGCACTCCTCGGTGGCTGCGCGCACCAGGAGTCGCAGACCTCCGCCATTCACCGCGATCATGAAGCCATCAGCCGGCTTCTCGACGCCGCTCTTTTGAGCGACAACCCCCGCCGCGAGTTCCAGAACGCCCTTCCACGGGTACGCACATTTGCCACGGTGGACAGCGCCTGGACGGACGGCAACACGTTCTTTGTGATCTACAAAGAAGGTGGACTTGTAAGCTGGACCGCCCCACCCGGGCGGAATGTCCGATGAACATCAGAACATGAGGACAGACATCATGCGACTGATACGATGGAGTGTTCTTGTACTCTTTCTGGGATTGGTGATGTTCGCCTGTTCGAAAGACGACGAGCCCACCACCCCCGACACCACACCCACCACTTCCACGCTTACGGATCAGCAGAAGGCGCAGATCTCACAGGCCTACAGGACCATTGGGTCATCGGCCGACATCGCGCTCCTCTCGCCCAATCCACACTCTGCGCTGCAATCCAGCCTTGCGAGCTATCAGAGCGACCCGGCCGTGGAGGCAGCCTGGCTCACGGACAACGCGATGTTTGTGAACTTCAAGAACGGCGGCACCGTCTGCTGGAATATCCGTTCAAGCCTTGTCGTGCCACCGTACGACGGCCCGACCTCAGGCGCAATTGAATCGGGGAACTGCCTCCTCAAGCCCTCGGAACTGATCGGGAACACCAAGGCCGTGCTCATCAACACGCAGTTTGGCGACGAAGGTAGACAGTACAATCGTGACCTGGTCGACTACCTCTCGCAGAAATTCCAGGAACGGGGGTTCACCGTCACCACAAAGAACGGCGTCGCTGCAGACGTGGCGTTCTTCAAAACCGGCCTGAAGGAGTTCGGCACGATCTTCGCCATCGCCCACGGGTCGTACGACGGGACGAACACGTGGCACACGACTGGCGAAGAGATGAGTCTGGACACCCTGATGGCCAGGTATCCTAAGATCTGGCAGTCCAAACAGCTGGCAGTCGGCGGCGTCACGGAGAAGCGTGGAGGCGTCGACAAGGTGATCAACCAGGCCATGTTCTCTCAACGCTTCATCGATTCTATGTATGCCGCTGGAACCACCTTCCCGCGGTCCATGATCTATCTTGTCGCCTGCCAGGGATTGAAGGATGCCGGCAGGCAGGTCGCGCAGTCGTTCTATGACAGAGGGGCACGCGGGATCATCGGCTGGGATGAGACCAACTGCCTCGGGCAGTCGACCGGGAAGCAGCTGTTCACCACGCTCCTGTGCGGCGCCAACATTCGGGATGCTGTGCTCTCGCTCCCTGCGGAAGCGCGCAATGACAAGTGCGAAGTGCCGGCCGGGGCGAACCTGGTCTACTGGCCCGCAAGCGCGGATACGCTCAGGCTCGTCGACTCCGCGAATGCAACATACCTCATTACCTCGCCGAAGAAGGATTCGACATACACAGACAGGAACCTCACCCTGTCAGGGTCCCTGCTGAATGCCGATACGCTCACGACCGGCATTGTCGAGGTGAACGGCGTCGCCACCAGGATGACCATCCTGAACGACTTCAAATCATTCTCCCAGCCGATTGTCATCGACAGCGGGGCGAACTACATCCACCTCACGGCGACCGGCAGGCTAACGAACGGCCGCTGCGCCTATGCCGACACCGTGTTCCAGGTCAAGGGAAATTTTGCCGCCCTCTCTCTCTGGACCGAACTCCGCTGGAACACGAACGGAACCGACGTGGACTTCCACCTCCTCCCGCCGGGCGCGAGCTTTCCCGGATCGTTCTGGACATCGACAGACTGCTACTACAGCAGCAGAGCGACGTCCTGGGGGGGCTATCTGGACGTGGATAACACCACCGGCTACGGCCCCGAGCACATCACGGTGCCGGCGGTCAGCGACACGGGCACGTACAGGCTCTTCATCCATTACTACAGCGACCATACGAGCGGCACGACGGCAACAACCGCATTCGTGTCAGTATCCGTGCGCGGCAGCGCGATCCAGAGTTTCGGCCCTTATGCGCTTCTGAATGACGCAAGCAGAGGGGGCGATATCTACGAAGTGTGCACCATCCACTTCCCCGACGGCGTGGTCACGCCGGTCAATGCCCTGCGGGCTGCGGGAATCATTGCGAAACCGGTGCGGGAGCCGGCCTACAAACGGCGGTAACACGCGGCTGCAGAAAGTCGGGTGCAAGCACCACAGGGGCCGTCCCTCAAACGCGGGGGGACGGCCCCTGTGCTCTCTCAGACCGTTGTGCGGGAAGCGTGGATCCCCGCAGGCGCTCAGAATGCGAAGTCGACAGCCACTGCGACGAAGTGCTCATTCAGCTTCGTCATGTCGCCCGACTGCCGGTACGTGTACTCCGCGTGCAGCCCGACGTTGACCGCGGACCAGTCGCCCAGGTAGTACCGCACGAGAGCGGAGTACGCGTTAACCTTCCGCTCTGCATCGTAGGACGGGGGGCTGACCCAGTTATACAGAAGCGTCACGACTATCCGGTCGTTCATGAGCCCTAACCAGTTGAGCTCTGCAAACCCTCCGGTGAACTCGTAGTCCTTCAGGGAATCGAGGCTGTTGAACTTCCTGTTGTCCCGCCCGGCCATGAACAGCACCCCGAGGTTGAAACTCTCGTAATTGAAGCTTCCATCCGCCCCGATCCTGTAGAACGGCTGGTTGTCGGAACCGTTTGTCTCCCCGACCGGCGAGGGCGTGGCTCCGGCGAGGCTGACCGGCTGCCACCCGTAATAGCCGAACACCCCAACCCTCTGCCCCGCGGTTTGCCCGTCGCCCTTGCCGAAGGTCTGGAACGCGTTCACGTAGACATCCTTGGCGCTGTTGTTGTCGGGGTTCCCGCCGGTGCCGTTCACCACACCAACACCGTACTTGAATCCCATCGGAAAGTGCCCTGTGGCTTCGACGCCGATCTGATTGTCGTCGAAGATGAAGCTGTTGTTGGGAGTCTCAAAGGTGTAGATCTCGTACGGCGTGAAGAGGGTATACTTGCGCTTGGAGCTGAACGGGTGGTACGCGGGCTCGAAGCGCCCGACCCGAACGTTGAGCGCATTCTGGACGAGGTTGCTGAAGACGACGTTGACCGCCTCGAGTCCTCCAAGCTGCGAAGGGTTGGCTCCGTTGTTCGGTCCGTTGAAGTCCGCCGCCGGCTCATCGATGCGCGGCGTGTAGATAACCAGGAACGAGACGTTCTTGTGAAACACGCCGCCTGCGAGCAGGTCGAGCCCGTACAGGTTGAAGCCGTTGCTCGATCGCTCTCCGGCCTTGTAGTAAGAGAATCCCGCCGACGTGCGCAGCGCAATGGGCGGGCCCGATTCGAACACGGTCTTCTCCCCTCCCTGCTGGCCCGGAATCTGATAGCCGTTGTCCCTGTACCGCTGTCCGAAATCGTTCAGCCGCGTGAACCCCGCATGGCACATGTTGCAGTTGAAGCCGTACTTCCTGGCGAACGCGGGAATGGCGTGCGCTGATGTCGGGAACATCGAGAACGCGAGGAGCCCGACCGTAAGCATGACAAGGGTGCGTTTCATGGCGTCGTCTCCTCACTTGGGAAAGCCGGATGGGGGAATGGGTTTCACGTCAGCGACTTCGGGATTCAGACTCACCATCGCCCGCTTCATGAACGCGACCAGCGCGGCCTTCTCGGCTGTCGACAGGGACAGCGGCACGATCAACGGATCGAGGTTGGGATCGTCCGTATCGCCCCCCCTGTTGTAGAACTCCACAAGGCTCTCAAGGCTCTTTTCGGAGCCGTCCCGCAGGTACGGGGCACGCAGCGCAGCATCCCTCACCGTCGGGGTCTTGAACGCCCCTTTGTCCCGCGGATCCTTGGTGATTTCAAACCGCCCGAGGTCCGGCTTTGCCGGGTCCTGCTGTTTCACACCGATATTGTGGAACCGACCGTCGGTGAAGTTCCCGCCCCAGTGGCACGCCGTGCAGTGCCCCTTGCCATTGAAGATCTCGAGTCCCCATTTCTCCTCCTGGGTCAGAGCATCTTCGCTCCCCCGCACGTAGCGATCGAACGGGGAATCCGTGGTGACCACGGTCCGCTCAAACGCCGCGATTGCTTCCGCG
Organism: uncultured Ignavibacteria bacterium; assembly: GCA_963701735.1. Lineage (GTDB taxonomy): Bacteria > Bacteroidota > Ignavibacteria > UBA10030 > UBA6906 > CAWABB01. The sequence continues at coordinate 253,494 of CAVPBI010000017.1, read as the reverse complement.
ACACGATCGACGGTGATAGGACCAGGGCCGAACACTGTCGCAAATTCCTGCACATATCCCGGGATGAAATCAACAGTTCGAAGCATTGCATCATGCGTATTTCCCATCTCGATCGGGTTCTGGATCGGCCCTTTGGCCTGCTCCTCCAGGCTGGGCGCCCGTCCATCCCAGAACTGGAGCGGGAGATACGCGGCGTTGGAGACCGGCGGCGCCCTGCGCCCTCCCATCTGTCCGGCGATGCCCTTGCTTGTGGGACCCGCGTCCGACCACCCCATGGCGGGATCGTGGCAGGTCGCGCAACTGATGGTATTGTCCTTGGACATGCGTGTGTCGAAGTAGAGCTGTTTCCCAAGCTGAATCTTGAGCGTGCCCTGTGGATTGCCCGGAGGGACCGGGACGGCGGGCAACGGGCCCACCTTCTCAGGTCCCAGGATGTGAACGTTGAGTGCCGTTGCGGGCTTCGCCGGATTGTCGCCGGCAACAGTAACCGTCGCAACGAACACAGGAAGGAGAAGGGTCAGAATCATCTTCCTACCCATAGGGAATTCCTCCATGGTGAGTGGGACACGGAAACCGACGCGGATAGTAGGAACAGAGGCCGCCTCATGGCATGCGCCCGGAGCGAGGCTGTAGAACGATCAGGCAGAATAGATAAGAACGGAAGGAGTGCTCATCAAGAGAGACCGGGGTGCCGCCGTCCCCCTTACTGTGGGATACACTGACAGGCGATAGGATATTACAAAGAGGTCTTCACATAGTCAAAGCAAATATATCCCCCCGGTTCTATTGGACTACGATCTCGTCCGCAAACAGCCATGCCTTCCCTCCAGCCCCCGGATGGCCGGGAGGGCAGATGCCCTGGTTTTTCGCGTACACGCGGACATAGCGGGCCTTGAAGGGGCTCCCCCGATACACATAGTCACGCCGCAACAGTGCGCCGCGGTACGATTGCTCAGCCCTCTCCAGCGGCGCAAGCGGCACAAAACGCTTGCCATCCGTCGATACCGAAAATTCAACATACACCGGGAAGAAGATCCACACCCTCTGATCCTGGATGAAGCCGGTCTGGATGCTGTCGATGGACGTGATCGTTCCCAGATCGAGGGTTGCGTCCAGGTCGTCCCGCTCGAACCCCTGCCAGTCGGCATCGTACGATTCGCCGCCGAGAATCCCATCGGTCAGCGCATCGCTGCCCGAGGCGGCGTACTTCGGCTGGTATGGAGACTTCAGGGATACATGTGTGTGCATCGCCCGATGAAACGCACAGACTCTTCCTCCAGACCGGACGATCCCTCTGAAGTCCCGCGGGAGGATTGTATACGTTGCCGATGCGACAGCGCTCTCGCTCACGCCGGATCGTGAAGCCCGCGCCTTGACGACTGTCGATGCGCCAATCTGTAACGGAGCTGCATACACATCGGACCGCTCTGTCGGATCCGATCCGTCACGCGTGTAGCGGATGACTGCGCCCGGGGTCTCATGAGCCATCCGAACCCGGATGGTCCCGGGTGAGAACGCGATCGTATCTCCCGGAACGATGGTGGGACGCGCGAGGGAGAACAGGGGCGCACCCCGAAGATGTTCCGGCATCGAGACATCCCTGATTTCAAAAAGATGCTCGGCGCCATCGTCGTGCAGAAATGAGTACTGAACGCTGCCCGCGCTCCCGGCACCCAGGATCTCCAGAAGGTACCCGTCACGCATGATGGCGTAATCATGGTCAGGGTCAAGGCCTGAAATCTCGTGGGAGACGGACATGCGTCCGGAGAGCGAACGCTCGGTCCAGACTCTCCGCTCGGTCCATTCCCGAACGGTCACGGAGAACGAGGATGTGTCTGGTGCCGTAAGGACCATTGCCGGCGACGCGCTCGTACCATTGTACCAGATGGTGCGGGAGCCGTCCCGCCTGATCCCGAAGTCGCCCGAGGCGGTGACCGTCGCACCGTCAACGGCAACCGAGTTCACCGCGCCGTCGAGCAAGATCTGGTAGAGCTTCTCCTGGAATGTGTACCGAAGGCGTGTGCCGTAGAGTTCTTTCACCAGTCGGGGTCGCAGCAGGAGTCTGTTGTACCGGGGCTGTATGCCATAGATATTTCTGTACAACCCGGTGATGGCCGATGCGTTCCCCGCGAGGATGTCGTCACCGGAGCCCTGTTGCGTCGTGCGAAGGTAGCGTTGAAATGCGAGGCCGTCCCTTTCGTAGCGTTGAATCACGTTCTTGCAGTAGCGGAGGGCGATTTCCGGGAAGTCATCCGCAAAGGCCCTCACGCCGAGTTCCCCCCAGGAGAGAAAGAGGTCGCCATTTTCGTAATTCGGAAACGGAAGGTTGTTCGGGTGGACTGCCCCTTGCTCATACGGAAACAGACAGATCGGCCAGAAGAACAGGTCCTCCTTCTGCGTGCCCGCTTCTATCGCGTGGAGGATGGAGAGCTTCCGTCCGGGGTCATCGCAGAGCCCGTACCCGATCGCCATGAAGTTCACCGGGGTAACGAGGTTGTTTCCATACGCGGAGCCGTCCTTCTCCCTCCAGTGGACGTACCAGTGGTGCTGCTCGTCCCAGAACCCGCCATCCGCAACGCTTCTATTGTAGCTTTCCTTCAAGCCCGCAGCGAATCGACGATACGAACCGGCTTTCGCCGTATCGCCCATCAGCTCCTCAAGGTCTGACCAGAGCCTCAACGCCCAGTAGACCTCGGCATTCACAAACGCGTTCTCCCAGGAAGCCCAGACAATATCCAGCCAGTCGCTGCCCTTACCTTCAGAGTGGGAGTCCGCCGGCATCTCCACCAGATGGTCGTTGTCCGAATCGCGCCGCAGCACATAATCCAGCACCTTCTCGCACGAATGTTTGTGGGATCTCAACCATCCGAGGTCCCCGCACTGGTCGAACAACTCGGCCACGTTGATGACGAAATCGGGCTGGGAATCCATCATCATTCCCCATTGCGCCTCGTAGAATCCGAGGCTGTCAGCCGTTCCGGGGATCGCATCCTCATCGGTGTATGCCCACCTGGCCTTGATTCTCCCGTCGGGCTGGATGGCATGGTCACGATAGTAATTCAAGCACTCCTGGTAGCCCTTCGTGTAGTTGGCGTCATTGATACTCAGGCCGAACTGGGCGACATACTGTTCCTGGATGCAGATCGGGCCGTATGGGGTGTGCCAGCTGTTGCCGCCGTAGAGCCTTGAATCGATGACACCAAGCCGGGCAGTCGTGTTGAGCATGGCGGTGATGGCCTCACCGTTCAATCCTTTGAAATCTCCGCGCCCGAACTTCTGATGGAAATCCGGGGCGGAGAGACGGAGAATCTGGCGGTACGTTCCGGCCGGATACGAGGAAGGCTGCCAGACATCTGTCCGGCCGCGAATGAATCGGCGCCGGTGTGTTCCGTCATCAAAACGCGGGACAAGTTCGACGGGGGACACCGAGAATGTGCACCCGAGGGAGCGATCAACCCGGGAGATCGCAAGCGCGCTTTTCCCCCTGTCCGGCCGCGAAACCAGATGGAGGCACTGCCGATCACGCATCGACCAGAGAGCGGCTTCGTCTGTGTGGACACCGTATGCGATCGCGGAATCATTGAACAGTCGGAACCAGGCGGCGCCGCCGTTGCCCAGAAGGGCACCGTCGAAAACGTTCATCGTGTCGATGCGGAGCTGCGGAAAAGCATTCTCCTCCAGCACGAGGGGCGCAGGAAGTGTTCTATCGATTGTCCAGAATATCTCGTTCTGATGGATGGCAAAGCCCCAGGCCTCGCTGAGCGTATCCCGACCCACCGCATAGCGGATATTCCATATGCTCACCGAATCTGCGACGGCCGAAACGAGAGGTATGTCTGCAAGTCGACGCGAGGTATACCATGTCGAATCGATGCGGCACCCGGTGAGGCCGCCCCCGTTCGCACCGGACAGCAGTGTTGTTCCGATCCACAGACTGTCGATCAGGCAAGCCCCGTCGTACGTCACCCTGAACCGGAGGTCCCCGTTGGCGATCCGGACGACCTTCTCGCCGGCGTCAACACGAATGGATCGCGCCCCGGAAGCATTCCGGGCATAGACCTGCGCTACTGCGGCGCTGACGGCGGTCAGCGCGAGAAGCACAGAAACCGCCAGAGCGATGCGCCGGAGCCATGGACATCTGTCCATCTGTCCTCCCGAGGTTACGGTGACCATCCCCCGTGCAAACGGCATCCTGTCGCCACGACATGGCGTGCTCACTCACAGGGTGCCCTGAAGATAGTGAGGCCCGAAGCCCCGTTCAAGCCCGTCGCATTTTCCCCTTGCTCTTGTTGCACACGTTCTTTTGTGGTATCCTGTTTGAATCTGTCCAGATCCGAATTGTCTTCTCCCCGAATTCGCTGTCGCTCGCGGCCCGGGGGGAGTTCATAAGTCCAAGATGAGCCCGAACATGTTCAAGACGATTGTCGCCGGCATGACAGGTTCAATCCTGTTGTGCGGCCTTCCCTCCTGCACGTCGACAGAGACGTCCACGCATGAGGCCCCGATCAGTCAGCCGCGAAGGGAGCACGACCTGGATTCCGGCTGGATCTGCATGAATGTGCGGGATGTGCATGCGACGGGCGAGGAGCTTTCAAAGCCTTCCCTCCCGCTTTCGGGCTGGTCCCCCGCCACCGTGCCGGGTACGGTCCTGACCACGCTCGTGAACAACAGGCTGGCCCCGGATCCTTTCTACGGCATGAACAACAGGCGGATCCCTGACATCTACGAGACAGGACGGGACCGGTATACCTACTGGTTCGTGAAAGACTTTCGAGAGGAGCCGCCGCACGGAAAGCGCCAGGTCTGGCTGCGCTTTCGGGGGGTGAACTATGGGTGCGATATCTATCTGAACGGCCGGCAGTTGAATGAGAAGACGCACTACGGGATGTTCCTTCGTCAAGCGTACAACATCACATCGGCCCTCTCCGGCAACGGAAACAACAGGCTCGCAGTTCTGGTGTATCCCCCCGATCCGGTGGGGAAGGCGAACGGCGGTCAGGGCGGCGACGGCACCGATCGGGCGGAATGTGTCAAGCCAGTACGTTGCCGGGTGGGATTGGATTCAGTCCATCCCCGACCGGAACACGGGAATCTGGGACAACGTGACCATCGAGACGACGAATACCATCAGCGTGAACAACCCGTACGTGGTCACCCTGGTACCGGGGAAGAGACTTCCCGGCCAGCCGCAGGCCCCGGCGATCCTCCGCGTGAGCGCGGAAGTCGAGAATCCGACCGGCGAGACGGTCCGGGGAGCATTGCAGTACGCGCTGGATGGGGCGACGGTCCGGAAGGAGGTCCAACTGGGGCCTTTTTCGACAGCGCACGTGCAGCTCCCTGACCACACGGTGAGGAATCCCAGGTTGTGGTGGCCGAACGGGTTCGGCCCGCAGGACCTGACGACAGTCCTGATTCAGTTCGAAGGGATCGATGGAACGCTCATGGATGAGCGGGCCGTCACCACCGGCATCCGCGACATTCAGACACGATGGAATCCGCAGACACGAAGCCGCGAGGTACTTGTCAATGGCCAGCACGTCTTCGTAAAGGGCGGGAACTGGATCGTCTCGGATGCCATGCTCCGCCTCTCGCCGGAGCGATACGACGCAGAGATACGGTTTCATCGCGACATGAACCTCAACCTGATCCGGATCTGGGGAGGCGGCATCACCGAACGGCCCGAATTCTACGAGGCGTGCGACAGGTACGGCCTGCTGGTGATGCAGGACTTCTGGATGTCAGGCGACTGCAACGGCAAGTGGCTGGATCCGAAGAAGTCAGAAGACCAGTGGACACGGCGAAGGTATCCCGACGACCATGCGCTGTTCCTCCGTTCCGTGGCCGATCAGGTGAAGATGATCCGCAACCACCCCTCCCTCGCGTTCTACTGCGGGGGCAACGAGATCCCGCCCCCCGAGGATATCCTGGTGGCCATGCAGGATTCCCTGCTTCCAGCGCTCGACAGCAGCCGCTATTTCTTTACGTATTCCAACGCGGACAGCATGTCGTACAACTTCATCGGAGGGAACGGCGACGGCCCATACGGCCTCCGGCTGAATCGTTACTTCTGGGAGTACCGTTCGTTCCCCTTCAACTCGGAGATCGGATCGGTTGGCATGGGAGATCTCGAATCGCTCGAACGCTTCATCCCGCCCGAGAATATGGTGATGCCGGATGAGGGCTCCAGGAAGATCGACTCGGTCTGGAGATTCCACAAGTATCCATGGTACGGGAAGAGCATCGAGGCGTACGGAAAGCCCGGCGACGTGAAGGATTTCGCCGACAGGGCGCAGCTGGTGAACTACGACCAGTACAGGGCTCTGATGGAAGGACACCTGGCGCACATGTGGGAGTGGTACACCGGGGTCATCATCTGGAAGACCCAGAACCCGTGGACCGCGATGCGCGGGCAGATGTACGACTACTACCTCGATCCAAACGCGGGCCTCTACGGACTGCATCATGCCAACGAACCGTTGCACGTCATGTGCAGCCCCGCAGACGGGATGTTGTGGGTGGTCAACAACACCTTCCGCCCACAACATGACCTGATGGTGCAGGCGCGGACCTTTGATATTGCGGGGAAGGATTCCCTGATCTTGCAGTGGTTTGTGGAGATAGGCCCCTCCTCCGTCCAGAAGATCGACACGATCGTGAATGCCCTTGAAGATAGCCTTTGCGCGGGAGGGAGGATTCTTGAGTCTTCGGCTGCTCGACGTTTCCCGGAACGTGCTCAGCCAGAACCTCTACTGGTATCCGGATTCCACGGAGGCGTACAGCGGCCTCCGGCAGATGGCCGGGGCACAGGTGAATGCGGTAGCCAGACGGGTGGGCGAAGGACGGATCGAGGTGAGCATCGAAAACCCCGCAGGCGGGCCGCTGGCATTCTTCCTGCGGATGTCGCTGGTCAATGGCGAGTCAAAGAAGAGGATCCTGCCGGTCTTCTATCGTGACAACTACGTATCCATCCCGCCCGGCGAGAAACAGACATTCACGATTGAGCATGCACCCGGCGTAAGCTCCGCAGACGCGCTGGTGTCGATTCGCGGGTGGAATGTCAGCGAGCAGTACGTGAGAATTGAGTGACTGCCAGTCGTTCTTCTGCACACCGCGCCCCCTGAATTCCCGGCCCCTCGAAGTCGCTCGCAGCTTCAGTCTGGTTGGCGCAGCCTGGCGCGCAGCGAAACCTCTCTCCAGCGTTCCCCGAAGTCAAACGTGAACGTTCCGTCGGCCGATGGATGTACCGCCCGGCCGTCGATGTCGATGCCCGCACCGCCGCCCGGGCCGAGCACGCGAATCCTCGGCCTTACCGACTCCCGAGGCCTTGATCCTGAGTTCCCCTCCCGGGGATGTCGTCGGTTCGCAGATGGTGCCCGGAGTGGTAAACGCCACAGCGAACCCGTCCTTCTCCAGGACCTGCGTGATGCGGCCTTCCATGACATCAATGGGCATATCCAGCTTCGAGGTGTGAAGCTTCACCCGCTTGATGTTGCCCGCGGTGGTCCAGTCGGTGTTCAGGAGTGCTATGCGTCGCCATCCGTCGGCGCACGCGTAAAGATGGTAGTCCACGTCCCGCGCATCTCCCGTAATCCTCGCATCGGTCTGAAGCCTTGCGGAGAGCTTCTCCCCCAGCAATGAGCGGAACGCGTCGAGCGCAGGCGCCCCCCAGTACTCGCCCACCGTGAGCAGCCAGACCTTCCCCTTCCCCACCGCATGCTCGACGAGCACGGGGTTGCCATGTTCATCGGTGGCCAGCGCCCTCGCGGTGGTGATTTCTGTCGCGAGGCCGGGGAGGCCGCGTGCGTCGACGGACGGCCCGTTGACCCACGAGATCCTGGTGATCGGCGCGCTCGACCCCTTTGACCCGCACCCCTGCCAGCGCGGTCAGATCGCCGGAGTTCAGGACATTGAAATCCGTCCTTGTCCAGGAGAAAATCACGCGTGACGTGCCTCGTGCACTGTGCGGCACTCAGCACCAGGTGTCCGCCGTCGTGCACATAGCGGATCAACCTCTCGTACATCTCCTCGCTCATTGAATTCCATCCGGGCAGAACCAGCAGGCGATACTTCGAGAGTTTCTCCGGTGGCGATTCACCGGGGACGAGATCCACCTGGCCGTATGGCGATCCGCCGAAAAACTGCCTCATGCGCGTCGGGTCCTGGAGGACAGGATAGAGCCACACCCCCGGCATGAACGTGTCCAGGAGCTCCCAGCCCCGCTCGGGAGTATTGTATTCCCACGCAGGGGTCTCCGGACCGATCATCCCCCAGACCTTGCTGCGCTTCGTGTCGGGACCGGACTGCAGGCCGCCGACGAGGCAATCGTACCTTCCCTGAAGGAACCCGATCCGGACGACCTCCCTCCCGAGATCGATGGCGGACGCATAATGATAGAGCTCCTGCATCTGCCTGCGCCTGTTGAACGTGTACCAGTCTGCAAACGAACGCGGCGCGTCATGGAGAGCGTAGAGGGCGGATTCTTCGTCATACATCAGCCTCGCCCCGTAGAGCCAGGCCTGCCACAACAGGATGAAATTGCGGCGTTCGGTGGCCCCGTCCGCCGGCATGCGGGGAATGTGGTTGGCGTTGTGGACGCCCCAGAGACTCCTGTCAAATGCATACGCCGACCCCCGCTGGCTGGCGAACATCAGCGTTGTGTGTCCCGTGGGGGGTTCGCTGAACACAAGGCCCACACCCGCCCTGTAGTCAAGATGGGTGATGGGCAGCGCCTGACCGAATATCTCGATTCCCCGGACGCGCTTCGTGTACTGCTCCTCACAATCGGGGAGCGTTCGCTGCCTGGCGTACTTCAAGCGGATCAGCATCGCCCCATCCGTAGATCAGGTTGCTCATTTCATGCTGATGGACGCCCAGGAAGTTTGTGCCGAGCATGCTCCGAAGGATAGGATCGCCCGTGCTCCCCCTGGGCATGTCCAGCCCGGCACGCATGCCATACGTCAGCAGCATTTTGGCCCAGCGCGTGAAATCGTCAGCCGTGGCGACATTGTGCACTTCCTGAAAACGGAACAGCATGTAGTTCCCGATTTCCTCCTCGCCCATCATCCGAAGGACCGTGTCCACTTCGCCGTTCTGCGGAGAGAGCGTGTTCTCGTCATACCCGATCCAGAAGTTCGGCTCTCCGGGAAGCGCGGGAAGGCGCTGGAGATTGGCCTTGTGCGAAACGGGTTTGTCGTTGACGTAGAGGCGGTGCACGAGCAGCTTAAACCTGCTATCGCGATTCTCGATCCGCACCGAATTGCCTTTCTCTTTCAGCAGGGCGGATGGAACGGGGACATACAGATCGATCATCTTCTGCACCATCCGGAACTTCGAGAAGTAGTAGCGGATGTCCCGGTGATACGGTCCGACGGTGAAGCCGACGGTCATCCAATCGTCCACCACATCGAGGCCGCCCTCCCGGTCCTGCGCGGCCATGAGCTGCGCGTGCAGGAGGCAGGTATCCGCGGGGAGCCTGGCGTAGTGTGTGATGTCGAATGCCGCATCGGACTGGCCGGCAGCCGGCACTGTTGCGCAATAGGTGCTCATAAAATGCGCCTTCGTCCCGGCAAAATCGTCGGGGAGAAGGATGGCACCCGCCCGCTGCTCCTTCTCGAGTTCCGCGAGATACTGTTTGCGCGTTACCCGTATTCTGCCGTCCTGCCCCAGGAAGACGACAATCGGCTGGCCCGAATAGTGGGCGCCGCAGTGGTACTCGAGCATCTCTTTCTCGATCAGCTCCTCCATCCGGAAGCTGACAGTCCTGGATTGGGTCGCGATCGTGACGATCGTAGAAGGCGTCCCTTCGAAGGCAAAGCGAATGCCTTCCGTCCCGTTTCCAGACCCGGGAACGATCTCGCTCTTCCATTCGGGCTTCTGGAGCCTGTGCCGGTACTCCCGGGAACACCCGCTCCACCCCTTCTCCCACTCGGTCCGCGCATACAGGAGCTTGTCGATCCAGAGGACGTGTGCCGCCTTCGAGTTGAAGGTTTCCATCCCAGCGGAGCGCTTCGTTGCTGGTGGGGGACGCGTACGGGAACGACTTCCCGAACGTCACGGTAATGACGTGTGTTTGCAGAGCAGCGGGTATACTCATGGCGTCGGTCCGGCTCTCTGGAGAAGACTGGTCCGAGGAACGTGCGCTACTCCCGACCAGGGCCAGCAGCGCCAGAAGCAGGAATCGGATCATCATGGTTGCCTCACATGCTGACAGCGCGGGCTTTCCGGTCGAATGCCCCGCGCGAAACTACCTCGTTACGGGTTTTGCATCCTTGTCTACCAGGACCGGATCTCCAAGCCCGAGTTCCTTCAGCTTCTCGAACTGCGTCGCCCTGTCGCCGACAATGACATAGATCATCTGGTCCGGCCGGAGGTATTTCTGCGCCAGGGCACGGTGCTGCTCCACCGTCATAGTCCTGACGATCTCCTCGCGCTGGCGGACATAGTCGAAGGGCAATCCGTATTGCGCCACCGGCATAAGCATGCGGCCGAGCTGGCTAAGGGTCTCGAATCTCCCGGCGTTGCTCTTGAGGAGCACGCTCTTCACCTGATTCAGGTCCCCCGCCGAGATCCCCTGGCGGTACTTTGCGACCTCGTCACGTATGATCTGTGCCGTTTCCCACGTTGCGTTGGATTGCACAGGAACAGAGATGCGAAAGGTACCCGCGGAGGTTGAACCCTCGAAGGACGAGCGGGCTCCGTACGTAAACGACTTCGTTTCGCGCAGGATCATGTTGAGGATGCTGGAGAAATCACCTCCAAGTTTGTGGTTCATCACCACAGCCGGGTAGTAATCCCGATCGCCGTAGGGCAATCCCGCATGCCCCACGGAGAAGACAGACTGTTTTGCCTGGGGGATATCCACGAAGTAGATGCCCGCTTTCGCCGGCACAGGCGCCGATGCCCGCGGGACCTTCACGCCTTCCGCATTCCAGTCCTTCAGGCCGTTGAACGCTGCTACGGATTGTTCCTTCCCGATATCCCCGACGACGACGATTTTTGACTCCGCCGGCGAGAAAGAGCGCTGATAATAGGCCTTCAGATCGCCGATCGTCAACGCCTCGATGGATTTCTGCGTCCCCATCACCTGGTTCGCCAGGACATTCTCGGAGCCATAGACCAGTTTGCCGAAGACGGACGGCGCAATCGATGCGGGAGAGGCCTCCATTCGTTTCAGATTCTGGATCGTCTGGTCTTTCGCGATCGCGAATTCCTTTTCGTCCCACCGTGGCTCGAGCACCATCTCTTTTGCCAGGGCGAAGGTCTCGGAGAGCTTGCTCGCGAGACAACTGCCGGTCAACGTGATCCATTCGTCCCCTCCGGAGATGGTCAGGTTCGCGCCAAGATCTTCGATCCTTTCACGCAGCTCCACCGGAGTCCTGTTCTTCGTCCCCTCGTTCATCAGGCGGGCCGTCAGGAACCCTGTCCCGATCCCCGATGGTGGGTCAAGCAGCATTCCCCCTCTGATCAGGATGGAGAACTGGACAAGCGGCAATTCGCTCTGCGTGATCCCGTAGACTGGAATCCCGTTGGAGGTTTTGTCGGTCCAGATCGACGGAAGCGTCACCGCAGGATCCGGCCCCAGGGCCGGTTCCTTCGTCCGGTCGATCGTAGACGGAATCAGTTCGGGCTTGCGGGTTCCCGCAATCTCCTTCTTTGTTCCTTGCTTTTCTATCGACTCCTCGGGGATGACGAAGGGTGTAGCGTTGGGTGCGGCAAGGTCGGTCTTTCCTTTGGGCACGATGCTGAGGGCGACATACGGCTTTCCCTTGACATATGTGTTGTACACTCGCCACACGTCGTCTTTCGTCACTCTCAGGCTGTTCTGCACGTCCGTCGACATGTAGTCAGGATTCCCTTGGAAGATATTGTAGTCCGCGAGGCGCATCGACTTCCCCAGCACGCTCGCAATGGAGTTGAAGAACTGGTATTCGAGTCCGGCTTTCTGTCGCTCGACATCCGCGTCCGTGAACCCTTCCTTCTCGAACCGCGCACACGCTTCCTTCACCGCCTCTTCCACATCTCCAAGCTTCGTCGTCGGGAATGCCCGAATCGTCACCTGGAATACGCCCGCGAGTTCGCCGACGCTGCTGAAGGCCATGACGGACGGAGCCAGCTTCCTTTCTTCCACGATGATCTTGTAGAGGGGGGATTTCTTCGTCCCGCCAAAAACATGCGCCAGGTAGTCCAGCGCATACGCATCCCGATTGTACTCCTCCACCGAGGGAAACGCGATTGTCAGTTGCGGTGCATTCGCCAGGTTGTCTTCATAGGAGGCTCGCCTGGTTGTGTCGAGCTTCACCGGCATCGGAGGAAGCGATCGTGGCTTCTCGGCCGAGGCGATGTCCCCAAAATATCGTTCAATCCATGCCTTGGTCTGAGGCACGTCGATGTCACCGGCAACGACGAGGGTGGCGTTGCTTGGGCCGTAGTATTTATTGTGGAACCTGATGGCATCGTCAATCGAGGCATTCGCCAGGTCCTCCAGCGACCCGATCACCTGCCAGTTGTAGGGGTGATCCTCCGGATACATCAGCTTATCCATGATGTAGCTGGTCTGGGAGTACGGGCTATTGTCACCCTGCCGCTTCTCATTCTGGACGACATTTTGTTGGGTGAGGAAGGTTTCCTGCGTGAACTTGCTCAACAGGAAGCCCATGCGATCCGCCTCCATCCAGAGCGTCATCTCGATCGCATTTTTGGGAACCACCTCAAAGTAGTTGGTGCGATCGCTGTTGGTGGAGCCGTTGATCATCGAGGCTCCCGCAGTCTGCAGACGCTTGAACCACTGTCCCTGGGGGATGTCCTGCGACTCGTTGAACCGGAGGTGCTCGAACAGATGGGCGAAGCCAGTTCTCCCCTTTTCCTCCCGGGCAGAGCCGACATGATAGACAACGTACACTGCCGCGATCGGGTCAGAGCGGTCGACATGGAGAATCACGTTCAGGCCGTTCGACAGGACGTACTTTTCGTACGGGAGCATGAACTCCTTTGTCTCAGCTGCCGCCGAACTGAAGACGAAGCCAAGGGCCAGCAGGATGGCGATGACGGTTGTTTTGTCCATGAGGGGATCCTTCGTAGACGGGTAAGTGAAGTGTCTGTGTGCTCCACCCCGCTTGCCGGGACGAACAATTGAGGTGCCACCGATGCAGCCGCCTTTTGTGCTGGAAGGGGGCGGAGGGAGGTAGGGATTCGACAGAAAGCGGAGAGCGAGGGATTCGAACCCCCAAGCCCTTGCGGGCGCCGGTTTTCAAGACCGGTGCAATAGCCGTTCTGCCAGCTCTCCGTGTGGATTACGCGCCAACTGGTAGCACAATCGGTAGCACCGCCGTCGTGTTGCCGGGGGCAATGTAGCGAAGATTCTCCACCGTTTCAACCAGGCAGAGGTGCCCACTCAACACTGCATTTTTCGTCCAACTCCCACTGCCTATCCGGATGCCACCCCCTTGGTGTACCCCATCGTCATCGCAATAATATGAGTGTCCTTGTCTGGACGAAATTCTCGGCCTGGAGACGATAGAGATACACCCCGCTGGCCAGTCCCGATGCATCGAACTGGACTTCGTGATACCCTGCCTCCTGTTCTCCATCCTGAAGCGTTGCCACCTGCTGCCCGAGCGTGTTGAAGACGGTGAGCGTTATGTGCGAGCGGCTCGGGAGACCGTAGCGGATTGTGGTCGAGGGGTTGAAGGGGTTCGGAGAATTCTGATAGAGGCGGAACTCCACCGGTGTTGTGTCGTCTCTGCCCGACATCCCGGAAGAAACATCACGGATCGAGAACGGTTCGGCATCCACCGCAGTGATACTCTGTCCGTCTGTCGCGTCTATCCGCACGGTATAGGAACCGTTGGGCGTTTCAGGCAGGTCCTTCCGAACATCGTTATTGGTATGCCATCCATCACCCGCATGCTCGTCGCCAAATGTGCCGTCGTCCATCATGTAGGTAAACGGAAAAGCGGATGACAGCACACGAAAATGATAGGCGCCGTCTCTGAGCGCCGAGAACTGGACCGATTGTACGGGTCCATGAGTACTCCGGACATGCGCTTTGAAGGTTGAGGCGGTGGTGTGGTCCGACGAAACAAAATCCGGGTTCAGCTCAACCCCCGTGATGGATGGATCGAGAAGGGATCCATCACTTCCGAGCCGCTCTATCCATATCTGCTGCGGATTGCTCGCTGCCAGGAAACAAAAGATGTCTCCACGGGCGTTGACCGAGGGCAGCGCCGAAAGCGACATTCGAAAAGCGCCCTGCCTCAGGCTTGCGCCGTCCACATTGACCAGATCCCACCGTGAGCCTGACACGCCATCGGCCAGCGAAATGGGCAATTCAGGCGGCGAGCTCATGCCTCCATAGACAATCGCCTGCTTCCCGTCCGACGTGAGTTGGACATTGCGCGCGGTGCCGAAAACACTCAACCCGCCGATCACTTTCACGGGATCCCCCGTGCCGAGCCCGGTATGGTAGACGTTTATTTCATCCTCCCCTTTCTCGGCGTTCAATTCTCTCCGGAATACGACGAAGTTATCGCCTTGAGGGTCGGTGGCAAACGGCTGGTTCCCTGTTGCATACTCTCCCAGCCTGTGAAACGTGGAGCCCCGCAGGACAATGGCATCACCCCGGTCTAAGATCGCCGTCCTCCAGTTTGAAAATGCGTGTTCCGAAAATCATCCGGGTCCCATTGCCCGAGATGCTGAAACCGTCAGAAAACGCCGGGGCCTTGACGTACTCGCTTCCGTCCCGGCCGAAGACATCCCGGGACAGCTCCAGATAGTTGAAGAGTTGAGTCAGGTTTGAGCCGTCGCTGTTGATTCGCCATACTCCCGACATGAGGGGATCCCAGATGGCGTTGACAAAGAAGATCTGACTCCCGTCGAGGGTGATTCTTGGCGGCAAGGGTATTTCCGGTTCAAAATCAGACCAGATCGGTGGATGAGGGATCAGGGTGGCCAGTTCGCGCACGTCGCTTCCATCCGAATTCGCGGAGTACAATTCGCCGTAGCCGTCGCACCAGACGATTCGATCGCCGTCGCCTGAAATGTCCACCGAAGGACCGAAACCCTGTCGTTGGAAATCGAAAATCTGCGTCAGGCCGCTTCCATCCGTGTTCAGTGTGAACACTCTGTTGGTGGGTCCGCCTGTACTGAAAACGATCTTGGTCGCATCCGCGCTCATCTTCATATCGGCAATGAACCATTCGGTTTCAAAACCCGTAATTCGCTGAAAATCCAAGGCCCGGAGAACCTGGGTCTGTGCGGATGATTCGATATTCCAGGATAGAATGCCTACGATGGCGACAAAGGCGGCCGGTACGTTCCTGTAGGTGCGCATGATCCACCCATCCTCTCCCTGTGTGATCATAGATCCATGCAATCTTCAGAAAAGTGATGTGTTGGTTCATCGTGTCCGGAAGATGAAGTCACTTCCGAACTAGTCTGACAAAGCCCGATTGAGCATGTACCCCCCCGCCAGGGACAAGACTGCACCCGATGAAGACTATTGGGGAACGGGCTGGCTACACAGCCAAAGGGGTCGTCGGGGCGGGCTCTGTGACGGAAACACCGGATCAGGGTCCAGCTACGGCGGCCCCTTCGGCTGGGAACCGTCGGGCGCCAACACAGCGTGTGACCGGAATATCCCTCAGACAGCGCGAAATAGCAAGGGTCCGAACATCGCCGCCCCCCGTTTGAATAGGTCCGCGGTCGGTCGTATCTTCAAGGCAACCACGCACGAGAGCCACCGATGCAGATGACACCGCGCGAGCGGGTCCGAGCCGCCCTCCGATTCCAGTCGCCTGACCGGATCCCCCGTGATCTCTGGACACTCCCCTGGGCGGAGCGGCAATTTCCGGATGAGCTGGCAGAGATTCGCAGGAGGTTCCCCCCCGACATCGTTACCGCACCCTCACCGATGCTCCGGTCTCCAAGGGTCTCGGGTGATTGGTACACGCCCGGGACGTACATCGACGAGTGGGGATGCCGGTTCCATAACATCCAGGCGGGCGCAATCGGGGAGGTGAGGGATCCGCTACTGACCGAGATCGCCAGGTGGCGCGAGGTTACCCCTCCCTACGAGACCTTCCCGGCGGATCGGCGGAAGGCCGTCGAAGAAGTGAATGGCTTCTGCCGGAACGACCGACGCATTCGTCCTTGCAGAGGCGTGTCCCCGACCGTGGGAGCGGTATCAGTTCATCCGCGGGTCAACGAATGCCATGATGGACATCGCGATGATGGAGGAGGGGGTCTCAGAGCTGCTTGACGTGATCCAGAAGTACTACATGGAAGAGTTGGAGTTCTGGACTGCGACCGAGATAGATGGGGTGAAGTTCATGGACGACTGGGGTGCGCAGGATCAGCTCCTCATCTCCCCGGCGCTATGGCGGAAGGTGTTCAAGCCGCTCTACCGCGAGTACGTCGAAATCGCGCACGCCCGCGGGAAGTTCATCTTCATGCACTCCGACGGGCACATCGAGCAGATCCTTCCGGACCTCGCCGAGATCGGCATCGATGCCGTGAATTCCCAGCTCTTCTGCATGGACCTCGAGCGGATTGCCGGAAGCGTGAAGGGGAAGATCACATTCTGGGGAGAGATCGACCGGCAGCACGTGCTCACCTCGACAGATCCGGATGAAGGCCGCCGGGCGGTGCGCGACGTGGCCCGTCATCTCTACGACCCCCGCGGTGGGATCATCGCACAGCTCGAGTTCGGCCTCGCGGCCAATCCTCAGGTGGTGACCGCCGTGTACGACGAGTGGGACAGGATCAGCGCGGAGTATAGGGGAAGAGGTCCTTCTTGAGCAGATAGTTCCGGAGCGCCTCGGCCGTCGCCGGCGATACCGGTTCGACGAGCCCGCCGATGGAGGCAGTCTCCTCCGGCGTGATCACTGCACGGGACACGACCTGCACGCGGATGTCCGGCCGCTCGACGCGACGCTTCGCACCCGCGAGGGAAGAGAACCTCCCCCATCCGCGCGTTCGGATCCACGATCACCGCATCGCTCACCCCCTTCTGCCGGAACGATTCTTCGAAGAATCCTTTGCTGTAGCCGTAATGGGTACAGCAGAGGCCCGCATAGACCTTCCCTGTTTGCCCCGGCGCCCGGGTGAGCGCCTGCGTTACGAAATCATTGATGGCAGTACGCACCTCTTCCCCGCCGGCCGCTTCCTCGATCTTTCCTGCGAGCCCCGAACAGGCCTGAGTGACGAGACGGGAGGAATCTATCCCCTTCTCGACGAGCAGGCGTTTGTGCGTTCCCATGCCGATCGTCGTCTCCGTCCCGAAGATGATCCCTGTCGCGCCCGGATCCGCGTTCAGACCGTCGTACAGCATCTCCACGCCGGTCTCCACGATCCCGAGAACGGGAATGGGGCTCTCCCTGACGAACCGGGTCTGGGGGATGAGGACCGAGAGTGTATTGCACGCCACGAGAATGGCGTCGGGGGAATACCAGCGGGCCATCCCATTCAGCGCCGCGTCGAAGACCTCCACCTTCTCCGCGGTGGTGGCCATCTTGTTGTATCCCCGGTTTGATTCAGGCAGGGCGTTGGCGAAGACCAGCCGCGCCTTCCGGTATACTCCTGCCTCTCTCACGCGACGGTCGATATCGGCGCAGACGGAGAGACCGCCCAGCCCTGAATCGGTAATGAGAATGGTAATGGAGTCCTTCTCCGCAAGGCGCTCGATGCGAGCCCTGGTAGAATCCTGTGCGCGGGATCCGGAGATACAGCAAGCATCATGACACACCCCAGAACAATGGCCGGAAGACGCATGAGGCCCTCAGCAATTGTGGTTCTCTACTTGCAGACATCGTCCGTGATCTGACCGTTCACGATCACCGTGCAGGCGTGGCTTGTGTACTCGAGCGGGTCCCCGTCAAACACGACGACGTCGGCATCCTTGCCGACCTCGAGCGATCCGACCCGCTTGTCGGCACCAATGATCCTTGCCGCATCGATGGTGATGGCGGCCAGTGCTTCCTCCCGACTGAGACCATTCGCAGCGGCTACTGCTGCTTCAAACAGACACAACCCGTGTCTTCGGCACGTAGTCCTCGAACCCGCTCTGAATCGCGAAGCGGATGCCGGCCTTCTTCAGCACCGATGCCGTCTCCATCGAGAGGCTCTTCATATCACCGTACGCACGCCCCATGGTCGGATGGAGGACCACCGGGACTCCGGCTTTCTTGATCTCCTCGAGCACGAGCGGAGCCTCGGCGGCACCGTCGAGAACCATCGAGAACCCGAACTCCTCACGCAGCCGGAGAGCTGTCATAATCGAGGCTGCGGTCTCGCCGTGAAGAGCACTTTGACCTCGCCGCGAAGCACCCGGCCGAGCATCTCCATCCGAAGGTCTGGCGCGGGACGCTTGTCAGGGTCCTTTGCCGATTTCCGCTTCGCGTAGTCGCGCGCCTTGATGAGCTCGCCTCTGATCATCGCGACCGCCTTCGCGCTGGTGCCCGGCGTGGAGAAGTTGTCCATGACGGATTCGCCAAGGGTGAACGCCACCATTCCGGTGCCGTCAACGAGCGCCTCGTCGACAGTCCCGCCGACCGTTTTCACAACGATCGTGGTCCCGCTCGCAAGTGCCCCCGGTGCGTGGCCCGTGTGGAGCGTCGTGATGCCAAAGCTCCTCAGGTACGCAACCAGGGGGTCCCTCGGGTTGTAGGCATCGATCGCCCGCAGTTCCGGCTGAATCGGCTCCGAGCGCTCGAGCTGCATCTGGTCGTGGCGGATATTGAAGATGCCCGAAAGCCCGACAACCGTATGGGGATCCACAAGCCCGGGGGTGACGAACTTCCCGGCCACGACCTTGTAACCCTGGGGGATCGCAACCGAGGAGGCGCTCCCGACCGCTTCGATGCGCCCGCCCTTGATGAGGACGACGCCGTTTGCCAGGGGCTTCCCTGCCATCGTGTAGACCGTGTCTCCCTTCACCGCAATCTGAGCGGACGCGGGCGAGCAGGGCATCATGATCACGCCCGTGAACATGGTCGCGAGGAGAACGCCCGCCAACCTGGCGCGAGGGCTCGAGGACATACGAGAAAGCTCCCTGGTCATTGGCCGCCCCCTTCACACTCGTCGCCGGTCATGGTCTGGCGGAAGACGCCGTACCCCCCTACTGCGTACTTCCTGTCATCGGGATTCGACCTGTCGAACACCTTCGTCCCCTCGACCCAGGTCTGCTCGACATGGGTGTACACGCTGAACGGATCACCCGAGAGGATGGCAAAATCCGCATCCTTCCCGGGCTTCAGGGACCCGACCCTGCCGTCGAGGTCGAGCATCTTCGCCCCCGCAAGCGTGAGGCCTTCCAGCGCTTTCTCGCGCGACATGCCGGCACGCACCGCCAGCGCCGCAGAGCGCATGAAGAGGCGGGAATCCGTGATCCCATCGTCAGTGTGAAACGCGACGATCGCGCCCGCCTTCTCGAGCTCGGCCCCGTTGTCAAACCGCAGGTCGACGGTCTCCAGCTTCCCGCCCGGCGAGTCGATCACGATGATCGAACAGGGGACTTTCGCTGCGGCAATTTCCCTTGCGACTTTCCATGCCTCGGTGACATGATGAAGCACCATCCGGAACCCGAACTCCTGGGAGAGCCGGATGGCCGTCATGATGTCGTCCGCGCGATGCGTGTGGAACTGGACGATGCGCTTCCCCTCCAGAATCTGAACCAGCGACTCCATCTCGAGGTCGCGCTTCGGCAGCTTCGTCGAGTCTCCTTTCGCTGCCTCCACTTTGGACCTGTAGTCCTGTGCGCGGAGGAAGAGCTGCCGCACCAGCGCGGCCGATTTCGCGCGCGTCCCGGGGAACGGACGCTCCCCGATGGAGTTTGTGCCGTTTGCCATCTTCATGCCCCCGCAGATCCCGTTCGTGGGGTCGCTGCAGAAGAGCATGTCGTCGATAGTTCTCGCGGGACGCATCTTGAGGTACGCGGTCTGCCCGCTCATCAGGTGACCGGAGCCTGGCATCACGTTGACGGTGGTGATCCCGCCGGCGATCACTTTCTTGAACGTATCGTTGCGGACATCGATAGCGTCGAGGATTCGAACGTCAGGGTGCAATGGAGACGAGCGGTCGCCGCCCGACCCCCCACCCACGTGCGAATGCGTGTCCACGAGGCCCGGAAGGATCACCTTGCCTGCCATATCGACCGCCAGCGCGTCGGAAGGGATCGGCAAACGAACCCTCAGCCCGAGGTGCACGATCTTCCCGTGCTGAAAGAGGATCATGCCTCCCTGGATGGGAGCGCCCTCGATCGGGTAGATCGTGGCTCCCCGAAGGAGATGAGGTCGCTCCTGTGCCCGGCCGATGGGGCCACCGGCACACAGCAGAAGGAAAACGACAGCCATTAGGGAGAGTCTCATGATGCATCCTCATATTCGACTATCGGAGAAGATCGAAAATACCAAAGTTCTCAGGGTGGTGCAAGCAAACGACGCTGTTTGAGGTTGGACAGGACGCGCAGTATATTTCAGCCAGAATTCACTCACCGGGTCAGACCATCTGGAGGGCCTTCTCATGCGCACATTCACCATTCTCTTGGTCGCCCTGGCGCTCACGTCGAACGCCGCGGGGCAACCGTCAACAAGGACGATCACCGAGGAATACCCGGATCGATTTGCCAGCGAGATCTCGTACCCGCGGTTCTACGACTTCACCCCTGTCGCCGACGCCGCGGACAAGGCGATCCTGGACTGGGCCAACAAAAAGGAGAAGGAGTTCAATGCTTCCGCGGTAAAACAGATTCGTAACCAGGGAGTCCCGAGCAGCCAGTATGAATCGAAGACGACCTCGGAAGTGACATTCTATTCGCCCAAGCGGCTCATCAGCGTGACGTGCGACAGCTATGAGTACCTCGGGGGCGCGCACGGAAACTCCACCTACTGGGTTTTCAACTTTGGCGATGTACGGGGCAAGGCAAAGCAGTCACACTTGGAGATCTGTTCAAGAAGGGGTCGGACTTCAAATCGCATGTTTCTAAGCTGCTGATTGAGAAACTGAAGGAAGACGATGGGGCAAGCCGGGTCCAGAGCGGGGAGGTGAAGTCATTCACAGACAAGCAACTCGACCGGTTCCAGATCCGCCCTGAAGGCCTGACATTTCTGTTTGAGGCAACCGAACTTGGTCCGTACTCGAATGGCCGTTTTCAGGTTCAAATTCTTGTTGAGGATCTCGGTGCCGATTTCGAATGGGCCAAGGTCCTCTCCGAATAGCCGTTCGTTGGCAAGAACCAGGTGCCCACAGAGAGCCCTGCCCCACCGGCTTTCGCAAATATGGGATCCGACCTGTAATATGTACAAAGGCGCGGCAATTGTTTGAGAAAAAAAGAGAAAAGCGGTTATTTTGAGGTGGAATCGACAGATTTTTGCAGATGAAATCTCATTAATGGAGAACTGATTTGTAAGTTGGTGTGTTATATTGGTGCCATGAAGAAGTTAGTGTCAAACATATGTCAGGCAGTGCGCCAAAGACTTCCAGGGAAGCTCAAGCCTGCGCTATTGCCCCAATTGCAGAAAGAAAGAGGCTCGCTACAAAGCGCAGCGCGAGAAATGGCGCCGCAGCCTCCCGTACTACCTGAAGACCGACATCTAAGTCGGTTCTGTTCTCTAGGTTCGGATTCTTGTCTGTAATGAATATGCCCCGCTCTTCGCCTTCGGCGATGAGACGGGGCTTCTTTTTTTGCCGGGTTAGCCGAATTGGGCGATTACTACCCCCAGGATCGCCAACGCCCCGCCAAGCACGAACTGCATCGTGACACCCTGACCCAGAAGCACGACCGCCAGCATCGTCGTGAGGATCGGCTGAAGATTGGCGAACAGTGCGACCTTCCCCGCTTCCACCCTCGCCAGCGCATAATACCACAGGAGGTACGCAACCACGGAGGTAATCACTCCGAGATACAGGATCTGCGCCCATGTCCAGACCCCAAGGGCACTGTAGTCGAATTGGAGCGCCGGCAGGATTCCGACCGGCAGGAATATCAGCGTACCGGTCAGGAGCGTGATCGCACTCGCGTCGAGCGGACCGTACTGCATGATGAGCCTCTTCCCCAGGACGGTGTATAACCCCCAGGCAAGCACCGCGACATAGATGATCAGGTTGCCGTGCACGTACTCGATGCTCGCGTCCACTCCCCGCTCGAGGATGACGATCGCTACACCCGCGAACCCCAGCGCAACCCCGAGCAGCTTCCTTCGTGTGAGCCGCTCGCCGAGCAGCCAGCGGGAAAACAGGACGACGAGGATCGGAGTGGTCGCATAGAGGAGCGCCGCATTGGACGGCGTCGTGGATCGGATCCCGAACAAGAAGAGGAACTGGTTCAGCGGGATAGCCAGAAACGCGAGGAGCAGAACGAGCGGCCAGTCCTCACGCCGGATGCGCGGGAATCTTCCGCGGACAAGGAGCAACAACGAGAATGCCGAGGCGGCGATCAACGATCGAACGAGCGTCAGCGTGAATGGCTCGACATCCCGTGCCGCGACCTTCGCCACGAGGTGCGTGCCGCTCGCGAAGAGCGACTGCACGAGAAGCACCAGATATACCGAGGAATCGGGACTGCGATCAAGCGATCCCTTCATCCCGCGCAGAGCGTTCCTCAACGACCCTCCGCGAGCACCCGCTCATACACGGCTTTCGTCTGCGACGCGACGTGCGACCAGAGATAGCGTGAGCGGATTCGGTCCCGGAGCTGGCCGCCCCGCGGCCGCGCGAGCGCCATGCGAATGCCGTCCCTGATCGCCGCCACGGAATTCGGATCGACGTAGATGGCGTCGTCCCCGAAGTACTCTGTGGTCCCTCCGTGCGGCGTGATCACGACCTTTGCACCCGCAAGTCCCGCCTCGAGGGCTGCGATCCCTGGCGTCTCGAACAGCGACGGCAGCACAAACGTGTCGCACGCAGCATATGCCGATGCAAGCATCGGAGAATCGTTCGGCAGCCCGTCGATCAATGTGATGTGGGGATACCGCTGTGCCTCCCGCACGCAGGCCTCACCATATTCGCCGGCGATGATGCGCCCGATGATCACAGCCGGTCTGTCGATCTCTGCCAGCGCCCGGATGAGGTTCAGGACATTCTTCCGGCCGTGACCAATGTGCCCGACGTTCAGAACGAAATCCCGGACGCCATACCGCCCCGTGAACAACGTCGGGTCGGCCTCCATGAATCGCTCATCCACCCCGTTCGGCACGACCGTGATCTTCGTGGAAGGGATGCGCAGCCCATCGCGTACGAGGCCCGCCTCGGCCTGCGAGTTCGGGACCACCTGGCGCGCCCACCCGCACGTGTCGGCGAGCATGCTGTAGTCCGACCAGAGCCCCGGCCAGACGCGCTGCATCATGCGGGTCGCGCGCAGCCCCCTGGAGACAAACGACGACCCGTGAGTGCTGAACATGATTGGCGAGACCACCGTTTTCACCCCGAGGACGTGCAATTCCCGCGCAAGATGGTACGTCCCGAGCCCCGCGCCGAAAATGTGGACGATGTCCTGATCCGCCGCCTGGAACTCCTCCCATTGCGGGAGATATCGAATGTCGACCCCCTGCCGCTTGAGATGCTCCGCTGTCCTGTGCAGCTGCGTCGCAGGCCCGCCCTTGATTATCGACAGCGCCTGGTACGATGCCATCGTCACTTTCATCGGCCACCCCGCCATTCAAGAAACTTCTGCCCGAGGAATTCGCGAAGATCCCACTCACGACTGCGGAGGACGTCCGGGGGGACCTCCGGAGGTTCGAGGGGACGGGCATCAAAGGCAGTGAGATGAATCTCGTCCGAAGGACGGACCAGCGCATGACGCCCGTCGGCCGTCACGACGGAAAGCCATACAGCCCCCTCCCTGCCACCGGTCAGCCGGCTGCGGCCATCCGGCGCCGGATTGCCGCCCTCGGCCGCCGGTTTCCCGGGTTCGACCATCAGGCTGCCACCGTTCGCTCCGGACAGCCATTCTGGATGCTATCCTCTTCCCCCACCAACCTGCAAACTCACCCATCGTCATCGCAGGCACGCCTGCGTCGCGTGCCCCTTTGAACAGCTCCCGCATCACTCCCCATTCGCGGTGGGATGGATGGTGATAGAAGAACATCGGGTCGCCGGTGCGCATACGCTGCCGCACGGCGGAAGCGAAGTACTTCGCCATCGCGCCTGACGGACATCCCGCACGGCGCAGAATCCCGACCGAGACCGGATGAATCGGCACCTGAAGCGTCCTGTATTCCCCGGCTGGCGTCACCGGGGCGCCGGGGAGCGTATCGTATGCCCACGAGAATTCCGAGGAATATGCAAACCCCATCTCGTCGATCACGTTGCCGAGGAAGAGATCCCAGTACCCGTACGGCGCCGCGAATCCGACAGGCTGGTGTCCGGCGGCGCGCATCGTGGAAAGCGCCCTCTCGATGTTCGCGCGGTTCTCGGATTCGGTCCTGAAGATCCGGTGCTCATCGCAGTGCACGCCGATCTCGTGCCCGGCGAACTCATGATAGCGACGAAGCATTGCCCCCTGAGTCTTCACATCGAGGAACCAGCTCGCGGGAAGGCGATATTCGTCCAGAAGGGCGTACAGGGAATCGATGTCCTGCCGCCCTGCACCGTCCGTGTCGATCCGGAAGATGAACGTGTTTGGATGTCCGTCCGGATAATACCAGGCGTGAACATACGGGAGTCCGCGCGCGCGGTGGAGGTAGATCAAGGCGTCGCGCACCAACCGGCGCACGCCCCCTTTCCCCACGAGGGACACCCGTTCCCACGGAAGGCGTTCGCGGCTGATGTGGAAATTCCTGAACCCGGCACGGACATCGGTCAGCGCCTCCGCAGGATCGAACGGCAGCACCACGGCAACTCCGCCCTTCCACTCTCCCGCGAACACGGCGAACGCGCCGTGGGGTGTCCGCAGGACATTCGCTTCCCGGGGCACGAGCGCATCCATCTCCAGGTCGATCACTCCCGCCGACGAGAACGCGTCCGCCGCGAGGATGTACCGGAGGCGTTCCTCCCGGCTCTCCATCAGTCCGGAGAGCGCAGAGGCCGAACCAAGGACGGCTCCGCCATCCGCGAGATAGGCCCCGATTGCCTGCACATCGGCCGGGCCGGTCCGGGAGGGAGCGACAAGGACGCTAAAGCCGCCGCCCGAGATCTCCTCAGCAGACTTCAGTTCGACCCAGTCCAGCCCCTCCTGCGCCATGAACTGGCGCCAGACGGGGGATGGTCGCAGGAGCCCGGCCCTGATGTTCATCCGGCAACCTCGCGGAGCAGCTGAACGTCGTCAGGGGTGAAGCCTTTCATAACGACAAGGAGGATGGCGTAAGCGACAAGCCCGGCAACGATGGCAAGCGGGATGGAGAACCATGACAGCGCCCCGGTCAGCACGGCCATACCAAGGACGGCGGCCAACAGCGGCAGAAAGTCCTTTCCGTTTTCCGTCAACAGAGTGGAGCGGAGCAGGTACGCGAACATCACTGTCATGAGCGTCTCGCCGACGCTCACCGCCGCTGCGGTACCTTCGATACCCGCCATGGGCGTCGCAGCCAGGGCAACAGCAGCCGTCACGAGCGATCCGACCAGCATGACATTGAAATAGAGCCGTTCACGATGCGCGACAATGAAGGCGGCAACGAAGACAGAATTTACCAGCGTCGTCACAAGATAGACCAGAAGGATCCTGAACGGCACGATCGCACCTTCGAATCCTTCGCCAAACACCAGGGTCATGAGGAGCGGGGCAAGCGTCCACCCCACGACAGCAATGGGAGCGGCAACCAGCACAATGATCTTAAGCCCCAGCCGGACAATGCGCGCCCGGTCGGACTCTTCCGCTGACCTGGACAGCGCCGGGAGGAAGAGCGTCGCGAAGACGCGATCCATGATGAGCGCGAGCACGATCAGCTTTGTGGCGGCGTTCATCTGTCCGGCATCGTGTGTCGAGAGCATGGCCCCGGCCACAAGAATCGGGAACCCCGTGGCGGTCTGTGCGAGCAGCGACGACAGGGCGAGCGGAAGGCTGCTCTCCAGCATACGACGCCAGGCAGGCGGATCCCAGGCAATCACAAACCTTCCGTGCGGACGATAGGCGAGATACGAGAAGATCGAAGCTCCCACCGTTCCGGCCACAAATGCCGCAGCCGCCAGGGCTGCATCCCCCGGTCCCCTCACCAGCACCAGTGCAGCAACCAGAAACACCAGGGCATTGATGAGCTTCTGCGAGGAGAGAACCACGAACTCTTCCTTCCCCTGGAAGTACCAGTCGAACGAGAACGCCATCGGCACGATGGCGGCGGTGGAGACGATCAGCGTCGCAGCGATCGTCCAATCGCTGTGCCAGAGAATCATCGCGACGGCTGCCACGATGAGCAGCGCGGGGGCGAGGAACAGGCGAAACGACATGACCGTTGACACGAGATACCCCTCGTCCCCCGTCTTCGCCGCAATATCGCGCGTTCCCGTGATGTGGATTCCAGGACTGGCAACCAGGAAGAGATATCCGGCGATGGCGAGCCCCATGCCCAGTAGTCCGAACCCATCGGATCCGAGGACGCGGCCAAGATACGCTGTCGTGGCGAAGCCGATCAGGCGGACTCCCACGTCAGCCGCGCTGACGGCCGCGACGTTTTTCAGCAGCTTCTTCATGAACCTTTCCCGCCCCCGGTGTGAAGGAGCTCCTCGACGACGCCGACCAGCTCCGTCTCGCGCCTGCTCACCGGGAACTCCGTGAGGATGTGCGCGCGCGCGCGCTGGCGCGCTTCCTCCGGAGCGTCAAGAGCCTGCTGAAGCGCCCTGATCAGCGCCGGGACGTCCCCGTAAGGAACCAGGAATCCCGCATCGCCGATCGCCGTCGGGATGCCTCCCGCAACGGTCCCCACGGGAACGCATCCGCATAACATCGCCTCGCACAAGGCGTTCGGCAGCCCCTCCGTGAAGGATGGTTGAGTGTAGACTTTGGATTCCTGGAGATACGGGAGGATTTCCGATCTGGGGATGTACGGGATGATCTCCACGTTCCTGGGCACGATTGAGCGGATTGCGGCAATGAGTTCACGGGTCATCCCGATCACCCTGAACGGGACGTCCGGCATGGCCCGGGCGGCCTCGAACAGCTTGTCGAGCCCCTTCTTCTTCATGCGCGATTCGTTTTCGCAGGAGGCGACCGTCGTGACGAGCTTCCTCGGGGCGTTCCCCGGCCGCCACTCGTCGCCGTCGAATCCGAACGGGATGAACCCCGTATTCTTCCCGTCGTACTCCGCAAGCCGCTTCACTTCTGACGCCAGAAAGGGCGAAACCGCCAGCACGCGATTCGCGTGCCGGTAGGCGTAACGCACGAACCGCGCTTTCCACGGATTCAACCAGATGCCGTAGTCGATCTCCGGGTCTCGTGAGGCATCCACGCCTGCAACGACAACGATCGATGGGCGACCGAGCAGCCTCGAAAGGAAGACTATCAGCCCCGCATAGACGGAGCCGAACCACGTCAGCGTCACGTCAGACTTCCGCACGCCGTGGATGATTCCGGGGATGGCCTTGATGCCGGACGACACCAGCCGGTCCACAGTGAAATGCCGGGCGAGGGTGCGCTCGTCCTCGACGATGAACGGCGGTGAGATCGTCGAGAAGAAGAAGAGGCGGCCGGCGGATGTGGGCATCGTCATTGGTGTCGTGCGGTCCGGTCGTTCACGAAGAAGAGGATGCCTCCGCCGATCAGGAAGAGCACGAGGATCGCCTGGATGCCGGCGCGGGAATCGCCGGTGGCCGTCACCACGGTCGCAACGAGGAACGGACCGATGATGGCGGCGAACTTGCCGAGCATGTTGTAGAATCCAAAGAATTCGGCGGCACGATCGCGAGGGATCAGGCGCGCGAAGAACGACCGGCTGAGCGCCTGCACTCCGCCCTGGACCGTGGCGACCATGAACGCAAGCAGGTAGAACTGGTTCGTTTCGAAGCCGAGAATGTTCACCGGCTCCGTGGTGATTCTGGATCCAACCGTCGTGACCAGCGCATAGACGAGCAGGCTGAGCAGGATGGCTTTCTTCGGTCCCCACCATCTTCCCAGCCGGCCCATCAGGATGGCGAACGGGAACGCCACGAACTGAACCAGCAGCAGTCCGGTGATGAGCACCTCGTCCGGAAATCCGATCGCCTTCCCGAAATCCCCCGCCATGCCGATCACGGTATCGACGCCGTCGATATAGAACCAGTAGGCCAGCAGAAACAGCAGCGCCATCTTGATGCGCCGGATCCCCTCGAACGTGTGCCTGAGCTGCCCGAACCCGCGACGGACGCCCTCGAGGAACTTCATCGGCGTGCCGCCCGGGGGCTCGGGAACGAAGAGCAGAAGCGGAATCGAAAAGACCGTCCACCACACCGCGACGCTCAGGAAGGAAAGCTTGACGGCCTCGACTTTTCCGGCGAGTCCGAACGTCTCCGGCGACGACGCGGCGAACGCATTGATTGCGAACAGAATCCCGCCGCCGAGATATCCGAGGGCATAGCCTCTTCGCCGAAACGACGTCCACGTTCTTCTCGTCGGTGATGCCGACCAGGAGAGAATCGTAAAAGATGATCGAGCAGAGAAATCCGATGGTCGCGAGGACGTACAGGAAGGCTGCAAGCTGCCACATCCCTTCACCGACAAACGCGAGGCCTGCGGTCGAGGCGACACCCAGCGCCGTGAAGATAGCGAGCGAGCGCTTCTTGGTACCGGCCTGGTCGGCCATGGCGCCCAGGAACGGGCCCATGAGGGCAACAAGGAGGGCCGAAACGGACAGCGAGTATCCGAGCCAGCGGGTGCTCTCCGTAGCCGGGAGCGACTCCCCCCAGTACGACTTGAAGAAGATCGGGAAGAACCCGGCGATGACGGTCGTGGAAAACGCGGAGTTCGCCCAATCATAGAAGGCCCAGCTGAGGACTGCGCGGCGGGGGACGGACACGGACTACACCAGGTAGGCGATGATGAAGAGGCCGATCATCACGAAAATCAGCCCGATCTTGAGCACCCCCCCGATGACCAGGCCCAGCCAGGTCCCCAGCCCCGCTTTGCCGGCACGCTTGGGGTCGCGGTGAACCAGGTATTCGCCAATTGCCGCTCCGGCGAACGGACCGATCACGATGCCGGGGATGCCGAAGAAAGAGCCCGACCACCGAACCGATGATCGCGCCGATCGCGGCGTACTTGCTGGCCCCGACCCGCTTCGTGCCGTGGGCGGAGGCGATCAGGTCGATCACGTAGGAGGAAGCGGCAAGGAGCCCGAGAAGAACGATCGGAATCCACCCCACTCTCTGAAATCCGTCGATGGAAGCGGCAACGAGCAGTCCGAGGAACACGAGGAGCGTGCCGGGCAGGACGGGAATGAATATTCCGACGATACCGACCCCAACCATCAGGATTGCGAGGAACCAGAGGAGTGTTGGATCCATGGTCTAGCCGTGCCTGCATGTTCGGCCGGGAGCTCCTGATGCAGCGATCAGGAGAGGGAGCCGACCTCGCGCTCGACCGCCTCGAGAATCTCGTTCGATTTCACGAGAGCTTTCATGCGGTCATGGTCGGGATAGAGCGGCCGGTCTTCGTCCAGGTGCGCGACATGTTTGCGGATCACGGCATGCGCAGCGTGCACACCCTTCCCCGGCGTAAACGAACGGAAATCGAGTGCCTGAGCGGCGCCCATGAATTCGATCCCGAGGATGCCGTAGGCATTGTCAAGGATCTGTGCGTTCTTGATGGCGGTGTTCATGCCCATCGATACGAAGTCCTCCTGGTCCGCCGCCGCGGGGATGGACTGGATGGAGGCCGGCATCGAGAGGATCCTCTGCTCGACGATGAGCGAGTCGGCCGTATACTGACTGAGCATCAGGCCGGAGAACATCCCTGCGCCTTTGGTCAGGAACGCGGGGAGGCCGACGCTGAGCGCGGGATTGGTGAGTCTGTTCAGGCGGCGCTCGGAGAGGACGCAGACCATCGTGACCGCAGCCCCGATCATGTCCATCGGGAGCGACACCGGAGAGCCCTGGAAGTTCGCGCCGGTGAGCGTCAGATTCGCCTCAGGAATGAAGATCGGGTTGTCCCCGACGCCGTTCAGTTCGATCTCCACCTGCTTGCGCGCGTGCGCGACGGCATCGTATGCTGCGCCGATCACCTGGGGGCTGGAGCGCATGGAATACGCATCCTGGACCTTCGTCTTTATCTTGCCTGAGACGAGGTCGCTCCCCTGGATGCACTTCATGATGGACGTCGCACTTCTGACGGCGCCGCTGAATCCGCGAAGCTGATGGAGACGGACGTCGTACGGCTTCAGGTTGGCGACGAGCGCTTCGAGCGTCATCGCCGTTGCGATATCCACCTGCCGCAGCCAGAGTTCGATATCGTAGAGCTGGAGCGCGCTCATCGCAGTGAGCAGATTGGAGCCGTTGATCGTCGCCAGCCCGTCACGCGCCTGCAAGCCGGGAATGGGGATCCCTGCAAGGGCCATCGCCTCCCGCGAGGGCATCCGCTTCCCCTGGTACCAGGCCTCTCCCTCGCCCATCATGAGGAGCGCCACCTGTGCCATGGGGGCGAGGTCGCCGCACGCGCCGACCGACCCCTTCTGGGCAACGACGGGGGTCACTCCCTGGTTCAGCAGAGCCACCAGCGTCAGCGTGATTTCCGGGCGGCAGCCCGAATTGCCGTGGGCATGGACGTTGATGCGTCCGGCCATTGCGGCGCGGACGGATTCTACGGAGGCCGGGTCGCCGATCCCCGCCGCATGGTTGTAGATCAGGTACCGCTGGAAAAGCTTGACCTGTTCGTCGTCCAGCACCACCTCGGAGAATTCCCCGATGCCGGTGTTGGTCCCGTACATGATCTCATGCGCCTGGAGCTTCTGCTCCAGCATCGCGCGGCACACCTTGATCCGCTCGAGCGCCGCGGGGGCAAGCTCAACCGGCTCGCTGAACCGGGCGATCCGGACCAGCTTCTCTATCGTAAGCGAGGAACCGTCAAGGACGATTGCCATTGTTTTCCTCTGCGAGGAGTGCGCGCAGCGTTTCCAGAAGCTTCTGTCGAGGAATAGTCTGCTGGACGCTGCGGGAGAGCTTCAGCCATTCATCCCGGTCTTTCCCGGTGGCTGACTTCTTGGCATCCTGGAGCTTTCCGCCAAGTGCCAGATTCTTGATCGTGACTTCGTCCCGGCTGAACTCGTCGCTCCCCATGATGACCGCGAAGGGAATCTTGAGGCGGTTCGCATACTGAAGCTGTTTGCCGAGACCTTTCTCGTCTCCGAGATACATTTCCGTTTTGATGCCTGCCTGACGAAGCTCCCGGGTGATCCGGGCGTAGTCCAGGAGACGGGACGGCTCCATGGTTGTCACGATGACCTGTGCCGTGGCCGGCGCGACGTCGATCATGTTGAGCTTCTGCATCGCGGCGAACAGGCGATCGACGCCGATCGACGCACCGACGCCGGGGATCTTCCGTCCGAGGAATCTCTCAACGAGCCCGTCATATCGTCCGCCGCCGAAGACAGAGCCGAACTCGGGCGCATCGAGGAGGATAGCCTCGAAGACCGGGCCCGTATAGTAGTCGAGTCCACGCGCGATACTTTGATCGAGCGCGACGCGTTCGTCGGAGATACCGAGCGCACCGAGTCCGTCGCACAGCAGCTTCAGCTCGTCCAGCGCTTCGCGGGCAGCGGGCGTCTGCGAGAAGAGCGACTCAAGGTTTGAGAGGACCTGTGCTCTCGGGCCCTGCGGGATCGTGATGAACTGGTGGATGCGTTCCACCTGGCTTGCGGTCAGGCCGAGACCGGGGATTTTGTCGCCCGACGCGTCCACCCTTCCCGACGTCAACTCGGCGGCCACGTTCTCGAATCCGATCTTCTCGAGCTTGTCGAGCACGCGGAAGACCCTGGAGCCGGTTTCGCGGGAGATGCCGGCGAAGTCGAGGAGGCTGTTGAGGAGCTTGCGGTCGCTGAACCTGATCTTGAACCGGGTGAATCCGAGCGCCTCGAGCGTGTCGTGCATGCCGCACAGGATTTCCAGATCGGCCGCGAGGGACGCAGAGCCGACGGTATCGAGGTCGAACTGGAGAAACTCGCGGAAGCGGCCGGGATCGGGCTTGTCGGCGCGCCAGACCGGA
The DNA here is from genome assembly GCA_963701735.1 of uncultured Ignavibacteria bacterium. Lineage (GTDB taxonomy): Bacteria > Bacteroidota > Ignavibacteria > UBA10030 > UBA6906 > CAWABB01. Next base: position 221,405 of record CAVPBI010000017.1, on the reverse strand, counting down.
CCGACCTGGTAGCGTCGGAACGGAAGGGGCAGATCGGGATACTGGGCGACGACGCGCGCCAGCGGGGCGGTCAGGTCGAAGCGGAGGGCGACATCTTCCTCTTCGGGGTTGACGACCGGGAAGATCTGCTTCGTGTTTTCTTCGCCGTAGCCCAGGAGCGTGACGCGGTATTCCTGCGCGGGCGTCTCGAGCGGCATGAACCCATAGCGTTCATAGACCGTGCGGATGGTGGAGATGATCGCATTGCGGGCGTTCATGGACCCAGGGAGGTAGTCCCTGAATCCACGCAGGAGCCGGGGCTCGACGATTTTGTCCGGGGGCATGCCTTGTAGTCGAGGAGGGGTAGTACTGGCGATAGGATTCGAACCTATGACCCCCAGATCCACAATCTGGTGCTCTAACCAACTGAGCTACGCCAGCGAATTTACGAACGCAAATATAGCGAATTCTGCCTGAATTTCCAACTCTCGTCTGATGACCGCTCAGCACCGGGCATATCCCCGGCTCCGACCCTGCATGAATGCTTCCTCTGAAGTATATTCCATCGTGTAGTCGTTTCTCATCCCCGTCCGGCAACGCTCTTTTACCTCCACGCCTCTCGAGCGTATCACCTTTAGAGCCGCCATCCACCCGTGACCGATGCGCACATAAACGATGACCTCCTCCGGAGCATGACCGGAGATGCGGTCGCCTATGGAAGGGTGGTCCGGGAAACTCAGGCCTTCGCCCTCCGGCTGGCGCGCCGGTTGCTCGGGCCGAGCGATGAGGCGGAAGATGTCGTCCAGGAGGCATTCATCAGAGTGTGGAACAATCTGTCACGATTCGACGAGCACCAGAAATTCACGACGTGGCTCTACACGATCGTGAGCAACCTCTGCATGGATCACCTCCGAGCCAGACAACGACAGGAGGCCCGTTTTGTCAGAATGGATCCCGCCGACGGAATTGGGCGACCCTGCGAGCGCTTCCGGCGAAGGGGGATCTGCGCAAGAACTCGCCACCATCGTCGCGAGAATCGCGCAGCATCTCCCCCCCCAACAGCAACTCGTGTTCACGCTGCGTGACATCGAAGATCTGTCGGTCGATGAGGTGATGAGGATCACCAGCCTCTCCGCGCGCACGATCAAAGCCAACCTGTACTACGCCCGACGTACGGTCCGGGAGGCGCTGAAAACCGAGTTTCACATTACTGGGTCTGAACCATGAGCTGCTCCAAGTACCGACGAATGATCCATCTCCACCGGCCCGGCGAGCTCTCCACACGGGAGCAGGCCGCGCTGGCGCGGCACCTGGCAACGTGCGCCGCCTGCGCCGCGGATCAGGAGGAAGTCCTCGCCACCGACCTTCTCCTCCAGCGGGTGCGCTCGATGGAGCCGGCGGCAGAGGAGCCCGACACGATCACACCACGTGTTCTTGCTGCACTCGAACGCCAGGCGGCTGCGGCGACATTGCGGCGCAGCCGAGCATTGCTGACCCGTCTCGCCGATCTGGTATTCGCCCCTGCCATCCGGTATGCCACGGTTGCACTTGCGAGTGCATCCGTCGTGTTGTTGCTCGTCCAGGGCGTCAGCACACTCCGCACCGTCTCGACACTTGAGCGCTCGATCGCCGTCAGCCCGGAAGGACCGAAGCTTGCCTACGTCGTGAGCTCGGACATTCTCACTGCTCCATCCCATGATGCGGAACCTCTGGTCGCTTGCCCTCCAGACGAGGGCTGCCCGCATGGGGAACAACCTTGTGATTCCACGCGCCGCCGTCGAACAGTTCATCGATCCGGACAGCCCGGAGGCAGCCGCAGCGATGACCGGCGCGATGCTCTCCGGCATCAGCGCGCGCCGCATCGGGACAATACTCTACCATATCAAGCAAACTTCCGAAATCACAGTGATCTTCGACACCAGAGGACGCTAAGCCATGAACGTTTTTCAACAACGTATCGCATACGTCGGTCTCGTCTCGGTCCTGACAATCCTGTCCGGCTGCCTCGAAATTGCTTCGCACACCGAGGTCCGTCGCGACGGAAGTCTTCAACGAACCTATACCTTCTCCGGTGACTCCTCAGAAGCGATGGCGCAGGACTATCCGCTCCCCATCGACAGCACGTGGACAGCCACGCTTCGCCGCACGGACAAAGGCGGGTTCGAACGGACAGTGACCAAGATCTTCCTGAACGACCAGGAGCTCAATGCAGTCCTGATGGACACTACTCGCAAATGTGTACACGTCCGCGTCGCGCTCGAAAAGCGGTTCCAGTGGTTCTTTACTGAGCTCCGATATTCCGAGACCTACCAGAATTTCAACCCGTTCCGGACAGTACCCATGTCCGACTACGTCCCCCCGTCGATGGTCGAGGGATTCTACCGCCATGAAGTCCGCAAAGAACCGTTTGCGTCGAAAGGAGACAGCCTTGCGATGGAGGATGCCGGCCAGCGATTCGAAGAATGGCGGCAACGGAGCGTCTTCGAATCATACTATGCCGAACTCGCCAAAGGGGTGCAGCGTCTGAACGACGAGTCGTTGACACTCCCGATGCTGGCTGCTCAGAAGGAACGACTGTTCACGCTGGCCGGGCAGGAGATTCTCGCGAAGAAATGGGATACCGTAACCACGATCGTCCAGTCTGTGCTCAAGACCCCCCGCATCCGGCAGGCGTTGACGTTGAACGCAGACGGGTTTGCCAAGATACGGAGCGGACGTCGATTTCATGAACACAATCCTCGAACATCCCTACACTGCCAGCATTACGATGCCGGGGTTGATTCTCGAAACCAATGCACCGACGGTCAAGGGGAATACGGCGACGTGGGCCGAGGTTCCCACGCTTGCGTATATTGGAGACTACGATCTGCGGATTGTCTCAAGGGTTGTCAACTGGTGGATGGTGGTCCTCGCGGGTGTGATGGTCCTTGCGGCTCTCGGAACAACGATCGGAGCGTTTCTTCGCAGGCAGAAGCGCACTACGGTGGGATTGTGAGCTTCTTCGGGCTGGAGCTTTCTACGTTGCCTCCGGTGGTCCAGGGATAGTAGCGCACTTCCATCGTCCGAGAGACCGGAGGTCACTCGGTGCGTTCGTGCTGGTGGACCCGCAGCAACTCTTCCGTCTGTGCCTCCGTAAGCGTTCCGCCAAACCGGGCGTACTTGCGAAGCTCGTCAAGGCTCTTACTTGTGATGGGATCTCGAAACTCCGGCGTCGGAAGGCCCGACGCCGCGTACAGGATGGTCGTGAACACTGCGGGGATCAAGGCAATCGCAACGACAGCCCCTGACTCAGCATCAGCAGATGAGGCTGCCACCCCAAGGCCGATCGCAGGGAGGACCTGGAATAGCACGACACCGATCCACCAATTGTCGTTTCTGAAGCCCGACACCTCGATGGCAGCAATCGACTGTGCTGGAATTCTCTTCACAACACCGGCACCCGCAGCGCTTCCAGCTTCAAAGCTCCGATCATGCACAAGACAGAGAATTGCACTGTCCTCCACTGCCAGGAGCTCTGCCTCTTCCCTGCTCCCACCATGAAGCTGAACCGTCACAGACTCCCCCGTCATCGTCACGATCGAACCGGACGGACCGCATGCCGGTTGCATGATCGCGATGACCAGAGGACTATCGCGGACAATCCGAATCTCATAGGTCCTCCGTAACAGGAATGCGGTTCCTGAAGAAGAGAGACTCCATATCGTTTCTTTCGCGAATCCAGAGATCAGCAAGCCTCACCATCGTTTGATCGATTCGTTGGAGATCGAACCGCTCTACTCCCTCCTCAGCAGTGATCCAGCTTCCCCGTATCCACTCCGTGTAGTACCCCTTGGACTGCACGAAAAGCGTCACCTCATCCTTCCCTGGGCGCGGCACGTTGTACTCGAACCGATAGACATTCTGAGGTTCCGTAGTCACATAGCGATCATCATCTCCTGCGAGAAGGGCAGCGAGGTCGGGCCGGAAAGCTCCAGTCTCGTCCCGTATCGTGGTGGGGAAGAGCTCTTCAGGGATAAGCACGTTGTCATTGTCGCCGACGGCAAACCCGACGTAGTCGATCATGACGTTGTCCGGGAAGAACTCCAGACGCAGCCCGAGCTCTCCGTCCTCCTCCACCGGAACTTTCACGGCTATCGGTTTCCAACCGACGGGCCCGACGTCGGGCACCGATCCCAGCGTCCTCCACTGGCCCTCACGCCAGACCTTGATCTTCAGGCCGGAGAATTCGGAGTAGATTCTTCGAAACTGATTCGCATAGAGGGGGTCGGTGTTCATCCTGCTGGTCCAATCCAGCGCTCGAACACCCTGCGATCCCAGAACGATTTCGTAGAATAGCAGCGTGCTGAGCAGCGTGTTCCTGAGACGCAGCACCATGATCACAGAATCGCTGCCGTTCGGCGGGCGAACGCGAAGCTCCACCCAGTCCGACGTCCTCCCCGATTTCACCTGGCGCACCTGGATGGAATCGCTGCGATACGACGAATCATCCCAGAACTGTATGTCCCGAAGGACATCTTCTCCGGTACTGTTCACGGCAGAGAGTGGTTCGCGTACATCACCCACCGCCACGATGCTCCCGTCCGTGGCCGGGAAGGCCAGCGTGCCGGCAGGATGACGGACTGCAAGCAGACGCATGACGTTGATGTGGTGGGTTTCGAGTGCCTCGTTTGCCACACGCAGCATGAACGGGGATCCGGGACTCTCGTGTGCGCCGATTCTGTCAAGGTCTCCGCTCTCGAGGAGTCTGGAAATGCTGTACGAGAAGAGCTCCGCTTTGAACTCCCAGGCGTCGCCGTTCCTGGCATAGACCGTAGGACATGATCCGAAACAAGCCTTGGGATTCGCCATGCAGTAGACAGAAGTGGCCGTGAGGACACCTCCTGTAAGAACATGGAAGAACGACGCGAACCCCCGCCCGCCGGTGACAACCCTGTCGTAGTACGTCATCGCCACGGCGCTGTCCCTCGGGACCTGTATCAGCGCTCGCGGCAGCCGGTCGAATGGAATATCGTGCACGACACCGGTTGATGAGAACCGGACTCCACTGCCCTGCAGAATCCCTTGCTTAACGCGGAATCCCTCGGGGAAGAGCGCCACAGTGGCATCCATCAGGAAGACTTTCGTGGGGGCCTTCACCACCGTCACGGTATCCAGGTAAGATCTATCGACCAGGGTCGCCTGGCGATCCGGGTAACAGCACCACGCTCATTGCGACCACAGTCACAAACAGGACCCGAACCGGTCCACGAACCTCGAGCACCTCCGATAGAGTCATGTGAGGTTCCTCATATAGCCTCCGATGGTCATTCCCCACCGAAACGGCCTGCCGCACATAGTTGCAGCCAAGAAACCGGCTAGTCGAAGAATAACGCAATACTTGGATTGTCAGGAGAGGTCGTCGGGGTGGGCGGACAACGGTTGACAATAGTCTCTTGACTATAGTCAATTGGTGTGGGTCCAGCATCGGCGACCCTCCGGCCGGGAACCGTCAGGCGCCAAACGCTACGTTGGGGGAAGGTACTCCGCAGCGACCTAAAGAAGCAAGGCCCCCTCGAGGAGGGGGCCCAGAATGCAATTCTTCACCAAGAGAAACCGAAATCCAAAGTGCGGGCAGGATCGCCCGGAGGCCGCTTGGCGCTGCCTCCGGGCCTGATGACGGAACGCGTTACTGCAGCGTCCGGATCTTCAGATTCCGGTACCAGACGGGATGACCGTGGTATTGCAGGCCGATGTGGCCGGACCGCGGCATGTCCTTGTAGGCGGTGTTGAATTTGTTCGGCGTGCCGTCGGGGTTCTTGTGCGCCTCCGTCCAGCGGTTCAGATCCATCTCGATGATCCGCTCGCCATTCAGGACGACCGTGATCATGCTCCCGCGGCAGGTGATCGTGTAACGGTTCCACTCTCCCGGCGCCTTCACCGCGTTGACACGCGGCGCGAGACAGTCAAAGATCGCCCCGCAATCCTCCCGCCCGACCTCCTTCTTGCCGTAGGAATCAAGGACCTGCACCTCGATCGCCGTGTGAAGCCACTCCTCGATGCTCCCCGTTCGGACGAATACGCCGCTGTTGGTGTTCTTCGCCAGCTTGAACTCCAGGTCGAGCACGAAGTCGCCGTAGCGATCTTTCGTCCAGATGTCCCCCCCTCCCTCTTTCGGCGAGAGAACACCGTCGACCATCGTCCAGCTTCCGGGAGTCAGCACGCAATTCGAGAGATCGTCGACGATCAACCGCTTCCAGCCGCCCGGCTTCAGCTCTCCGGCCATCTTCTCGAATGCGGCAACGCACTGACGGACCTCAGGGACGTTGTTGTCCCAGTTGTGCTCGTACTCGATGGAGAACACCCCCTGGAACTTCTGCCTGTCGAGCTCGCCGCAGTAGCTCCTTGACGTTCGCCACGCCGGTCCCCCAGACGACATCATGCGCTTCGGGGTCGCCGGCGACATTGAGGTCTTTGAAATGAAAGGTAATGATCCGCCCTTTCAGCTTCTTGATTGCATCCATGGGATTGATGCCCGAGCGGAGCCAGTGCCCGATGTCCGCACACGCCCCGATGCGGGGGCTGCGCCCCTTGGTGACTTCGAGAACCCTGTCGGGGTTCCAGTACGGCGAGGGTTTGGGATGGTTGTGAATGGCGACGTTGATCCGGTACTCTCCGCAGAGACGATCAACGAGCGCGAACGCTTCCGGCGGCGGCTCCGCCACGATGGTCTCGATCCCCATGTCCTTTGCGAAATCGAAGACCCGGCGACATTCGGCTTCGTCGTTCTTCAGCTCGGTCACGCCGAAGTTGACCACCCGGACCCCGGCATCAGCGAGCATCCTCTTCACGGCGGCACGGTCGCTCGCCGACAGTGCCGGGCCCATCCCGGCGTCTCCCACAGTGCCGCCGACCTTCTGGCCGGGATACGCTTCGATCCACCGAAGCCCTGCCGACGCGGCCTTCTCGACAGCCTCCGTGAACGTGAACTTGTTGAATGTCCACGCCTGGACCGAGAGCCTCCACCCGTCGTACGCGTCGGTCGAAGGGTACAGAGGCGTGTCGTCCGAACCGGTCGAGGCGACTCCCTGAACTGCAAGTGCAAAGATCATGGTGACCAGAAGAATGACCTGTTTCATGTTTATTCCTTTCCGTCGGTCAGAGAGACCAACCTTCCCTGTATTGCCTCCCGAGGAATTCATTCGCGGCGGGGTGATTTGTCACCTTCATCGCCGCTGAGTCCCACTCAAGGACCACGTTGTCCTTCGCAGTCCGGATGGCGATGTTCCCGAGCAGCATCGTCTCGGTCAGGGGACCGGAGTAGCTGAAATCGGTCGTCGATTTCTTCCCTGTCTTGATCGCCTCGATCCATTCGTCCATGATACCGGCTGAGCGAGGGATCGTCTTGGCCGGGCGCTTGTACGCCTGCATCTTTGTCTCCGGGATGATGCGCGGATTCCCGCCGTACGCTCCGTGCATGAGCACCCCCTTTGACCCGTAGTAGATGACGGCTCCATCCTCGTCGCCCGTCCGGCGGCCCGGTTCCAGCTCCTCAGGCCGCGGCGGCTTGAGACCACCGTCGAACCAGGAGAGCGCCACGGGCGGCATCTTCCCTCGCGCGGGGAACTTGTACCGGATGATCGATGCCAGGGGAAACGTCTCCGCCTTCAGCTCGGTTGACGTCGCCTCCACACTCGCCGGCGCTCCCAGATTCAGCGCCCAGTACGGCTGGTCGAGGAAATGCGCGCCCATATCGCCGATGACTCCGGTGCCGAAATCGTACCAGCCCCGCCACGAAAACGGATGATACGCAGGGTGGTATGGCCTCCACGGAGCCGGCCCCAGCCAGAGGTTCCAGTCGATCGTCGGAGGGACGGACGGAATCGCCTCGGGACGGTCGATCCCCTGCGGCCAGACCGGGCGGTTCGTCCAGAGGTGCACCTCGGTGACGTCGCCGATCGCGCCGTCGGCGATCCACTCGTTCACCAGACGCGCGCCCTCGCTCGCGTGACCCTGATTTCCCATCTGGGTCACCAGGTTCGACTCCTTCGCGTACTTCGCCAGCGCCCTCGCCTCGGCAACTGAATGCGTCAGCGGCTTCTGCACGAACACGTGCTTCCCCATCTTCATCGCCGTCATCGCAATCACAGCATGCGTGTGGTCCGGCGTGCTCACCGTAACGGCATCGATCGATTTCTCTTTCTCCAGCATGACCCGGAAGTCCCGGTACTTGGGAGCTTTCAACAGTTGAGGATTCGCCTCGGAATCCCCCCTGACCGTGATGGCCATCTGCTCGTCGTCGATATCGCAGAGTGCGGCAATGACCTCCCTGCTCGCGGCCTGGACATCGGTCCGCCCCTTCCCTCCCACTCCCACGCAGGCGATGTTCAACTTGTCGCTGGGGGCGACGTAGCCGGGCCCGCCCAGGACACGCCGCGGAACGATCGTGAAGGCCGTAGCGGCGGCGGTGGCCCCGAGAAATCTCCGCCGGGTCATCCCCTCATTCGCCTTCGTTCCCTCATTCTCCTGAATACCTTCACCCTCCGGCATAGGCTCACCCTCTTTCGCTTCCATGATTGTCCTTTCAAGAAGAAGAACTGGATGGATCTCAACTCTATTACGGAGAAACCCTGACATTCTCAATAGGCTATCGCAAATCCGTCCTGCCAGATCTGCCCTGTCAATAGGACCGGGCTTAAGGATCGGACTTGAGGACCGGACTTGAGGACCAGACCGGAGGACCGGAGCCTGCGCTTCAGGTACCGGACTTGCAGCGGGCCTCGAGACTGACTACCTTCAACCATGCCCGAACTTTCGATCGTCATACCGACCTTTGACGAGGAACGCAAAATCGCCCGCGACGTGCGCGAGGCCGGGACGTTCCTCGCCTCAAACGGACTCTCCGGCGAGGTCATCGTGTCCGACGACGGAAGCTCGGACGGAACCGTGCGAGCAGCGCGCGAAGCCACCCTCCCCCCCGGGATACGATGTTCTGTCATTCCTGCCCCCGCACATCGCGGAAAGGGAGCGGCGGTACGCACCGGGATCCTCTCCTCAGACGGGGATTACGTCATGTTCGCCGACAGCGGCATGACCGTCCCCTACCACCATGCGCTCAAGGGCCTCCGACTCATCCAGGACGGCAAGTGCGATCTTGCGCATGGGTCACGAGAGCTTCCGGAGAGCGTCATCGTCCGCGACAAAGACAGCGACCGCAAAGCCCTCTCCTCGCTCTTCCGCAGCCTGGCTGTCCACTGGCTGCACATCCCCTCTTCGCTGACAGACACGCAATGCGGTTTCAAACTATACCGCGGTGATGTCGCCCGCCGGCTCTATGCATCCTGCGAGACGGAGGGGTTCGTGTTCGACGTCGAGATCATACTCCGGGCGCTGAACGAGGGGCTGAGGATCCGCGAGTTCCCCATCGAGTGGTCCTGCGACCGCGACAGCCGGCTGGGCCTCCGGCGAAATGCAGGGGAGATATTGAATGACCTGCTGCGGCTCAAGCAGCTGGCCGTCAGGCGGTAGCCCAGACCCCGAACCTCAGCGGGCCTTCCGTACCCGGAGGAACCCGGACACCTTCTCCCGCGACAACCGCACGCAGGCGACTGTCACGCCCGATCATCGTCCGGATTTCCTCTTCGGTCATGACCATGCACGCCGTCGAGAGCGCGTCGCTCCGCGCAGCCGACTCCGAGATGACCCACGCCGCACGTCGACCATCGACAGGAACCCCGCGCCGCGGATCGATGATGTGCCTCCCTTTCTTGATTCCGGATCCGCCCAACCCTGACTCAGTTAGAACGACCCGCTCGATCACTTCCGATAGTCCGCTCAGGATCACTCAGCGTCACCGGCCAACCCGGCTCCCCGCCAAGCCGGCCGAACGCAAACACTGAACTCGTCCCGCCGTGAACAAGCGCGGAGCCAACTCCCCACTCCTTCAGAAGCTCGACGGCCCGATCGACCGCGTACCCCTTCCCGATCGCGCCGAGATCAATGAGAGGAACGGAGGCACCCACGCGGACGGTCATCGAAGCTTCATCCAGCTCCAGAGATGCCATTCCTGTCCGTTCCACCGCCTTCGCAACCTCTTCGGGCGTCGGATGCCGGAGGGACTTATCCTGCGCGACCCAGCATTCCATCAGCGATCCGAGCGTGACGTCGAATGCGCCACCGGTCTCTTCCCGGTAGAGGATGCTGAGCCTCAGACACTCGAATGTGTCCAGTCCAACCCTTGTGCTCCCGTGCGGCTCGAGGTTGTTGATCCGGGCGATATCGCTGTTCGCCGAATACCTGCTCAGCTCCTGTTCGATCCGGTCGATCTCTTCGAAGACGGCACGGGCGGCGCCCCCGGCAAACGCGGGTTCCTCCCCCGCGATCATGATCTCGAACATCGTCGCCATCGCACGATGATGAAACCGGAGGAAGCCGCTGCCCTGATCCATGCCCCGGTTTGCCCCGTCGGCCACGCCGTCGCTCCCTGTTCCGTTCATCCCTTCACCTGCCGCAACCTGTTGGACAGCTCGAGCGTGACGTATCCGCGGATCTCGCGTCCCGGCCGGAGGAACATGGGCCGCTCGAACAACGGCACGTACAGCGGCCGCTCACCGGGCGGGGGATATTCGTAGAGCCGTGCGATCAGATCCTGCTCCATGTCAGGAGAGACCAGGATCACCGGCGTCGGCGTGAATTCGTTCGTGATGGCGCCCCACCACCCCACGTGTGGCACCCGCCGGAAGTACCACGGAAGGGGCCAGTACTCGTCTCCGGAAACGACAACCTGAACCGGCGGGTCCCCCCGGAGCGGCGGCCGCTGCATCTGCCACGATCTGCGCTATCTGCCTCACGTCATCGGTCGGATGAGCATAGACCATGGGGTTGGACGGATTGTCGTAGTACTTGAAGTTGGCGAGATACGACTGCCAGACGAGGTGAGCCCCGAGAATGGCAAGAAGCAAATACCCCGGAACCTTCACGCGCGCAGGAAGCCAGGCGAGGAAGTCGGCAACACCCCACCCGGCCATGAGGATCAGAGGCAGAAGCGCCCCGAGGACCAGCCACGGTGTCTTGTAGGGAAGGATGGAGACGATGATGAGCATCAGGCACGCATAGACCCCCAGGAATATCCGGAGATCCCGCGCGGGTTGCGCCGGCGCCGGCTTCCCGGAGCCTGCACCGATGTCCCCGGCGGCGCGAACAAGTGGCGCGGCGTTCCCTGCAGCCGCGAAGGATGATCGTGAGCGTGCGGCGGCACCGAAGAGTGATTTCGCGCTCGCGGCAGGCCCGAAGAATGAGCCGAGGATCCCGGCGGCCCCGAAGATCACGATCGAGGCCTCAGTCCAGATTGGACCGGACCCTTCGTGCCACCAGATCAGCATCCGCAAGAAATAGTACCAGGGATTGCCGTGCCTCGAGTCTTCTCCAGCCCTTCCGACATAGGTCTGGTACGCCAGGATCGAGTCCCGGACACCCTCCCAGTGCGTGAAGAACGAGGAGAAGAAGAGGACCGAGACTGCCACGCCGGCGGCCACTCCCAGGGCGACGCTTCTCAGGCGCCCCGGGCCAGAGCCCTTCCACGGCGAGGCAGCCCCTTCGCGCCGGCGGATCATGCGCGTTGCCAGAAGCGAGACACCCATCGCACCAACGGAGATGACCCAGGTCTCTTTCGTGGCGAACATCAGACCCGCCGAGATTCCCGCCGCCACCGCCCAGCCTGCGTGTCCCGTGGCCAGAAACCTCCAGGCCGACACGATCAGGCCCATCGTGAAGAAGACAAGAAGGGTCTCCTGGATGTAGTAGCGGCTGTAGTACGTCATTATCGGGGAGCAAGCGGCAAGGAAGGCTGCGGCGGCCACCGCAGTTGGTCCTGTCGACCGAAGGGAGAGAATCAACAGGACCAACCCGATGCCAAAGAGGGCGGGGACAATGCGGAGCGTTCCTTCCGATAGCTCTGCCAGGGTTTCTTCCCCCGCAACCCAGGCAGGCAGGAGCGTGAAATAGTTGAGGGTCGGGCCGTGATACTCGTTTCTGTCGTATCGGTAGACGCCGGTCTCGAGCAGCGTGCCGAACTTCACGGCGTGTACCGCCTCATCCGTGTGCATCGGTCGGAGATCCAGCAGCGAAAGGCGCAGGAGAGCTCCGAGCAGCACGACGAAGACGGCCCAACCCCACCACTTCATTTCACTGCCTTGCCGTAGACCTCAACTTCGATATAGTGGTTCAGATCGTTGGAGGTGTTCCCCCTGCTGGAGAGGCGGACATATCTGCCCTGCACGCCGCGCGCATCGATCAGCTTCCCTTCGGCGGTCTCGACATAGCTCATGTCCTTCCCGACTCCACGCCCCGAGGTGTTGTCGACGTCGTTGTTGAAGACCGTGCTGACGTTCGAGATGAAATCGCGATCGTCGGCGACCTGAACGATCACATCGTGATAGACCACCGGCTGCTTGTGATAGTGCCACACGAGGACCGCATAGATCGTGTACTTCCCTTTCAGGTCGATCGTGACGTGCTGCTGATTCGGCCCGAGCTCGACGAAGCTTCCCTCCCCGCCCTCCTTGTCGCCGTCGACGACCATGGTGAGCTCGCCGATGATCGGCTGCTCATCCGAGCTGCTGACCGGTTTCTTCAGCGCGACGTTAGCAGTTCCCGCGGGGGCCATGAACGGCGGACGCGGATGTCCCAGCGGCTTTTCGAGATTCGGAACTGCAATATTCGTGGGTGTGCCGACGAACATCGGCTTCGGGAGCTTGATGTCCAGGGGAACAAGCTTGTCTCCCCCTGCCTGCGCCGGCTGCGCGGCGGGCTCGACAGTCTTTTCCGGCTGCGCCGCGGGCTGCTCGGGGGTCTGCGCGGGCTGCTCCGCCGGTGGAGTCGCCTGCTGTGCCGCGGGGGCCGGCTCAGGCTGCTTCTGGGCCTGCTGGTCGGATTTCTGGCAGGATGCCAGCAGGCCGGCGCAGAGGGCGAGGACCCAGAGGCCGCTCATGGGGAACCGTTTCATTGTGTCTTCTCCTTTGAAGGTTGTTCCAGTGTCAGACGTTTGCTGCAGGTATGCGATGGTCAGGTGAATCACCGCGATGGATGCGACAAGAATCAGGAGTGCGCTGTATCCATGAAGCCCTATCAACGCCTTCTGTCCCTCTGTTCCGAAGAGCGGGTACATTCCGAGGATGATCGAACCCATCAGTGGAAGCGAGAAGAGCAGGACCAGCCAGAATCCGACCTTGAACGCAAGGCCGATCCACCGTGCCCTCGTCGCGCTCCTCCTGCGCGACGGATCCAGAACGATATGCCAGTCATCCTCGTCGAAGCGGAGACGGTGCGCCCAGAGGAGCGCGAGCGCGGAAAGACAGAGCGCAAACAGCGGGGCCACCGTGACGTGGATGATCAGGAGGGGACCGCTCAGATGCTCTCCCAGAAGGAGGACCGGGAGAAACCCGGTCAGGGCGAGCAACAGGAGGAATCCGGCCGAAAGGCCGTACGTCATCCGGCGAAGGTTGTCGCGCGTGCTCCCGGGAGCGAGCCGCTTCCGCTCGCGCCAGAGATGGAGTGCGGTTCCCGTCTGTCCCTTGACGAACCCCCACACCCCGCTCCAGCTTCTTCCGCCCCGACGGAGGTCACGAATGATTGCGGCGACGAGCGCGGCAATCACCAGCGCTGCGATCAATCGGAAGAGGGTCATTCTTCTCCTGCGGCAAGGATTCGTATGAGATGACCGAGCCCGCGCACCGCCGAGATCAGCACGACGGCTGCCACCAGCACAAAGCAGAGGATGATCAGCCCCTTGAGGCCGGGCCGAAACAGAAACGACATCGAGAAGAGCCAGGCGGATACGCGACTGGTCTCCTGGTACTCGGTCATCGGCCTGACAGAATCCTCCACGGCCGCAAACGGCGACGCGACACCAACGGACCCGAAATGGAAGGGGGCGTCGGTGGCATGGCAGTCGGAACATCCGCGAACACCGAGCGAGCGTGTCTTCGGCCTCACATCGTGTGCAATCGGCCACAGGTAGGGATCGGCCGCATGGTCTTCCCGCCGCTCCAGCGTCCCGTCTTCGCCGATGAAACGGACCTCCCCTCCCGTAACATATGCGACCTTTGCGCCAGCCGAGTCCGACCCGGCGAGGCCCTGAAGGACCAGAAGGATCTCCGCGTCCGTCAACACCGGCCACTTCCCGATGACACGGTTCGTGTCACGCTCGAGCACGTCTTTGACGAGCGGGCGGACCCGATCGGGCGGAATCGGCATGAGTCCATCCGGAGTCTCGGAGGCCCAGAACGCGGGCCAGAGGAGATCGTGGGGAGCATATGTCCCGTCCCCCTCCATCGCGAAGACCGGAGTCATGATATGGGGGAGCGCGCTATCGGCCTTGTCTGCCTTCGGGATGCCGAGCGCATGGGCGCGTGATGTTTTTGCGAAGTACGTGGTCTCCCGGGGCCACGGACCGGAATGGCAGGCGGTGCAGGCAAGCTTTTCAAAATGGACGGGCGGGATGCCAAGATGCTGCGGACGCGGCGCGCCGCGCCTCCCTTCCATCGGCACCTCTGCCCCATCGACACCGACATGGCACCCTGCGCATGTGAACGATGCGGCTGCGGGCCTCCCCGTCTCTGCAGCCTCCTGCGCATAGCCCCGGATCATCCGGTGGTCGATGCCGTTTCTGTGGCAATCGACGCACTGCATCCCGGCGGCAACGTGGACGTCCTCCTCACCCTCCCACCGTTCGCTCACGGACGGATCGACGACCCTGGCCGAGTGGCAGAAGGCGCACTGCGCCGGAGACATCTTTCTCGGAACATCGAAGAGCACGCGGTTGGCGACGTCGAATCTCGAGCCGTTGTACGTCACCGTCGGCGGAAGAACGCCGGACCGCTCGGGCGGAACCACGGAGTAAAGATCATAGTTGTCCGGCATCTCGCCCGCGGACCCCTGAACGGTCGCAAAGCCGCTCGCCGCGGTGGCGGCCCACCGGAGATTCTGCCTGAGGACCTGAACGCCGTACTCCGCCTGGCTGTGCGCCGGATCGCCGTTGTGGCAGCTCTGGCAGTTGACCTCCAGCGTCCCCGATACCTGCCAGCGCATGTAGTCGTCCAGATCCTGGAGCCGATCGTTCTCTCCGACGCCGCCACCGGGAACATGCCGGCCGAACATGCCCAGGAACCCGAACGTCGTCAGCCCGACAGCTTCGGGGTGATACGTCCCGCCCCACCCCCGGTACGACAGCGGTATCTGGGTCGCGGCCAGCTTGTCGACCATGATCCACGGCTCCCCGGGCCGCCCGTGCTGCACGGTGTCTGCGGCATTGAAGTGCCATCCGCCCTTGATGCGTTCGTAGTCGTGGCACTTCCGGCAGGTCTGCTTCGGGGAGAACGGCATCACCGGCGTCTCGAGCGGCCGGATGACGTGGTCGAACTCGTCATACAGCTTGATCAGGTGGACAGGGACCGAGCGGTTCCCGTCCGGAACGTCTCCGATGTTCTCCGGAGCCTGCCCGTACCCCCTGGACACCATACCGACAGCCACCAGCAGTGCGAACAGGACTTTCTCGCGTGCGGTCATGGGTCAGATCCTGAACTCGCCGGGGGCGATCGTAATTTTCCTCCCCGCATCGACAGCATCGTTGACCTTCAACACCGTCACGGCTGTTTCGTACCCGACCTCGGCCGGACAGTTGAGCTTCTCTTTTCCCCGGGCAGCATTGAAGAAGTTATCGAGGTGAGGCTTGTGATAGGGATCGTCGAACTTCACGGGGAGTTCGAAGGACGGGGGGGCAAGCGTTTCGCGGACGTCGAGGACTGCAGCCGTCTTCGCCTTCTTCGGCTCGGCTGCAGGCGCCTTCAGATACCCGAGCGAGACCCACTTGTCCCATTCGGGGGCCGTAGGCTCCCGGTACGCGGCGCCGCGGCTCGCCGATTCGGAGATGACGAGCGTCCCCTGATCCCCCATGAAGCTTTCCGAATATCCCTGATTGCTGTTCGTGGAGATCGTCTGATAGAACGCGCGGACCTTTCCCTGGCGAGTGTTGTATTCGAACGTCGCGAGCACGCTGTCGAACCACTCGTGTGTTTTCCGGTCGTAGTAGTCGATCCCGCCGCTGGCAACGACGGATGTCGGTTGAGCATCGAGGAACCAGTTATAGATATCCAGCTGATGCGACCCGAGGTCGACGACCGGCCCTCCGCCCAGATGACGATACCACCGCCAGTTCCTGAATTCATGCATCGTGCGGAAGCCGTACGACTTCAGGACGGCTCCATCGATGGCGGCTCCCTTCGGCCATTCGTTGTCGGGCTGCACCGAACGATTCCACTGCCCGTTGACCGTCGTGATCCGTCCAAGAATCCGCGCTTCCGTGAGCAGCTTCTTGTAGCAGTGGAGATAGCGGGGGTTGCTCCGCCGCTGGTGCCCGATCTGCAGGAGCTTCCCCGTCTGCCGTGCCGCGCGCACCATACGGCGGGCGCCGTCGAGCGTGTTGGACATCTCTTTTTCGCAGTACACGTGGATTCCCGCCTGAAGGCAGTCGACGGTCTGATCCGCATGGCAGAAATCGGGAGTGGCGATCAGCACCGCGTCGAGCCCTTTCTCCTTCGCCAGCATCCTCCGGTAGTCCTCGTACGCGTTCACCTTTTGCCCGAACTTGTCGAGCATTCGCTGCGCCCGGCGGAGGTTATACGCTTCCCAGATGTCGCAGACCGCCCGGAACCGGACATTCGGGATCTTGAGGCAGGCGTTCATGAGGACCTGGCCCTGCGCCCCGGCGCCGATGAGGGCAATGTTCAGTTCGTCGCCAGTCGATGACGGCTTCCCGGGAGCATCCGCGCCTTTCACCTTCTCTGCAAGCAAGATCCCGAGCCCGCCTGCAGCAGCCCCGAGGAATGTACGCCGGTCAATTCCCGTCATGATTCTCGCTCCATTCAAGTTCCTTCAACGTGATGTTCCGGTATTCGACTCTGTCGCCGTGGCACTGCAATCCGATGAATCCGGAGCGCCGCTTCAGTCCGGGATGGCTCGACTCCTGATCCATGTGCTCGATCAGATCGGCGTCGACGATCTGCCGTCCGTTCAATGTCACGGTCACCCTCGGCCCGCGGGCGACGATGCGGTAGTGCTGCCATTCGTTCGCCTTCTTGCTGGCACCTCTCTGCGCGGCAACCACGCCGTACAGGCTGCCGCAGTACTGCCACGGCTTGAGTGTCGCGTACTCCTCGGCGATAGTCGTCCAGGACCTGGATTTCCATCCCTGTGTAGGCCGGATCGCCCTCGCGGGGAGCGCGGATGAAACACGCCGCTGTTCCCTCCCTCCCCCAGGCGGAAATCGAGCTCCAGCTCGAAGTTGTCGTACTCGCGGTCGGTGGAAAGCCAGCCTCCGTCCTCACCGTTCGTGAACAGAACCCCGTCGCCGGCGCCCCACGACTCTCTCTTTCCACCCACGACAGTCCAGCCGCTCAGATCGGTACCATTGAAAAGGCTGCCCGAGAAGAACGGCTTCTTTCGGGGGATTTCCCGGATATAGATGTTGCGGAATGCCAGCGGGCTGCTGTGAGATTGCAGCTCGATCTGGCCGGATGGAAAGATCGGTATGGACCGGTCCCAGTAGTTCTCCAGGACCACGCTGTCGACGACGATGACGCCGTTGAGAGCGACGGTCACGCGATCGCCGATCATCGTGATCCGGAACGTGTTCCACTCTCCGATCGGGTTGTCGGCGCACCGCGAGGGCTTGCTCGGGTTCTTCTGATTGTTATAGAGCCCGCCCGAACCTTCGGGCCATTGCACCGGATCCCAGATCTGGACCTGCGGCGATCCACGGAGATAGATTCCGCTATCGCCGAAACGCTCGATCTTCCAGTCGACGAGGAGCTCGAAGTCCTCGAAGTCCTCGGCCGTGCAGAGACTCTCCCCTTTGCCGTCGAAGATGACGACACCGTCTGCCACCGACCAGTGCGCTCGCATGCTCGAATCCGCTCTGGCCTGCGCCGCCGCCAGCTGTTCGGGCGTCATTTTCGATCGCGCACCAGGGTTCTCGACAAGTCCTTTCCATCCCTCAAGGTTCTTGCCGTTGAAGAGAGCCCGAAATCCCGCAGGAGGGTCGTTCATGTCGGGGGAAAGATCGAGCACCCGATCCGCCTGGTCGCGGTACTTTGCCGGGACATACGCATCGATGAATGCGCGGGCAGTCTGAGACGATCCCCTGTCGTTCCCGGTCCCACCCATCCCGGCCGAAATCTTCCCTGCCGCAAGCGCCGCGTCCAGTCCAAGCGAATCGTCCCTGACGTACGGCGCGACCACCTTCAACGCGTAGGGTGTCCGGAGATTGGCCAGCGCACCGATGACGAGCCGCTTTTCCTCCACGCGCCAGGCAGCGGCCAGCGTCCGTTCGTGATACCGCACCGCTTCTGTCGGCGTGAGCGGCGCCTGTTCCACCATGCGGACGCAGCCTCGCATGGCGAGGATGCGGAGATTGGCCTTCTCCTTCCCTTTCGTCACCGCCAGAAGGGTGTCGTACGCCGCAACCGAAGGCCATTCGGAGAGGGCACGGACCGCCGCTTCGCGCAGTTCGGGATCAGCGTTCCGCAATTCCGACGCGGTGAGCTTAAGTGCCCGGCTTCCGCCGGCGCGGCCGATGGCCGGCAGGAGCGCCAGCCTCAATTGCCGGTTTCCGCTGCCATACGCCTCGAGCAGCACATCCGCCCGCTTCTCAGGGTCGGGCTGGCGCAGGCCGATTGCACCGAGAGTCCTGATGGCTGCCAGCTGTTCAGGGCCGGTTGCCTTCTTCGCAATCGCACCGATCGAATCGGCGGATTCCGGACCGAGTGTCGCGGGCGGGCGTCGAAGCCCCGACCCTTGCTCCCGCGGCGTTCCCCGCTCCGGCAGCTGCTATACGTCCACGAGCCGCGGTGCTGACGGAGTCGCTGCCCACCCCGGGGGCTTCGATGTTCGCGAGCGCTTCGAGCGCTGCGCGGCGGATCCCGGGATCCTCAGAGGCTGCTTCGTCGCGCAGAGCGTCGACAGCCCGACTGCTCCGCAGCACTCCGAGGCTCTGAATGATCGTGATCCTGCATTCCCTTCCGGCTTCCGGCAGCGCCGACAGGAATGCCCGGTCTGCCCCTTCGCGGATCGCAACCATCGCCTGAGCGGCCGGCTCACACAGATGCGGGTCGTTCAGGAAGCGGGAGGCCGGAGCGATCGACTCTCCCCTTCCGGTCAGCTGAAGTTGCGCCAGGATGAACGACGCAGCGCGATCGGACGGATGACGTTCCAGCGCCCCGGCGAGGGCTGACACGTACCGCAGGCGCTCCTGTTCCGCCCCCGGTTTCGAAACAGAGAGTGCGACGTTCTGCAGCGCGAACTCGGCCTGGGCCCTGCGGGCCGACCCTGCCGTGTCGAGATCCTTGCAGAGTTCCTGGATGGCGGCGGGACCGAGGCTCAGGAGAGCAGAACCAAGCCAGCGCGCCTCAAGCGAGTCGCGCGGCGGCATCCTGCCGAGGATCTCGTCGAGCGTGAAACCGGCCGTCGCCGGAGCCGACTCCTGCGTTGTGCCGCAGCCGCAGAATGCCAGGATGGACGACAAGAACCGGAACGACGATCGAACGCATTGTCCTGATGTCTCCTACAGGTGCCATGGCGCGCGCATCGGCGGATTGATCAGCCGGTTCGCCGCTTCATCGCCGGGGCAGCGCTGCGTGAACGGGTCAAATTGAATCGGCCGTCCGAGCTGCCACGCGATCTTGGCGAGGTTGACGAGCGTAGTCGAACGCTGCCCGTTCACCTCGTTCAGCGCAAACGGGGCCCGTGTCCGGACCGACACCATGAAATCAGTCACCTGCCCCTCAGGCTCGGGAAGAGAGGCGATCTTCTCTTTCAGATTCGGAATCGTCGACGTGAACCCGCGGTAGACCTTCCCCTTCGGTCCCTCGATGAACGGGACCTCCCTGCCCTCCTGATCGCCGCCGAGGATGATCTGGCAACCATCTTCGTACCGGATGGAGATTCTGCGGAACGACCCCGCGGCGTCGGGATGCTGGACCGGCGCATCCACCCCGATCTCCACCGGACTCTCACCGTCTTTTCCGAGGAAGTACTGGACAGGATCGATGTAGTGCTGTCCCATATCCCCAAGTCCGCCGCCGTCGTAGTCCCAGTATCCTCTGAACGTCCCGTGGACGCGGTGAGGATGGTACGGCTTGTACGGAGCCGGGCCGAGCCAGAAGTCGTAGTCCAGTTCCGGCGGAGTCCATTGCGGCGAGAGATCGGTCCGGCCGCTCCAGTAGAACTTCCACGCGAACCCGGTCGCGCCGGAGATCGTCACTGTCAGCGGCCACCCCAGCATTCCGCTCTGAACCAGCTGCCTGCATTCCCTGGCGGTGAACCCGCTGTCGTACAATTGATCGCCGCTGTAGCGGAACCAGGTGTTGACGCGGAACACCCGTCCGTGCGCACGGACCGCCTCGACGACCTTCTCGCCCTCGGCGATCGTCCTGGTCATCGGCTTCTCGCACCAGACGTCCTTCCCGGCGCGGGCCGCCGCGATGGCGATCAGGGCGTGCCAGTGAGGGGGCGTGGCGATATGGACGACATCGATGTCCTTTCGCTCCAGCAGTTCGCGGAAATCCTTGTAGCCCGCGACCCCCTTCCCGGCAATCTCCATGGCGATCTTCAGGTGGCGCTCATCGACGTCGCAGACCGCGAGGAGGCGCTCTCCGGTGTTCCCCAGGTGCCATCGCCCCATGCCGCCGACGCCAATGACGGCTTTGGTGATCTCGTCGCTTGGAGGAGTGTACCCCGGCCCACCCAGCACGCGCCGGGGCACCAGCGTGAATGCCCCGAGGGCAAGTGCGGATTTGACGAATGTCCTGCGTGTCACCATCGGAGTCTCTGTCGTGTGAGCACCGGAGCTGATGCCCGGGCCGATTCCCCGGGCCTTGCGTTCTCTCCTTACGCCGCCGCGGACGTTGTCTCGCGCGCGGTACGTCCGTCCCTGAAGAAGACCGCGAAGACGATCATGATCACCGCCGCGAAGATCGCGGGGATCGCCCAGAACGTCTGCCACTCGCCCGCAGCCGCAGCTCCGGTCGAGGTCACGATCGTGTTGTACAACCAGCCGGCGATCTGGGCGCCGATGAACATCCCCGCGCCGTAGGTCATCAGCACGAGGAAGCCCTGTGCCTGCCCCCGGATCTCCTTCGTGGAGATCTTGTCCACATAGATCTGCCCCGCGACGAAGAAGAAGTCGTAGCAGATGCCGTGCAGGATGATTCCGCCCATGATCATCCAGACGACCGAGGCCGGCGCGGCGAGGGCAAAGAGAACGTAGCGGAGCACCCACGCGAGCATCCCGGTCAGCAGCATCCACTTGAAACCGAGGAACCGGAAGAAGAGCGGCATCAGGACGATGAACACCACCTCCGACATCTGCCCGAATGTCATCTTGAACCCGGGGTTCACGATGGCGTTCGCATTGACATAGACCGGCGCATACGCGTAGTACGTCGACAGCGGGATACAGATCAGGAACGAACTGATGATGAACACCACGAACGACCGGCTCTTCAACGTTGCGAGCGCATCCAGGCCGAGGATCTGACGCACGCTGATCTCAGACTTTGGCGACGGGGGCGTGTGCGGGAGCGTGAACGAATAGAAACCCATCACGAGGCCCGCAATTCCGGCCACCCGAAGCGGGATTCCGGTTTCGTCCGCCCCGAGCACCGCGCTGACGAGGATGCCTGCGACGATCCAGCCGATCGTCCCGAACACCCGGATGATCGGGAAGTATTTCTCCTGCTCCGTGATGTGATGAAATGCGAGCGCGTTGGCGAGACCGACGGTCGGCATATAGCAGAGCATATGGATCAGCAGCAGGATGATGAACGCGGCGGCGTTCCCCGCTTCCGCCGCGACGGGGGCAAAGAGCATCGCCACTCCCCCGATCAGGTGCAGCGCACCCAGCACTTTCTCCGTCGAGAAGAAACGGTCGGCCACCATACCGAGGAAGAACGGCGAGACGATCGCCCCGATCGGCCCGACGGCGTAGGCCCAGTAGATCACGTCCGACATGCCGATGCGGGTCATGTAGTTCCCGACGGTCACGTACCATGCCCCCCACACGAAGAACTCCAGAAACATCATGCCGCTGAGTTGCAGGTAGGTCGATTTCTTCATGATGCCCTCGTTATGGTAGAGTCACAATGGTTCCTGTCCTCACCGAGCGATCGGCCGCCAGCACGATACGCAGGCTGTTGACCGCGTCGGCAAGATGGTCACGAAGATCCAGGTTCTCTCGAATAGCCCGGAGGAAGTACTCCTGCTCCCTGTCGCACAACTCCTGGTGACCGGGCTCGTCGCTTGTGTCAATCCGCCGGTTCTGCATCGTCGCCGCGTCGTGCCGGAGGAGCGAGGAGGTTCTGGTGTGGGAGTCGATGTCATCGGATCCGGAGACCTTCTCCCCGTGCTGTTCGGCGATGCTGACGCTCCCGTTCGGACCGACGACGTCTTTGACGAAGAAGGCGGTCTCGCTCATCATCGGCCCCCAGCCGGCCTCATACCACCCCACGGACCCATCCTCGAACACCACCTGGAGTTGGCCGTAGTTGTACATGGTCGGGGGGATTTCATCCGTGAGCCGGGCTCCGATCGCCTGCACCCGCACCGGGCGGGAGCGGGTCATCTGGCACATGACATCGACATAATGGACACCGCAGTCCACGATCGGCGACATCGAGCCCATCAGTTTCTTGTGGACCGCCCATGTCTCGCCGCTGCTCTGCTGGTTCAGGTTCATCCTCATGACCAGCGGCTTGCCGAGCGTCCGCGCCTCTTCGATGAACCGCTGCCAGGCGGGATGATGGCGGAGGATGTAGCCGACCACGACCTTCTTCCCCGACTTGATGGCCCGGGCCGCAATCTGTTCAGCTTCCTCGACGGTCCCGGCCAGCGGCTTCTCTACAAAGACGTGAAGACCCGCGTCCAGCGCCTTGATGGTCAGTTCGTGATGGGTCTCGGGGTAGGTACAGACGGCAACGGCGTCGGGGGAGGCGGAGGCAATGGCGGCATCCAGGGAGGGAAAGGCCGGCACGCCTCCCAGTTCCACGCCCAGGCGTGCGGCTCTCTCAGCAGACCGGTCAACGAGCCCCACCAGGGCGAAGCCCTTGACCCGGGCATAGGCACGGGCGTGGGAGGAGCCCATGTTTCCGCAGCCGACGACAACGACCTTGAGAGCTTCCATGGCCGGATCAGCGCTTCAGTTCGACGAGCCAGATGTTCCGGTACTGGACGAGATTTCCGTGATCCTGCAGCAGCAGTCCGCCCGGAGACTTCACGTCTTCGTCGACCGCCCCTCCCGTCACGCCGGGGATCGCAAGACCATCATGGATCACGATACCGTTATGGACAACAGTCAGGACGGCATCGCGGGCCTTCGTGCCATTCGGGTCAAACCGGGGAGCCTGAAACGTGATGTCATACGATTGCCACTGGCCGGGGGGCGCGCACATATTCACCCGGGGAGCACTCACCTTGTAGATCCCTCCGCACTCATTGTCTTCGCCTGTGAGCCCGTAGCTGTCAAGCACCTGCACCTCATATCGTCCCTGCAGATACACGCCGCTGTTCCCTCGTGCCTGTCCCCTCGCCTCAGGCATGAAGGGAGTTCGGAATTCAATGTGCAGCCGGAAGTCAGTGAACTTCTGCTTCGTCATGATGTCCCCTGTCCCCGGAGCCACATGAAGGACTCCGTCGGCAATCGTCCATCCCACAGGAGTCTCCCGCTGTTTCGGGTCGCGCCGCTCCCAGGCGGCGAGGCTCGTTCCGTCGAACAGTATCACTGCGCCAGGAGGTGGTGCCGCACCCAGGCATGGAGAGAGCCGGAGAATGTGTTTGAGTTCAAAATTCTCGACGTCCGTACCGCTCGTCCGACCGTGGAGCACTCCATTGGCAAGTGTCAGCGACCAGTCCGGGTACTGATCTATCACTACCCGATCCCCCGCAACTTTCCCCTCAAACGCGATCGTTGAAAACGCACCGCCGAACGTGGTATCCTGGGTGTCGAACTCACTCTGAGCCACGAAACGGTAGCTGGCTCCGCCGAGAGCAATGGCCCGCACGGCAACCGGCGACACCTCTCCTGTTCGCGTAACGACATGCCCGAACCAGTCCCCCATCACCGGGTCGGGGGATGCTCCTTCATCCTTCATGACGCTTCCAGAAGGAGCGCAGGACATGACGACGATCGACATCAGGAAGAGCAGGGAGAGCCGAACTGCCGAAACTGCATTCATTGCGAGTCCTCTCTGAATTGTCACTCGTGAAAATTACCCCTTCTGGTCACAACTGTAGATCCAGGAGTCAGGCGTTCGCTGGAACAATGGGTGATCCCTCAGGCCAGACGTCCCTCTGCCGGGCGTGGCGCTGAAGTACGAGAAGGAGCGGGAATCGAAGACCATGCAATCTAGCGAAGCGCGCGTGAAATGGCAACACGAAGAAACGGCGGTTGGGGCGCTTCTATTTCGCCCAACCCTTGCGGTCATGCTGTGTCTTCAAGGCAACGATAATCGCGAGCAGGGAGCACACAATGCTTCCGTACCAGAGGAAGGCGGCCATGCTCAGCGGGGAAGCAAATTCAGCTCCTGCAGGATAGAAGCTCGCGCATCCTCCCAGGACAATGAAGAGGACCTGGGCGTATTCTCTTTTCGAACGCTCTTTGACCGCCCTGCCGAGATAGCCCATCGATGTGTAGTCGGGGGTCCCCTTCTCATCGCTGTTCATCCGGGAGATCTCGTGCTGGTAGCTCCTCAGAATGCCGATAACGAGATCATGATGCCTGCTCAAGAATGCGGCAGCCAGCGCGACGTACCCTATCGGAGCGTAAGATTCAGAAACGCATCATTCGAGAAGGACAAACCGACAGCCAGAGTCGTGTAGGCAACGAAGACCAGGAGCACATGTTCTCTTGCCTGGATTCGCGCTGCGATTTCTCCCGACGCGGCGAGGTACTTTGTGTTTGCATCAAGCATGTGTCCCCACTCGATCCGTGTTTCTTGTCGTAATTTCTGTGAGTTTCGTGGTAAACGCAAGCTTTCAGGCCTTCTTCCGGGGCCGGTCCGGCTACGACTTCTGCCCGGCGGAACATTCCTTCGAGCAGCCCGTTCAAGGAACTACGGCACAGTTGGCCGTCGGCATAATGCAGATCGCCCTTGTTCCCCTCATTCTTCATCATCAAGGTGCAACTTTCCTCCCCCCTGCGCATCTTCCTGGAAGAGAGCCAATCAGGAGCATACCGTGCGCATGCCCGCCGATATGGAACCAGGAATCGCTTCCCGCGACGGAGATGGCCCCTCGTTTCTGGCCGCGTATGAGTCGTTCCGCAAGCCCGTGTACCGCTACTGCCTTGCATTTGCGGGGGATACCGAAATGGCGGAAGACGCAACACAGGAGGCGTTCCTCAGGTTGCACCGAAACATGGGGATCCTCCGCGGGAGGGATTCGGTGCGGTGCTGGCTCTTCACGGTGGCGCGCAACGAGATGCTCGGGGCGTTCCGGAAGCAGAAATTCCAGGTCCCCATGGGGGACCGCGAAGCCGAAGACGAAGAGACGCCTGCAACCATCGTCGAGCAGGAAGAATCCGCAGACCTGGTCCGGCGGATGCTGAACGAGCTCACCGAGGAGTACCGCGAGGTCCTCGTGCTCCGTGAGTATGAAGAATTCTCGTACGCGGAGATCGCCGCAATCACTTCATCATCGCTGGCGGCTGTGAAGTCTCGTCTGTTTCATGCGCGGCGGGCGCTCGCGGAGCGCCTCAGGCCGTGGTTCGAGGAAAGGAGCGCACAATGAACTGTGCAGACTATCAGGAGGCGCTGAGTGCGTTCATGGACGGGGAGGCGGAGGCCGATGCCGCGTCAGCGGCGCTCGAGCACGTCGGGACCTGCCCCGAATGTCGCGCATTCTTCACCACCGCAATGTCACATCGGACCGCGTTGCGGCAGACTCCCCTGCCGGATTTCCCGCACGGCCTGGACCGCCGCATCCGCCACGCGACGTTATCCCGGAGACTCCGATGGAGGGAGAAGCTGCCGATCCCCCTTCTGCCCGGTGGCCGGCTGGCCATTCCACTGCCTGCCCTCGCGGTCGTGGCGCTGTATCTGCTCACCGCAACGATCCTTGCGCTCTCGTCGCTCTTTGGGCCGGCGGGCAACCAGACTCAGGAACCGACATTTCTGTATGTACGGGAGCTTCCAGCCGTCGAGGTGGTCGCGACGTCATCCGATGAAACCGATTCCCATCACGAAAGGAGCGTTATCCAATGAAAGCGATCGCGTTGATTCCGCTTTGCCTGGTGGCGTACGTCTTCCAGGACACGCCGCAGGACCAGACTGTGGCAGCCGGCAAGCCCCCCGCGATGGCGAGCCAGACGGCCCAGCAGCAGGAAGAGAAGCCGCCGGTCGACATGCAGGCGGTGGACGTGGAACCGAAGCTCATCAAGGCCGGGACGCCTGTGTACCCGAAAGAAGCTGCGAAAGCGGGTCAGGAAGGGACGGTGTGGGTGAAGGTGTGGGTGACGGCGAAGGGCGAACCGAAAGAGGTCGAAGTTCTGAAGAGCGAGAACCCGGTATTCAACCAGTCAGCGCTCGACGCGGCGAAGCAGTACCGCTTCACACCCGCGGAGATCAAGGGAAAGCCGGTCGCCGTCTGGGTGACGATCCCCTTCAAATTCAAGCTGGCCGAAAAAAAGGAAACGAAGACGAAGTAGTGTCTCACCCTCCAGGGTTCGGCGGGCTTCCCCGATGCGCAAGCCGGGAAGTCCGCCGAGCCCTCCGGTCACCAGTAATGCCGCCACCGAAATGCCGCACGCAGGCCGAACTGCCAGATGCTATTGACCTCAGGTTCCTGAATGCCGGCCGGGATGACATCCGTGACCGCAGTGGGGATGTCAACTGCGCCAAACAGCTGGATCACCAGGCTTGAGCTCTGGTCCGATGAAAACGTTCGGAACGGCATGTACTCGATCACCGGAAAATCCAGCTGCACCGACCGTATGCTGGCCAGCGCGGCTTCCTCCTGAGCAATATCGCCGGCCGGGAGCAGGAACCGGGCTGTCCCGACGTACCCGAAGAGCGCGACACCGACTTCGCGGCCGAGCACAAACTGGAACCTACCGAAGGACGTCGCAATGCCAGCCTGCCACGGAACCAACCCGCCGTTCCCTGCCACCGTCGCCATTTGAGTGTATGTCTCCGGCGCAGTGGGCAGAAGAATAGGAGCAGCGAGGACGAGGTCGAACGGAATCAACCAGAAGGGGATTCTGATCCGACTGATCAAGGCTCCGCGCGAGGGGATCGCCGCAAATATATTCCCGAACTGATCGAGGACCTCCTCGTCATAGATGGACATCGATGACGGGGCATCCAGCCTGGCCCCAAGGTCCAGGAACACGAGCCCGTCGCCGGATTCGTTCATGACGCCATCGAGTCCGAGGCCGAGCCGCACAGCCATCTCGAGTCCGCTAGTGACGCCTCCCTTGGTCTGTCCCGCGCCGAAGCCCCCCTGCAGGAACCCAAACCGCACGGCCGGGACGACTCCGATGAAGGGCCCGATCTCGGCACGGAAGCGCGGCAGCTCTCCCTCTCCTTCCGCAAGACCCGGAACCGGCGTCGACCGGACGATATCGGTGAGGAGCAGACCCAGACCCTTCTCGATGTCGCGCGCCGGCATGACATCCAGGAGGCAGGAGTTCATGCTGTCCGGTGTCGCCACCATCGGCTCGTTGAGCCTGAACGCCTTGAACTGCCCCTTCCCTTCGAACGCCTCGAGCAGTTGCGCGAGACTTGCGCGAACGGCAATCGCCGCCCGGTCGGCGTCCTGCGGACGCATCCAGGCATCGCCCTTGAGAATCAGGGCATTTCCGTCCCAGGTGCGCGTCTCGAGGCCGTACTCATTGTAGTAGTCGTGTGTCCCCTTCCGCTGTGATGCATCGCCGCGTGTTCCCGCCACGTGTCCCGCAGCGAAGACGTCCTGCAGGAAATGGATGGCGAACGCTTCATCGGCAAGTGCGGCGCGTGCAAGCGACACCCGGTCGGCATCGGACAGGTTACCCTCGGACAGCCTTCTGAGCCTTCCGCAGCGCGCTCAGGTGATACCATGCATACGCACCCAGAGCGTTCAGCTCCACGCCTGACGCAAGACAGAGCTCGACGTACGTTTGCTGGTCCGTTTCCGCATTCGGCCGGGCAAGAAGGAAGTGAACGTTGTTAGCGCCCGCACGGGTGATATATTCGGGATCAGCCCGCTGCAACCTGAGATCGGAGTCGCGAAGCGCGTTGGTTCGCTTGTAGCGTTCGAGCCCGGCCGCCGCCAGATCCCTGCTGAGCTTCGCCGTCACCCCGGCCACATCCAGAATCCAGTCGGTTTCGAGCACGTTATGCAGCATGTTCGCCGGCGAACACGAGTGATCTCCTGAGATTGCAGGCCAGGCGGCGAGGTCAATCGTCGCGGGATCGATGCTGTCGGCAGTATCGGCAGGCAGGACGCTCAGGCGGGATTCATGCCCCGTCCGGGCGTAGGCCCAGAGCATGGCCAGCGTCACGGAGTCCTGTGGCTGAAAGCCGCTGAATGGCCCGCTGAACATGATCTCGCGATGTTCCGGGTAGACCCATCCGAACGAGGAACCCGGAAGGCTTAACCGACGCGAGGGAGAACAAGATGAATGCAGCGCATGAAGAGTCCTTTTCACGGCCGACATCTGTTTCGGTTGCGGCATACTCACCCGCGGAGTGTGGACAATAGTGTCCGTGGCCATCGTGGATTCACCGGAGGGACCACGTGGATGCCTCGCCTCCTTCAATCCGCTAGGCACCGATCGATCTACCTTCTCGGCCCAGCCGATCATTTCAGCGACCGAATCGTCTAATTGGCTGCCACACGGGAGGGCTGTCCACCCGGCAAGCAGGGAGTACTGTTCAGACGGCGCATGGGGATTCCTCGACATTTTGGTGGCCAAGGTTTCAATATACCCACCCCCGCGCTCGCTTTCAAGAAGCCCGCCTTCGCCGGCACGCACGGTTCCACAGAACATATTAACAAAACATCACAAACAATAATAAACAGTAATATACTTGACAATACGGTCTCGGGGTGTTATCTTGCGCCCGTCATCCTCCGGAGACCCCCATGTCGACCTCACGGCGTAGCCTTGCGAGCTTCCTGCCAACGCTTCAGAATAGAGACGAATTCTTCGAACAGCTTGCGCGCGAGCAGCACCCCGGGAAATACCTGGCGCATCTCTGCCTTCTGCTTACCGCCCTGCTGTTCGTCTACGGGGCCATCATGGGTTCCAACACCGGCATCCTGCAGGCGATCACGGCAGGCGTGAAGCTCCCCGTTCTCTTCTTTCTCTCCCTTCTCATCTGCTTCCCCGCGTTCTATATCGTGCAGTTCATCCTGGGGTCGACGATGAAGATCGGCCAGATGGCGGCAATCATCCTCTCGGGGTTCGTCCTCACCGCCGCAATCATGGTTTCGTTCACCCCCATCGTCATATTCTTCGTCCTGACGGGCGGCAACTACCACTTCATGCAACTTCTCCACGTCGCCATTTTCATTGTCGCCGGGCTGTTCGGGATGAGAGCGGTCCTGGATGCTCTTCGGTTCTCGTGCGAGCAGAAGGGGATCTATCCAAAGACGGGCGTTGTCGTGTTCCGGTTCTGGGTCATCATTCTCGCCTTCGTCGGCGTCCAGCTGGCATGGAATCTCCGTCCGTTCCTCGCAAACAAAGATGAGCCGTATGCCCTTTTCCGAAACTACGAGGGAAACTTCTACACCGCGGTCATCTATTCAATTTCCAGGCTCACCGAGCCATCGCCACCGCCTCCCCTGCGAGGACCGGTCTGGCTCGGACCCGACAGCACAGCAATCGGAAGGTAGCATGAGTGATTCGGACATCATGACGCTGGAAGAGGTCGCGGCGTACCTGAAACTCAAACCGCAGACGATCTACACCTGGGCCCAGGAAAAGCGCATCCCCGCCGCGAAACTCGGGAAAGAATGGCGGTTCAAGAAGTCTGTCATCGATCGATGGTTTGACGGGCACTTTGACCCGCGATTCAAGCCGATTCTGCACGACGAGAGCCGGGGAAGAGAGACTCAGGAAGGGACGAAAAGAGTGACGATGACCTTCGCTGGCACGCCTTGATTCTATCCCTTCAGTTCCGTACGCTTCGCCGGACGGTTCGGCCTGCCTTCTCTATCCCTCCCCGCGTCACAGGAGCTCCCGAGGGGGGGTGCAGCCGCATCGATCTCTGGTCCACATCTCAATGAACCTAACGGTCAGGAGGTCACAATGAAACTGCGCGTGCGTGCCTTTGGACTGGCGACGGGAGTTGTGGCGGGGCTTTTCGTTTTCTTCCTCACACTGGTATCCATCTGGTTCGGGCGGGGGGAAACAATCGACGCGTTGGTCGTCCCCTTCCCTGGCTTCTCTCGAAGCATCGGCGGTGCGATCGTCGGTCTGATCTGGGGGTTCGTGGACGGCTTCATCGGGGGCGTGCTACTCGCCTGGCTCTACAACCGGTTCGCAACCACGCTCTTCGCGCAGAAGACCTGACCGCGCGCGAGCCTGCCGGCTTCTTCTCCATCGGTTCCGTCCCCGGCGAGCATCATCCGTCGGCTCGCCGGGACGTGAACCCCGAAACGCGCCGCGTCCCGCTCGGGGCGGGACGCGACGGGAATCGTGCCTTGGGCGTGGCTGCCGCCGACACCCGGAGGCTGTCAGGCCAATGTCAGCGGCGCTTTCCGTCCATGAAATGCGGGAGCTCGTACAAGAAATGGACGGAGGTGCGGATCCCGCCGAAAAAGTTCTCCAGGTTCAGGAACTCGTTGGGCGCGTGGGCGTTTTCGTCCGGGAGCCCGAACCCGAGAAGCACGGTGTCGATTCCGAGGAGATGCTTGAACTGGACGACAATCGGGATGGACCCACCTTCGCGCTGGTACAACGGCTTCTTCCCGAATCCCTTCTCCAGCGCGGCCACAGCCGCCTTGACGCCCGGGCTGTTGATCGGCGTTATCGCCGGCTCGCCTCCGTGCAGCGAGCGGACCGTCACCGAAACGGTCTTGGGCGCGAGTTTCTTGATATGCTTCTCGAACAGCTTCGCGACTTTCGCCGCAGTTTGATTCGGGACGAGCCGCATGGAAATCTTCGCGGAGGCTTTTGAAGGGAGCACGGTCTTCGCGCCCTCGCCGGTGAACCCGCCCACGATCCCGTTGCACTCGAGCGTGGGCCGTGCCCAGACGCGCTCCAGGGTGGTAAACCCTTTCTCGCCATACAGCTGCTTCACGCCGAGGTCCCGCGCGTACTCCTTCTCCTTGAACGGAAGCTTCTTATAGGCCACGCGCTCTTTCTTCGTCAGCGGGAGCACATCCTTGTAGAAGCCTGGAATTGTCACGCGGCCGTTCTTGTCGTGCAGCTGCGAGATGATCTCGGCGAGGGCCTGGATCGGATTATGCACCGTTCCGCCGAAGGAGCCGGAATGCAGATCCTTGTTCGGGCCGACCAGATCGATCTGCATGTATGCGAGCCCGCGCAATCCGTAGCAGATCGATGGAACCCCCTTCTTGAACATCGAGGAATCCGAGATCAGCACCAGGTCGGCCTTCAGGAGGTCTTTGTGTTCGCCAACGAACGCTTCGAGGTGCTCGCTTCCGATCTCCTCTTCCCCTTCAATCAGCAGCTTGAGGTTCACGGGCAACTGGCCCGCGTTCTTCATGATCGCTTCGATGGCCTTCAAATGAATGAAGACCTGCCCCTTGTCGTCTGCCGCGCCGCGCGCATAAAGGTTCCCGCTGCGGACGGTCCCCTGGAACGGCGGCGACTCCCACAGATCGAGAGGCTCGGCCGGCTGAACATCGTAATGCCCGTAGAGAAGGACGGTCGGCTTGTCCGGGGCGTGCAACCAGTCACCATACACAATCGGGTGTCCCGCGGTTTGAAAGATCTGGACGTTGTCCATGCCGACGATGCGCATGTGGTCCGCCACCCAGTCTGCACATCGCCTGACATCGGCGGCATTCTGGGGATGCGTGCTGACACTGGGGATGGCAAGGAAGTCGTTCAACTCACGGAGGTAACGGTCCTTGTGAGTCTCCAGGAAGGCAAAAATCGATTCCATCTGATGCTCCGGTGACAATGAGCGTTGGGGGCGGGCTTTGTGACGAATATACGCAGGAGATTCGTGAGGTACAATCAAATCCTGCGCTACCACGCCGTCATTTTGCGTTTTCGACGAGGTACACCCATGGGTGACCGCCACGCGGCTTGACTCTCATGGGTCATTTGGATACTGTTGACCATGATCCCAGAAAACGTCTGGCTTGCGACAGCTGTCGCCACGGTGCCAGCGGTCCTCCTGGACATGGCATCGGGCATGATCCAGAGGTGGCAGATCAGGCGAGGCGGAGGGGAGCCCGGGGATTCGATCGGCCCGTTCGGGCGATTCCTGCTCAGCCTTCTGCAAAACGCCATCGTTCTGGGTGGGCTCAGCTTCCTGTACTTCGGGCTCTGGGCCGGTTCAGGGAGGGCCTTCCTGTACGTTGCCGTCGTCTGGCTGCTGATCTCCATCCCGGCCCTGCTCCTGTCGCGGGCGATGGATGAAGCCCAGCAGAGGATCATGACCATCAGGGCCCTCTCACTGCTTTTCAAGGCTGCGGCGCTCTCCATCTCCCTGGCATATTTCATCGGGTAGGCCACTCATGAAAGCACTCCTCCCAAGCGGCGCCATCGAATATGCGGATAGCGGCGACCGGTCCGCAGTGCCGGTCGTGTTCCTCCACGGCTTCCCTTTCAGCCACGAAATGTGGACACCGCAGCTCGGCCCCGTAGGCCAGACGCACAGGGCCATTGCTTACGACATCCGCGGGCATGGCATGAGCGACATCGGCGACGGCCAGTACACCATCGACGGCCACGTGGACGATCTCTTCGCGCTCCTGGACCTCCTCAGCATCAAAGAATGCATTGTGGTCGGTCTCTCGATGGGTGGGTACATCTCGCTCAGGGCGCTGGAGCGGGAGCCGGGGCGGTTCAAAGGCGCAGTGCTGTGCGATACGAAGAGCGAAGCGGACACGAACGAGTCGAAGGTGAAGCGGTTCGAGACGATGAAGGCTGTGAAGCGCAGCGGCTCGGTGGAGTTTGCGGAAGGGTTCGCGCGCGCGGTGTTCTGGGAGGGGACCTTCGCCGCGAAACCCGATGTGGTCGCCTCGATCAAGCGGGTGATGGGGAGAACCCCGCCGCTGGCGATCGCCGGGACGCTGCTCGCGCTGGCCGCGCGCACCGACACGACGCCATCGCTCGGCTCGATCTCCGTCCCCACCCTGATTCTGGTCGGAGAGCACGACGCCGTCACGCCTCCCGCGGCATCCAGGGCGATGCACGAACGCATCCCGGGTTCGCACATGCACGTGATCCCGGCCGCGGGTCACATGAGCAACATCGAGAACCCCGAGGTGTTCAACGAACAGCTGCTGGCGTTCCTGAAACGCTTCTAGAGGTTCGGGCTAGAACAGCGTGTAGATGAACGGCGCCAGCGCCGACCCCTGCGTGAACACCACGAGGAGTCCGAGCAAGAGCAGCATGAGGATGATCGGACCCAGCCACCACTTCTTCCGCACCTTCATGAAGTCCCAGAGCTCGCTAAGGATGGTGAGCTTCCCCCCGCGTCCCGCTGTCTTCCGTCGTGCCATGAATGCGTCCCTGATCAGAAAAGCCGTTCGTATCGTTCCGGATCGATCTGCGCCGGCTCACGCTTCACCCAGTACGACTGCGCGGAGCGGTCCAGCCGCTGCTGCAACAGATCCTTCCCCGCGAGCCTGAGCACGAGCGCGACGGGCGTCAGAACCAGATAGAAGAAGAGGCCCAGCAGAAGGCGCGTGTTGATCCAGCCGAGCACATGGGCGAACTTCATCCAGCCCGCATGCACGGGGCGCAGCACCGGCTCCGCAAACAGCCCGGTGACAAGGAAGAACAGCCCCGCCTCCCCCGAACCACGGCCAGAGAGGGGAGCCTGTGTAGGCCAGGTATCCGGCCACCGCGGCGCTGATCGCTGCAAACATCAAACCGAATTTCCGCACCTCAGTCAAGCTCGAACTCCTTCTTCCACGATGCGTCCTGCTCCACCTGTGTCCTGCTCTGACTTCGCCAGGAGGAAGCTGCCCACGACCAGATAGTCCATCTCCGTCCTCATGAAACAGCGGTAGGCCTCCTCCGGCCTGCACACGATCGGCTCGCCCCGCACGTTGAACGACGTATTGACGAGGAGCGGACAGCCCGTTCGGCGGCGGAACGTTTCGATCAGGTCGTAATAGAGCGGGTGGTCGTCCCGTTCCACGGTCTGAATGCGCGCGGAGTAGTCGACGTGCGTGACCGCGGGAATATCCGAGCGCGGGACGTTCAGCCTGTCGATCCCGAAGAGGCTTTCCTGCTCGGGCGTCATCGCAATCCGTCGCCGCTCCACGACCGGGGCGACCAGCAGCATATACGGGCTGCTCCTGTCGAGTTCGAAGAAGTCCCCGACGTGCTCCCGGAGCACCGACGGGGCGAACGGCCGGAACGATTCCCGGTACTTGATCTTGAGATTCATCACGGCCTGCATCCGCTTCGAGCGGGGATCTCCGAGGATGCTCCTCGCCCCGAGGGCGCGCGGGCCGAACTCCATCCTCCCCTGAAACCATCCGATGACATTTTCCCGTTCGAGCAGCTCGGCCACCGTCTCGAGCAGCTCCTCCCGCTGGAGCCTGCGGTACCGCGCACCGTTCTTCCGGAGCGTCTCCTCGATGGCGGCGTCATCGTAGGCGGGACCCAGGTACGACCCCCGTTGCGCGTCCCGCCGGCCGTCTGCCGTGCGGGGATTCGCCTGGTGGGCGTACCATGCGAAGAGCGCAGCCCCGAGGGCGCCTCCGGCATCGCCGGCCGCCGGCTGGATCCAGAGATTCTCGAACGGGCCCTCCCGGAGGATGCGGCCGTTGCCGACGCAGTTCAACGCCACGCCTCCGGCCAGCACGAGGTTCTTCTCCCCCGTCTCACGGTGAACGTGGCGGGTCATGCGCAGCATGATCTCCTCGGTCACGTCCTGCAGCGAGCGCGCGAGGTCCATCTCCCGTTCCGTGAGCGGCGATTCCGGCGCCCGGGGCGGGCCGCCGAACAGGGCGTCGAACTTCCCGCTGGTCATCCGGAGCCCGGCGCAGTAATCAAAGAACTCCATGTTCATCCTGAACGATCCGTCCTCCTTCAGATCGATCAGGTGATCCAGGATCGCCTGCACGTACGTCGGCCGCCCGTACGGGGCGAGCCCCATGACCTTGTACTCCGCCGAATTCACCTTGAACCCCGTGAAGTAGGTGAACGCCGAGTACAGCAGACCCGGGGAGTGCGGGAACCGGAGCTCCCCGAGGATGTCGATCCTGTTGCCGTCTCCGATCCCGTAGCTCGTGGTGGCCCATTCCCCCACGCCGTCCATCGTCAGGAAGGCCGCCCGGGCGAACGGGGACGGATAGAACGCCGACGCCGCGTGCGACTCGTGGTGCTCCGTGAGTAGTATCGGCCCGTCGAACTCGATCTGGTCCCTGATGAGGCTCGGGATCCAGAGCTTCTCCTTCAGCCAGAGCGGCATGGCCATCATGAACGACCGGATCCCGCGGGGTGCATAGCTCAGGTACGTCTCAAGGATGCGCTCGAATTTCAGGAGCGGTTTGTCGTAGAATACGACAAACGAGAGATCGGCATGGGAGATCCCCGCTTCCGACAGGCAGTACGCGATGGCGTGCTCGGGGAAGCCGGAATCGTGCTTCTTGCGGGTGAACCGTTCTTCCTGCGCGGCCGCGACGACGCGGCCGTCGGTCACAAGCGCGGCGGCGGCATCGTGATAGTAGCACGAGATGCCCAGGATATGAACGGGCCCGGAGGACATCTCACATCTGGAAGGCTTTGATGTACTCCAGAAGGCGCGTGCAATCCTCGAGCGTCTCCACGGTATGCGTCCCGCCCCCCTGGGAGGCCAGCTCGTGGTGCTCCTGGATGCTCAGCACGCCAAGGCGGCGTGTGCGGAGCTGCTCAATGCTCTTTGCGGCGGACGCTGCGGCAGACAGCGTTGTGATGAAGGGGATCTTGTACTCGTACGCGGTGCGCCCGATGGCGTGCTCGTCTTTGCGGGACACCTGCCCGAGCGGCGT
Source organism: uncultured Ignavibacteria bacterium (assembly GCA_963701735.1). Classification (GTDB taxonomy): domain Bacteria; phylum Bacteroidota; class Ignavibacteria; order UBA10030; family UBA6906; genus CAWABB01. Next base: position 185,237 of record CAVPBI010000017.1, on the reverse strand, counting down.
GTTGACGATGAGCTGGACCCACCCGTTCCGGATGATGTCGATGATGTTGAGCGTCCCTTCGCTCGCCTTGAGGACCGGCCGGTTGTTGATGCCGCGGTTCTTCAGGAACGCGGACGTCCCTTCGGTCGCGATGATCGTGAACCCGAGCCGCACGAACGATCGCACGATAGCAACTGCCCGGTCCTTCTTGTCGAAGTTGTTCAGGCTGACGAACACGGTCCCCTTTTCCGGAAGCGTGCTGCCTGCGGCAATGGAGGCCTTCGCGAACGAGACGCCGAAGCTGTCCGAGATCCCCATCACTTCGCCGGTCGACCGCATCTCGGGGCCCAGGAAGTGCCGCGCGTGAGGGAATTTCGGGAACGGGAAGACGGACTCCTTGACGGCCACGTGCTTCGCCCAGCCGTATCCGCGGATGTCGAGATCCTGCAGCGTGCGGCCCACCATGACTTTCGCCGCGACCTTGGCGAGCGGGATGCCGGTTGTCTTGCTGACGAACGGAACGGTGCGCGACGCGCGGGGATTGACCTCCAGGACATACACCACGCCGTCCCGCATTGCGTACTGCACGTTGATCAGGCCCACAACGTTGAGCCCGCGCGCCAGCTGCTTCGTGTAGGAGATCAGCGTGTGAAGCTGCTGGGGGGTCACGGCATACGGCGGAAGCACGCAGGAGCTGTCGCCGGAATGGATGCCCGCCTCCTCGATGTGCTGCATGACCCCGCCGATGAAGACGTCCCTCCCGTCGCATACGGCGTCCACATCGAACTCGAAGGCGTCCTCCAGGAAGCGGTCGATCAGGACGGGATGGTCGGGGGAGACGTTGACGGCCTTCTCCATGTACTCCCGCAGGCCGTCGTCGTCGTAGCAGATCTCCATGGCGCGCCCCCCCAGGACATAGGACGGCCGCACGAGCACGGGGTAGCCGACACGCGCCGCCACCTCCAGCGCCCCGGCCAGGTCGCCGGCCGTTCCGTACGGCGGGCACGGGATGTCCAGCTTCTCAAGGAGCAGCCCGAACCGTTTCCGGTCCTCCGCGAGATCGATCCCCTCGGTGGACGTCCCCAGGATCCTGATCCCCTTCGCCTCGAGAGCCTTGGCAAGCTTCAGCGGGGTCTGACCGCCGAAGCTGACGATGACGCCCACCGGCTTCTCGAGATCGCAAATGTTGAGCACATCCTCGAGCGTCAGCGGCTCGAAGTACAGTTTGTCGGTTGTGTCGTAGTCCGTCGAAACCGTCTCGGGGTTGCAGTTGACCATGATGGTCTCGTACCCTTCGTCCGCGAGCCCCATCACGCCGTGCACGCAACAGTAGTCGAACTCGATCCCCTGTCCGATGCGGTTCGGACCTCCCCCGAGGATCATGACCTTCTTCCTGTCGGACCTGCGGCTTTCGTTCTCGGATTCGTAGGTGGAGTAGTGGTACGGGGTGTCGGCGGCAAACTCGGCCGCGCAGGTGTCGACCGTCTTATAGACGGGCGCGACCCCGAGGCTGATCCGCCGCTGCCGTATGGTCCCCTCGTCGGTCTTGAGAAGAAACGCAAGCTGGCGATCGGAGAACCCGAACGATTTGGCCTCGCGGAACCCGGCGGCGTCGAGTGCACCCGATTCCCGTATGCGCGCCTCGAGGTCGACAATCTGCTTGATATTGTGGAGGAACCACGGGTCGATGCCGGTGATCGCGCTCAGCTCCTTGATCGTGAACCCCAGCTGGAAGGCGTACCGGATCCAGAAGATATTGTCGGGCCTGGGCACCGCCAGCTTGTTGCCCACCCGCTCCCGCCATCCCGCGCGTCCGTCCTCCGGGATCGCGGATACGTCGACGACGTCCTTTCCGTCCGCGCCGAGTCCGAAGCGCCCCTGCTCGAGCGAGCGCAGCGCCTTCTGCAGCGCTTCCTTGAACGTGCGACCGAAGGACATGGCCTCCCCGACCGACTTCATCTGCACCCCGAGCGTGTCGTCCACGCCGCGGAACTTCTCGAAATCCCACCGGGGGATCTTCACGACGCAGTAGTCGATGGTCGGCTCGAACGACGCAGGCGTGACTTTCGTGATGTCGTTCGGGATTTCGTCGAGGGTGTATCCGACCGCGAGCTTCGCGGCGATCTTGGCGATGGGGAAACCGGTGGCCTTTGACGCCAGCGCGGAGGAGCGCGAGACGCGCGGATTCATTTCGATGACCAGGCGCCTGCCGTTCGCGGGGTTGACGGCGAACTGGATGTTCGATCCTCCCGTCTCGACGCCGATCGCCCTGATGATCTTGATCGCGTCGTCACGCATGGCCTGATACTCGCGATCGGTCAGGGTCTGCTGCGGAGCGACCGTGATGGAGTCGCCCGTGTGCACGCCCATCGGATCGAAGTTCTCGATGGAGCAGACGATCACGACGTTGTCGCGGATGTCCCGCATCACCTCGAGTTCGTATTCCTTCCAGCCGATCACCGATTCTTCGAGCAACACTTCGTGGATCGGGCTGGCCTCGAGCCCATGCGTCAGCGCTTCCTCAAAATCTTCGGCGCTCCGCGCGATGCCGCCTCCCGTTCCACCCAGCGTGAACGAGGGCCGGATGATCGCCGGGAACCCGATCGAGCGGACGAGATCCCACCCCTCTTCCAGCGTGCGGACGAACCCCCCTTTCGGTGTGGCGACGCCCGCCGCATCCATGGTGGCCTTGAAGAGCTCGCGGTCCTCCGCCTTCTTGATCGATTCGAGCTTCGCGCCGATCAGCTCGACGCCGTACTTCTCCAGCACGCCGCTCTCCGCCAGGGCGACGGCGGTGTTCAGAGCCGTCTGCCCGCCCATCGTGGGCAGGATGGCGTCGGGGTGCTCGCGCTCGATGATGCGCTCGACGAAGTACGGGGTGATCGGCTCGATATAGGTCCGGTCCGCAAGGTCCGGGTCGGTCATGATCGTGGCAGGATTGCTGTTGATCAGGACAACCCTGTACCCTTCTTCGCGGAGGACCTTGCAGGCCTGAGTACCGGAATAGTCAAACTCGCAGGCCTGGCCGATGACGATCGGTCCGGACCCGATGATCAGGATGGAGGATAGATCAGTACGCTTGGGCAATGCGGGAAACTCCGGGCAATTGGGTCAATATATGAAAGCGGGCACTCTTTGGCAAAGGCCCGGGCCCCCGAACGCCTGCATTCCAGAGACTTGAATCTTCGAAGCACGGACCGTATACTCCACTGTTTTCCCACACACAATCGGGGAGGTCCGCGTGTCGCTTACACTGAAGGGCGGATTGATCATCGGCGTGCTCTGTGCCGTCTGGATGTACGTGATCGGATTCACCGGGTGGTACCGGGATCCCGCGCTCCAGGCGATGTTCTGGGTCGTGGTGCTGATCGAAATCGGCGTCCTCTACTGGATGCTGCGTCAGCTCCCGGAGTCCGAGAAGACGTTCGGGGGGATCCTGAAGGCCGGGACGATGATGTCGCTGATAGCCGCCGTGGTGATCTTCGTCGCCTCCTACCTGTTCACGTCCGTCGTATTTCCCAACTATTTCGAGGAGGTTCGGGTTGCGGGAGAGGCGATGTACCGGGCACAGGGGATGACGGACGAGCAGATTGCCGCCGTCATGGCCTCGATGGCGCCCATGCAGACCTCAGCCGTCAACGCCCTCATGGGGTCGATCGGGACGATCGTGACCGGTTTCCTCGCCTCCGCCGTGCTGGGCCTGATTCTCAAGAAGAAGACCGCCTGAGGAGCCACCGGCGGCCGTGCGCATCGTCGTTCTGGATGGCTACACACTGAACCCCGGCGACCTGAGCTGGGATGATCTGCGGGCGCTCGGAGAGTGCGCGGTGTACGAGCGCACGCCTCCCGTGCAGATCATCGAACGGGCCGCCGGCGCTGGCGCCATCCTCACCAACAAGACGCCCCTCACCGCCGAAACCCTTCGCGCGCTTCCCGGCCTGCGCTATGTGGGAGTCCTGGCGACGGGGCACAACGTCGTCGACGCCGGCGCCGCCAGGTCGCTGGGTGTCGTCGTCACGAACGTCCCCGCGTACAGCACGCTCTCCGTGACACAGATGGTCTTTGGCCATCTGCTCAATCATACGCTGCACGTCGCCGACCATGCCCGGGTCGTCGCGGACGGCGCCTGGGCACGGGCCAAAGACTTCGCCTTCTGGGTCTCTCCGTTGACCGAATTGTCGGGGCTGACGATGGGAATCCTGGGGTTCGGACGGATCGGCGCCGCCACGGCCGGCGCAGCCCGTGCATTCGGCATGAACGTCATCGCCCACGATCCCGATCCCGGCGGGATCCGGAGTGCGGGGTTCGAGCCAGTCGACCTGAACGAGCTGTTCCGCAGGAGCGATGTCCTGACGCTCCACTGCCCTCTCACCGAGCGGACGCGCGCGATCGTGGACGAGAGCCGGCTCCGGCTGATGAAGCGGACCGCATTCCTGATCAACACGAGCCGCGGGCCGGTGATCGACGAGCCGGCCCTGGCGCGCGCGCTTAACGAAGGGTGGATCGCGGGCGCAGGATTGGATGTGCTGAGCGCCGAGCCGCCGCCCGCCGACCATCCGCTCCTGACCGCGAAGAACTGCACCATCACGCCTCACATTGCGTGGGCGACCCGGGCGGCCCGGGAGCGGCTGATGTCGGAAGCCGTCGAGAACCTCCGCGCGTTCCAGCGGGGAACCCCGAGAAATGTCGTCAATGCCCGTTAGCCCCCTCGGTCGCCGCGCAAGGGGCTCATGCCGGACTGTTCCGCACGCAGGTTCGGCACACGCACGCACTGTTTGAAACGGAGAGATGCACGGCGCCGATTCTGGTCGTGGGACCGCATACCGGGGGGATCGCACGAAGAGGCGGACGGAGCCGTCATGAAGCAGGCGAAGAAAAGAGGTCTGGCAACGCACGCCAGAAGGACCCGAGCAGCGGGGATTGCAGCCCGAGGAGGGGAATTACGCCAGGGGGAGGAATAGCACCCAGGGCGGCACGGATTGAGGGGAAAAGGACCCACGGGGGCCTCTGACCCAGGTGCCCTGTCGAAGAGCCATCCCTCAGGCGTACGGAGACTGCAGCGCGGGGTGGCGGACCTTCCGGAGTTCTGCGACTTCGACTGCCCGCACGCCACATTCTCCCCTCCGGACGCCAGCGGGGCGTGCAGGCGCGATCAGGCGGTCTGGTGCACGTTGATCAGCCGCTACAACAACAAGAACGCTCGCTGCCTGGCCCGCCCTAGAACGCATCCCTGATGTGATTCAGCGTTCCGCGGGCGCCGGCTGAACTGGATCGCGACCACGTCAAACCGGCACGCCTGGTTACGAATCGCGTGCTTCGCCAGGTACCCCTCGGCCACTTTCCGGATCTGCCTCACCTTTCCGGAGGTCAAGGCACACTCCGGCCTCCCGCACGCGTCGCTCTCCCGGCACTTCACCTCGCAGAAGACCAGGTACTCCCCGTCCCGGGCAACGATGTCGATCTCACCCCTGTACAGCCTGAAGTTTCTCTCGACGATCCGGAGCCCCTGCAGCGTCAGGTACTCGCACGCAAGATCCTCACCCTCGGACCCTTGCGCCCGGCGATTCAGCACCGTCACAGGCTCAACTCGAGCTGCGCTTTGATCGTAAAGCTCCTTCTGTGCACCGGACAGAGCCCGTGCCTGATGATCGCGGCGCGGTGCTCCGGGGTGGCGTATCCTTTGTGCCGGCAGAACCCGTACGCGGGATACACTTCGTCGAGTTGCATCATGATACGGTCACGCGTGACCTTCGCGACGATCGACGCGGCGGCAATCGAGAATGAGCGCGCGTCGCCGCCGATCAGCGTCGTGTACGGCGGGCTTTCATCGCCCGGCGTGAATCGGTTGCCGTCGACCAGGACATGCTGCGGCTGCGGCTTCAACTCCGCTATCGCTCGCTGCATCGCCAGAAACGTTGCGTTCAGAATATTCACCCTGTCGATCGTCTCATGGTCCACGATCCCCACGCCGACGGAAGGGGCGCCGGCCGTGATCAGCCCGAAAAGCCGCTCGCGCTCCTCAGGCTTCAGGGCCTTGGAATCGTTGACACCCGCGATCTCGAACCCGGGCGTCACCAGCACCGCAGCCGCCACCACCGGACCGGCAAGCGGCCCCCGCCCCGCTTCGTCGACTCCCGCCACATAGAATACACCGGAGCGCCAGAGTTTCCGTTCGTGCCTGAAGCCGGCCGACGGGACGTCAGAATTCGTTGACGAGGCCGACATGGACTTTCCCCTGCGAGAATGAATCGCCCTTGCCCAGCGCGAAGCTGATCCCGATCACGCCCAGCGGGGTGTCGGTCCGGATGCCCACGCCGTAACCGAACAGGAACTCCTCCACCCCCTCGATGTCCGGAGCCGTACTCCCGCTCCGCGAATAGTACCCCGGGTCGAAGAAACCGTACACGAACGACCGGCGCCCGGTGAGCAGCCGGTATTCGATGTTGGCCCAGAGAGCGAGGGTCGCCAGGAACTGCAACTCCCGGTACCCGCGCAAGGTCGTCGTGCCTCCGAAGCGTATCATGTCGCTCTCTTCGACGGCCGGTCCCTTCACCTGCCGGCCGTGAAATCCGGCGGCGATGACCTGACGGGAAATGAACCCCGTATAGAACTCGAGGTCCGTTCTGAAGCGCTGGATGGTCGATGTGCCTTCGTTCAGGGTGGCAACGGCAGGCTCGGTGAGGCGTTTTCTGCTGTAGGCATAGTCAGTGAGGAGCAGGAGACCGTTTTCGGGGCTGAGGAGATCGTCGCGGGTATCATAGCGGAACGAAAGCCCCGCCGTCGTCGAGGAGCTCCTGGAAACCCTTGCGGTCGAGACCGTGCTCGAAGGGATAACCTGTTCGTCGGCGATGCTGGACACCGAGGATGATCGCATCGGTGAGGACGATTTCCGCGGAGCCGTCAAGCACGCGCCGGACGTAGGCGGAGTCCTGCTGGCGCTGAAAGAACCCGACGCCGGCGTTGAGCGGCCACCCGAACAGCCACGGCTCCATGTATCTGAACGCCAGCTCCTGGGAGGAACGCTCGTCCCGCTGCCACCTGACGCTCAACCGCCTCCCTGTGCCGAACAGGTTCCGCATGCCGACGGACACCAGGCCGGTCAGGACGCCCCCCTCCCCTGACGCCGCCGGTTGATATCCGAGGATCCCGTCGAACGTGTTGCTGGCCCCTTCAGTCACCCGGAACAGCACGCCGGTCCCTGCGCCGCGCTCGTAGAGCTCGGGCTCCGCCACGCTCGAGAAGATGTTCAGGCGGCTGAGCCGTCTCCGCACGCTCTCGGCCACGCGGGGGTCATACACCTCGCCGATCATTCCGCGCGCCTCGCGCTCAACCACGTCGGGCGAAGTCTCGGCAACGCCCTCCACACGTATCTCTCCGACCACCGCCCGCGTCCCTTCCTCGACGCTCACCACGACCTCGAGCGAGTCCACCTCGTCTCCGGGAGTGACGGCGAGCCGGCTCACCGCCGCACGGGCAAACGGGAAGCCGGATCGCTCGTAGTCCTCGAGAAGCCCCGAGAGATCCGCCTCGAGGAGCGCGGGATCGAGCGGATCGCCGATCGATGTCTCGAACCGAGAGGCGGCCCCCTCCGCGCTCATGGCCGACATCCCTTGCATGGTGACGCGCCCGACGAGAGTCCTTCGCCCTTCCAGAATTTCAAATGCCAGCGCCACACGGGCACTGTCCGGCGTAAACTCGGCGACGGGCTCGGGAACGCGCACGTTCAGATATCCCGCGGACCGGTACCGCTGCTCGAGGAGCCGGCGGCTTTCGGCAACGCGGGCCGTGCTCAGGCTGTCGCCCTGACGGAGAGTCATCAGCTCAAGCAGCTCGCGGGATGAGAATGCGGTGTTGCCGCGGACATCAATCGCGCGGATTCCGCCGCTTCGGCGGCGAAGGAGAACAGACAGACGAGTGCGGCGAGAGTCTTCAGTGGAGGGAAAGAGAATATGTGCGCGCCGTGTGAGGTCACGCGTCGTCGGGTCCTTATTTGACCCGCTGCCAGGCTTCCCAGACCGGAGTGATCAGCCGGTAGTCCCCAAATCCGGTGTCATCCACAAACACAAACTCGTAGCTGATATCGTAGTAGCGCCAGATCTCGTACGGCTTGGAGTCGAGTTCGAAAGGATGCCGGGAGACGTCGCTCGGGGGGCCGAACATCATGTAGACCATCCCCATATCCGTCCGCCATCCCTCGCGGTGGTGTGTGAAATGTTTGTTCGCATACTCGGCCCGGCGGTAGTACTCTTCCATCCGTTCGTTCCGCTCGGTGTTGGGATTCGGATCGCGGCGCTTCCAGAACTCCAGCAGCCTCGCCTGCTTTTCTTCCTCCGTCTTCGCCTCTTCCAGGACGTCGAATTCGTTGTCCCTCGCGATGTACCGGACCTGGTCGATGGCCAGGTCGAGGCTCTTCACCCCCACCGGGAAATACTGCCACCTCACGAAAAACGGCCGGTCGGTGCTGGCAATGTAGGCGTCCGGGTCCTGCGGGATGGAATCGCGGCGGAATGCGCGCACGAAAAGACGGTAGTCCCCGAGGGTCAGCGACGCATGGGGGATCCTGATGAGAAACTCGTTCCGTCCGGGCCTCATCGCGACAAGGGTATCGACCTGGAGCTTGCTGTCCCCCTTCTCCCCGATCACGCTGGTGACGAGCATCAGGGAGTCGACCTGCATATGGTTGTAGGCCTCCAGATACGCGAAGAAGGCCTCAGGGATGCCTCCAACATTGCCGGAGACATTGGGCACCATTGCCTTCTTCCCCGCCCGCTCGGTAATCTTGCTGATGATCAGGATGTCGCTCAGGACGAGCGGAGGGGTCTTGTACTCGCTGACCAGGAGCCGGCGGACACGGCGGCGCATTGTTTTCGTTTCGTTGTCGCGTACAGATGCGGCAACAACGTAGCGGCCGGGAATCACGCTGAAAACGCGCTGCGTGAGGCTGTAAAGGTTGGAAGAAACGGACTGGTCGAACGTGACGCCCTTGACCTCCTCGACCCAGCTCTTCTCCGTGATCAGGTTTTCGAGGGTGTCGTAGATCGAGAGGGTCAACTCATAGGATGCCTCGTAGACCTCGTCGCTCTTGACAAACGTGAGCAGCTCGTACCCGACCTGGACGAAGACGTCGAGGCGGCTCCCCCCCGCCTGGTCGGCGAAGCTCACGGCATCGAGGTAGAGATGCCCATCCCTTGGATCGCTCTGAACCGCGCTGGCTTCCACCTGCCCGCGGGCAGCGGGAGCTGCGAGCGCCAACGCCGCGCACACCATCCAGAGGGCGTGGGGGACCCGACGACGTTTAGGAGGCATTGTGGAGGTGTCCGACCAGATCATACTCATATGCCTCAACAATGTCAATCCGCGAAAAGGTCCCCACCGCCGGAAGATGCCGGCCGTGGACGATGACTTCGTTGTCAACCTCCGGGGCATCCGCCTCCGTCCGGCCAACCGCGTATCCCCCTTCGTGGCGGTCGATGAGCACCGTCTGTGTCGAGCCGATCAGCCCGGCGTTCCTTTCGTCCGAGATCTCCTGCTGGAGCTCCATGACGGCGTCGCGCCTCCGGGCTTTCTCAGCCGGCGCGATCGGATCGCCCAGCGGGGCCGCTGTCGTTCCCTCTTCTTCCGAATACGTGAAGACGCCGAGCCGCTCGAAGCGCGTTTCCCCTACGAACCGGAGGAGGTCTTCGAACTCCGCGACGCCCTCGTCCGGGTAACCGACGATCAGCGTCGTGCGAAGCGTGATGCCCGGGACCCGCGCGCGGATCGTGTCGATCAATTCGCGCACGGCCCGTCCCGAAATCCCCCGGCGCATCGACTTCAAGACCGCGTCCGCGGAATGCTGGATCGGCATGTCGATGTATTTGCAGATGCGGGGATGGTCCTTGATCACATCCAGAACGTCCAGGGGAAACTTCGCGGGGAATGCATACATGAGCCTGACCCACGAGATGCCGGGAATTTCCGCCAGCCGCTCGAGGAGCGCCGCGAGCGTCCGGGTCCCGGTGCGGTCGAGGCCGTAGTACGTCGTGTCCTGCCCGATGACCACGAGTTCTCGCACCCCTCCCGCGGCAAGGGCGGCCGCTTCCTCCAGGATGCTCTCCACGGGGCGGCTCGCGTGGCTGCCGCGCATCAATGGAATCGCGCAGAATGAGCACGGGTTGTCGCAACCCTCGGAGATCTTGAGGAATGCGGTGTGTGAGGGGGTGGTCAGAACACGTTCGCCCAGGAGGTCGGTCCGGAGTCTTCCGCCGAGCTCCTGCAGTATCGCTGCGGCCTCGTTGGTACCGAAGAGCCGATCCACCTCCGGGATCTCGCGCTGAAGGTCGGACTTGTACCGCTCCGTGAGGCACCCCATCGCATAGACGCGCTTGAGCTTCCCGCGCGCCTTCCGCTTCACCTGCTCGAAGATGGTATCCAGAGACTCTTCTTTCGCCGCCTGGATGAACCCGCAGGTGTTCACGATCGCGATGTCGGCGTCCTCCACCGTGGGGACGACCTCGATGGAATTCAGACGGAGCTGCGCAATGAGCTTTTCGGAATCAACGACGTTTTTCGCGCAGCCCATGGTGATGACATGGACCCTGTGCCGACGGCGGGTTTTCACGGAAGGCTCAGATCGCGAAGACGATGAAATCGAGGTAGAGGTAGAGAACCGGCGACACAAACACGAGGCTGTCAAACCGGTCCAGGACGCCTCCGTGCCCGGGGATCATCTGAGAGGAATCCTTCACGCCGGCGTCGCGCTTGAAGAGGGACTCCACCAGGTCGCCGGCCTGGCCGAGGATCCCGACGATGAAGCCGCACACGACGGCTTCGCCGGGCGAGAGGTACGGGAGGAAGAACGCCCGCGCGACGACGAAGGCAGCAACTGCGCCAATGAACCCGGCGACTGCGCCCTCCACGGTCTTCTTCGGGCTCACGCGCTCAAACAGCTTGTGCCGCCCGAACGCGCGGCCGGCAAAGTATGCGGCGGAGTCGCACACCCAGATGGCCGCGAAGATCGTGATGACCGTGGCCGCCCCCCAGTGGTCCAGCGTGGCCAACACCCCGGGCGGAGGAACAGCGGCAGAGACGCCGAACACCCTGAAGATCGGGAAATGCTCCACCCCGAAGAGCTCCCGGATTCCGAGCAGCGATCCGCTGAACAAGGAGACGTAGGCGGGGCCGAGCACCGTCACAGCCGCATTGGCAAGGCTGCCCGGCTTTCCACGAAAGAGCTCGACGAGTAGAATGACGGGCACGAACAGCAACAGAACGATGAGCAGGGACTGAGAGAGCGTGGGCGAGGGGAAACTCACTCCTGCCCGGTCCAGATACAGCGAGAGCGTCCCGCGGAGCCGGTCGGTCAGGAACACGGTGGTGAGCGCCACCCCAAACGCCACGCCGATCCACGTGATCGGGGCGTACCCCTTCTCTTTCGCAAGCCTGAAGAACTCCAGCAGGCCGGCGACGGAGACCGCGACGACAAACCCGTAAAAGTAAAAACCTCCCGCAAACACAAGCAGGAGGATGAGCGGGATGCCGACCAGCGCAACGAGGATGCGTGTCGCGAGGTTACTCACACGGTGTCATTCTGTTCTGGTTCAGTCAATCGTTTAAAGTACAAAAGGCTGACCAGAAAAACCATGCCGAAAAACGAAGTGTTCACGGCCACGAGAGAGAGCGACGCGGTCTGGTCCGGCGCAAGCACCACGAAATCGTCCCTGATCTTCAGGTAGGTGGCGGTACAGGCGATGAAGTTGTTGAAGAAATGCGCGGCGACCGCCAGCGTGATGTTCTGGGAGCGGTACACCAGATACCCGAAGAAGATCCCGAGAGCGACCAGAGGAACGAGGCTGAAGGGGTTCATGTGGAACGCTCCGAAGATCACGCCGGCGAGAATCGCTCCCCGCAGTCCCCCCAGCGTCTCCTCCATGCTTCGCTGGACAATCCCCCGGAAGAGGAACTCCTCTGCGAGCGCCGGGACCACCGCGACAATCAACACGACGAAGATGAACTCCGGAACCGACTCTGCTCCTACCAGAATACGGTAGGTTTCCTCGAAGAGCTCCTTGATGCGCTCGACGATCACGCGGACGTTGTCCGGAAGCGGGATCGCCTCCTGGAGCGCGAGATACCCCTGGAGGACCTGCTGAAGCGAAAAGACCGCCACCACGGTGACGACGATCTCAACCGGCGACGGCAGCTTCATGCGGAGATACCCCGGGACGTCCGGCGTCCGCAGCCTGATCAGCACGAGCGCGGGCAGCAGGATGCCGATGATCTGCCCGAGCAACGTGAACCACCGGAACAGCCCGACCGTGTCGGCCCTGGGCTGGCCGCCGAACAGGAGGAGCGCAGCGCCCCCGAGAACCTGATACAGGACGAACACCACGAACAGCGAGAAGACGGCAAACCCGACGGGCGACATGCGCTGGATGACGTTGCCGCCCCTGTTCCCCTGCGGCGCGCTTCCGGTTCCCGCCTTGTCGAGCCGGTCCTGTTCCATCAACGCCCCCGCCTTTTGACCATGGCCGCCAGGAGCGGGATCATCAGCTCATGATGGCCGGTGAAGTAGTATCCCTTCCCTCCGTCCTGCGTGGGCCGCAGCTGGACGTTCATCGTGGGGCGATAGTGGTTGTTCATATCGAAGACCGCCGTGGTGAACCCGCGCGCCTTTGCGCCGAGGTTCCGGGCGACGGTGAGCGCCTTCAGGAAGACCTCGGGGAGGATGACAGCAGAACCGACATTCAGGACCACCCCACCGCCCCGGAGATCCATGCAGAGCCTGCACAGAAGCCGGAAATCGCGGAACGAAAGCTCGCCGGTGGCGGCCCCGTCCATGGTCGGCTGCTGGTGGATGATGTCGGTCCCGATGGCCGCATGCACGGTCGCCGGGATCCCGAGGCGATAGGCCGCCAGCAGGATGCTGTGCGAGGAGGCACGCTTGCGCCGGCGCGCCAGCGCTTTCCCGAGGGCCTCCCCGTAGCCCAGGTCCGTCGACCGGAATGCCTCCGTCAACACGCCGTTGATAAACTCGCCGGTTTCACGGGCCATCCCGAAGCGGCCGTCGGCCAGGTTGGCCGCGACGTCCTCCGACGTCTTTCCCCAGAGCGCGGTTTCCACGTCGTGGATGGCGGCCGCGCTGTTCATGGCGACGGCCGTGATCATCTTCCGCTTCATGAGATCGATGATGACCGGCGCCAGGCCCACCTTGATCACGTGGGCACCGATCATGACGATGACCGGCTTCCCCTTGCGGCGCGAGACGCGGATATCCTGAACCAGCGCGCGCAGGTCCGCGCCCTTCAGGATCCTGGGCAACCCGCGGACGAACGCAGAGAACGAGTCGCGATCCGCGTCGAACGGCGCGGCGAAATCCGCCGGCCGCACCTTGCTGTGACGCGTCCCGACCGAAATGGTCCGCACGCGCGAAAGATCTGCCCGAGTGTACCGTGTCATGTGTGCATCGCTCCAGGTGCTCTCTCTACCGGATCCGCGCGGACGGACGCCCCAGCAGACCGGAGTATTCTCGAAGCTCGACGTCAATGGACCCGATGACCACCTTGCTGTTGATGCGGACCGGGATCATGAGCTCGTCGTCCGACAGCCAGATCACGATCCGCCCCTCGCTCTTGAACAGGCCCCCCTCGCGGACCATCGGCTCCAGAACGATCGTGTTGAATGTCCCGGCCGCGACTTCCAGCTCCTGCCGGCCGAGAATCCGGACCGCGAGGTCATGCGTCCTGTCTTTGTAGAAGTTTTGCAGCATGATCACGTCGCCGGTGGCCCGGCCGAAGAAGTCGATTGTCCGAACGTAGTAGAACGCCGACATAATGTCGTGAACATACGGCGGGATCGGGACCTCCTTGCCGTCCGTCGTCCGGGCGATGTTACGCGCCTGATCAAACGTCGCAACGAAGTCCCGCTTGTAGGTCCCTTCGCGAATATGTTGCTCGAACCTGAGCGGGACGATGGATTGCATGTCGATGAACGTGCGGTACGTGTCCTCGACCTTGTAGATCCACGAAAAACTCGGGAGGGAATTGACCTGTACCTCCACCGCATACGTCTGACGTCCGTCGATCGGCACGGCCTGAGGGATCGACAGGATCGCCTCACCGGCCGTGACCATGCCGTAGCTCACGTCGAAGACCAGCTTCTCGCCGACGCCGAATGCCCGGTTCTCGACCGTTCTCCACTCGAACGTGTCGAGCGTGTCAGCCTTTCTTCCCAGAGTGTCGCGGCGGCTGCCGGACGAGTCGGGCAGCCCGGTGAGCGAGCGCCGGATCGAGTCGCTCTTGGCGGCAATGCTCGTGTCGGGCCTGATGAGCGGATCTGCTATCCGCTTCTGCTCCTGCGATGGCAGTTGAGAGGAGGCCAGGATTCCCATCGCCCCGGCCGCGACTGTCGCGAGGAAGACCCCTCCCGGGCTACGCATGCTCCCTCTCCTCGACGGGTCGCGCAGGGTATCGCGCCAGCAGATCCTCAGCGGCGCGAACGGCGTCCTGGACTCCAATCGTCTCCATGCACGAACATTCGTTGTTCCGGTGGGCGGAGGGACGCAGGCAGCGTGCCGGGTCAGGTGACAGCACGACTGATGCCGGGCTGTACGGCCCCCACCGCTTCCGGCCCATCACGGGGACTGACGGATAGAAGCCGAGAACCGGCGTGCCGACTGCGACGGCGACATGAAGGGGACCGCTGGAGTTGCCGATGAAGAGCCGTGAAGACTGGATCACGGCCGCAAGTTGTGGCACGCTCAGACGCCCGGCGAGGCTGACGGCGCCCGCGCAGCCCCCGACAACCGCCTGCGCCTTCGGCGCTTCCGGCCGGGTGCCGGTGACAAGGATGGTCCCGGCCCCCGACTCCTGCAGCTGTTTCGCGAGAGCCGCAAACGATTCGATTGGCCAATCTGCCGCCGAGCCGCCGCTTCCGGGGTGCACGACGATGCGGCGGTCTGACCGCACGCCCAGGGAACGCAGAATTTCCTCTGCTGACGCGCGGGTCTGTTCTGCGACGGTGACGCCGAACCTCGGAGCCGCAATCTCGTCGCGCGCGTCGCAGCCGAGCGGCGCCAGCAGGTGAAGATTGTACTCGAGCTCGTGGTGCTTTGCCTCGCTCCGGTGCTCGTAGATGCGGTGGGTCATCAGCGGCGAGTAGTACCTGTAACCCGTGCCGATCCGCACAGGGATTCCGGCAAGGGCGAGCAGGAGAGCGGCGCGCGGGTCTGGACGCACGAGAACGGCCGCGTCGAAACGCTTTGCTTTCAGCGTCGAGAGCATGCTGCCGAAGGACACCAGCGCGCCGTCCGTGTCGTACCAGATGATCTCGTCGACGAAGGGATTGCCCGTCACGATGGCACCGGTGTACTGCCGGAGCAGAACCGACAACCGGGCCCCGGGAAAGCATCGTCGGAGGGATGACAGCACGGGGAGCGTGAGCACAACATCGCCCAGCCTGTCGGTGCGTACGACGAGTATCCGTTCAGCGTGCAGCGGCAAGCCGTGTCAGCCTCATGAGTTCCAGGTTGGGTCAATATATCCCATCACCGCATCTTATTCAACGAGCGCATGACGAATGCTCAACGAGCGTTGCTTTCACGTTCGGCCGCCAGTGTGCGTTTCTCCTGCTGCAGCGCCGCAATCCGGTCATGGATGCTCCTCGAGCGATTCGCCGCGGTCTTCCGCCGCCTGCATGAGGGCGAGTTCGCTGCGAAGCCGGCGATCGATGTCCTGCATGCGGAGGGTGAGAATCGAGGCCTGCACGACTCGCGCCGGGTCAGCCTCCCGCGGCGGCTCGCCGTGTTCCGACCAACCTTTGCTGATGTCGTACTTCGACATGACGAGGTCGGTCACAAGCCGGCGGACTGCATCATCATCGATGTGATCCAGAAGCGTCGTAATATCCCATTCGGCCGCCTCCGTGCCGACGAGACGCTCGGCCAGGGCCCGGGCCTGAGGGTGCGAAAACGATCCCGGCGGGATCCGCGAGAAGACATACTCGGCCATCGGTTTCCCCTCCTCGAGGATCACCCGCAGGAGATCGCGCTCGGCAGCCGGAAGAGGTCCGGCCGGTGCCGCCACTGTCGCCGGTGCCCCCTGGTCGGACCGGCCCGTCGACGGGGAGCCGGCAGCTCCCCCCCGTACCGGCTTGCGTTCTTTGGAAAGCGTCGCCTCGAGCTCGCGATTCAACAGACTCTCGTACAGGCCGAACCGCTCGGCAAGCCGCTTGATGAAGAAGGCACGCTTCAGTTCGTCTCCGATCCTGGCAACGGTCTCGACGATCGAGCGTACGGCCCTGGTCTTCCCCTCCGGCGTTCGGAACAGCCCTTCCCGCTCGAACAGGGCCGCCTTGAACTCCAGGAACGACGTGGATCGCTCCAGGAGCCCCTCAAACGCCTCCCCCCCCTCCTTACGGACGAATGAGTCAGGGTCCTCGCCTACGGGCAGCTCAACGACATTCACGTCGAGCCCCCCCTCCAGCACGAGGTCGACGCCGCGCATCGCCGCCTTGGAGCCGGCCGAATCGGCGTCGTATACGATCGTCACCGACCGCGCATACCGCCCGACGAGCCGAACCTGGTCCGGTGTCAGCGCCGTGCCGCTGGAGGCAACCACATTCTGGACGCCTGCCTGGAACAGCGAGAGGAGGTCGAGGTAGCCTTCCACCAGGATCGCGAACGATCTTCTCGCGGATTGCTTCCTTCGAATGGGAAAGACCGTACAGCACCGCGCTCTTGTTGTAGATCGGGGTCTCGGGGGAATTGATGTACTTCCCGAGCGGATCGTCCTCCCGGAGCTTGCGGGCGCCGAAGGCGATCGTCCGGCCCGAGGGGAGGAAGATCGGGATCATGATCCTGCCGCGGAAGCGATCGTAGAATCCCGTCCCGTCGTCCCTCCTGACGAGCAGCCCGGCCCTGTCGAGCACATCCAGGTCCAGCCCCTGCTTCTGCGCCTGCTTCACGAGCCCGTCCCATCCGTTCATCGAATAGCCCAGCCCGAACTTCCTGATCGTCTCGTCCACCAGACCGCGATGCTTCAGGTATTCCAGGCCGAGCCGGCCTTCGACCGTCTGGACGAGGTTCTCGTGGAAGTAGACGCCCGCGCTGCGCGCCGCCGAGTAGAGCGCCTCGTACTCGCCAGACGCGGGATCGTCAGGCCTCCCGGTCGGGATCACGATCCCGGCCCGCTCGGCGAGCGAGCGGACCGCCTCGACGAACGAGACCTTCTCGAATTGCATCACGAAGCCGAAGACGTTCCCGCCCGCTCCGCAGCCGAAGCAGTGGTAAACCTGCTTCTCCGCGCTGACGGTAAACGATGGGGTCTTCTCCTGGTGGAACGGACATCGCCCGACGTAGCTCTTCCCCCTCTTCTTCAGCGGGACGTACGCCGAGATCACGTCCACGATGTCTGACGCGGAACGGACCTCTTCTATCTTTTCGTCGGAGATTCTCATGGAGCGGCGCGTGTGCGCATCGAAATCTACTGAAATGAGCCCCCAGAGGCAATCTGCGCGCGGAAACCCGCTTGACAACTCAGGCCGGGCGAGCTATCTTGATCCTGACGGTCCACCAGACGGCAGAAGCCAAGGCAGCCGATGAGAATCCTCGCAGTTGAAGACGAAGCCGAGTACCTGGAAATGCTCCAGGAGGTCATGCGCTCGCTCGGTCACACGATGATGATCGCATCCAACGGATCGGAGGCGCTGACCGCGCTCGAACGGCAGCAGGTCGATGTCATCATCTCCGACGTGAAGATGCCGGTCATGGACGGGCTCGAGCTCCACCAGAGGGTCAGGCAAAAACCCAATTACGCCAACACGCCGTTCGTCTTCCTGACAGGGGTTGACGATCTCACCGCTGTGAACGCGGTCTGCAAGGCCGACTGCGATCTCATCCTGAAGAAGCCGTTCCCCGTGGACAGCCTCCTGAAGCTGTTCTCGGGGACCATGAAGTGACCCCCCGGCCGGATCGCCCAGGCAGGCGATCCGTGCGGCCCTCCGTCTGACATCCTCCCCCCGGAAAAAGAAGAGGGGCCGTCCCAGAAGTCCGGACATCGACTTCTGGGACGGCCCCCTCTGACTCCTATCTGAGACGGGATTACACCTTCACCCTATCCGGCTCGTACGTCGAAACCTTGCGGGTCTTCTTCCTCTTGTAGACGCGCTCGACGGCGGGTACGGATGCTTTCTTCTTCTCCTCGACATCCGGGTAGGTGAAGATATCGTATTTGTAGTTCCGCAGGATAATCTGGTTGCCGTTCCGGCCGATGACGTACTGAGGCAGCAGCGGGATCTTTCCGCCTCCGCCGGGCGCGTCGATGACGTAGGATGGGATCGCCAGGCCCGAGGTATGACCGCGGAGCTTGTCCATGATATCCAGCCCAACACTCACCGGCGTGCGGAAGTGGTTCGCCCCCTTCGTGATGTCGGCCTGGTAGAGGTAGTACGGCCGGACCCGCATGACCAGGAGCTTCCGCATCAGTTCCAGCATGACGTCGGCGTTGTCGTTGACGCCCTTCATCAGGACCGCCTGGTTGCCGACGGGGATCCCCGCGTCCGCAAGCATCTCGCAGGCCCGCCTCGCTTCCGTGGTGCACTCCCACGGATGGTTGAAGTGGGTATTCACGTAGATCGGGTGGTACTTCCGGAGCATCTTGACCAGCTTGGGGGTGACGCGCTGCGGCAGGACGCACGGCATTTTGGTGCCCAGGCGGATGATCTCCACGTGCGGAATCGCACGCAGCCCGCTCAGAATCCTCTCGAGCATGAAATCGGTCAACATCAGCGGATCGCCGCCGGACAGGATCACGTCCCGGATCTCCGGCTTTCCCGCGATGTAGTCGATGCCGTCCTGAATGTACTTCATGTTGATCTTGCTGGAATCGCCGACCTTCCGCTTCCGCGTGCAGAAGCGGCAGTACATGGAGCACTGGCTCGTCGTCAGGAAGAGAACGCGATCGGGGTAGCGATGGACGATGCTGGGTACCGGGCTGTGGCTGTCCTCGGCGAGCGGATCCTCCGGCAGACCATCCTCCTGAAGCTCGCGCGAGTCAGGAATGCACTGGAGCCAGATCGGATCTCCGGGGTAGCGGATCAGGCTAAGGTAGTAGGGATTGATCCGGATATGAAACAGCTTGTTCAAACGGTCCGCCAGCTCCTTGTCGAACCCGAACCGCTCCACAAGATCCTTCCCGCTGTCGACACTCTGCCGCAACATTTCCTGCCAGAGTTCCATTGGTGCCTGTGATCCTCCTCTTGCTATGAATGCACATCAACGCCGAACACGACGAGGTCGTCGTCCGGACGGTAATAGCCCTTGATCCGGGCGACTTCCTCATACCCCATGCTCGCATAGAACCGCCGCGTCGCGTCGTACCGGGGGGTGGACGACGTCTCTGCGATCATCAGACGCCCGCCCAGCGTCCGTACAAGGTCCCGGGCGTGGCGGTCGAGCGCTCCTCCGATCCCCGACCCCTGCGCCGCGCGTGCAACGGCGATCCAGTAGAGGTCGAAGGTCCCTTCGGTTCCGGGGGTGGGGCCGATGCAATAGTAGCCCATGACCTCCCCGCCGGCTTCATAGACGTTGATGATGTAGTCGGCCTGCCCGGGCCGGTCGAGGACCGCGTCGATCAGCTCCAGGGAGATGGCCACCTCCGCCTCCGAAAACATCTCCGTCGCCCGGATCAGTTCCACCAGCGGCTCGCGATCGGACCGCTTCAGCGTCCTGATGCGCGCCCGGTGCTCCGCGTCGGACAGACGGCGAACTGCTCCCGTATCGGTGACCGGCTCCATCACGCTCATTCCATTTCCAGCGCGTGCCGCTCGAGGGCGGAGTCGACGATGCGTCCGACGATCTGCGGGAAGGTCAGCCCGTAAGCGCGGGCGGACCGGGCAAAGCCGGCGTCGTCAGAGATGTCAGGGTTCGGGTTCACCTCGAGCACGTAGACCTCGCCGTTCGGCGCAAGCCTGAAGTCCACGCGGGCATAGTCGCGGCACCCGACGATGTGAAACGCCCGGAGGGCCATGTCGCGAAGCTTCGCTTCCAGGTGCGCCGGCACCTTGGCGGGACAGACGCCTTTCGTCCCTTCGTACGCCACCGTCCCGGTCATCCACTTCGCGTCATAGCTCACGATCCGGCGCATGCCGTCGTGCAGTCCGGAGAAATCGATCTCGGAGATCGGCAGGATGACGGGCTTGCGATGGCCGAGGATTGCCACGTTCAGCTCGCGGCCGTCGATATACGATTCGACCAGGGCGGGCTGCTGGAACTCTTCCAGCACAAAACGGACGCGCTTGCGCAACTCCGCTTCGGTCGTCACGATCGACGCATCGCTGATGCCGACACTCGCATCCTCTTTCGAGGGCTTCACGATCAGCGGGAATTGCAGGTGCGACGGAAGGCTGATCCTGGTCGGCGCGTCGAAGACGTGGAACGGCGGCGTCTTGATGCCGTGGTAGGACAGCAGTTCCTTGACCCGCGGCTTGTTCAATGCCAGCCCCAGGGCGAATGCGCCTGCGCCGGTATACGGGATCTTCAGAAGATCGTACAGGCCTGCGACGTTCATCTCCTGCGCCGATTCGTTCTCGATGCATTCGACGAGATTGAAGATGAGGTCGGGGCCCTCCTCGCGGAGGTGTTCGATCAACCGGTAGACGTCGCTGTCGACATTCATCACGCTCACTCTGTATCCGAGTGTCGCGAGCGCGCGCTTGATGTCCTCCATCTCCTCCATCACGCCGATCTCGGAGAGATCGACCGCGGGGAACGGAGCGTGCTTGTCGGCTTTCTGAGACGGCCGGGAGACGGGCTGGGAGGCCTGCAACCGGCCGTTCTGCGTGATGAACTGACGGTCCCCAACAGTCCCGGTAGTCGGCTCATTATAGAGTAAGGAGATGCGCAATTTACGCGTCATTCGGGGCTTTTTTCAGTTGGTTTGGAGGACTGTCTGATGTGCGCTTACAATGCCGTGCCTTCTGAGCGAGATGTCAAGCACGCCATTAATGAGCTGGCTGTAAGTCATCCCTGCGACGCGGGCCGCTTTGGGGAAACACGAATTGTCCTCGGGACGGGGCAGAATCCCCGGAAGCGGATTCACTTCGAGGACGTGCGGCTCACCCTTACTATTGAGGCGCAGGTCCACCCGCGTCCAATCGCGGCACCGAAGAGTCTCGTATGTTCTCAGACTCAGTCTGACGATCTCCTTCTCAAGCTCCGGAGTCAGCTTCGCCGGACAGCTATAGATGTCGAGCGGGTTCTCCACGCTGTCCCAGACCCATTTCGCTTCGTACGAATAGATCGGGTTCATGCCTTCGGGCAGAGCCGCGAACGAGATCTCGACGATCGGGAGCGCGCGCGCCTCGGACCCGTTCCCCATGATTGCAACGGTGAACTCGCGCCCGGCAAGAAACTCTTCGATGAGGACGGGCTGGCGGTATACCTCCAGCGTGGTGCGCACCTCGCGCTCGAGGTCCTCGATGTTCCGCGCGACGGAAGAGTTGTATATCCCCTTGCTCGAGCCTTCGTGCATCGGTTTCACAATCGCCGGGAAGCGGACGCGAATATCTTCGAACGCCTCCATCGATGTCGCGACGCTGAACGGAGCCGTGGGGATTCCGTGGTACGACAGCACCTCTTTCGTGCGCGCCTTGTCCAGGCATGTCGCGAGCGTGAGGGGATCGGACCCGAGATAGGGAATCTGGAGGAGCTCGAAGACTGCGGGCATGTGCGCTTCGCGCGCGACGCCGTGAAGACCTTCGGCAATATTGAACGCAAAATCAGGGCGGAGATCGATGAGCTTCTGGACCGCGCCGGGGCCCGCCTCGACGATTTCGACCGTGTGCCGCTCGCTCAGGGCGTCGCGGACTGCTTCGACGGTGTCCTCGGTGTCCCATTCCGCGTACAGATCGTTCGCGCGGTGTGACGGAGAGGGGGCATCGGTTGGAGGCAGCTCGTCCGGGGGGACTGCGTGGGAGGCGACGTGTGGTGCTTCCTCACTCTTCTTGATGTTGCAGACCAACGCGATCGTCAGTGACGACGGAGGAAGCGGTAGAGATGACGAATCCAGAAACTCTCCGGAGTTGTTGAACAATTTTTCCTTGGACTAATATACGCATTCCTGAAAAACTGTCAAGAAGAAAATGCTCGGAGAGGAGTTTGAAGTGAAGTTCGTCCGTCGGCCGGTTGAGGTCGCAGTTTGGACCGACGACGACGTCGTCGTTCAGCTGGAGGAGATCGTCCTGAGATCGGATGACGTCGCAGGTCAGACGACAACCCATCGATCATCCGGCGGCGAGGAGATCGACCGCGTCGCGGAACCGGGACCGGACATCGTCCGCGAGCGCCCGATGCTCGGACGACCGGAGATGAGGATCGCGTTCGACCAGAGCGAACGCGTCGTCGCGCGCTTCCTGGAGGATGGCGCCGTCGGCGATGACGTCCGCGACGTGAAACGCCGGAAGACCGCTCTGCCGCGTGCCGAAATAGTCGCCCGGGCCGCGGATTCTCAGGTCTTCCTCGGCAATCGCGAAGCCGTCCGTGGTCCCGACCATCGTGGCGAGCCGGCGGGCGGCACGCTGTGCCTCGTCCGGATCCGCCTTCGCCCCCCTGAGGGCCTTCCCGGCCACACCCCGGCTGGTCAGAAGAATGCAGTAGGACTGCTCCGCGCCCCTCCCCACCCTGCCTCTCAGCTGGTGGAGCTGGGCAAGTCCGAACCGTTCTGCATTCTCGACGACCATCACCGTCGCGTTCGGGACGTCGATCCCCACTTCGATCACGGTCGTCGCCACCAGGATGTCCAGCTCCCGGCGCTGGAACCCGGTCATGGTCCGGTCCTTCTCGTCGGAAGGAAGCCTGCCATGGAGCAGGCCGACCCGGAATCCTTTGAATGCCCCGGTGCGGAGCTCCTCGAAGTGCGCGACCGCGGCCTTGAGGTCGACGGATTCCGAGTCTTCGATGAGCGGATACACGATGTAGGCCTGCCTCCCCGCCTGCACCTGCTCGCGCAGGAATCCAAAGACCTCGTCCCGCTGGCGCTCGTCACGAAGCACGGTGGTGATCGGCCTGCGGCCCCCGGGCAGCTCGTTCAGCAGCGAAGCGTCCAGATCCCCGAAGATTGTCAGCGAGAGCGACCGGGGGATCGGCGTCGCGGTCATGACGAGCACGTCGGGACTCTCGCCTTTCCCGCGCAGCGCGGCGCGCTGCAGGACCCCGAACCTGTGCTGCTCGTCGATGACGACGAAGCCCAGGCGCGCGAACTCCACGTCTTTCTCGAACACGGCGTGCGTGCCGACAACGATGCTCGCGGAGCCGCGGCGGATGTCCTCGAGGACGTCGCGCCGGACGGCAGTCGAACGCGCCCCCACCAGCAGCCGGATGTTCACGGGGATGCCCCGGGCAAGGGTCGTCAGCGTGCGGTAGTGCTGCTCCGCGAGGATCTCGGTGGGCGCCATGAAGACCGCCTGATAGCCGTTGTCCACCGCGACCAGCATCGCGATGAGTGCGACGACTGTCTTCCCGCTCCCCACGTCCCCCTGCAGCAGCCTGTTCATGGGACGGGGGCTCGCCATGTCGGAGGCGATCTCCCGTATGACGCGCTTCTGGGCGGCAGTAAGCTGGAACGGCAGCCCGTCCACCAGCGTCCGGGCCAGCCGGCTCTCAACGGTGAAGGAGATGCCGTGCAGATCTTCCCTGACCCACCTGCGTTTCAGCGCCAGGAGCATCTGGAAGCGGAAAAATTCGTCGTACTTCAGCCGGCGCAGCGCGGGGCCGACGTCGCCCGCCGACTGCGGGAAGTGCACCAGCCGGAGCGCGTCCGGCAGCGGGATGAGATTGCGGCGGGCCTTCAGATCGGGCGGAAGAGGATCGACCACCGCATCGAGATGCTCCGTGACCACCTCGTGCAACACCCGGCGGAACCCTGCGCTGTCAAGCCCGACGCGGGCCAGCTCCTGCGAGGACGGGTACACAGGAACGATCGTGCCGGTCGTCAGGCGCTTTCCCCAGTCCACGCCGGGATCCGGTTCCTCCGGCGTGGCAGCCCGCGGTGAGATCCGGTCCACCGCGGGGTGAACGAGCTGCAGGGTGCCCCGGTACATCGTGGGCTGTCCGGAGACCGCCAGCGTCTCCCCCACGTGAAACGCGTGCCGCCAGTACTGCACCCCTCTGAACCAGACACACTGGAGCGAGCCGGTCTCGTCCGCGAGCACGAGAATGAACCTGGACGCCCGCCCGGGACCGATCACCCGGAACGAGCGGACTCGCCCCACGATGGTGTCAGCGCGGCGCACATCCACACCCGCTTCGATGCCCTCGCCCTCACCCGACCCCGGCCCGCCCTTCGGCCCTTCAGCCAGCCCGGGAAAGGGAGTGGACATGGAGGACCGGACCTGAGCGACCGTCTTGACGGACGTTCGATCGAGGTACGCCCGGGGGACGTAGAGGAAGAGATCGAGGAGCGTGTCGATGCCGGCCTCCGCGAGCGCCGAGGCCCGGCGGGGGCCGATGCCCTTGACGTACTGAACCGGCTGCCGGGCGCCTGAGGAGGAGCCCCGTGAGAATTGGGTCATGACACGGTGAAGATACGGCTGGCGGGTCCGACTATCAAGCGGCGTCCGTTCAGGTCGCGTCTATATCTGTGCCCGGGCTCTCCCTGCAACGCAACTTCTTGTTGTCTCTTTGGGGCCATCATCGTATCTTCGATAGAGATCACTGACCCCGTCACGGGACGAAACACCACCGGAGGCTGTTCTGGAATTCGGCACGCTGCTCTTGCAACTCCCCACCCTCGAGGAGGTCGTTCGCTGGGGGGGGTATATCGGACTCTTCATTATCATCTTGCCGAGACAGGACTCCTGATCGGTTTCTTCCTCCCGGGGGATTCCCTGCTTGTGACCGCCGGGCTCTTTGCCGCGCGCGGCGAGCTGGATATCTTCCTGCTGAACATTCTCCTTATTATTGCCGCAGTCACCGGCGACGCCACCGGCTACTTCATCGGCGCAAAAGCGGGGCACGCTCTCTACAACCGCCCCCAGTCCCGCTTTTTCCGCCGCGACCACCTGATCAAGACGAGGGAATTCTACGAGAAGTACGGCGGGATCACCATCGTCCTCGCCAGGTTCATGCCCTTTGCGCGAACCTTCGCCCCGGTTGTCGCCGGGGTCGCGGAGATGCGCTACAACCGGTTCGCCGTCTTCAACATTTCGGGCGGCATCGGGTGGGTTATGAGCATGACCCTGATCGGCTATTTCCTTGGAAGAGCCATCCCCGGGATTGAGAAGCATATCGAGTGGGTGATCGCGATTGTGATTTTCCTCTCGATCCTCCCGCTCATCGTGAAGTACCTCCAACACCGCCGCGAGCGCCGGAAGATCGCGGCCGATGGGACTGTCGCGGGGGGCACCCGGGAATCCTGAGTGCGCGGGCCTCGCCCGCGCCACGACGCAAGACTCCGGCAGGCCGAAACCTGATCTGGCGTACGCAGATCCATCCATCGAGGAGGTATGACGAAACCCAGAGAAGCCTGGGGCACCCGTGTCGGCCTGGTGCTCGCCATGGCCGGCAACGCCGTCGGTCTCGGCAACTTCCTCCGCTTCCCCGTCCAGGCGATCAACAACGGCGGCGGCGCCTTCATCATCCCCTACCTCGTCTCGTTTCTCGTGATGGGAATCCCCCTCCTCTGGGTCGAATGGGGAATGGGCCGTTTTGGCGGTTCGCGGGGATACCACGCCCCGCCATTCATGTTCGAGGCACTCGCCCCCCGGATGAAGTTCTGGAAGTACTTCGGGGTGTTCGGGATCTGGACGAACCTCGCGATGGCGGCATACTACTGCTACATCGAATCCTGGACGATGTCGTACGTGATGCACTCCCTCGCCAGGACGTTTGACGGCATGTCCCAGCTGCAGGTCGCGGAGTTCTTCACGAACTACATCGACATCTCGACCACGACGACGGGGATCCCGTTCGAGGCGCCGATCTTCTACGTCCTCTGCCTCCTGCTGAACACGTGGATCCTCTCCCGCGGACTCGAAGGGGGCGTCGAAAAGACCGCGCGGATCGGGATGCCCCTCTTGATCCTCTTCGGGATCTTCCTTGCGATCCGCGGGCTCACGCTCGGGACATCGGGTGCATCCGCCGAGCACCCGGATGCGAACGCCTGGGCAGGGATAGAGTTCCTCTGGACGCCTCAATTCGGCTCCCTCACCGACCCGAAGGTCTGGCTTGCGGCGGCCGGACAGATATTCTTCACCCTCTCGCTCGGCATGGGAACGATTCACTGCTACGCCTCGTACGTCAAGTCGCGGGATGACGTGGCTCTGAACGCCATGAGCGCGGGGTGGATGAACGAGTTCGTCGAGGTGGTACTCGGCAGTTCGATTGTCATCCCCATCGCGGCCGGGTATCTGGGCCTCGAATGGGTGAAGCAGAACGCGGGCTTCGGCATGGGATTTCAGACGATGCCGTACCTGTTCGAGAACTGGGGGCCGGTGCTCGCTGCGATCGCCGGCGTCTTCTGGTTTGGGCTGCTGTTCTTCGCCGGGATCACGTCATCGCTCGCCATGGGGACGCCCTGGATGGGGTTCATGGAGGATGAATTCCAGTGGTCGCGGGGGCGTTCGGCCTGGTCGTTTGGCGGGATTGTCCTTCTGCTGGGCCTCCCCACGGTGTTCTTCTACCAGTACGGGGTGTTCAACGAGTACGACTACTGGGCCGGCACCGTTGCCCTCGTCCTGTTCGCCCTGGCGGAGTCTATCGTGTTCGCCTGGATCTACGGCATAGACCGCGGATGGGAGGAAATCACCCGCGGGGCCGACATGAAGGTCCCCATCATCTACAGGTTCGTCATCAAGTACGTCACGCCGGTCTTCCTCCTCTTCGTCTTCGTCGGGTCTGTCTTCTCACCGAAGGGCGGGGACTGGAATGCAGCGCTTGCCAGCCTGTTCTCAGGCAGCGGCTGGAGTCTGGACGACGGCTCGCTGACACGGATGTTCCTGAATTCGGGCCTCCATGACCGCCTTGCGGCTGCCACCGACCCGGCAACTATCGCCGCCCTGGAGACCCAGCTGTGGTACATCTACGGGTCGAGGGCTACTGCTCACGCTTAGCCTTTCTCGGACTATGCGCTCTGGTCTACTACGCAAGCAAGAAGCGCGCTGAAAGGGGGGCCGCGATTTGAACCTGTCCGCCATTCTGATGATGGTCACCACATTCGCGGTCGTGACCGCCATCGCAGTCTACTTCTTCTGGAGAGTAATCCGGACATCCCCTAAACGGGGGCAAACGGAGCCGAAATCAGACATCTGAAATACGACATCTGATATCAGATATCGGCGCCCGGCGGTGCCCTCCAGACGGGCAAGTTTCAAGATGCTTTAGTATATTCCGCAATCTCCTCCGCCTGCGGACGGGCTCTCCCCAGCCCCGCCACACCGCACGCGGTCTTTCATACGGCTCAACCATCTCCTTCACCACCATTCACATTACATAAGGAGTAGCCAGCGCTATGGAGCTGACACTCATTCTGTCGATCAGCGTCCTGGGCTTGCTCTTCGCCGCCTATTTGATCCGGGACGTGTTGCGGCGTGACACGGGAACCGCGAAGATGCGGGAGATCTCGGACGCCATCAAGGCGGGCGCCGAGGCATTCCTGAGCCGCCAGTACCGCACCATCATCTATCTGTCGATCGCGCTGGCGTGCGTGATCTACATTCTCTATGCGTTCGTCCGGGCGCAGAATGCGCACGACCCGGCCGGGCCTGCAGCTCTTGCCCTGTGGACCACACTGTCCTTCATCTTCGGGGCCGCCTGCTCCGTCGCGGCGGGGTACATGGGCATGTGGGTCGCGATCCGTGCGAATATCCGGACGGCCGCAGGCGCGGTGCGCGACATGAACAGCGCGCTGCAGCCTGCGCTCCGCGGAGGAGCGGTCTCTGGCTTCTTCGTGGTCGCGATGAGCCTGTTGGGAGTGGCCGGACTCTTCACGCTTGTCCAGGCCTCAGGGGTTACCGACGACGTCACGAAGATCCCGCTTCTGATTGTCGGGTACGGCTTCGGCGCCAGTTTCGTCGCGCTCTTCGCGCAGCTCGGAGGCGGCATCTACACAAAGGCGGCTGACGTCGGGGCGGATCTCGTGGGAAAGGTGGAAGCGGGCATCCCGGAGGACGACCCGCGCAACCCAGCAGTGATCGCGGATCTGGTGGGCGACAACGTCGGCGATTGCGCCGGACGTGGCGCCGACCTGTTCGAGTCGACGGCCGCCGAGAACATCGGGGCCATGATCCTTGCGGCCGGCCTGTATACCGCTAACGCGGAGGTCTTCGCGGCTCAGGGGCTGTCGCTGCTCGGCGTCATCCTCTTCCCCCTGGTCGCCCGTGCATTCGGTATCATCGCATCCATTGTCGGAATCCTCTCCGTGCGTGCCAGGGATACCGAGGACCCGATGAAATCGCTCAACAGGGGATACTACGTCACGTCGGTCCTCGCCGTGATCGGGCTCTTCATCGCGTCGCGCTGGCTGCTCGGGCCGGAGTTCTACTTCAACTTCTTCCTGTGCGGGCTGATCGGCGTCGCTACGGCGTTCGCATTCGTGCTGATCACCCAGTATTACACCGAGTACCGCTACCGCCCGGTGCAGGAGATCGCCAAAGCGGCTCAGACCGGCCCCGCGACGACCATTATCAGCGGCGTCGCTGTCGGGATGGAATCGACCGGGTTTCCGATCCTGGTGATCGGCGCGGCGATCGTGGGGGCGTACTTCCTGGGCGCGAGCTCGGGACTCGCGCATGCGGGCCTCTTCGGCACGGCCGTGGCCACGATGGGCATGCTTGCGACCGCGGCGTACATCCTCGCCATGGACACGTTCGGCCCGATCACGGACAACGCCGGCGGCATCATCGAGATGAGCCATCAGCCCAAGGAGATCCGGGACCGCACCGACCGGCTCGACTCCGTGGGGAACACGACGAAGGCCCTCACGAAGGGGTATGCCGTCGGGTCCGCCGCGCTCGCGGCATTCCTGCTGTTCAGCGCCTATATCGATGAAGTCCGGGCCTACCTCCCCTCATGGGACGGTGTGATCAATTTGAACAAGCCGGAGGTCTTTGTCGGCGCGATGATCGGCGCTGTGCTCGTGTTCATATTCTCGTCGCTGGCGATCAAGGCGGTCGGAAAGGCCGCCTACGCGATCATCAACAACGTCCGGGAGCAGTTCAAGAACAACCCCGGGATCATGGCGGGAACGTCAAAACCCGACTACGGCCAGTGCGTGGACATCGCAACACGCTCGGCGCTGCGCGAGATGGTCGCGCCGGGACTTCTGCCCGTGGTGGTCCCGGTCGCGGTGGGGCTGGTGTTCAAATGGATCTACAATGCGGCAGGACAACCGAGCTTCGCGGCAAGCGGTCCGGAAGTCGTCGGCGGGCTGCTGATGGTAGGGACGATCGTCGGCATCCTGATGGCGCTCTTCCTGAACAACGGGGGAGGCGCGTGGGACAACGCCAAGAAGTTCATCGAGACCGGGCAGTACGGCGGGAAGGGGTCAGACCCGCACAAGGCATCGGTGGTGGGCGACACCGTCGGCGATCCGTTCAAGGACACCGCAGGTCCGTCGCTTCACGTTCTGGTGAAGCTGCTCAGCACGATCACGCTGGTGCTGGCGCCGCTGTTCATCTGACGCTGGTACCGCATCCGATGCCGCGGCGGCATGTGTCGGCCCTCGCAGGCGGCGCGCATCGGATGGAGTCCGGAAGCAACGCAGCCGGCCATCGGCGGTGGAAGCACAGAACCCTGGTGCTCCCCCGGCCGGTAGCCGGCTGCGGCTTTTCACGCTGTCGGTCGACTATCGTCGATCGACAATCGTTATTCTTCCCCCTTCGGGTCTCTCGTCATGAGGTCGTAGCACGCCCGCAGCGGCTCCTTCTCCTCGAAGAGGATGTTGTAGACCTCGTTGATGATCGGGACCTCAACCCCGGCTCTGCGGGCCAGTTCGCGGGCCGAGCGCGTGGTCTCCACTCCTTCGGCGACCATCACCATGTCGCCCAGGACATCCTTCAGCAGCCTGCCGCGGCCGATCTCCATGCCGACGTGCCGGTTCCGGCTGTGCCTGCTCATGCATGTGACCATCAGGTCGCCGATCCCTGAAAGCCCTCCGAACGTCCGCAGTTCCGCGCCCATCCTGACGCCCACGCGGGTAATCTCCGCAATGCCGCGCGTCATGAGCGCGGCCTTCGTATTGTCTCCGAGCCCTGCCCCTTCCACGATTCCGGCGGCGATGGCGATGACGTTCTTCAGCGCGCCGCCCAGCTCGACCCCCCTCAAATCGGTCGCGGCGTACACCCTGAACGACGGAACCATGAACGCTTGCTGTACCGCCCTGGCGGTTTCCATCGACGTCGATGCGGCAACGACCGTGGTGGGGATGCTCCGGCTGACCTCTTCCGCATGGCTCGGCCCGGACATCGTCGCAATCTGCGTCGCGGGGAAACCGGGGAGCACGTCCAGAAACACCTCCGACATCGTCATCAACGTGCCGACCTCGATCCCCTTCGCCACGTTGACGATGATGGAGTTCCCGAGCGAGCGGGGCGGGACGGCTGCGATGACGCTGCGGACGAATTGCGACGGGACTGCGGCGACGACCATCTCGGCCCCCCGGAGTGCTTCCGCGAGGTTGGACGTGATGGAGATCGCAGGGGGAATCTGGATGCCAGGCAGGTACGGGGTGTTTTCCCGCGAGAAGCGGATCCGCTCAGCGTCGGACGTGCTGTACGACCAGAGCGTTACCTCATGGGACTTGTTCGACAGCAGGACGGCGAGGGTGGTTCCCCAGCTTCCCGCGCCGAGAACGGCGATCCGCATGAGCGGGACAGACCTTTACTGTGGGCTGGATGCTGCCGCTTTGCGCCGGAAGACCTTGACGCTGGTGATCTTGTTCTCGTTTCCGCGCAAGAGACGCACGATATTCGTGCGGTGGGTATAGATGATCAGTGCAGAGATGGCGATGGCAAAGTAGATGAGTGTGCGGTAGCCGGGGACGTCCACCATGAACACGTTCTCCCGGAAGAACATCGTGAGGGGGAACGTGACGGCCGCGCTGAGGGATCCCAGAGAGACATACTGCGTGGCCAGGAACACGACCACGAAGACGGCGAAGGACACGCCCACTTCGACCGGAGCGACGCCCAGAAGCATCCCGCCGGCCGTGGCGATGCCCTTGCCCCCCCGGAACCCGGCAAAGACCGTCCAGACGTGGCCGAGGATGGCCGCGCAGCCCGCGATGATCTGAACGACCGTGAAGTCGTCAAACGGCGTACGGTTCGGGAACGGGAGCGCGCCGTACATGATCTTGGCGATCACGACGGTTGCCAGCAGGCCCTTCGCCATGTCCATCAGGATCACGAATACGCCCGCACGCCAGCCCAGAACGCGGAAGACGTTGGTCCCGCCCGCATTGCCGCTGCCGTGCTGGCGGATATCGATCCCCTTCACCCGCTTCGAAACGATGATGCTGGTGGGGATCGACCCGATGAGGTATGAGAGAATGACGATGACCCCGATGGGTATCATCATCTGCCTTCCACGCTGTGAGACGTAATCAGACCTGAAACCATATCATTCAATCTAACCAACCACTTGACAAAAGTCAACCACACCTACGCCCGTTTCGCCAAAAATCGCGCAAATTCGAGGTCATTTTGGGTCGTTATCTTGATGTTCGACTGAGTCCCCTGCACGACCTTCACCTTGATGCCCATCAACTCCACGAGCGACGTCTCGTCCGTCTTGAGAATCCTCTTCCTCGCGGCCTGGCGATGAGCCTCCCGGAGCAGCTCGGTTCGAAACCCCTGGGGTGTCTGAACCGCCCACAGGTGCGTTCTGTCGACCGTGGCGGACAGGAACCCGGGCCGACCTTCCCGGCGGAGCGTGTCCCCCACCGGCACCCCCACGACGGACGCCCCGTGCGCACGGGCTTCGTTCACCACAGATGAGATGACGCGCGAAGGCGTAAAGGGTCGCACCGCATCGTGCACCAGGACGAATTCGCAGGACGATGGAAGCGCCTCCAGCCCGTTCCAGCACGGAATGCTGCCGCTCTTTCCCACCTGCCACGACGGTGACCCCCTCGTGCCCCGCCGCCGCCAGCATCCTGCGCACGCGGGAAACGTCTCCGGACGGTGCAGCCACGACGATCGCCGCGACATCGCGCCGTTTCGTGAACAGCTCGACCGTTCGAACCAGGATGGGAACGCCTTCCAGCCGGACGAACTGTTTCGGCGTGCGGCCGCCGAACCGTCGGCCCGCCCCACCGGCAGGAATGATCACGCCGACATCAGGCATTCTTCTTACCGAAGTACTCCATGACGAACGTGAACTCGGGGAACATCCGGGGCAATTTCATGATGCTGAACACCATGACGCCGATCGAGAGGCGGTCGAGCCACGACGACATCGGCCAGCCGAGATGAATCGTAACGTTCTTGTGGGGCAGCTCGTACTTCAGGACGTACAGCAGCTCGGTGATGCTGTCGAACAGCGACTGGCGGGAACTGACGAACCTGTAGTGGTTTGGGGTGGATCGCTGCGGAACCCCCGCCCTCGGATGGTAGAAGGAGACGAAGGCGGCGTTCGTCCCGGCATCTTCGGAGCCCTCCAGCGGGCGTTTGAAGTAGATGTGGACACTCTCCTCGGGGGCATCGGCCAGGGCGAACACCATCTGGAGCGGCGTGTCGGTCTGCGCCGTGTGCGCAATCTCGGGGGCGCGTTCCTTCGCAACCCGGAACCCGACGACGAGGAAGAACACCACGGCCGCCGACCACAACGCAATCCCGTACGGCTTTGTCTGCGCCAGGTAGACGAACGCGCTCATGAGGACCAGGAACACGAGCAGGGTCCCGAAGCGCGACGTGTTGAACGCCCGGATCTCCTTCGTGCCCGTCCCGTACCGGTACATCAGGAGGCTGCCCATGTTGATCGTGAAGCTGGCAACCAGGCCGAGCGCGTACATCTCCGCGAGGATCTTCTGGCTCCCTTCCGTAAGGAGGATGATGACGGAGTAGAAGCACGCGTTCAGGATATGAATGCGGTACAGGGACTGCTGACGGTTCGTGCGGATGATCCAGGAGAAGTTGTACCGGTGCGCGACGCGTTCGATCAGTTCGCTGCTGGCGACGTATGCCGTATTGACGGCGAGGATAAGGGCGATGCTGGCGACGCCGCCGACGATCAGGCCGAACGGGACGCCGTTGAGGCCCGCCGCGAACTGCGTGATCAGGTCGGTTTCGTGTTCGCCGGGATTGATGCCCGATCCCAGGACCATCGCGGCGATCAGGGGCGTGAAGATGCCGGTCGTGAGCGCGAGGAAGATGTACGCCTTTCCCGTGTCGCGCCAGCTCTTGGTGAGGCCCGCCGTCTGGACCACCGATTCGATCCCCGAGTAGGCCAGGATCGTGCTGGAGATGCCGACGATCAGGAACCCGTACCCGAAGATGGGGCCCCCTTCCCAGATCCTGGTTCCGGCGTCCGCGAAGCTCGAGCCGATCGTCGCCCAGGTTGCGGGTGTCGACTCGTAAAACGCCGACGCCACCAGGACCAGGAGCACCGTGGCGACCACGAAAAACGCCCCGAACGTAAACCGTGCGTTCTCCTTGATCCCCAGGATGTTCAGCCCGGCGATGCCCCAGACGACGGCGAACTGCAGCATCACCTTCATCAGGGGGGTCAGCGCGAAGAACGTGAGCCCGTTCTCGACCGCGCTGACGGTGGAGATACACGCGGTCAGCACGTAGTCGACCAGGATCGACGCGACGGCGATGAAGGACCAGGTCGGGCCCAGAACCAGATAGGAGAAAGAGTAGACCCCTCCGCCCCGGATGCTGTGATGCTCGAGGATCTCGGCGATCTC
Organism: uncultured Ignavibacteria bacterium; assembly: GCA_963701735.1. Taxonomy (GTDB): domain Bacteria; phylum Bacteroidota; class Ignavibacteria; order UBA10030; family UBA6906; genus CAWABB01. Next base: position 151,383 of record CAVPBI010000017.1, on the reverse strand, counting down.
GACCATCCGCGTGGACATGAATCGCATCAGGAGGGAGGTGATCGCGATGAATGCGATCGCGCTGATGCCGATGAACCGGTATGCTTCGGCAGGCGCGTAGAAGATGGACGTCAGCTCGTCCATCAGCGTGATCACCGCAATGGAGAGCCACGTCAGCCACCAGCGGCCGCCGTCGAAATAGGAGAGAAGATTCTTTTTTCTGAACAGCCGGATGAAGAGCGCGGTGACGCCCACCACCACAGCCGTCAGCAGGGCCAGTTTCATGACCTGGGCATCCCTACATCAGAAGCATGGCATCGCCGTAGCTGTAGAAGTGATACCCCTCCTTGACGGCCTTCTTGTACGACTTCATCAGCAGATCCCGGCCGACGAACGCGGACGCAAGCATCAGCAGCGTCGACTCCGGCATGTGGAAGTTCGTGATCAGCCGGTCGGCGATCTTGAACTCGTACGGCGGAAAGATGAACTTGTCGGTCCACCCGCTGTTGGACTTCAGGTGCCCGTCGGTGGTGACGCTGGACTCCACGGCGCGGCAGGCGCTCGTGCCGACCACGTAGACCGTCCCCCGGGAATCGATCGTCTTGTTCACCACGTCGGCGGTCGTCTCGGGGATTTCGTAGTACTCGGAATCCATCTTGTGCTTTGTCAGGTCCTCCACTTCCACCGGCCGGAACGAGCCGAGACCGACGTGCAGCACGACCGGCACCACCTTGACCCCCTTCTTCTTCAGCGTGGTCAGCAGGCGGTTCGTGAAGTGCAGGCCGGCAGTCGGCGCGGCAACGGCCCCGACCACCTTCGCGAAGACGGTCTGGTACGTTTCCTTGTCCTTCTCGGTCGGCTCCCGCTTGATGTAGTACGGAAGCGGCATCTTCCCGATCCGGTCGATGACCTTGAACAGGTCGCCCTGGGTATTGAACCGGACGGTTCTCCCCCGCGAGGTGGTGTTGTCGATGACCTCGCACCAGAGCTTCCCCTCGTCGAAGAAGATCTTGTTGCCGATGCGGACCTTGCGCGCGGGGTCCACGATGACGTCCCAGATCGCCTCCTCCTTGTTCAGCTCGCGAAGGAGGAACACCTCGATCCGCGCATTCGTCTTCTCCTTCCTGCCGAAGAGCCTGGCCGGAAACACGCGCGTCTCGTTCACGACCAGGCAGTCACCCTTCTTGAAGAACTGGGTGATCTCCGAGAATCGCTTCAGAGACTGAATGCTCTCGTCCGCGCGCTTGACCACCATCAGCCGGGACGAGTCCCGCGGGCTGGCGGGGTATTTCGCGACGAGGTTCCGCGGCAGCGGATACCTGAAATCTGAGAGTTTCATATGTGTGACGGCCTCCTGGACCTTGACTCGTGCTCGTGACCGGACAGCAGCGGTGTGCGCCGGGTCTCGGCGCACACCGCGATGCCGGTTACTTCCGCCGCTTCGCGGCAGCCTTCTTGACGGTGCGCTTCACCGGCGCCTTGGGTGCGGCTTTCATCGGGAAGGCGATCGCCGCCCGTGCAGCCGCCAGCCTGGCGATGGGCACCCGGAACGGGGAGCAGCTCACGTAGTTCAGGTTGATGATGTGGCAGAACTCCACGCTGGACGGCTCACCGCCGTGCTCGCCGCAGATGCCGACCTTCAGGTCCCCCCGCACGCCGCGCCCCTTCTCCACCGCCCACTTCATCAGGACGCCGACGCCCGAGCGGTCGATCGCCTCGAACGGATCCTTCGCGTAGATCTCACGCTCGACGTACGGAATCAGGAACCGCCCCGCATCGTCGCGGCTGACGCCCAGCGTCGTCTGCGTGAGGTCGTTCGTGCCGAAGCTGAAGAACTCCGCGACGGATGCGATCTCGTCGGCGGTGATGGCGCCGCGCGGAACCTCGATCATGGTTCCGACCAGGTACTTGAACTTCGCGCCGGACTCGCGCAGCACCTCTTCCGCGACGCGTCGCACGATCGACGCCTGGTGCTCGAGCTCCTTCACGTGCCCGACCAGCGGGATCATGACCTCGGGCTCAACTTTGATCCCGCGTTTCTGGACGTTCGCGGCGGCCTCGAAGATCGCCCGCGACTGCATTTCCGTGATCTCCGGGAAGATGATGCCCAGGCGGCATCCGCGGAATCCGAGCATCGGGTTGAACTCGTGCAGGCTCCCGACCCGTTGCCGGATGCGCTCGTAGGAGATGCCGATCTGGTTCGCCAGCTCGCGCTGGGCCGGCTCGTCGTGCGGCACGAATTCGTGCAGCGGCGGATCGATCGTCCGGATGGTCACCGGCCGCCCGTTCATCGCCTCGAAGATGCCCTCGAAGTCCGCGCGCTGCAACGGCAGCAGCTTCGCCAGCGCCTTCCTGCGCTCCTCCTCCGTGTCGGCCAGAATCATCTCGCGCATCGGACCGATCTTCCCCTCGCCGAAGAACATGTGCTCCGTGCGGCACAGGCCGATGCCCTCGGCGCCGAACGCGACCGCGTTCTGCGCCTGGTCGGGCTGGTCCGCATTGGTCCGGATCTTCAGACGGCGATACTTGTCCGCCCACTGCATGATCTTGGCGTACTCCTGATAGACGGGGGCGTCCTTCCCGTCCAGCGTCCTGTCGATCAGTACCTGCTGCACCTCGGACGGCTTGGTCGCGAGCTTCCCTTCGATCACTTCGCCGGTCGTCCCGTCGATCGAAATCCAGTCACCTTCGTTGACCACCTTCCCCTTCACGGTCATCGTGTGGGTCGTGTAGTCGATCGCCAGGGACGAGCAGCCTGCGACGCAGACCTTCCCCATCTGCCGCGCGACGAGTGCGGCGTGGGACGTCATACCGCCGCGCGCCGTCAGGATGCCCTCGGAGGCGTCCATGCCGCGGATGTCTTCGGGCGATGTCTCGATGCGGGTGAGGATGACCGCTTCGCCGCGCTTCTTCCATTCCTCGGCGTCGGGCGCGTTGAACACAACCCGGCCCGTTGCGGCGCCGGGGCCGGCGTTCAGGCCCTTGGCCAGCAGCCGGCCGCCCCTGACCGCCTCGTCCTTCTGGTGGAGGTCGAAGACCGGACGGAGCAGCTGGTTCAGCTGCTCGGGCTCGATGCGCTGCAGCGCTTCCTTGTCCGTGATGAGCTTCTCGCCCACCATGTCCACGGCGATCCTGATCGCGGCGAACGCCGTACGCTTGCCGACGCGGCACTGGAGCATGTACAGCTTGCCCTGCTGGATCGTGAACTCGATGTCCATCATGTCGCGGTAGTGCTTCTCGAGGGTCTTCCGGATCTTGTCGAGCTGCCCGTAGATCCTGGGGTTTTCCTCGCGAAGCTTCGAAATCGGGAGCGGCGTCCTGGTGCCGGCCACCACGTCCTCGCCCTGCGCGTTCATCAGGTACTCACCGTAGAAGATGTTCTCGCCGGTCGCCGCGTCGCGCGTGAACGCCACGCCCGTTCCGGAGTCTTCGCCCATGTTGCCGAACACCATCGCCTGGACGTTGACCGCGGTCCCCCACCACTCCGGAATGTCGTACATCTTCCGGTAGGCGATAGCCCGGTCGTTGTTCCAGGACCCGAACACCGAGCCGACGGCTCCCCAGAGCTGCTTCATCGGATCTTCGGGGAATTCGTGGCCGGTGCGCTCCTTGATCGCCGCCTTGAAGCGCGCGACGAGGTCCTTCATGTCCCCGGCATCCAGCTCGGTGTCGAGATGGACGCCCTTCTCCCGCTTCTTCTCCTCGATGATGACCTCGAACGGGTCGATCTCGTCCTTGTGCACCGGCTTCAGGCCGAGCACGACGTCTCCGTACATCTGCACGAAGCGGCGGTACGAATCGTACACGAAGCGGGGGTTGTTGGTCTTCTTGACGAGCCCGTCGGCCACGCGGTCGTTCAGGCCGAGGTTCAGGATCGTGTCCATCATGCCCGGCATCGACGCGCGCGCGCCGGAGCGGACCGACACGAGCAGCGGGTTGCGCGGGTCGCCGAACCTGGCGCCCATCGCGCGCTCCACCTTCTTCAGGGCCGCGACGACCTCTCCGGTCAGCTCTTTCGGATATGACCGCTTGTTCGCGTAGTAGTGGGTGCAGACTTCCGTCGAAATCGTGAAGCCAGCGGGAACCGGCAATTTGATGTTCACCATCTCGGCGAGGTTGGCGCCCTTGCCGCCAAGGAGACCCTTCATCTCCGCCTTGCCGTCGGCCTTGCCGTCACCAAAGAAATACACGTACTTCTTCATCGTTCTCCCTCGTGTTGATTGTTCATGTCTCGTTGTATCATCATCGTTGTCGGGCCTTCGGTCCCGCGGCCCGGGTGCTGCACACTCGTGTATCGTCTCACGCCGTGCTGCCGGCGCCGGAGATCCGCAGCTGCCGCACGAGCGCGGCTTCAAGCTCTTCTTCGCCCTGCGTGACCCGGACCGCGATGCCCAGCGTGTAGATCGGACCCGCCGATTCGATCGCCGCCGCGACGGGCGGCTCGGCGCGCAGTCGGACGGCATCCTTCTCCGTCGTCACGAACCCCCGCGCACTGTTCGCCCGGAGAAGGTCCCCGAGCCCCGCGGCGTCCCCGGTCCGGTACCAGTGGTGGTCCCTGAACCTCCGGTCTGCCGCAACAGGAATCCCCAACCGCTGCAACTCCGCCAGGAAGACAGAGTGATCGCCGATCCCGCTGAACGCGACCACGGGCCCGATCGTCTCCTCCCACGGCCAACCGGTCCTATCGGCCGGCCCTGCAGTCCGGCCGACACTGAACCGCCTCAACCGGTCGCCGCGCGTGACGAACGAGATCACGGGACCCTGAAACACCCGGAGCAGCTTCTCGCTCCAGGGCAGTTCGACTGTCCCGGAGCGCGACAGCGCGACCATGTGGGCGCGCCTGAGGCCTGCCGTCCGTTCCCTCAGCATCCCCGCGGGCAGCAGGCGGTCTTCAAAGGGATCGTTCCTGCTGTCGATGACGACGATGTCCAGCGAGCGCCGGAGGTACCTGTGCTGGAACCCGTCATCCATCACCAGCACGTCGGCCCCGAGCTCGCCGACAGCGACCCGCGCCGCTTCAGACCGGCGCTCCCCGACGACCACGCGAACGCCGGGACACGCATGCGCGATCTGCACCGGCTCGTCGCCGCCCTGTCGGGCGTCCGCGAGGACGGTGCGTCCGTCGGCCACCACCAGGACACCGCGCGATTCCCGGCGGTAGCCCCGGCTGACCACCCCGGGCGTCGCGCCCCTGGCCATCAGGCGCCGGACGATATGCTCTACGAGCGGCGTCTTTCCCGACCCGCCCGCCGTAATGTTGCCGACAGAAATGACCGGGACGCCTGCATCTTCCACGCGCAGGATGCCCTGATCGAACGCCGCGTTCCGCAGGTCGGCGGCCGCCCCGACAATCCACCCGAGCGGCGCCAGAAGAGGGCGGCTCATGAGCGCCCCATCAACCGCAGCACGTGTGCTGCGACCCTGCCCGAAGCGCCCGGTCCGCCGAGCCGTTCCCGGATCACCGACAGCCCCCTGATCATCTGCTCCCGGTACGAGGCATCATCCAGCATGCGCGTGACGGAGGATGCGACCGACTCTGCGGTCATCTGGTGCTGGATGAACTCCGGCACGACTTTCTGTCCGGCCACAATGTTCGCCAGCCCGATCGCCGGAACATCGACCAGCATCCGGCCGACCGCATAGGTGATGGGCGATGTCCTGTACACGATCGCCATCGGAGTGCCGAACCATCCCATCTCGAGCGTCGCCGTGCCTGACGTGACGATCCCCGCGTCGGCGTGCGACATCAGATCGTATGTTTGCCCCTCGACCAGCCGGACGTCCGGGTGCTGGCCGCAATAGGCCGCAAGCGTTTCGCGTCCCAGGTTGGAGGCCACACCGACAGCCACCACGGCGCCTGTCTGTTGCCTCACCCGCCTCGCGGCGTCGAGCATCACCGGGAAGATCCGCTCGATCTCCTGCAGCCGGCTCCCCGGGAACAGCCCGAGCAGCCGCCCGCCGCCGGGCACGCCCAGCGCGGATCGGAATGAAGCCCTGTCCTGTGATGTGCCGATGCGCTCCGCCAGCGGGTGCCCCACAAACTCGACCGGGACCCCTTCCCGCCGGTAGATCTCGACCTCGAACGGGAACACCACGTTCATCTGGTCGACCAGCCCGCGCATCGTCTTGACGCGGCTCTTGTGCCAGGCCCAGACCTGAGGGCTGATGTAGTACAGGATCGGAACCCGCTTTCGCTTGAGAAACCGCGCGAACCGGAGGTTGAACCCCGGGTAATCAATGAGGACCGCCGCGTCAGGAGGCGTCGGCTCAAGGGCCGCGCGAAGGTCCGCTTCGAGCCTGCGAATGGTCCCGAGATTCCTGACCACTTCCACCAGACCCATGAACGACACATCCCGGATATGCCGGACGAGCCGCATCCCCTCGGCCGCCATCGCATCTCCGCCGACGCCGAAGGTCTGGATGCCGGGCACGAGCCTGCGGAGCTCCCGCACGACTCCCGACCCGTGCATGTCGCCCGAGGCCTCGCCCGCGATGAGGAGCACCCTCGCCGGATGTGCGGCCGCGCGGGCAGCCTGATCGAGCGGCGAGCCGGCCTTCATCATGGCTCCGCCGCAAACACCGCGCGCCTCCGAAGCATGGCCTGCCGTCTCCGCTTCATGCCGTCGCCGTCCAGGAGGCTCTCCAGCCGGCCGAGGACATCATCGAGCGTCCGATACACGACATACGAGATGTTCTGCTCCCGGCAGTATGTCTGGAGGTCGCCCTTCGCAAACACGTGGTCTGCGTACTGCACGGGGCACCGGTCGGAGAATCCGTCACCGACGTACACAATGACATCCTCGTCCGCCGACCGGGTAAGCATCAGGTTCCGCTTGCAGCACGCGCACCTGTCGCAGACGGCATCGTTGTACGGGAACTCGAAACCGAGAGCATGGCGTCCCGACGCATCAGGTCCATCGAAGACCGCACGGTTCGACACGAACGCCACGTCTCCGCAGCCGACTCGTTCGAGAATCGCCGCGATGTAGTGGTCCAGCCCGTCGCTCACGACACACAGGTCGATGTCCCGGTCGCGACAGAAACTGACAAGCCGGGGGAAGCCGGGGTCGGTGTCGCAGCCACGCAGGAACTCGCTGGAAGCCTCGAGGTCGAGGGCGCCGATGGCTGCAGCCTCCCCTCGGAACGTGGCCGCAGCGGAGAGTTCGCCGGCACGGTAGCGGCGTACAAGCTCGTCGCAGGCGGGCCCGCCAAAGGTGCGAAAGAACAGGTTTCCCACATCATCACGGCTGATGGTGCCGTCGAAATCAATGAATAATCGGACCATGCGTCAGGCGGACGCGAGCGCCGCGGAGGCAACCTGAGCAGACTGGTTGAACCGGACCGTGACGATCTTCGAAACGCCCTCCTCCTCCATCGTGACACCGTACAGCGCATTGGCGGCCTCCATCGTGCGCTTGTTGTGGGTGACGACGATGAATTGCGTGTCTGCGGAGAACTTCCGGAGGATTCTGGTGAACCGGTCGATGTTGGCGTCATCGAGGGGGGCGTCCACCTCGTCCAGGATGCAGAACGGGCTCGGCTTCACAAGGTAGATGGCGAACAGGAGCGCCGTCGCGGTCAGCGTCTTCTCGCCGCCGGACAGCAGGTCGATCGACGTGGGCCGCTTTCCGCGGGGCTTCGCCACGATCTCGATGCGCGCCTCCAGCGGATCCACGCCCTCCTCCAGCTTCAGGTCGCACTCGTCGCCCGGATCGAACAGGCTCTTGAACGTCTCGATGAAATTCTTGCGGATCTGTTCGAACGTTTCGAGGAACTTGCGCTGGGCGGTGGAGTTGATCTCTTCGATCGTCTGGAGCAGCGTCTTCTCCGCTTCAAGCAGGTCGTTCCGCTGGGCGCTCATGAAATCCAGGCGCTGCTTTTCGGTGGAGAACTCTTCGAACGCGGCGAAGTTGATGTTGCCCAGCGTCTTGACGCGGTCGCGCAGGCCGTGGATTTCGTCGCGCAGCGATGCGAAGTCCACGAACTCGGTGTCCGGGTAGGTTTTGAGCTGGAGCGTATGCTCGAATTCCTCCAGGGCGCGGGCGCGCAGATGATCCGCTTTCGCGTCCAGGTCTGCGACCTTCAATTCGGCGTCGTGCATCGTGCGCACCAGGTCGTCGGCCGTGCGCCGCAGGTCCTTGATGCGCAACTCCACGGCATGGATCTCGTCCCGGATCGAGACGGCGTCGGTCTCGCACACCGACTGGCCGCGCTCGAGGTCCTGGATCTCCTGCCGCAGCCCTTCCAGCGCGGCAATGTTTCCGCCGCTGCGCTCATCCGTGGTAGCCATCTCCGCGCGCGTCTCTTCCAGCGCCGACCGGTGGCGCTGCAGCGATTGCTCCAGCTCCGCCTCGCTCGCGTCCGAGCGGCGAAGGTCGTTGCGGGCATTCTGCAGCTCGCCCTGCGCCGTCACGAGCGCGATGTCGAGGTCGCGCACAACGGCGGACCGCTCTGTCCACTCGCGGTCGAGCCCTTCAACGCTGTTGGCGAGGGCGCCCAGGTTCCTCTCGATCTCCGCCTTCCGCTCTCGCAGCGCCTCGATCGCCGGGCGGTCCTTCTCCACCCCCTGAGCGAGAGACTCAAGCTCCTCGTTCAGCGCCCTGATGTCGTCCTGGTTGCGGACGATAATATCCTGGGCCCGCTTCTTTTCGAATGCCACCTGGGCGATGCGGACCTCGATGCCGCTCATGTCCCGTTCGATCGACTTGACGGCGTCCTTCAGACCTTTCAGGTCGACCGCTTCGACGCCGCTCATCAGCTCGTCCCGGGAACGGATCAAGCCGGCAAGCTCCTCTTCCAGCCCGCGGATCTCGCCCTCGAGCTCGCCGATCTGCTGCTCCTTCCCGATCATACGCCCCTCGTCGTGGCGGCGGCTCCCGCCCCGCACGATGCCGAAGCCGGTATAGATCTCGCCGTCCAGCGTGACGCACTTGACGCCTGTGAGCAGGGAACGCACCCGGGCGGCGGCCTCGGGGTTTTCGACCACCATCACTCCGTCCAGCAGCAGGCGGAAGACGGGAGCCAGGCTCCGGTCATAGCGCGCCAGATCTGCGGCCCAGCCGATGACGCCCGGGATACCCGGAGCCGCGCTGGCCGATTGGAAATCCGGGAGGCGGTCGATGCTGATGAACGTGGCTTTGCCCCGGTCGTCGGCCCGGAGAATCTCGACGCCCAGGTCGGCATCCTTCCCGCGGTCGACGAGCAGGCAGCTGCCGAACTCGCCGAGGGCGGTTTCGATGGCAACCCGGTAGCGTTCGTCGGCATCCACCGCATCCGCAACAGTCCGGGATTGTCCGCGGCCCCACCGGTCGGAGCCGGCGAGGTAGCGTGCCCCGTCGGAGAGGCCTTCCCTGCTCTGCATCAGCCCGCGGAGGAACTCCACCCGTGCGCGCCGGCGCTCGATGTCGCCGCGCAACTCAAGCTCACGCCCCCGCAGCTGCTCGGCTCGCGCGAGCAGGTCGGCGCGGCGCGCCTCCGCGTCGTACAGCTGCAGCTCGGCGGTCGCGCTGGAACGGCGCAGCAAACGGTCCTGCTCTGACAGCTCTTCGATCGACGTATCGAGGCGGACGATATCCTGCTCGTACCCGGCGATCTCTTCCTCGGCGCGCTCGATGCGGCCGGCAAGGTTGTCCATCCGGGCGGTTTTCCGGTCGAGCTCCGTCTGAAGGTCCGCGGTCTCATGGACGACGGTGATCAGTCCGTCGTTCAGATGTTGCAGCTCGCTCCGGCGGGCATCGAGCTGGGCGGTCGTGGCGTCGAACTCGGCCTTTCGTTCTTCGAGCGCCGCCCTGTGGCGGCCCTCGTCGGCCTGGAGCTCTTCGATCCGCGCGTGAAGGTCTGCGCGGAGCTCGTGCAGGACGACGCGGTCGCCTTCCAGCCGGGCGATATCCTGCTCCAGCCTGAGCACGTTCTCGTTCAGCGCCCGCGTCCGCTCATGCGCCACCAGCGTCTGCTCCTCGACGCGATGGATCTTCTCGCGCTGCGCGGCAACCTTGCGCTGCCAGTCGGAGAGCGCGTGCTCGGCCGCAAGGCCCCGGTCGCGCAGCAGATCGAGCGACGACTCCTCTGCCGCGAGCGCGGATGTGTTCGCAGCCTTCTCCTGGCGCATCTCCAGGAGCTTCGCCTTCAGCGGTTCACCGCGGAGATGATACTGCGCCAGCTCGCGCTCCATCAGGTCGATTTCCATCGACTGCAGGCGCGCCTTGACCTCGTGGAACTGTTCGGCCTTCCGCGCCTGGCGTTCCAGCGCGTTGACGGCCTTCTGGACTTCCGCAACGATGTCGTTCACGCGCACCAGGTCGGCGCGCACAGCGTCAAGCTTCCTGTACGCAGCCCGCCGGCGGTGCTTGTACTTCGTCACCCCGGCCGCCTCTTCGAACAGATGACGCCGTTCGTCCGTCTTGTCGCTGAGGATGGTTTCGATCATCTTCAGCTCGATGACGGAGTAGGCGTCGGCGCCCATGCCCGTGTCCATGAAGAGATCGAGGATGTCCTTCAGGCGGCACGGGATCCTGTTCAGGAGATATTCGCTTTCGCCGGACCGGTACACGCGGCGCGTGATGGTCACCTGCGTGTAATCCGAGGGGAGAATCCCCTTGGTGTTCTCGATGACCAGGGAGACCTCGGCCATGCCGAGCGGCTTGCGCGCCTTCGTCCCGTTGAAGATGACGTCCTCCATCCGCTCGCTGCGGAGGGCGGACGACCGCTGCTCGCCGAGCACCCAGCGGATGGCGTCGACGATGTTGGTCTTCCCGCATCCGTTGGGCCCGACGATGGAGGATATCCCGCTGTCGAACGCCAGGCCGACGCGCTGCGCGAAGGACTTGAAGCCGAGTATTTCGAGTCTGGAAAGATACATGGAGTTACGGCGTCAGGCCGCTCAGCGGGCACTGACGAACTGCTGGTACAGGTACCCGATGTAGTCGGGCGCTGCGTGATAGACGTTGAAGTACGCGTAGATCATCCCGCACGCCGCCGCCACCAGGAGGACCCCCACGAGGTAGACCCTGAAGGCCGGGACATCGTACATGATCGAGACCCCTTTCAGGATGCGGAAGTAGACCCAGAGGAGGATCAGGATCACCACCGCAATCGCGGGGAGGACATAGACGCTCGTCTCGATGACGCGGTAGAGCACCATCCCGATGGGAATGAGGAGCAGCATCGGGGCGGTTGACCACATCGTCACCGAATAGGCGTGGTACGGATACACCCGCACTTTCACGAGGAGGCGCAGCAGGAGAATGACGAGCGTGATCAGCAGGAACTTGACGAAGACCGCCAGCGAGAAATAGCCGATCGCGAGCGCAGGGTTGCGGATCAGCTCGATGGCTGCGGCCTTTGCGCCGTCGGACACCAGGACCATGGAGAGCGCCTGGTCGACGATGGGGCTCGTCCGGAAATGATGGAGGAAGCTGGAGAACACGACCGCGAACGCGATGGCGGTGGCCATGCCCAGCAGGGTGCTCTGAATGCTCGAGACAAGGTGCTGGTCGCGGACGTCGGAGAAGAAGTTGTAGGAGTTCATGAGGGACCGGCTGAGGCTCTCCCGGAACCTCCTGTTCGCGTTGTACAGGTACGCGACGGCCACGAGCAGCACGAATCCGACCACGATGAAGATCATCGGCGAGCTCTGAGCGTACGCCCCGATCGGAAGCGCGGCAAACTTCTCGCCGTTGAACACGGACCGCACGGCGTCGTACGCAATGCGCTTTTCGCGCCCCTCGCTGGTCAGCCCGTACGAGAGCAGCAAGGGATCGCCGTTGTTGGCTTCCAGCGACGGCCTGTCGGCCCGCGCGTCGTTGAACGACCGGACGAATCCGCCGTCGTAGTCCTCGGTGCGCAACGCGTCGAATCGCTGCAGGAAGTACCGCGCCTGGGCCTGTTGCGACATCGGGTCGCTGTAGCCCTGCCGGTTGTCATGCTGCACTTCGGTCCCCATCCGCGACACGAACACCGGCTTCGTGCGGTGCAGGGCGCGCCAGTCGGCGATGAGCGACTTGAAGGACTTCAGATCGCCAGGCCCGACGTTCAACCCCGCAAGGTCCACCAGCCCGCTCGCGCTGTCCCCGGGGACGAGCCTGAACGCGCCGTACACCGGGCGCGCGTCGAGCGACCTCGCGAGCCGCGCCAGCGAGTCCAGGAAGGCCAGGCCTTCCGGCGCGACCGGATCGCAATCGTCGACGAGGCCCCACGCGAGCACCGACGCATGATTCCTGTCGCGGGTGATCATCTGCCGGACCGCAGTGGCGGACATTTCCAGGAATCCTTCATCCGCCATCATCGGTCCCGGCACGCCGACGATCGGAGCATCGACGAGCGCGAGGAGGCCGTAGCGGTCGCACAGGTTCAGCATGTACGGGTGAGGCGGATGGCCTGCGAAGCGGACCGCGTTCGCGCCCAGCCCTTTGATCATCACGATGTCGCGCTCACGGTCTTCGTACGAGAGAGCGCTGCCCCTCACGGGGTGGTCCTCGATCCAGTTGACCCCCTTCAACACGAGGCGGACGCCGTTGAGCAGGATGTCGCCGCCGGTGATCGAGATCTTCCGGATGCCGATGTTGAGGTCGTGCTGATCGAGAACCGTCACGTCCTTCCCGACCTGCATGCCGAGGCGGGACCTGACGATGTACAGGTCGGGCGTCGCCGGGGACCACGGCTTGAACCCGGTGATGGGGAGCTCCACGACCGGCGCCTGCCAGCCGGCGTCTGCAAGAACCACCGGGGCCGGCTTGCTGGCGGCGACCGGCGTGCCGCTCAGTTTTTCGAGGACTTCACACCAGACGACGGGAGTGGTGCCGGGAGGCAGCGCCGCCTGTTGCCCCTCGATGTCCATGGAGACGCGGACGCGGGCCTCCGTGCCGGAAGGCAGCACGGTGCTTGACGCGACCACGTCACCGATGTATGTGCGCGGGGTGGCCAGGAGATACAGGTCGCGCGTGATGCCACCGTACGTGCGCAGGCCGCCGACCTGCTGCTTCAGGGGGAGAGAGCGACGGGGATCGAGAACGTTCGTCGTAACGACGCGCACCACGTTCTCCCGACCCACCTGGACCATGTTGCCGGGGATCAGGACGCTGAGGCTGGTGCTCCCGCCGCCGTGGCTGGTCAGGAACTCGCCGTTGAGGTAGATCTCACACGTGTTCGTGATGCCGAGACCGACAAGGTGCAGCTGTGTCGTGTCGAGCAACCCCGGCGAGAGTTCGAAGCGGCGGGTGAATGTGACGGGCCCGAAGAAATCGTACGCGCCGGGGATCCGAACTGTCCCCCGGTTGTCGCCGCCTGCATCGTACTCCCACTGGCCCGCGAGGTCGATCTTGATGCGGGTGGGTGAGTCGATGTACGGCACTGCATCGGCCCCCGCGAGAGTCGGAAAGCCGGCTTCCAGGAACCTCAGTTGAGAGACTGATGACTGCGGGGTGACAAACGGTGTCAGGAAGAGCAAAAGCAGGAGTGTACGAAGACGTCTCCGTGCGCCGGCTCCTTTAAACTGCAGAGAGACCAAGTAGTTGTGACCGCCTGTTCGGGTAGGAGATTAGGAACGTCCTTCTAATATAACAAAAATGGCCCGGGATTGCAACGAAAATCATCAAAAAACGCCAATTCGGCGTCTGTTTCTACTTCGCGGCCCGAACGATGGCGGCAAAGGCATCAGCCTTGAGCGATGCGCCTCCGACAAGTGCCCCGTCAATGTCGGATTGGCGCAACAGATCTGACGCATTGTCAGGTTTCACGCTGCCGCCGTACTGAATCGTGAGGCTTTCAGCCACCTCGCCGCCGAGCATCTCTCTCACGAGGCCCCGGATCATGGCGTGAACCTCCTGGGCCTGCTGGGGAGTGGCATTCCTCCCGGTACCGATGGCCCAGACCGGCTCGTAGGCGATGACCACCGACCGCATATCGGTCGGCGTCAGACCATGCAGGACGCCCTTCACCTGTCCCGATACCACGGCCGCTGTCCTGTTGCTTTCGCGCTCCTCCAGCGTCTCGCCGACGCAGAGTATCGGCTGCAGCCCGTGGGCGAGCGCAGTGCGCGCTTTCCGGTTGATCAGGTCGTCTGTTTCCTTGAAGTACTGGCGCCGCTCGGAGTGGCCGAGAATCACATACGTGCACCCCGCGCCCACGAGCATCTTCCAGGAGACCTCGCCGGTGTACGCCCCCTCGTCGTGCTCGGACATGTTCTGCGCGCCGAGACGGATCGTGCCGCCGCTCAGCCGGTCGGCGGCGGCGGGCAGCGATGTGAACGGGGGGCACACGACGACCAGCGCATCGGGCCTGCCGGGCGGGAGCTGCTGCTTCAGCGCATCAATGAGGGCTGCGGTCTGCGCCGCATCGTTGTACATCTTCCAGTTGCCGGCAATGATCGAACGTCTCATGGTATCCTCTGTTGGTATCCTCTGTCGCGGGGGATCGGCTGCGCCAGCGCGGAACTCACCGGTCCATCCCCGGCATGGTGATGGTGGTCTTCTCGGTCACAGGACGCGCAAAGATCTTCCTGTGAAACGGATGTGTGATAGTCAGGACTGGCCTCGTGGACTGCCGCACGACTTCAGCGGTGGTGTTGCCGATATGGACCCGCCGGAGTCCCTTGCGACCATGGGTGGACATGACAATCAAATCCACGTCCCGGTCGTCCGCGAAGCGGATGATGGAATTGCTGGGCTCGACATCCCTGTCGAAGATGTACTCGATCGTCACCTCCCGCGCCTGGGGGTGATGCTCGCTCAGGTCCGGGAATCGCTTGCGGATCTCCGACTCCGCCTCGGGCCTGTCGAGCTCGTTCACGAACTGCAAATAGAGCTTCGCGTTGTGCCGCCGCGCGATCGAGAGCGCATACGACAGGCCGACGTTTCCCGCCGGCGAGAGGTCCGTCGGGCAGAGGACCGAGTTCACCGCCCCCTTGATGCGTGGCCCGCACTGGATGCTCAGGACGGGCTGCCGCGACAGCCTCACGACACGCTCCGCGGTGCTCCCGATCAGGTTTGACGACAGATGCGTGAGTCCGCGCGTCGCGATGACGATCAGGTCGTACTGCAGCCGCTCGCTTTCTTCGACGATCACCTTGTAGGCCCGGCCCGGCAGCACCTCAGTCCTGAGCCGGACGTTCCGCCCCTTCAGGGCGGCGCGGGCGCGCGCGAACTGCTCCTCCAGGAACGCTTCCTTTCTCCGCTGGTACGCGGTCACAGCCTCGTCGCGCACCTGCGCGGCGCCCAGAGGCGACACAGTTGAATTCGTCGACATGGAGGAGGGTGATCTCTGCCCCGTACTCCTCCCCGAACGCTACGGCGTGTTCAAGCGCATCGTCCGTGTGCCGCGAGAAATCCGTCGGCACCAGTATGCTGTCGAGTTCGTACACCGTTCACCCTTTCCTCTCTCCGAGCTTCCGCTGCAGGGTCTGGTTCACGACCGCGGGGTTCGCCTTCCCCCCCATCCGCTTCATCGTCTCGCCCACGAAAAACCCGAACACCTTCTCGTTGCCGCCGATGTACTTCGCGACCTGCGCCGGGTTGGCGTCCAGCACCTCCTCCACGACCCGCTCGATGGCCGAGGCGTCGGAGACCTGCGTCAGCCCGCGCGCGCGGACGATCGCCCCGGGCTCCTCGCCGCTTTCCACCATGACCGCGAAGACATCCTTGGCGATTTTCCCGCTGATCGTCCCGTCCTTGATGAGCCCGAGGAGAGCCGCCAGCCGGGCCGGCGTCGCGGGCAACTCCTTCAGCGCCACCTTCTTCTCGCCCTGGACGCGCAGGACTTCGGTCATCACCCAGTTGCTGACCGCCTTCGCGTTCTCCTGCACCCCCGCGCCCGCTTCCCGCGGAAGGGCCGCGAGCGCCTCTTCGAAGAAGTCCGCGATCTCTTTCTCCGCCGTCAGCACGTCCGCGTCGTACCGGGGGAGGCCGAGCTCACCCACGTACCGGTCGCGGCGGACGTCAGGAAGCTCCACCAGCGACGACCGCACCCCGGCGACCCATGGTTCGTCCACAAGCACCGGGACCAGGTCGGGGTCGGGGAAGTACCGGTAATCGTGCGCTTCTTCCTTGCTGCGCATCGGATATGCCGCGTTCATCGCCGCGTCCCAGAGCAGCGTCTCCTGCACCACCCGTCCGCCGTCCTCGATGAGCTGGATCTGCCGGTTGATCTCGAACTCGAGCGCCCGCTCCACGTTCCGGAACGAGTTCATGTTCTTGACTTCGGTTTTCGTCCCGAACGCAGTCGCGCCTTTCCGGCGCACCGAAACGTTCGCGTCGCACCGGAGGCTCCCCTCCTCCATGTTCCCGTCGCAGATGCCGAGGTAGGTGACGATCTGCCGCATCCTCACAAGGTACAGGTAGGCCTCGCGCGGCGAGCGGATGTCCGGCTCGCTCACGATCTCGATCAGCGGCACGCCGCACCGGTTGACGTCGACGAGGGTGTCGACCGACAGGTCGTGGATCGACTTCCCGGCATCCTCTTCCATGTGGATGCGCGTGATCCCGATCCGCTTGCGCGTCCCGTCGTCATGATCGATCTCGAGAAACCCGTCCGTGCAGATCGGCTCCTCGAACTGCGAGATCTGATACCCCTTGGGAAGATCGGGATAGAAATAGTTCTTGCGGGCGAAGATCGAGCGCGGCGCGATCGTGCAGCCCGTCGCGATCCCGAGACGGAGCACGAAGTCGACGAGGCGGCGGTTCAGGACCGGAAGCGTGCCCGGCATGCCGAGGCAGACCGGACAGACGTTCGTGTTGGGATCTCCCCCGAACGTCGTGGAGCAGCCGCAGAACGCCTTTGTGGCGGTCAGCATCTGGGCATGGACTTCCAGCCCGATGACGGGCTCGTAGGCTTCGTTGAGCTTCACGCGGCGGGATCTCCCTCGCTACGCCGCAATCGCCTGGGTGACCTTCTCGGCGGCCTCTTTCAGGCTCGAAGCCACGAGGAAGTTCAGCCCTGACGCGCGGAGGATTTCCCCGGCGAGCTCGGCGTTGGTGCCCGCCAGCCGGACGACGACCGGGATCGAGACGTGCACCAGCCTGGCGGCCTCGACGACGCCTGTGGCCACGCGATCGCAGCGGACGATGCCGCCGAAGATGTTGATCAGCACCGCCTTCACGCTCGGGTCGGCCAGGATGATCGTGAATCCCGCCGCCACCGTCTCGGCGCTCGCGCCGCCGCCGACATCCAGGAAGTTGGCAGGATTGCCGCCGGCAAGCTTGATGATATCCATGGTGCCCATCGCCAGGCCGGCGCCGTTCACCATGCATCCCACGTTGCCGTCAAGCTTGATGTAGTTCAGGTTCGACTTCGACGCCTCCACCTCCAGCGGATCTTCCTCGTCCAGATCGCGGAGATCGCGGAGCTCCGGATGGCGGTCGAGCGCGTTGTCGTCAAAGTTCATTTTCGCGTCGAGGGCGATGACCTTCCCCTCGGTGGTGATCACCAGCGGGTTGATCTCGGCGAGCGACGCGTCGGTCGCCTCGTACGCCGCGTACAGCGCATGCAGGAACTTCACGCCGTTCTTGAGCGCGTCCCCGCGCAGACCCAGCCGGTAGGCCAGGCTCCGGGCCTGGTAGGCCTGGAATCCGATGCCGCGGTCGACGAACTCCTTCAGGATCTTCTCCGGCGACTCCGCGGCAACCTTCTCGATCTCCACGCCTCCTTCGGTGGACGCCATCACGACGTTTCGCGAGGTCGACCGGTCCAGCGTCACGCCCAGGTACAGCTCGCGGGCGATGCCGACCCCCTCCTCGATCAGGAGGCGCCTGACGATGCGGCCTTCCGGGCCGGTCTGGTGGGTCACCAAACGCATGCCGAGCATCTGCCCGGCCAGCGCACGGACCTCGTCGATGCTCCGGGCGATCTTCACGCCGCCGCCCTTTCCGCGTCCCCCGGCATGGATTTGCGCCTTCACCACCCAGATCGGTCCGCCGAGCTCCTCGGCGCCACGGACCGCCTCATCCACGTTGAAAGCGACTGTGCCGCGTGGGACAGCGACGTTGTACGCGCGCAGAATCTCTTTCCCCTGATACTCGTGAACCTTCATGCAGCCTCCTCGACGGTACGGACGGTGTCAGCGCTTGTTCTTCACGGCGATCGACTTCGCCTGCAGGAACAGCAGCAGATAGTCGCGGCCGCCGGCTTTGGAATCGGTGCCGCTCATGTTGAAGCCTCCGAACGGATGGACGCCCACCAGGGCCCCCGTGCACTTCCTGTTGATGTAGAGGTTCCCGACGAAGAACTCCCGCTCCGCGCGATCCAGATGTTTCTGTTTCTTCGAATAGACCGCCCCGGTCAACCCGAATTCGGTGTTGTTGGCAATCCGGAGGGCATCGTCGAAATCGGTGGCGCGGATGAGCGCGAGCACCGGCCCGAAAATCTCCTCCTGGGCGATGGTCGCCCGCGGCAGCACATCGGCAATCACCGTCGGCCGGATGAACCACCCCTCGTCCGCCGCCCTCGTTCCACCCGCCACAAGCCTGCCGCCTTCGCTGATCCCCTTCTCGATGTACCCCATCATGCTCTCGAAGGACGAGCGGTTCACCACCGGACCCATGTACATTGACGGATCGGCGGGATCGCCCACCGTCAGCGCATTCGCCTTGCGCGCGACGATGTCAACGAACCTGTCGTATACTTTCTCATGGATGATCGCGCGCGAACACGCGGAGCATTTCTGCCCCTGGAAGCCGAATGCGGAAGCGATGACGCCCTGCGCCGCGTCCTCCAGATCGACGCCCTCGTCCACGATGATCGAATCTTTGCCACCCATCTCCGCGACAACCCGCTTCAGCCAGATCTGGCCCGGCTGCACCTTCGCGGCGGACTCGTAGATGTGGATGCCGACTTCCTTCGAGCCGGTGAACGACACGAAGCGCGTCTTGGGATGCATGACGAGCGTATCGCCGACCGCCCCGCCCGGGCCGCTCACAAAATTCAGCACGCCGGGAGGAAGCCCGGCCTTCTCCATGATCTCGAAGAACGCCCACCCGATCAGCGGAGAATCGCTGGAGGGCTTCAGCACGACGGTGTTCCCGGTGACGATCGCGGCCGACGACATGCCGGTGAGGATCGCGAGCGGGAAATTCCACGGCGGGATGACCACGCCGACGCCCAGCGGGAGGTACACGAGCCGTCCCTTCTCGCCCGGGTTCTTCTCGACCGGATGGTCCACGCCGTACCGGAGCATCTCCCGCGCGTAGAACTCCAGGAAGTCGATCGCCTCGGCGGTATCCGCATCCGCTTCGGGCCAGGACTTGCCGACCTCGAGGATCATGATCGCGTTCAGCTCGAACCTCCGCCGGCGCATCTCCTTCGCGGCGTTGAACAGATAGTCGGCGCGCTTCTTCGCCGGAACGTCCTTCCATGTCTCGAATGCAGCCGCCGCGGTATCTATCGCGTGTCGCGCGATATCCGCGTTCCCCTTCTGGAACACGGCCAGCACCTCGGAAGGCTTCGAGGGGTTGGCGGTGTTGAACTTCTCTGCGGCTTCGATCCGCTTGCCGCCGATGACGATCGGGTATTCCGTGCCGAGCTTTGCCTGCAGCGCGTGGATCGCGGCACGCTGGCGCCTGCGGTTGGCGGCGAGCGAGAAATTGGTCAGCGGTTCATTCTTGAATTTCGGGATGGCCATGGAGACCTCACGGGATGGTGATTCGGATGTCGGACACCGGTGCGGCGGGAGCGCTGACACATCGCCCAAAAATACCCACACAATGCTGGAAAATCAATACAATCAGGAATAGACGCGCCCGTCCGCGGCGCGATAGGTATTGAACATCAGCATCGCGATCGTCATCGGCCCGACGCCCCCGGGGACAGGCGTAATTGCCGAAGCGACCTGCGAGGCGGAGGCGAAATCCACGTCGCCGACGAGCCGGCTCCCCTTCGGCGCGGAAGCATCCGGGACGCGGTTGATGCCGACGTCGATCACCACCGCCCCCGGCTTCAGCATCGCGCCGGTCACGGCCCCTGCCTTCCCGACCGCCGCGATCACGATGTCCCCCTCCTTCGTGAACCGGCTCAGGTCGCGCGCGCCCGTGTGCGCCACGGTCACCACGGCGTTCGCGCCGCTCTTCTTCTGCAGGAGGATGTTCGCGATCGGCTTCCCGACGATGTTGCTCCGGCCCACGACGACGACGTGCCTGCCGGAGGGGTCGTGCCCTGCCCGGGTCAGCATCTCCTGGATCCCCGCGGGCGTGCAGGGACGGAGGGAGTCGAGACCGATCACCAGGCGTCCCACGTTGACGGGATGAAAGCCGTCCACGTCCTTCCGGTAATCGATGGCCTCCAGCACCGCCTGCTCGTTGATGTGCGGCGGGAGAGGCAGCTGCACGAGGATGCCGTGCACCGCGCGGTCGGCGTTCAATGCGGCAATCAGCTCCAGCAATTTCTCCTGCGGCGTTTCGGCGGGCAGCTCATGCGTAACGGAATGAAATCCGAGCTCTGCACAGGCCTTCCCTTTCGAGCGCACATACACCTGTGACGCGGGGTTCTCGCCCACCAGGATGAACGCGAGACCCGGCGTGATTCCGCGCGACGCGCGAAGCGAGTCCGTCTTGACGCGGACTTCGCTCTTCACCTGTTCGGCGATCGCCTTTCCATCAATGAGTGCGGCTGGCATGGCTTCTTATCCGAATGGAGGGTACACGATGTGTTCCATCGAAAGCGCCCGGCCCGTTTCGGGGTCGGCCTTCACCACCACCCCGCAGAGCCGGACGTCGTTGGACGCCACTTCGTATTTGTGCGGCGTGCCGGTGAGCAGCCGCCGGATCGCGGCGTCCTTCTTCATGCCGAGGACCGAATCGTACGGCCCGGTCATTCCGACGTCGGTCACGAATGCGGTCCCCCGGGGGAGCACCCTCGCGTCCGCCGTCGGCGTGTGCGTGTGCGTCCCGAGCACGGCGGTGACCTTGCCGTCGAGGAACCATCCCATGGCCATCTTCTCGGCCGTGGCGTCGGCGTGGAAATCGACGAGGACGACCTTCGTCTCCTCCTGCATCCTGCCCAGCGCCCATTCGATGGTGCGGAACGGATCGTCGATCGGCTGCATATAGACGCGGCCCTGGATGTTCACCACGCCTGCTTTCCCCTTCTCGCCCAGGTCCACGACGATGAAGCCGTTGCCCGCATTGTCACGCGGGTAATTGAGCGGCCGCAGGATCCGCCGGTCGCCTCCCAGCACCTTCCTGCTGTCCCACCGGTCCCAGACGTGGTTGCCCGTGGTGATGACGTGGGCGCCGAGCCCGAAGATGACCCTTGCATGATCCTCGGAAATCCCCTTCCCCTCGGTGAGGTTCTCGCCGTTGATGACGAGGAGATCGATATCATGCTTCTTGACCAGCGAGGGGACGAGCGATGTCGTGAGTTCCAGGCCGGGCGCGCCGACGACGTCGCCGACAAAGAGAATATTCAGTGGTTGTGGCACGGGATGCGGAGTTGTTGAAAAGTTATATAATGTACGGAAGACGCGGTGGAAATGAAAGAAAAAAGCCCGCAGCCGTTATCGCGCCTGCGGGCTCGGGGCCGGACACCGGCCCTCGGAGTATGACAGAGCATCCCTGGGATCATCCGCGGACTGCGGGCTGCCCCTCGGGCACGAAGTTCCTTACCTCTTCCACGATCGCGTCCACAATCTCCGACTCTTTCACCTTGCGCACGACCTCCCCCTTTCGATAGAGGATGCCGACGCCTTTCCCGGCTGCGATGCCGATATCGGCTTCGCTGGCTTCGCCGGGGCCGTTGACCACGCACCCCAGGACGGCGATCTTCACCGGCTTCTTCACGCCTTCGAGCCGCTTCTCAAGCTCGGCCATGATGGAAAAGAGGTCCACTTCGAGCCGGCCGCACGTCGGGCATGCGATCAGCTCCACGTTGCGCGTGGCGAGGCTGAGCGAGCGCAGGATTTCCTTCCCGACTTCAACTTCCCTGACCGGATCGTCGGTGAGGGAGACGCGGATGGTGTCGCCGATGCCCTCGGCCAGCAGCGTCCCGATGCCGACGGCGGACTTGATGGTTCCGATCTTTGTCGTGCCCGCTTCCGTGACGCCCAGGTGGAGCGGAATGTCGGTCCGCTGCGCAACGAGCCGGTAGGCCTCGATCATGAGACGCACATCGGTCGACTTCACCGAAATGATCACGTCCTTGAATCCGAACTCGTCGCAGATGGCGACGTGGCGCATCGCGCTTTCGTACAGCGCCTCGGCCGTGGGATAGCCGTGCTTCTCGAGGATGTCCTCCTCCAGCGATCCGGAATTCACGCCGATGCGGATGGGGATCCCCTTGTCGGCGGCGGCCTTCAGCACCTGCTCGATCCTGTCCCTGCTCCCGATGTTGCCGGGGTTGAGCCGCACCTTCGCGACATTCCCCTCGATCGCCTTCAGCGCGAAGACGTGATTGAAGTGGATGTCGGCGACCACCGGGATGGGGGACTGGCGGACGATCTCGGCGATCGCGTCGGCGGCTTCCCTGTCGTTGACCGTGACGCGGACGATATCGCAGCCGGCTTCGGCGGACTGGACGATCTGTGCGACAGTCCCGGCGACGTCGCTGGTCTTGGTCTTCGTCATGGTCTGGACGGAAATGGGCGCGCCGCCTCCGACCCTGACTCCGCCGATCGTGACCTGACGCGTGCGGCGCCTGACCGCAACCTTGTATGTGGGCTGCTGGGCGGAAGCGACTTCCGTCGCCAGATTCACCACCGGAATTTCCATCGCGGGTTTCCTAGTTGATATGCTTGCTGGCTTCCGTCAGGATCTTCTTCTCCGCTTCCGTCAGGCTCTGGTATCCTTCCCGATTGATCTTGTCGAGGATCGCGTCCACCATTTCCTGAGTCACGGGCTGCCGGCCCTTTCCCCCCTGATCGAGACTGTCGTTCTCGAACTCCTGGAACTGCGCATCGGTCACGACCGGTTCCCTGCGGATGAACCGCACGTTCGTATAGGCCCCGGTGTCCGGCTTCGGACGCTCGGCGGGCCACAGCCGGCCGAGCGAAAACCCGCTCCGCATCGCCAGCACCATCAGGAACCCTGCCGCAGCCCCGCCAAGGTGCGCCACATGGGCGATGCCGTCAGTGGTGTTGCTGATGCCGTAGAACAATTCCAGGCCGATGTACGCCGCCACGAGGTACTTCGCCTTCACGGGCAGCAGGAAGTAGAGGTAGATCGGACGGTCAGGGAAGAGCATCGCGAACGCGATCAGGACGCCGAACACGGCCCCGGACGCGCCGACGGTCGGAGCCGTCTGCCCGAGCAGCGGCGCCACAAGGATATTCGCGACGCCCGCCGCGACTCCGCACGCCAGGTAGAAGACGAGGAAGCGGCGGGAGCCCCAGATGGTTTCCAGCTCCATGCCGAACATCCAGAGGGCGAGCATATTGAACAGCAGGTGGAACAACCCGCCGTGCAGGAACATGTAGGTGAAAACCTGCCAGGGCCAGAAGTTCTCCCCCAGCGGCCAGAGCGCAAGATACTCCGCGAAGATGGCGAAGATCGGAACATCGTGGTACCGGAACGGCTGCAGGAGCACGTCCAGCAGCAGCCAGACCGCGACGTTGATAACGAGGAGGGCCTTGATGACAGGCGGGAACAGCGAGAACCCCCCGAAAAACGTGGGCCGGTATGTTGAACCGGCCCACCGTGTGCCTGAATATGACATATCGACCTGGTCCTCTGTGCTCTCGCCTCAATGCCTACATCATAACAACGGCGACCGGCCGATGGTTCACCGCGTGTCCAGCGCCGCAAGCCCCGGCAGCGTCTTCCCCTCGAGGAATTCGAGGGACGCACCGCCGCCGGTGGACACGTGTGACACCTTCTTCTCGAACCCGGCCGCGGCAATGGCTGCCGCGGAGTCTCCGCCACCAACGATGGTCGTGGCCCCGGCGGCCGTGGCATCCGCGAGGACGCGCGCGACTTCGAGGGTGCCGTTGGCGAAATTGGGCATCTCGAACACGCCCATGGGGCCGTTCCAGACCACCGTCTTCGCCCGGCGCACTTCCATATTGATAATCTTGACGGTCTCCGGTCCGATGTCCAGGCCGCGCCATCCGGCCGGGATCTTCGTCACGGGGACGACTTTGCGCTGCGCGTTGTTGTCGAGCCTATCTGCAATCACGCAGTCCACGGGCAGAATCAGCCGCATGCGCTTCGCCTGGCTGTCCTCGAGGATCTTTCGCGCCAGTGCGACCTTGTCCTGCTCAACCAGCGAATCGCCGATCTCGTACCCCTGCGCCTGGAAGAACGTGAACGCCATTCCGCCGCCGATCACCAGCACGTCCACCTTCGGGAGCAGGTTCTCGATCACGTCGATCTTGCCGGAGATCTTGGCGCCGCCGAGAATCGCGACGTACGGCCTGCGGGGCTGGGCGACAGCAGCGCCCAGATACTCGATCTCCTTCTTCATCAGGTAGCCGGCGACCGAGGGCTTCAGGAACCGCGTGACGCCCTCCGTGGAGGCATGGGCGCGGTGCGCGGTACCGAACGCGTCGTTGACGTACACCTCTCCGTACGAGGCAAGCTTCTTCGCGAAGTCGAGGTCGTTCTTCTCCTCCTCTCCGTAGAACCTGAGGTTTTCGAGGAGGAGGCACTCGCCCGGCTTCAAGGCCTGCACCATCTTTTCCGTCTCCGCGCCAAGGCAGTCGGGGGCGAACTTGACCGGCTTGTTCAGCAGCTTCCCGAGGTGTTCCGCAACGGGCGCCAGCGAGAACTCGACGGTCGGCTTCCCTTTCGGGCGGCCCAGATGGCTCATCAGGATCGCCGACGCGCCGCTGTCCAGCACCTTCTTGATGGTGGGGAGCGATTCGACGATACGCGTATCGTCCGCGACCTTCAGGTCCGCCGTCATCGGGACATTGAAGTCGACCCGGATGAGGACCTTCTTCCCCCCCAGCACTACATCGTCTATGGTGAGGGTATCCATGGGCGGCCTCAGGCGATCTTCTTCAGCAGGTCGATCACGCGGCAGGAGAAGCCCCATTCGTTGTCGTACCAGCCGAACACCTTCACCGTGGAGCCCATCGCCATCGTGAGTTTCGAGTCAAAGATACAGGAGTGGGGGTTGCCGATGATGTCGGACGACACGATCTCGTCTTCCGTGTACTGCAGGATCCCCTTCATCGGGCCGTCGGCGGCCTTCTTCATCGCGGCGTTCACCTCTTCCTTGGTGACCGGGCGCTTCAGAATCGCCACGAGATCCGTGATCGATCCGTCGGGCGTGGGCACGCGAAGCGAGAACCCGTCCAGCTTCCCCTTCAGCTCGGGGATGACTTTGCCGACGGTCCGTGCGGCTCCCGTCGTCGTGGGAATGATGGACAGTGCTGCGGCGCGGGCGCGGCGCAGATCCTTGTGCGGAAGATCGAGCACGCGCTGGTCGTTCGTGTATGAGTGCACGGTGGTCATGAAGCCGTGGTCGAGGCCGAACTCGGTGTGCAGCACCTGCACCATCGGTGCCAGGCAGTTCGTCGTGCAGGAGGCGTTCGAGAGCAGCGTCTCGGTGCCCTTGAGAAGTTGATCGTTGACCCCCAGGACGACCGTGGCGTCGATCTCGTCCTTCGCAGGCGCCGTCAACAGGACTTTCTTCGCGCCGGCGGCGAGGTGCATCGACAGCTTCTCTCTGCTCGTGAAGACGCCGGTGCCTTCGATCACGATCGTGGCGCCGAGGTCCTTCCATGGCAGCTTGCTGGGATCCTTCTCTGCCATGACCTTGAACTTGCGGCCGTCGACGATAATTCCATCGGCATCGTGGCTGACGGCGCCCGGGTACACGCCGTGCACGGAGTCGTACTTGAAGAGGTATGCAAGCGTCTTGGCATCCGTGATGTCGTTGATGCCGACGACATTGAAGTTGCCGTCCTGGATCATGCGCCGAAGGACAAGGCGCCCGATACGTCCGAATCCGTTCAATCCAACATTAATCGCCATGATACGCCTCCGAAGGTTCAAGTTGGGTAGTAAGACTGCGATCCGGGGATTCCGGGATCGAAGCGTTGCTGCGGCAAAAATCTAATAAATCTAGCAAGAACCGTCAGCATTGTCAATATTGCGCGCTGCGGCCGGAGGGTGCGTTGCGACCGGCCGCGTCATGCTGACGGAATGGCAGACGCGGCTACCTGACGAGTACCAGCCGCTTTGTCAGGGAAGACCCGGATTCAATGTCTGGACCCGCCTCCTGGACCCGACGCCGGCATTGTCCGGGCGGACATTCAGGCGGTACAGGTACACTCCCGAGGCCAGGCCGTTAGCATCGACGCGAGCCCTGTGAACCCCGGCCGCCGCGTCTTCATCCACCAGCACCCTCACTTCCCTCCCCAGCATGTCGTACAACGTCAGCTGGACGTGCGCTGCAAAGGGGAGACGGTAGCTGATCTCCGTCCCCGCGTTGAAAGGGTTGGGATAGTTCTGGTCGAGCACAATCTGCCCGGGCAATCCGTCTGTCCCCTCTCCCGGGGTCACGCTTTCGAGACCCAACGCCGCGTCCATCCACTGAAGGCGGTCCCGGACCCATTGCTTCACGTACTCCAGCTCCTCTGCGTAGGTCTGCGCCACGTAGGCGTTCGGCCACACGTACATGCCCAGGATCGGCCACCGGTCAAAGTTCCTCGCCTGGGCTTCCGATAGCATCCCCGTGAGCGAGTCGATCGTCGCCGCGATTGCCGCATCCGAGAAGACGCCGCCGCGCAACGCCATCCACCGATCATACATCCTGCCCGCGAAACCCGCCTCCTCGAACAGCTTCTTCCACCAGAACGGACCCTGCCACACGTCGATCGCATGGAAGTTCTGATTGGTGGCGAGATAGATGAGCTGCCAGCCGTCGGTCAACGCGCCGTCGTAGTAGTCGGAGTTTCCGAAGGCGTGGTTGAAATCCCAGAGCGGACCCATGACCAGCCTGCCGCCCTTGCTGTCCCGGTCCTTGTGGAAGAAAGTGCTCAGGCGGTACGAGTCGACGTTCTTGCCCAGCTCGCTCACGAGGATTCCGTCGACGAACGACGTCACATCGATGTAATGAGGATAGCCGAGTGCCGTGTCCGCGTACGTCGGCAGCTCCATGGCGATTTCGAAATCCCGCATCCATCGCTGGATGTACGCCCGCTGCTGGGGAGCAAGGTCCGCATACTCCGGATAGTGGTACTGGTAGTAAACCTTCTGCCATGCGCCGGGGTACGGAGGGAAACCGGAGTACCACCCCTGCGTGTCGCTTCCGTCAAGCTTGTCCATCTTGACGATGTATCCACCGGTCAGCTTGTCGCCGGTGGTGTCGACCGCGGCCATCTTGGATACGTTTACCCTGTTCTTGTCGCGCTTGATCTTTTCGAACAGGACATACAGGCCCTTGTAGTCGCCGTTGATCACCACCTCGCAGAAGCGGGCGCGGCTTGCGTAGTGGCCGGTCTGCCGGGCGAGCGTGTACGTCAGCGCGTCACGGATCAGCGACTTGTCGCTGTACGGTGCGGACAGGACCCAGTCGGCTTCATCCGGAAGGCCCAGGAGGGAAACGTTCATATCCGCGCCCGCGGAGTCGCGCGTCTCCACGCCGTATTGCTTCTTGGGAAACTGCTGGGATGACGAGCCACGGATCTCGATGCCGATCGACCCGTCGTAGTTGGTTGAAGGGATCTGTCAGATAGTTCCGGACCCCTGCTCCGTTGTCGATGATCCCCATGTCGGCAGTGATCTTGGGTTCATCGGCGATGGTCTGCCCGTGCGTGTCGATGACGACAATCGGAAGGTTTGACGAGGTAAAGACGGAGTCCGGCTGAGCCGCCGCGAGTCTCCCGGAAGAGCCAGGGAGAACGAGCACGAGCGCGACCGGAATACCGGGAACGAACCTCATGAAAGAGCGGCAAGCGCGAAGCATCGGGGGTCTCCCAACCGTTGAGGATGAACGCGGAGACATGGAAGAGCAGCGAAGCGAATCAGCTGCGGGAGCGGCCAACCGAACAGCTGCTGCGGCAGCTGCATGTCAATGTAAGGACACGAGCCATCAATTGCACCGGGGTCCCAGTCGGACGTGCCACTCATGTGTGCAACGCGCCAGGCCTGCCGGTGCCACCTTCCCGCGCGGCGTTGCCGTCCCGTCAGCCATCCCTGCGCTGCCCGCCCCTGCCACCGGGCGCCTCAGCCTGCGTGACGTCGTCCAGCGCGATCGCCAGGCCGGCGACTGCGCACGCACGAGACCCCGATTGCTGCAAGGCCAGCGCAAGAGCGCCGACAGTGGCCCCGGTTGTCACCACATCGTCGACGATCAGAACGCGCGCGTCGCGTATGATCTCCGGGCGCCGGATGCGGAAAGCCCCTGCGACATTCTCCCTGCGCTGGATACGGTCCAGGGAGGTTTGCGTTGCGGTGTTCCTCGTCCGGACCGCCGCGTCCTCGTACACCGGCACCCCGGAGATGCGGGACACTCCCCTCGCGATGCAGGCCGACTGATTGTAGCCACGCTCCCGGAGGCGGGCCGGGTGCAATGGGACCGGGATGATGAGATCAGGGAGCCACCTGTCCGGCGCTCGCTCCAGGTGCCGCCCCAACCTTCCGCCCGCCTTCTCGGCCGCCGACCGGAGTCCGCCGTATTTGATGGAGTGAACGAGATCGCGCACGGGACCTTCGAAATGCCAGAGGACCGTCATATCTTCGACGGCGCACTCATTGCAGAGGTCGATGCGCGCCCGCTGGAGCGTGACGTCGTGATAGTCCAGCCCGGGAGCGCGGCGTGTGCAGGGGTGCACAGGAGCGCGTCGATTTCAGCGAGACGATTGCCGCAGGAGAGACAAAGAGGGGGATACAGAAAGTCGAGGAGTGGATAGATGACGGGGCGGAAGAAGCTCCTCACCTGGCCCGTGAACCCTTCCCGGGGTCATGCCCCGATGCTTGCTCTTCCAGCCGCCGGATTTCGTCACGGAGCCCTGCGGCACGTTCAAACTCCAGGTCCTTCGACGCCTTCACCATTTCCTGCCGCAGCTCTTCGATCAGATCCCGCTTCTGCTCCGGCGTGAGATACCGGAGCACGCTCTCCGCGATCTTGGCCGGCCGCAGCCGCTCGCGCCGCGCATCGCGCGAGGCCTTCACATCCGCCACCGCCGTCGCGGCAAGCACTTCGTTCACGGTCTTGTACACCGTCTGCGGGGAGATGTTGTGCTCTTCATTGTAGGCGACCTGCTTCGTGCGCCGGCGGCCGGTTTCTTCCATCATCCTCGCCATCGACCCGGTGACCGTGTCGGCATACAGCAGCACCTTGCCGTTCAGATTGCGGGCGGTCCGGCCGGCCGTCTGGATCAGCGACCGTTCCGACCGCAGGAAGCCCTCCTTGTCCGCGTCCAGGATCGCGACGAGCGAGACCTCGGGCAGATCGAGCCCTTCGCGGAGGAGGTTGACGCCCACGAGCACATCGAAATCTCCCAGCCTCAGGTCGCGGAGGATCTCCACACGCTCCAGGGCGTCGACCTCGGAATGGATGTAGCGCACTTTGATCCCGATATCCAGCAGGTATTCCGTCAGATCCTCGGCCATGCGCTTCGTGAGCGTGGTGACCAGCACCCGCTCGTTCCGTGCCGTGCGCGTCCGGATCTCGGCGATCAGATCGTCGATCTGGTTCTTCACGGGGCGGATCTCCACCTCGGGGTCGACCAGGCCCGTCGGGCGGATCACCTGCTCCACCACGACGCCCTTCGAGTGCTCAAGCTCGTAGTCGCCCGGCGTGGCGCTGACGAAGATCACCTGCGGCACCATCGTCTCCCATTCGTCGAAGGTGAGCGGCCGGTTGTCCAGCGCCGACGGGAGCCGGAATCCGTGCTCGACCAGCGTCACCTTGCGCGACCTGTCTCCGTAGTACATCCCGCCGATCTGGGGGACCGTGACATGGGATTCGTCGATGACCAGCAGGAAATCCTTCGGGAAGTAGTCCAGCAGGCAGTGGGGCCGCGATCCCGGCGGGCGGCCTGCGATGTGGCGGGAGTAGTTCTCGATCCCCGAGCAGTAGCCAACCTCGCGCATCATCTCGATGTCGAACCGGGTCCGCTGCTCGAGCCGCTGGGCTTCCACAAGCTTGTTCCGCGCGCGCAGGTCGGTCAGGCGGCTCTCGAGCTCCTCCTCGATCCCCCGGATCGCGCGCTCGAGCGTCTGCTTCGACGTCACAAACTGCTTCGCCGGGTAGATCACCTCGTAGTCCGTCTCTCCCACCACCGCGCCGTCCACCCGGTTGATGTACGAGATCCGCTCGATGACGTCGCCGAAGAACTCGATGCGCAGCGCCTCCTCGTTCTCGTAGGCAGGGATCACTTCCACGACGTCGCCGCGCACCCGCATGGTTCCGCGGACGAACTCGAAATCGTTCCGCGTGTAGTAGATGTTCAACAGCTTCTTCAGCATGTCGTTCCGCTCGAGCCTCTCCCCTTTCCGCACGACCACCACCTGGCTGGCCCATTCCTCCGGCGCGCCGATGCCGTAGATGCAGCTCACCGAGGCCACGACGATCACGTTCCTGTCGCCGCTGAGCAGGGCGCTTGTCGCGCGCAGCCGCAGCCGGTCGATCTCGTCGTTGATCGATGCGTCCTTGGCGATGTACGTGTCGGTGGACGGGACGTACGCCTCGGGCTGGTAGTAATCGTAGTAGCTGATGAAGAACTCGACGCGGTCGTGCGGGAAGAACGACTTGAACTCGCCGTACAGCTGGGCGGCGAGCGTCTTGTTGTGGGACATGACCAGCACGGGCCTGTCCAGGCCGGCGATCACGTTGGAGACGGTGAAGGTCTTGCCGCTTCCGGTGACGCCGAGAAGCGTCTGGTAGCGGTCCCCGCGCTGTACGCCCTCCGCGAGCTGGCGGATGGCGTCCGGCTGGTCCCCGTTCGGGACAAGATCCGTGACAAGTCGATAGGTGCTCATGTCTCCGCTGTTGTCATATGCGGCCGCCGCGGGCGGGCCTCACCCCTCGTACAATCCTACACCGGGACGACGGTTTTTTCGCGATGGAAGGAGTCGACAGGCCGCCGATACCCGCGGCCGCGCGGGCGTCAGGAGGCAGGTCCCAGCTCGATCACCACGGCCAGAGTCCCGACGACTTCGCCGTGCTGGTCCCGGTACGGGGCCGCGCTGAGGGCGACGGGGACGAAGCTTCCGTCTTTGCGGCGCATCTTGGTGGTGTAGCGCTCCGCTATCCCCTGCGCACGTTCCAGGTTCCGCTCCTGCAGCATCTCCCACTCGTCCTGCGGAAGGAGCAGGGAGGACGCGAGCTTCCCGGTCATGTCGGACGCCGCGTACCCGAGAAGCGTTGTCATCCGCGGATTCACGTACGTGATGGCGTCTTCCATGTCGGTCATGATGATGCCGTCGTTCAGGGACTCCAGGATCGATCGCATCGAGGCTTCCGATCTCTGGAGGCGGTCGATCGTGCGCTTGCGCTCGAGCTCCATCGCGGCGCGCGCGGCAAAGATACCCATCAGGGAACGCGCCCGCTCATAGTCGGCCAGGGGTTTGTCGTCCATGACGAACAGGTGCCCCATGAGTTCGCCGGCCTGGTCGTGGAACGGGATACCGAGATAGCAGATCGCGTGCATCGCGGGGAGCGACTTCTCTCCGGGAAACAGCGTCTGCACGTGGTCCGGGTAGTAGGTCATCTTCCCGTCCAGAATCACCTTCTCGCACGTCATTCCTTTGACGTCGTACTCGAAGGAGGGGACCCACTGGCCGGCGGCCCAGTAGGCGAGCGCGCGCACCCGGTCGCGCTTGCCGGGAACGAGCTCCGAGACCAGCGCGTATTTGACGTTCAGCGTGTTCGCGAGATGGCGCACGAGCGCCGTGCAGAATTCTGAACCGGTCGTGGATGCTGTCCCTGCGACGAGCCCCTGGAACGCGGTGTCGGCGCGCTTCCGCTCCGAGACGTCGCGGGAGATGATCGCCAGGCAGCGGATCTTCCCGTCGGGCTCGCGCAGGATCGTGCCCTGGGATTCGATGGTCCTGGTGTTGCCATGAAGGTCCAGGAGCCTGTACTCGATGCGGCGGCCGCTCCCGGTGCGCAGCGAGTCGAGAAACACCCGCTTGACCAGCTCCCTGTGATCCGGATGAATATCCAGGAACGAATCGGTTCCCTGGAGAATATCAGGATCCTCGAGCACACCGCCGTACGCGGGATTATTGTAGAGGCGCTTCCCGTCGATGTCCACGAAGGCGATCAGGTCGGGCGTCGCGGCCACCAGGGCGCTGAAGAGGGACGCAAGGCCCGCATCGGACTCGGGCGCGGGTGCTGGTAGGGCTGTTGCCTGCACCGCCGGCGCCGGGGCGGCGGGTGCATCGTCGGGAGCCGCCGTCTCAGGCTGCTTCTGCGATTCCGAGCCGCGGGCTTCGGCGGCCGCTCTCTTTTCCAGCAACGACTTCACGGTCGGAGCCAGGCGCGTCAGGTTCTTCTTGCTGAGGTAATCGGACGCACCGGCCTTCAGACAGGACACGGCCGCTTCTTCGCTTCCGGCGGAGGACACGATCACCCACGGGAGCCCCGGCAGATCCACCGAGGCCTGCTTCAGCGCCGCAAGGATGTCAAACCGCGGGACGGCGTAGTCGGCGACGATGATGTCCGGATCGAACTCCTCGATCGCCCTGAGGAACATCTCCTTCGTCCCCACGCGCTTCGTCGACGTGGTCAGCGCCACCTTGTGGAGCTGCGCCTCGATCATCTCCGCGTCGTTCGGGTTGTGCTCGAGGATCAATATGTGAAACGTCTTGCCGGTCACAGTCGGTTCAGCTGGAAGATTTCACCGTTATGGTTTCAAGTCCGTGCGCGCCAGGCCCGGTTTCAGAGCGCCGCAGCAACAGGGCGAACACGAGGCCGCAGATGGCGAGCCCGGTGAAGACCCACATCCCGGGCGTGTATCCGGCCGGATTCGCCTCGCTGGCCGCGTACATGTCGTTCGTCCATCCGATCAGCAGGTTCAGCCCGGCGAGCCCGATATTCTGGATCATCGTCATGAGGCCGAACGCCGTTCCCAGCCGCTCCTGCCCCACGATGTATGCGACGGACGGCCACATGACGGCCGGAATCAGCGAGAACGCCACCCCCATCATCGCCATCGGAATATACAAGGAGACGGACGTATATGCCATCATCAAGTAGACGGGCAGCAGCAGCAGGGTGCCGTAAATCATGAGCGTGGCCCGCTTCCCCACCCTGTCAGCCAGGAGACCGAACAGCGGCGTCGCAATCATCGCGAAAAGCGTCAGCATGCTCGACAGGAACCCGCCTGTTTCGCGATCGGTCCCGTGGGCTTCCATGAAAAACTTCACCGCAAACGTCTGGAACGGGAAGATCACCGAGTAGAACGTCACGCACATCGCCACGATAAACCAGTACGAACGGCCGAAATCCCAGAGCTGGGAGAGCACCAGCTTGTCCGTCGACCCGGCGGCGTCCAGGCGATACCGCTTGTCCGCCTGCACCTCCAGCCCCCAGTAGACGACCGCACCGGCAACGCACACCACGCCGGCAACCACGGAGACGAGAAGCGGCAGCCTCCAGGATTCGTACAGGGATGATCCCCAGGACGGCGAGTTCAACGCGGCGAACGAACCGAGGCGCGCGATGGTGAGATTCATGCCGAACGCGAAGCTCAGCTCCTTCCCCCTGAACCACTTCGCGATCGCGGTGGTCACCGCGACAATGAGCGATTCCGCGCCGAGGCCGAACACGAGACGCCCTGCGGCCATGACCTCCAGCGTCCCTGTGGACACCGTGATCACCGCTCCCAGCAGACAGAGGAGCGCGAAGAGGAACGTGGAGACCCGCGTGCCGATGCGATCGATGATGATCCCTCCCACCAGCACCATGATGATGTTGGGGATCGAGTAGATCGCGTTCAGCAGCCCGATGTTCGAATCCGAGAACCCGAGCTGTGCCTTCAGGACATCGGCCAGCGGGCTGATGCTGTCGTACACATAGTAGTTCCCGAACATCGCGAGGCTGATGAGAACCAGCACCAGCCAGCGATACGCTTTCGGAGCCTCGGGCCGCTCGCCGCTGCCCGGACCGGTTCCCCTGCTTCCCGACGTCACCGTGTCCCCCGCGTCAGGAGACATTCCGGAGAATCGCCAGGAGAAAGTCGTAGTACTTTTCGACGGTGTCGATGTGGATCTTCTCGTCGGGCGAGTGCACGCCTTCGAGCGTCGGGCCCATGGAGACCATATCCATCCCGGGGTATTTCTCCCCGATGATGCCGCACTCGAGACCGGCGTGGATCGCCTTCACCGCGGGCTCCTTGCCGTGGAGCTGCGCGTAGGTCTTGACCGCGGTCTTGAGGATTGGAGAGTCCAGGTTCGGCTTCCAGCCGGGGTAGCCCTCCGTTGTGGACGCCTTCGCCCCGGCGAGCTCGGAGACCGAGCGCACGGTGTGGCAGATCTCGTCCAGCTCGCTCGCCACCGAGCTGCGCTGGCTCGTAATGATCTCGACCGCCTTCGGCATCATCCGCACGACCGCGACATTTGTGGAGGTCTCGACAAGACCCGGAATGTCGGCGCTCATCTTGGTGACGCCATGCGGGAACGCCGAGATCGCGGCCAGGACCTTGCGCTGCAGACCGCGCGACATCACCTTCACGCGCTTGAGGCCTTTCGCCTCTTCGAGGCCGATCGAGAGATCGGGCTCCACCGTCGCGCATTCGGCGCGGACGGTATCGTCGAACTCCTTCACGATCGCCGCTGCAGCGTCCCACCTGTTTGTGGGGAGCGTGATCGCGGCCTCGGCCTCGCGCGGGATCGCGTTGGTCTTGTTCCCGCCGTCGAGCGATACGAGCCGCGCGCCGGCCGGCTGCAACGCCAGCAGCACCCTGCCCAGGATCTTGATCGCGTTCCCGCGATTCTTGTCGATCTCCAGGCCGGAATGCCCGCCCTTGAGCCCCTTCACCCGCACGACGCCCGCGGCCGACCTCGGCGGCGCCGCCTGACGGGCAAGCTTCCACGTCGCCGTCGTGTTCCGCCCGCCGGAGCACCCAACGTACAGCGCCCCTTCCTCTTCTGAATCCAGATTGATCAGGGTCCGGCCCTTGAGGAAATCCGGGCCGAGATTGTTCGCCCCGGTCAGCCCTGTCTCCTCATCCACGGTGAAGAGGAACTCCAGCGGGCCGTGCTGCAGCGAGGAGTCCTCCATGATCGCGAGGTTGGTTGCGACGGCGATGCCGTTGTCTGCGCCGAGGGTCGTCCCGTCGGCCATCATCGCGTTCCCGTGCCGCACGAGACGGAGGGGATCCTTTGCGAAGTCGTGCACGGTCCCCTTGTTCTTCTCGCACACCATGTCCAGGTGGCCCTGAAGCACGATCGGGGTCACGTGTTCCTTCCCCGCGGACGCCGGCTTCCTGGCGACCACGTTGCCGAACGTGTCCATCGACGCCTGAAGCCCCATGCGCTTCGCGGTGTCGAAGACGTACCTGGAGATCTTCTCCTCGTGTTTCGAGCAGCGCGGGATTCTGGAGATCTCGGCGAAGTACTTCCATACGGCCTCAGGCCGCAGTCCCTCGATCGGGTTACTCATGAATACCTGGTCCTTTCTTACATCATTGCGCTCGGCGGCGCTGGCTCATCAGCCCGTCCGGCGTTCTTCAACGGCGTGGAAACCAAGACATACGCAACAAGCACAAACACCAGGAGGCTGAACCCGAACGACAGCGGGAACACCGTGCTGATCGACGTCAGCCAGGTCGTGTACTGAATCTCGAGGATGGCCAGCAACGCGAAGACGAGCCCGACCAACGCTTCGCCGGCGATCAGACCGGACGCCAGCAGGACGCCGTTGTTCTCCGTGCGGATCTTCTGCGCCTCGTTGAGACCGCGCTTCGCGACGTACTTGTCCAGGATCCCCTTGATCAGCCCGCCGATGAAGATGGCGAACGACGTCTCGAGCGGAAGGTACATCCCGACGCACACGAGCATCGGGCTCTTCACGCGAAGGAGGATGAACCCGAACGCCATGAGGATGCCGACGATGATCAGCGGCCACGCCATGTCTCCGCCGACGATGCCGTTCGCGAGGATCGCCATGAGGCTGGCCTGGGGGGCGGGATACTGCTGACCGCCGAGGCCCGTGCCGCCCTGCTTGATGTCGCCTTCATGCAGGATGAGCAGCGGGAAGAACATCACCGCCGCCGCGAGCGCGACCCCGAAGAGGTCGCCGACCTGCATCTTCCAGGGCGTGCCGCCGAGGATGTGCCCGACTTTCAGGTCCTGCAGCATCTCGCCGGCGACCGCAGCCGCGACGCAGATGACCGCCGCCACGCCGAGGACCGCCGCCACGCCAGGCATCCCGGAGACGCCGAGGATCACCATCAGCAGCGCGGCAATGATCAGCGTGGAGATCGTCAGTCCGCTGATCGGGTTGTTGCTGGAGCCGATAAGCCCGACCAGGTTGCCGGAGACCGCCGAGAAGAAGAACCCGGCCACGACCATCACCAGCGTCGCGATCCCTGCCGCAACGCACGTCACCCGCAAAGTAGTTGTAGATGATGAACGTCGCGACCGTCGCCGCAGCGAGGCCGATGAACACCCACTTGAAGCTGATGTCATGCTCGTGGCGTGCCTCGCCCTGGTGCGACTCGCCCGCGGCCTTCCGCACGTCCCTGACCGCCCGGCTGATGCCCGACGCCAGGCTCTTGCGCATCCGGAAGAGCGTGAAGCCGGCCGACATCAGCATGCCGCCGATCGCGATCGGGCGGACGATGGTCCGCCACACCTGGGTGGCCATGCCGGACCAGGTCGCGTCGGACGTCACGTCGGCGCCGGCCGCCTGGAGCGATGCGGTCAGCTCGGGCCCGAGGAAATACAGCAGGAGCGGAACGAAGAGGCCCCAGGCCAGGAGGCCGCCCGTGAAGTTCAGCGCGGCCAGCTGCGGCCCGATGATGTAGCCGACGCCGATGTACGCGGGGCTCACGCCCGGAGAGCTGAGGAGAATGCCGCCGCCCGCCTGGACCGACGTGCCGTTGGCGAAGCTGATCTTCTTTCCGATGAACGGAAGGAACTGCTCCCAGTGCGACGCGAAGAGTCTGAACTCCTTGAGGGCCTGGATGACGGCCCCGATCCCCATGGCGCCGAACAGGAACTTGGCTCCGCTGGTCCCCGTCCTGCCGGCCTTGTGGATCTCGGCAGCCGCGCGCGACTCGGGGAACGGCAGGTCCGGGTCTTCGACCATCACGCGCCGGAGCACCGTGACGAACATGATCCCGATGACGCCGCCGACCAGCATGATCGCGCTCGCCTCGAGATAGTGGCGCGGCGACCAGAATTCCATCCAGACGCCGGCGATGAGGAACGCGGGGAGCGTGAAGATCGCCCCGGCGGCGACGGATTCGCCGATCGAGCCGACCGTACGGGCGAAGTTCTCCTCGAGAATCGTCCCCTTCCAGATTCTCAGGAGCGCCATCCCGATCACCGCCGCAGGATAGGTGGCGGCGATCGTCATGCCGGCCTTCAGGCCGAGGTACGCATTCGCAGCTCCGAGGACAACGCACATGACCAGACCGATCACCAGAGCGCGGACGGTGAATTCCTTCATGTCCGTGTCGGGCGGGACGAAGGGGATATGGCGTTTGTCTGCCATGAAAGCTCCTATCGTAGTGAACTGTGAATGTCCCGCCGCCCGGGGCGGCGGGACCACCGTGTTAGTTGTTTCTCCGAAAGAGTGCGCGGAACACGTACCCCGCAACCTCGGGGTTCTCCTTGAATCGCCGGAGCGAGTATGCATACCAGTGCTCGCCGAACGGCACATACAGGCGGACCTTGTGACCGGCCCTGACGAGCTTCTTCCGAAGCTCGGGCCGCACACCCAGCAGCATCTGGAACTCGTACTGGTCGCGGCGGAGCCCCAGGCGCGTGATCATCCCTTCGGCCCCATCGACAAGGACGGAGTCGTGTGTGGCGATCCCCACGTATGCGCCCCGCGTCAGCATCAGCTCCAGAAGCCGCAGGAAATTCCGTTGCACTTCTCCCCTGTCCTGGAAGGCGATCGCGGGCGGCTCTTTATAGATCCCCTTGCACAGCCGGAACCCGGCGCCGGCGGCGAGGAGATTCCGCACGTCCTGCTCGGTCCTGTGCAGATAGGCCTGGACCACGATCCCCATGCGGGGGAACTCCTTGAAGAGCGCCGTGAACACGTCGATGGTGTCGGTCGTGCAGGTGGAGTCTTCCATGTCCACGCGGACGAAGATCCCCTCCTTCTGCGCCACCTTGAGGATCTCGCGGACGTTCTCGATGCAGAAGGCTTTGTCCAGCTTGAGCCCGAGGGACGTCAGTTTGATCGAGAGGTTCGAGTCCAGCTTTTCCCGCGTTATGGCGCGCAGGACCTGGTTGCACTGCTCGCGGGCAGCGATGGCCTCCTCGCGCGTCGTGATGTCCTCGCCGAGCACGTCCATGGTCGCGCAGACGCCGTCGGCATTCAGCTGGCGGACGCACGTGACGGCATGGCCGAGCGTTTCGCCGGCGATGTAGCGTCCCGCGAAGAATCTGACCACGGAACGAGGAACCAGGGGGAGCGAGGAAACGACAAGCTTATTGAGAAGACGCATAGAGATCTATGGAAGCGGTCGTCGAAGGTTTGAGAGGAACAGGGTGAGCCCACCCGGGGATGCTTGCGCTCCCGAATATATCCACGGACCTTCGCAAAAGCAAGAAAATGGCCCGGTTTTGACTCAAAACAACAGATTCACGATCCAGACCGCAGCGAGCATCCCTGCAATGTCGGCGATGATACCCGTCGGCACCGCATGGCGGGTGTTACGGATGTTCACCGTCCCGAAGTACACCGCCAGCACGTAGAAGGTCGTCTCCGAACTGCCGTACATCGTGGAGGCCAGGATTCCGATCAGCGAGTCCGGCCCATGCACCTTCATCAGTTCTGTCATGATGCCGATCGATCCGCTGCCGGAGAGCGGGCGCATCAGCGCCATCGGCAGGGTCTCCGGAGGCATGCCGATCAGCGTGGTGACCGGGGCAAGGACGGCGACGAGAACCTCCATGGCTCCGCTGGCGCGGAAGATGCCGATCGCCGCGAGCATCGCCACCAGGTACGGGATGATGCGGATCGCGACATTGAACCCGTCCTTCGCGCCCTCGACGAACACTTCGTACACCTTGACCTTCTTGAACAGCCCCCAGCCCAGGAAGAGGACCAGGACGAACGGTATCGCGACATACGATACCAGCGAGATCAGCGAACGGAAGAAGTCAGCCATTGTCCACCTCCATCGCCTTGCGGTAGCGAGGCAGCCGCTGCAGAATCTTCGACGCGGCGACACCCGCGATCGTGGCGACACCGGCGCCGACGATGGACGTCCCGATGATGATGCCGGGATTCGCCGAACCGGCTGCGGCCCGGACGGCGATTGCGGTTGCGGGAATCAGGATCAGGCCGCCTGTGTTGATCGCGAGGAACGTGATCATGGAGTTCGTGGCAACGCCGGCGCGGGGATTCAGCTTGTTCAGCTCCTCCATCGCTTTCAGTCCCATGGGCGTCGCGGCGTTGCTCAGGCCGAGCATGTTGGCCGAGATGTTCATGATGATCGCTCCGACCGCGGGGTGGTCGGGCGGGACGTCCGGGAAGAGCCGCCGGGTCACGGGCGTCAGTGCGCGCGTGACAATCTTGAGAATGCCGGCCTCCTCCGCCACCTTCATCACGCCGAGCCAGAGGGCCATGATGCCGATGAGCCCGAGGGCGATGGTCACCGCCGTCCCCGCGTAGTCCAGCGCCGCCTGCGTCACGGCCCGGAGCTTGACGAACCGGATCGGCTCCCAGACGAACGAGACGCGCGCCTGCAGTCCATCCTCAAGGACCGTGAAGGATCGCACATCGGCCATCAACCGGTCTTTTGTCGATCCGGCGTGCGCCATGGACGTCCAGAGCGCGGGTGCCGCCGCGTCGGGCACCATGCTCATCGTCGACGTCCCGTCCTGCCCGACCGTGACGGTCACGGGCTGGCGGATGTCCGCGCCCGGGTCGGGCACGCCATACGCGCTCGCGAAGGCGGCGCCGCTCATGACGAGGATCCCCTCCCAGCTGCTCCGGAGCGGGCCGGGTTTCTTCTCGATCTCGACGATCCCCTGCATCTCGACGCCGTTCCGGTACGGGTTGACGATCTCATTCCGGATGTCGTTCCCCACTGCCGCGAATATCCCCAGCAGAATGAGGCCGATCCAAATGTAATTGAGCATGCGGATCCTCGTGTCGTGTGTGGCTGGAAGGACTCAGAACCGTACTCTGAGGGTGAGCGAGGCGCCCGGCGCCGGCGGGCCGTGAGCCGCTCCCGCGAGATCACCCCCGACGTCAAAGTCGAACAGCGACGCGTCCACATAGGCGTCCAGTATGTTGACTGCATACAGAATGATGAAGTACCAGGCGAACGTGTCGCGCTGGTCGCGGTAGAATTCCCTGTAGGTCAGCAGCTTCGTGTCGCCGCCGGGCGTTGTGTCGAGACTTTCCTCGTACTGGTCTCTGTAATCCACGTACAGTTTGTTGTTGTCCAGAAACTCGATCAGGAAGTACCCGCCCAGGCCGACGACGACCGGGACTTTCCAGTACGACTCATTGTACAGTTGCCCTGCCCCCGGGAGGATGGCGGACAGCAGCATTGCGGTGCTCGTGGATTTTGTCTGGCGCTGGCTGGCGAGGGAATCGACCCGGCCGGCGGACACCAGCGGCGGCAGGGATGACCCGGCCCCGGCGGGCGCATCGGCCGTCTGGGCGGAGAGCGGCACGGCGAAGCACGGGAGCGCCGCACACAGCGCCGGCGCAAAGATCCTGTGTGCTATGCGCATGGCGGTTGCGATCAGCGGCTCACAATCGCGATGGCCTCGATCTCAACGCGCACGTCTTTCGGAAGGCGCGCGACCTCCACCGTCGAGCGGGCCGGAGGGGACGACGGGAAGAACTCCGCGTACACTTCGTTCATGGCCTGGAACTCGGCCATGTCTTTCAGGAAGACGGTGGTCTTCACCACGCGGTCAAGCGATGTGCCGGCGGCGCGGAGAATCGCGGAGAGGTTCTCCAGGACCTGGCGCGTCTGGGTGCGCACGTCATCCCCCGCGAGCTGTCCGGTCGCCGGAACGATGGCGATCTGTCCGGCGGTGAAGACAAGCGGCGGCACGCTGACCGCCTGGCTGTACGGACCGATGGCCGCAGGCGCGGAGGGGGTTGCCACAACGATGCGATCGCTCATGCTCGTGCTCCGGGAGAGTTGTTATCTGCGTTCCAGTTCTTCGACGAGCTCCACAAGCCGCGAGAGGTCGTCCGACGAATAGTACTCCAGCACGATTTCGCCCCGTCCGTTCTGCAGGGGTCTGACCGTCACCTTGGTGCCCAGGATCCTGCGGATGCGCTCTTCCACGTTCGAGAGGTGCGCGTTCGTCGCCGTTGCCGGGGACGGGCGCGACGGCTTGCGCTGCGACTTGCCCCGGACGAGGCGCTCCACCTCGCGGACGGACAGCTCGTCCCGCGTGATCCGGTGGAACAGATGGAGCTGCATCGCTTCGTTCTCGATCGCGATCAGCGCCCGCGCGTGGCCGCTGGTGAGCGTTCCGTGCCGGAGCGCGTTCTGAATCTCCTCCGGCAGCTTCAGCAGCCGCAGAGAGTTCGTGATCGTGGTGCGGTCCTTCCCGATCCGGCGGGCCACCTCTTCCTGCGTGAAACTGCACTCATCGATCAGACGCCGGTATGAAATGGCGATCTCGATCGGGTTGAGGTGCTCGCGCTGAAGATTTTCGACGAGTGCGAGCTCAAGCATCTCCTCATCGGTGGCGACCCGGATGATGTACGCCGGGATGTGCGCGAGCCCGGCGTCCCTGGCGGCGCGGACGCGGCGCTCGCCGGAGATAAGCTGGTAGGCCTCGCCATGGCGCCGGACGGTGATCGGCTGGATCACCCCCTTCTCGCGGATCGAGCGCGCAAGCTCATCCAGCGAGGCCGGATCAAAATCCGCGCGCGGCTGATAGGGATTCCGCTCGATGCGGTCGAGCGGAACGTGCGCGATGATGCGGTCGGTGACGCCGTCGTCGCGGCGCAGCGGCGCAACCGCGGGCGCCGCTTCGGCCTGACCCGGAATCAGCGAGGCGAGCCCCCGACCCAGAACGGATTTCGTCATCACTCCCTCCTTCACGTGGCAAGAATCTGATGATGGTTGCGCACCAGCACTTCGTGCGCGAGGTCCATGTAGTTGCGCGTCCCCGTCGACACCGCGTCGTAGAGGATGATCGGCTTCCCGAATCCGGGAGCCTCGCTCAGGCGGACGTTCCGGGCGATCACGGACTGAAACACCTTGTCGCCGAAGTAGCGCTTCACTTCTTCGACCACCTGGTTCGACAGGCGCAACCGGCTGTCGAACATCGTGAGAAGAACGCCCTCGATATCCAGGTGCTCGTTCAGCTGGCGCTTCACCATCGAGATCGTGTTCAACAGCTGGCCAAGGCCTTCGAGGGCGTAGTATTCGCACTGCACCGGGATGAGGACGGAGTCCGCGGCGGTCAGCGCGTTCAGCGTGAGGAGGCCGAGCGAGGGCGGGCAGTCGATGATCACGAAGTCGTACGACTCGCGCACGCCTGTCAGGGCCGTCTTGAGGCGGTACTCCCGCTGCTCGGTGTCCACCAGCTCCACCTCGGCGCCGACCAGGTTGATGTGCGACGGCACGAGCGACAGATACGGCATGGCGGTCTCGACGACGGC
The DNA here is from genome assembly GCA_963701735.1 of uncultured Ignavibacteria bacterium. Classification (GTDB taxonomy): domain Bacteria; phylum Bacteroidota; class Ignavibacteria; order UBA10030; family UBA6906; genus CAWABB01. The sequence goes on along the minus strand of CAVPBI010000017.1, from coordinate 108,762 downwards.
ATCCGCCGCGGGGAGTCCGTCGACGATCACCTCATACGTTGTCCGCCCCTCGGCGCCGCGGACACCGACGCCGCTCGAGGCGTTGGCCTGGGGATCGGAATCGACCAGCAACGTCCGCTTCTCCGCGGCCGCGATGCACGCGGCCAGGTTGACGGCGGTGGTCGTCTTCCCGACTCCCCCCTTCTGGTTTGCAACTGCGATGATCTTGCCCACGAGGTCCTGTGTTAGATCCCGCTCACGCGGGACCGTGAAACATCGTGAAACATTTTCTCCGGCCGCACCCCGCGAAAAGGATCGTCAAACACTCCCGCTGTGCGATCCCTGTCGGCGAGAAAGAACCGGGGGCTGCGTCAGGCTGAGGCGGCGTTGCGGTCGATGTGGTGCTTCACGACCTGCGCCTCGAGATAGTAAATGACTTCTTCCGCGATGTTCGTGGCGAGATCGCCGATCCGTTCGAGGTTTCTGCTCACCCGCACGAGATCGAACGCCTGCTCGACTGCATCGGGATTCGACTTGATGACCGCCATGACGTCCTGCGCGATCTTGCGGTTCAGATCGTCGATGGTGTCATCGCTGCGGAGGACCGCCCTGCACTGGTCGGGATTTCCGTGGATGAATCCATCCAGGGCGATCCGGAGCATCTCGCGGGTCATCTGTGCCATCTGGGGGATGTCTGCCGGGTTGGAGAACGAAGGCCGGCGCGCGTACGTCACGGCCGACTCGGCGATGTTCACCGCGTGGTCCCCGATCCGCTCGAGGTCGTTGTTGATCTTCATGGCCGCGAGCAGAAACCGGAGGTCCTTCGCCACCGGCTGATGGAGGGCAAGCATATCGGCAACGGCGTTGTCGATGCCGATCTCGTAGGCGTTGACCTGGTGCTCCTGCTGAAAGACGGCCTGCGCCGCCTCGGGGCTCCGGTCCAGGAACGCGCGGAGGGCGTCGTCCACCATGTGCTCGGCCGCGCTCCCCATACGGATGATCTCTGACTTCAGTAGCTCAATCTGCTGAACGAAATGTCGTTCCATCCTGACCCGTTGATAACAAAGGCGTACACCCGTTTACTGAAAGCTAGGTTGAAATTAGGGAATCCGGCGGCAAACTGCAACTTCACCGTGGCGCGCAGCGAGGAGGTCAGGAATGGTCCTGATGGCGGACGAGGCGGGCTTCCACGAGGAAAATCACGTCTTCGGCGATGTTTGTGGCGTGATCCGCGAGGCGTTCGATGTGGCGGGAGAGGATCAGCGCATGGGCTCCCGGTTCGACCACCTCATGGTCGGCTTGCATGGCTTCAACGACCTGCCGGAACACCGTCCCGTTCAATCGGTCAACGACATCGTCGCTGTCGAGGACGCGACGGGCGATGTCCGCATCGCTGTGGATGAACGCGTCGAGGCTATCCCGCACCATGATGCGGGCAATCTCTGCCATCTCGTGCAGTCTGGTGCCGTCGACGAAGTCCCGGTGCGGGGCCAGCGCAGGGGCACGCTCGGCGATGTTGACCGCGATGTCGCCGATTCGCTCCAGCTGCGTATTGATCATCAACGCGGCCAGGCTCAGCCTGAGATCCACCGCCACCGGTTGATTCAGGGCGAAAATGCTCTGGACCTGCCGGTCGATCCGGGTGTCGAACTCGTCGATCTCCCGGTCGGCGAGTATGACCCTCCGTGCCTCTTCGAGATCGCCCTCGAACAGGGCGTGGCAGGCCGCCCTGCACTGATTATCCACCGCGCTCCCCATCCGGATGAGATCGGACTTGAGCTGCTCGAGATCACGCTCGAAATGCCGTTCCATAGACGTTTCCTGCCTCGTGCCGACCGGTCTCAGCCAAACCGGCCGGTGATGTACTCTTCCGTCTGCTTCTTCTCCGGCGAGGTGAACATCTTCTTTGTCTCGCCGAACTCGATCAGTTCTCCCATGTAGAAGAACCCGGTATAGTCACTCGCCCGCGCAGCCTGCTGCATATTGTGCGTGACGATGACGATCGTGTAGTTGCTCTTGAGCTCATAGATGAGCTCTTCGATCTTCGCCGTCGCGATCGGGTCGAGCGCGCTCGCGGGCTCGTCCATCAGCAGGATTTCCGGGTCCACCGCCAGGGCGCGGGCGATGCACAGGCGCTGTTGCTGGCCGCCGGACAACGCCAGGGCGCTCTTCTTCAGGTCGTCCTTGACCTCGTCCCAGATCGCCGCCCGGCGCAGGGTCGACTCGACGATCTCGTCCAGTCGAGACCTGTCGCGGATGCCGTTGATCTTCGGCCCGTATGCGACGTTCTCGTAGATGGATTTCGGGAACGGGTTGGACTTCTGGAAGATCATCCCGACCCGCTTCCGGAGCTCGACCACGTCCACCGAACGGTCGTAGATGTCCACATCGTCGATCGTCACGCTCCCCTCGATCCTCACGTCGTCGATGAGGTCGTTCATCCGGTTCAGCGCCCGGAGGTACGTGGATTTGCCGCACCCCGAGGGCCGATCAGCGCGGTGACGTGGTTGGGCCGGACTTCGAGATTGACCGAACGAAGGGCCTGCTTCTGGCCATACCACAGGTTCAGGTTGCGCGTGACGATCTTGGGAACGCCGTTGGCTCGTAGTCATCAGAAGCCTGCTCAGGTGATCTGCCGGGCGCGCACGCGCGACCGGAGGAAGATGGCGGAGAAATTCAGGAGGAATGTCAGCAGCAGCAGGACGAGCGTCGTGGCAAACTGGATGCCCCGGGTCGCGTCCACGTTCGTCGACTGGGTCGACATGATGTAGATGTGGTAGCCCAGCTCCATGAACTGGTCCGACAGGGCGCCGGGCAGCTGCGGAAGGAAATAGGCGGCCCCGGTGAAGAGGATCGGAGCGACCTCGCCGGCCCCGCGGCTCACGGCAAGGATGCCGCCGGTCAGGATGCCAGTCAGCGAATTGGGGATCACGATCTTCCAGATGGTCTGCCACTTGGTGGCCCCGAGCGCCAGGCTGGCGGCGCGAAGGTCCTGCGGCACGGTCTTGATCGCCTCCTCCACCGAGACGATCACCACGGGCAGGGTGAGCAGCGCCATCGTCAACGACGCCCAGAGGATGTTCGGCTGCCCCCACCGGAGCTCGACGCCGCCCGTGAGCGCCTGATCCATCCCCGTGCCCACGAACTGGACGAAGAAGCCGAGCCCGAACAGCCCGAACACGATCGCGGGCACGCCGGCCAGCGTGTTCACGGCAAACCTGATCGCGCGGGCGATGCGCGACTTCCGGCTGGCGTACTCGCTCAGGTACACCGCAGTCACCGTCCCGATGGGGACCCCCGCCATGGACATGATGATGACCAGGAGCGCGGTCCCGACGATTGCCGGGAAAATCCCTCCCTCCGTCATGCCTTCGGACGGCGCCGCCGCCAGGAACTCCCAGCTGATCGTGTCCTTCCCGCCAATGACGATCGTGGCCATCACGAAGATGACAACCGCGACAATCAGGAGAGCCGAAAGCCCAGAAAGTGCAACCACGGCACGGCCGAGGATCTTGCTGTTCATCATGGCTCAGACCCCCCGGAAGCGCTTCAGCAGGCGCTGGCGGATGAAGATCTCAGCGACGGCGTTCAGCGAAAAGGTGAAAATAAAGAGGATCGCCCCCAGGAGAAACAGGACATTGTAGTGCGTATCGCCGAAGACGACTTCCGCCATCTCGGCTCCGATCGTGGCCGACATCGTCCGGACCGGCTCGAACAGGTTCGCGGTCAGGAGCGCCGCGTTTCCGGTCGCCATCAGGACGATCATCGTCTCCCCGAAGGCGCGGCCGAAGCCGAGGAGGACGGCTGCAAACACCCCCGGCGTAGCGGCAGGAAGCGTCACAAACAGCGCGGTCTGCCACTTCGTCGCCCCGAGAGCGAGGCTCGCTTCCCGGAGATACTTCGGGACCGCGGCAAGCGCGTCTTCGGCCACCGTGAAGACGATCGGAATCACGGCCAGCGACATCGCCACGCCGCCCAGGAAGGCGTTGAGCCGGTACTGGTAGCCGAAGAAATTCTGCAGCACGCTGGCGAGGGTCACGAGGGCGAAGAACCCGATCACGACCGACGGGAATCCGGCGAGGACCTCGATAGCGGGCTTGAGGATCTCTTTCGACCATTTCGGCGCGAACGAGGAAGTGAACAGCGCCGCCAGGATCGCGATCGGCGCCCCCATCAGGATCGCCAGGAGCGTGACCTTCAGGGACCCGACCACCAGCGGGAGCAGGCCGTACTTCGGCTCGCGCGACACCGGCTGCCACTGCGTGCCGAGGAGGTTTTCCGCGGTGGCCTCGCCCATCGCGCCCGCGGTCTCGACCGACTCCCTCCCCGACTGCTCGCTTTTCAACTCCTTCCCCGCGTCGCCCAGGAACTCCTCGCCGTATGTGTCCGCCTCCTCCACCACGAGGGGAACGGCTTCCTTCTCGGCCGTGCTGAAGATCGGCGCTGCCTCGCGGAAGACGAAGACAAAGATCATCACGATCGTCGCCAGCGAAAGGAACGCGATCCCGGTGATCAGTTTTTCCGCCAGGAACTCGTCCAGCCTGAAACGGCGTCGCAGCATCTCCTTCGTGAGACGCTGCGACGGCTTCCGCACTGCCTCTGCGGACGGATGCGGGCCGGCCCGTTCAGGGCCCGGCCCGAACGGGCCGCGGGCCGTGATGACGGGCTCGCTCACGGGTTCGACCGTCTCCCGACGCTGTGCCATTTCGTCTTCTCCTGCCGAGCGTGAATCATGCGGCCCTAGCGAATCGGAAAGTACCCGACTTCGTTCACGATCTTCTGCCCTTCATCGCCGAGCATCCAGTCGATGTACTTCTTCAGCGCGCCCGTCGGCCGCTTCTTGCACCAGGTACATGTACAGGAACCGGCTGATCGGATACTTGCCCGCTCTTGATATTCTCCATCGTCGGGGCGTACGCGGTGCCGCGTGCCTCCGTCCTTCACCTTCAGCTCCCTGATCCCCTTCCCGTACGCCGATCCGCCGTACCCGATGCCCCACTTGTCCTTGGACACGGCGTTCACCACGGCCGCGGTCCCCGGCATATTCTGCGCGGTGGCGACGAAATCCTCTCCCATCGAGGACCTCGTCCTTGAAATAGACGTACGTGCCGGAGTTGTTCTCCCGGCCGTACAGGATGATCTTCTCGTCGGGCTCCGCCCACCTCCTTCCAATTCGTGATCTTCCCGGTGTAGATGTCCTTGAGCTGGTCGAGCGTGAGGTCCTTCACCGGATTTCTTTCGTTCACGTAGACGGCGACTCCATCGAGGGCCGCGCGGATTTCCACGCCCCTGGAGCCGTATTTTTCCTGAATCTTCAGGCGTTCGCTGTCTTTCATCGGGCGCGAGGCGTTGCAGATGTCGGTCGTCCCGTTGATCAGCGCGGAGATCCCCGTGCCCGTCCCGCCGCCGGTCACCTGGATGACGACGTCAGGATGTGCGGCCATGTACTTCTCCGCCCACCGCTGGGCCAGGATCACCATCGTGTCAGATCCCTTGACCGTGATCTTCTCCCCCGGGATCGCGCCCATGGCGAACACCGCGGTCATCATGGCAACTGCACTCCATCGCATCATCGCGAACCTCATCGAAAGAAACAATTCCGTGAATGGATTCACCGCACCCGAAGCGTTGACTGCAAACGGGTGCTACCGGATCGGGAAGTACCCCACTTCGTTTACGATCTTCTGCCCTTCGTCGCCCAGGATCCAATCAATGTACTCCTTCATCGCCCCGGTCGGACGGTTCTTGACGTACATGAAGAGAAACCGTGTAATCGGGTAGTCGCCCGCGCGGATGTTCTCGACCGTCGGCGCGTACGCCGTGCCGCTTGCCTCCGCCTTCACCTTCAGCTCCCGGATCCCCTTCCCGTAGGCCGAGCCGCCGTACCCGATGCCCAACTTGTCCTTCGCCACGGCGTTCACCACCGCAGACGTGCCCGGCATGCTCTGCATGGAGGAGACGTAGTCCTCTCCTTCGAGCACGAAGTCCTTGAAATACACGTACGTGCCGGAATTGTTTTCGCGGCCGTACACGATGATCTTCGCGTCGGGCCCGCCAACCTCTTTCCAGTTCGTGATGCGGCCGGTGTAGATCCGGCGGATCTGCTCGAGGGAGAGCTCGGTGACCGGGCTGGCCTCATTCACGTATATCGCCAGTCCATCCCTTGCCGACTTGATCTCCACGCCCGGAGTCCCAAACCGCTGTTTCAGCTTGTCGCGCTCGCTCGGCTTCATCGGCCGGGAGGCGTTGCAGATGTCGGTCGTGCCGTTGATCAGCGCGGAAATGCCCGTGCCCGACCCGCCGCCGGTCACCTGGATGACGACGTCCGGGTGTGCCGCCATGTATTTTTCCGCCCACCGCTGGGCGAGGATCACCATGGTGTCCGAACCCTTGACGGTAATCTTGTCTTGAGCGGTGACGGTGATTGACGCCGCCAGCGCAACGAGGAGAACAAAAAGGATGGATCGCATAACGCCTGACCTCATGATATCTGGTTACGGGAATCTGTATTGAATGCGGAATGTGAACACGTCATCGCGCGCATCGTCCCGATACGCGGCGAGTGATGAGGGAGAATTCGACGGGACCTTTTCGTTCCGCACAAATTCGTTGTAGAGGACGAACTTGATGTTCTCGTCCCAGTGATACAGAAGGCCCAGGCCCAGGGTGGAGTACTTCAGGTCGGCCACCGTCATTCCACTGCCCTGGACAAAGTCGCCCGCCTCGACCTTCGTGTTTGGATCGTAGACGTCGTACTTCGCGAGCACCTGGAACGACTGCCCAACGTTCTGCACCAGGTACACGTACCATCCGCTGAAGTCACGTTGGTACAACCCACCCGTCGGAAGCGCCGTGTGGCTGACGGACGTCGCCGAGCCGCCGGGTTGCTTGCCTCCGACGTACTCGCCGCGGAGAATGGTCCCTCCGAGCAACGGCATATCATAGTATACCTGCAGATCGGCTCCGAAATACTGCCGGTCGATGCCGGCGCCCAGACTCACCGTGTCTTTGTCTGCCACCCAGCCGGTGATGCCGGTCGGCAGATCGCCGATACTATAGAGCTGCTTCGTGTTGCGCCGGACCGCTCCGAAATAGCCCGACACGCCGAGGTCGATCTCCGCGCCGGCGTCCTCGAACGGAAAGACCGCGCCGGCCCGTGCAATGATATCCTTGAAGTTGTCGAATTCGGTGCTGGTCGGGCCCGAGCCGTTCACGAGAGCGACATCCGCCCTCAGGAAGCTCAGGGCTCCAAGTTGCGGGGCGAATGAGACCTGCGCACCGAGCTCGCGTTCCCCGGGGAACAGGGTCTGGATGACCCGCGCCCGCTCAGGACTTTCACGGGAGCTCGAGGAGAACGATACCTCGTACCCGAACGGCCGGTTGAATATGCCCATTTGTGCCGAAAACATCTTCACCCAGGGATCGGACAGCCAGAGGTACGCATCCTTGGTGGCGAAGCCCCGTTCGGTGATATCGAACTGCAGAACCATCTGGGTGACGACATTGTCGTACGTCACTTTGAGGCGGCCCCGGCGAACCTGGAACATGCTCTTCGAGTACTGCGGGAACAAACCGCCGGAAAATGAACCGATGGGATACGCCTGGTCAATCACGACAGCGTTCCTGTATTGCGGCTGCAGATAGCCGCTGATTTTGATCTTGCGAAGAGCATCGACGTAGTTGCGGTATTCTGTGGACGACTCCAGCAGTCCATCGAGCGCACCCTTCACCTCCTCCAGCTCCTCCCTTGTGGCGGCGTCCTCCTGCGCGCGAGCGGGGACGGCCAGTTGACCCAGCAACAGGCACACTACACCTATCGCCAGAAAGGAATTTCGACCCATAATGTTCTCACTAGTGTGGAATGTGATAATATGGCGGGCAGCTCGAAGACCTTCTGACCCTTCGTCCCAAATGTACGAATAGCACATTACCTGAGTGTTATCCCAGTGTTAAGAAATTGTTAAGTCGGCGAATTGCGGAAAAGACGAGGAATCCTACCCGGTCTGATCTCATGACATCGCAGGGGAGTCGACGAACCCCTACAGCGGGAATGCACAGATATAACGTTATGGTAACAATGCGATAACACTCAGATAATGTTGCAGGGCTACATTTGCACCGTGAGTTACCAGCCAAAACAGTGGATAGGAGAACAACGAATGTACCCAGCTGGAATCCTGCTCCTGGGAATCGCGGTGGTGCTGCTCGAGGCCTATTGGAATCGGAAGGACCTGAGGCAAGGGCACTGAACGCCACGCCGAAACAGGAGTCTCCGGCCATGATCATTGCCCATCTCTCCGATCTTCATTTGAGCCTTGACCACCATAAGGGAAATACGCACCGTTGTCGCCGCGCACTGGAGTACCTGGCGAAGCTGAATCCGGACCATATCGTCGTCACCGGCGATCTTTCCTGGAATGCGGACAAGCGGGAATTGCTCATGGCTCGAACGATGTTCGAGGACCACGGCCTCTTTGCGACCGGACGACTCTCGATCATCCCCGGCAACCACGACGTGTTTGGAGGAGTGCATACAGCCGAGGAGGCGCTCAACTTCTTCTCCCGCTGCAAGTGGACTCGGTTTGAGGACAGGCTTGCGACGTTCCAGGAGGTGTTTCACGAACTCTTCGACAGTTGCCTGTACTCTTCACGGAAGCATATTTTTCCCTTCGTGAAGACCGTTGGCGATACTGCACTGATAGGCCTGAACTCGGTCATGCTGCACAGCTCTCTGAAGAATCCCTTCGGCTCAAACGGGCTCGTGGGGAAGAAACAGCGAGAGAGGTTGAACGCACTGATGTCATTTCCATTGCTGAAGGAGAAGCGGAAGATCGTTCTTATTCACCACCATTTCCACAAGCCCTCCTGGGAGGCAGGAACCGTGCTCTCCGGTCTCTGGCTCGCCTTCGAGAACAAGACGATGAAACTCAGGAAGAAACAGTCGCTGCTGCGCCTCTTCGAGCGGAGCAAGGTTGACCTTGTGCTTCACGGACATCACCATGACAACTGTGAGTACAAGCGGAGCGGCATTCACTTCATGAATGCCGGCGGAACGCTGATGGGGCCGGACTCCTCAACGCTGAACGTCAATCTTGTCACGTTTGAGGGTCAGCGCATGCAAACCGAAACCCACCGAATACATGCTGACTCTCCTCTCGTCCTGAAGGCCGCTGTCCACCAGGGCGCACTTGTCCAGATCGCCGCCTGAAGGCCCTTCGCGCCCCGCCACACCCGCTGTACGACCCCCGGAACTGGCACGCACCCTGCACGCGGTGGATTCCTACGAAGTTTTTTTGCACTCTCTGGGATACCCATCGGCCCGCGCAGTGCGGGGATCCACGGAGCATCCCTGCCGTGTTGATCGTCGCGCTGGAAGCGGGAGGAAACCACGCATACCGCGGCAAGAGGCATGATGCAACCAGCGCCATCGACAGGCATCCGGATCTGGTGGTTCGGCCAGGCCCTGGTACTCCTGGCTTCGCTGTCCGGGTGCGGCGGCTCATCCCGGACTGTAACCCTGGAGCAGATTGAGGAGCTTCGGACGATGGAATCGTTCCTCCCTGTCGTGGCGGACAGCGTGGTGGAGCGGTATGAACGGTATGAGCCGACGCTCTTCTATGCGACCTATGGAGAGCTCGTCAGGGGAGCCACAGCCATCGTCGACAGCCTGAACGGGCCCTTGCCGGGATCGCTGAGAATCGACACACTGGTCATCGATCATACGTTTGAGAGCCTCGGCGAGGCTGCGCGACGAGGCCGCACACTCTATCTCTCCAGCAGCTACTTCTACCTCTACGAGAGCCTCCCGGTCATTCGATCCGTGATCTGGCATGAGTTTGGGCATGTCTATTACTCCCGACTCAGCACCAGCGGGCGCAGGAACATGGAGGAGATCTGGCAGGCTTCCCGCGCGACTGCGATGTTCTACGTGTTTCGCGACGGCGAGTACTCCCGGAACGCGCGATTTGGCGGCCACCCCGAGGACAGCCCCGAAGAACTGTTCGCTTCCGCGTTCAATCTGTTTTCGAACAATCTCGAAGAGGTTACCGCTCGGTTTGGGTACTTGACCTCAAGGGAAATTGAGATCGCGCACAGGCTGCATGAGTTAGTGAGCGAAGCTGCGCCGAAAAACTAATCAGGCCCGTGCCCGTCGTGTCGCCTGGGGTGGTGGCGTTCACGTTGGCTGTTGGTCAATCCTGTGCTTGATGACCTTTGCCTGACAGATGTAGATTGTGTCTTCGGAAATATTCGTTGCCAGGTCGGCTATCCGTTCCAGGTTGCGACTGATGAGTATGAGATCCATGCCCCTGGCAATGGTGTCAGGCTTCGCGGTCATGATGCTCGAAAGCTCCTCGAGAATTTGTCGCTTCAGGGAATCCACCTGGTCGTCCCGGGTGCAGACCCCGCGAGCCTGCTCGGGATCGCTGGAGATGAAGCTCACCAGGCTGTCCCGAAGCATCGAAACCGCCAGGTCGGCCATTCGAGGGATATCAATGAGTGGCTTGACATCCGGCTGGCTGGCCAAGGCGATCGCGCTCTGGGCGATATTCACGCCGTGATCGCCGATACGTTCGAGGTCCTTGTTGATCTTGATGACTCCGATGAGGAATCTCAGGTCGCCGGCCGCGGGTTGGTGCCGGGCGATGAGCGAGATGGCTTCCTCCTCGATATCGATCTCCATCCGGTCGATTTCCTTGTCAAGGGCGAAGATCGCTCTGGCCATCTCTGCGTCCTTCTTCAGGACCGCATCGATGGACTGCTTGATCTGGGTCTCGACCTTGGCCGCCATGGAAAGCAGCTTCTCTTTGAGCTGCATCAACTCGACGTCAAAATGTCTCTGGTCCATGGCACCCCTCATCGGCTGTGATCTTCCAACAGAGAGCACGTAACGATCAACCGTACTTGCCTGTGATATAGTCTTCAGTAAGCTTGTTCGATGGTGCGGTGAAGATGGCGTTGGTCTCGCCGAACTCAATCATTTCTCCCAGCAACATATAACCGGTCTTGTCGGAGACGCGCGCAGCCTGCTGCATGTTATGCGTCACGATGACGATCGTGTAGTTCTTCTTCAGTTCCAGCATCAATTCTTCTATCTTCATTGTTGCGATTGGATCAAGGGCCGAGCACGGTTCGTCCATGAGAATCACTTCCGGCTGGACTGCGAGAAGCCGGGCGACACACAGCCGCTGCTGTTGGTCCAGGGGAAGTTCCAATGCCGAATGGTCCAGGCGGTCTTTCAGGAGATCCCAGAGCCAGGCGGCCCTCAGGCTCTGCTCGCCGGTCTCGTCCAACGTCCTCTTGTCCCGGACCCCCGCAACTCGCAGGCCATAGACGACGTTGTCATACACCGAGAGAGGGAAAGGATTGGGCCGCTGAAAAACCATGCCCACCCTCTTCCTGAGCAACGTAACATCCGTGGAGGGGCGATAGATTTCTTCGCCATCGAGAAGGACCTCGCCCTTGATGCGCACTCCGCGAATCAGGTCATTCATCCGGTTCAGGCATCGCAGCAGCGTCGATTTGCCACATCCCGAGGGGCCGATGAGTGCGGTGATCATCTGTCCCTTCACGGGCATGCTGACCGATTTCAGGGCCTGGAACTTTCCGTAAAAGAGGTCCAGACTCCGTATCTCGAATCTGTACGGTGGCGGGGCCGTATGGTGCCCAGGAGGCATGATCACCCAAACCTCCCGGTGACATACTCATTGGTCCTCTCCTCCCGAGGGGCCGTGAATATGTGATCCGTTGGCCCGATCTCGATCAGCTGTCCCATCAGAAAGAAAGCGGTGTTGTCCGAAATCCTCGCCGCCTGTTTCGTGTTGTTGGTAACGAGAATGATGGTGTACTGTTGCTTCAGGTCGGCCAACGCCTCTTCGATCTTCGCGGTCGAGATGGGATCGAGTCCCGAACAGGGCTCATCCAGCAGAATCACCTCCGGCTCCATCGCCAGAACCCTTGACAGGCAGAGCCGCTGCTGCTGTCCGCCGGAAAGCCTGAGCCCGGACGTCTTCAGGCGGTCCTTGACCTCATCCCAGAGAAATGCATCCTTCAGGCTCTTTTCCACGATCTCATCCAGCCGATGTCGGTTCGAGACTCCGGCAAGTGTGGGACCGTAGACGATGTTGTCGTAAATGCTCATCGGCAACGGCACCGGCAGTGCAAAGACCATTCCTACTCTTTTGCGCAGTGTCACCGGATCACACTCAGGGCGATAGATGTTCTCCCCGTCCAGCAACACTTGTCCTTCCACCCGTGAGCCCAGCTCCAGCTCATTCATTCGGTTCAGGGTTCTCAGGAAGGTAGTCTTTCCCGAGCTGGCAGGCCCGATAACGCCCAGAATCCTCTTCTCGGGAATTTGCAGTGAGAGGTGCTGAATCACGTGGTTCTGGTGGAAGTAGACCGACAGGTCTTGTATGTCGAACTTGATGCTCATCTCATTCCGGTGATGTCAGCTCCGTTTGGCGATATACCAGTGCATCAACAGGTACGCCGTCAGGTTTACCAGGAGGACGGCAATGATGAGCGCGGCTGCCGTTCCATAGGCATTCTCGCTGGATATCCCCTCACGGGCAAGGATGTAGAAATGCACAGCCATCGTCCGGGTCGAATCGAATACCGAGCTGGGCAGACGCAGGGATGACCCGGCGGTGAATATCACGGCAGCGGTCTCTCCGATAGAGCGCCCGATTCCCAACATTATCCCTGTGAGGATGCCCGGCATAGCATTGGGGAGGACAACCCGCCGGACCGTCTGCCATCGCGTAGCGCCCAGGGAATAACTCACCTCCCGGTACGATTTTGGTACGGCCTTAATGGCCTCCTCTGACGTGCGAATGATCGTGGGCAGTATCATGAAGGCCAGCGTCAGACCGCCTGAGAGGATGGACCAGCCCATCCCGAGTGTTGTGACGAAGAGTATGAAACCGAACAATCCGAAAATGATAGATGGTATGCCTGCCAGGCAATCGGTGCCGAACCGGATCACTTTGGTAATTCTGGTCTCTCGGGTGTACTCGGTCAGGTAGACCGAAGTACCGAGGCCGAGCGGCGTGGCAATCAGGATGGCCAGGAGGGGGAGCACAATCGTGCCGATCAACGTTGGGAAGATGCCCCCCGCCCGCCCCATATCCTCCGGCTTGTCGAGAAGGAAGTTCAGGTCCAGCACAGGCAGTCCCTTCTCCAGCACAAACCCAACAATGAAAATAAGGATGATGACCGTGACGGCCGTGCCGCTCCCGAGCACGGCGACGGCTGCATACTGCGCATATCGGGGAGGAATTCTCATCTCTTGCTCAGCCGCTTCCTCATGGCAAGCATGGCGATCGAATTCAGGATGACAATCACCACGAACAGGACAACCCCGGTCGCAAAAAGGGCTTCGCGGTGAAGCCCGGTGGCGTAGCTCATCTCGAGGGCGATGTTTGCAGTCAACGATCTGACCGAATCCAGGGCGGAATGAGGGATCTTCACCGCATTGCCGGCCACCATGATCACGGCCATGGTCTCCCCGATCGCACGCCCCATGCCCAGGATGATGCTCGCGATAATCCCGGATCTGGCCGCGCGAAACGTGACCATGTGGATTGTCTGCCACACGGTCGCCCCGAGAGCCAGCGAACCTTCACGGTACGAATACGGAACTGCGAGGATCGAATCGATTGAAATGCTGATGATGGTCGGCAGAATCATTATGCCGAGGATGATGGACGCAGCAAGAAGCGACAGACCCGGGCCCCCGAGAGTGCTCCGTATGAAAGGCGCCAGCACCATCACCCCGATGAAGCCGTAAACAACCGACGGAATGGCAGCCAGGAGCTCAATCGTGGGTTTGATCACCCGCATGACGGGCCTCGGCGCGAACTCGCTGAGAAAGATCGCCCCGGCGATTCCCAGGGGAGCACCGACAATCATGGCACCCAGTGTTACCCAGAGGGAGGCCGCTACCATAGGGAAGATCCCGAACCTGCCGGATTGGGGTTCCCAGTCGGAGGAAAACAAGAAATCCTGGAGACCGTAGGAAAGGAGAAAGGGAAGACCCTCCTTGATGATGAACAGCGCGATCAAGAGGAGGGCGGAAATCGCCGAGAAGGCAGTGACGAGCAGAACCTTCTGGATACCTTTCTCACCGAGTAGCTTCATCGGGACTCTTACGTTGGCTTACCTGGCCGGGATCAACCCATTTGCCTTGATCGTTTGCTGGCCCGAAGCGGAGAGGATATAGTCGATGAAATCTTTGATCTCCCCCTGCGGAGTTCCTTTGACCAGAAAATAGATGGGCCTGACCAGCGTGTACTCTCCGGCAGCAATTGTCTCGTTGGTGCACTCCTCTCCGTCGATCCTCATCGCCTTGATCTTTTCGTTCAGAAGGCCGTGCGAAAGGTAGCCGACGGCATTAGCGTCATTCGCGACGGTTTCGCGAATGGTACCGTTGGAATCCTGGATCAGTGCGTCCTTCGTGAGCGTGATCTCGGTGACGATCTGCTCGAACGATGATCGTGTGCCAGACCCGGCTTCCCGCGAGACGACGGTGATGGGGGCATCCGCCCCGCCCACTTCATTCCAGTTCCTGATCTTCCCGTTGAAAATGTCCCGTACCTGCTGCGTGGTGAGCTCGGCCATCCCGTTGGCGGGGTTAACCACAATTGCGATCCCATCACGGGCCACGACGATCGCGGTCAACGCCTTCGCGTCCTCTGGAAGCACCACGAGATCTGCCATGCCGACTTGTGCTGCTCCCGAAATTGTCGATTGTACGCCGACAGCAGAACCGCCGCCCTGAACTGTAATGGCCACGTTGTCATGCGTGCTCATGTACTGTTCGGCCAGCTTCTCTGCAAATGGCTGGAAGGCTGTGGAGCCGGCGAGCGTGATCGCCGTCTTTCCTCTCCCGCAACCGCTCACCAGAAGGATCGATAGAACCACAAGAGGCAGGAGGATATTCTTTGCATTCATCGGAGCCGTCCTTTTCAAGAATCGCCGGGTGGAGGACCCCGGGTCCGTCATTTGTGTCGTTGCGACGTTGCCCGGAGGGCATACCCATGACTTGTTCAGAATGAAGGAACTTGGCAATTGGAATGTGAGAACACAACGTGGGAGGGATAATCAAACTGACCCGGAAGAATCTCGGCAAAACATTCTGGACATGCAACGAGAAAAACGCAACAGCGCCAGCGCTGCACACCGGCCCCCCCGACCCGAGCCCGCCGTTCGATTGCCACAAAATAAAGGGAGCCTTTGGGGCGCCCTTTGTTGGTCTTCCTTTGAAACGCGGGTTTACTTCAGGAGCATCATCTTTCGCGAAATCGCCGCCGTGGGCGGTTTTGCCGCTCAGCCCGCTGAGGGGGGCAGAGTCGCGCAGCCGTTGTCCAGGGCCGCGACGATTCCGAAGAGATTGAAGGCTGAGGGAGCACGCTTCACCATCATTGAACCTACCTCGTCAGATCCACCCGCCAACGCCCCTCTTCGTGCACCACGACGAGCATGCTGCGGTCGACGGTGCTGTCAGCGAACGTCATCGAGACGTCGACAAGCACTTCGCGCGCTTCGCCGGCGTCGCCGGAGTAGGTTACCCGCCTGAGACCACCCCGGCGGCGTATTCGCATCACCGCCGACGATAGAACCGCCGCCAGCGCGTCCCTTCCCATCTGCCTCTCCAAACGCGCCGGCAACAGTTCAAACAGCAGAGGCAACGACCCGTGCGAGAGATGAAAGAGAAACTCCTGGACCGTCGCCACCGGGGAGTCAAGCGTGGTGTGCGACCCCGCCGACGTGCCGCCCCCCGGAATCGGCACGACGACGTCCTGGAGCATCATCGCAGAGTGTGTGTCCATCCATCCCTCGAGAGCAGTGACTCGTTGTCGTGTGTTCATGTGTGAAGATACGGAGAAGTATGACCCGCGATGTTACGGGACCGTTAGGTTTGTGTGAAGGAATTGTTACGCTGAAAACGACGAAGGGCGCCTTTCGGGCGCCCTTCGACTGTTTGCGTACGACTCGCGGACTACTTCAGGAGCATCATCTTCTGCGTGATGGCCGTGGTCGGGGTCTGAAGCCGGTACACGTACATCCCGGAAGCCAGACCCGACGCGTCGAACGTGGTCTCGTACGAGCCCGGCAGCAGGTCCGCATTCACCAGCGTCGCAACCTCTTCGCCCAGCACGTTGTAGATCCTCAACGTCACGAGCTCACGGTTCGAAATCGCGTAGCGGATGCGGGTCGTCGGATTGAACGGGTTCGGATAGTTCTGCTCCAGCTTGAACCCGACCGGAAGCTCGGTCACAACATCTCCCTCCTCGACACCCGTCACCGCAGACACTTCGTAATTGGTGTTCTGCGGGTCGAAGTTTGTCCAGTTGGCGGTCCACTGCTGGCTCATGGGCGTTGCCGGGTCGAAGGCGCCGCGGTACGTCACCACGTCCAGCCCGGCAAGCTTCGGCAGGCTGAAGTCCGCGCTCCCGATCAACTCCGATCCCGCCGCCGGCACCGGGTTCGGGTTCGCCAGATCGCTCATGTCCGTCAACCCCACCGAGCTCGGGTTCCTCGTCGCCGACCCCTGGTTGTTGTATCCCGCCGTGTTGAACCACCCCGTCACTCCGGCCCACTGCCCTTCGTCATGCACGGAGGTCGAGCCCGACGGCAGCACGCTGGCCGTCACGCTCACGTTCCGCATCTGCAGCGTGTCTCCCGTGGCCGCCGCGATCGTGCTCACGTCCCGCACACGCAGTCCCCACGGGAACCCCGTGATCACCGTGTTGTAGATGCTCGTCCGCGTCGAACGCCGCAGCACCCCGCCGTACTCGAACTTGTTCCCCGCCGGAAGGTTCCCCACCAGCGCGTCCGTCCGCTCCGGTCCCACCAGCGTCACGTTCGAAAATCACAGGCTCCGTCCACGGCAGCGCCGTCGAGGTCGCCGACCCGTCGTTGTCCGACTCGAACCCGTTCGACTCCCCCGTCGGGTCCCAACGGTTCGGATCCTTCATCCCGAACGCGTACTGCACCTTCCCCGCCCACCCGAAGTCCGTGTCGAACTCGTCGTCCGTCCCACCGATGTTCACAAGGTACTTCGCGTCCACCGTCCCGCCAAACCACTCGAACCCGTCATCGTCCGAGTAGCTCACCTGCACGTGATGAAGCTCCGTCCCGCGCCCCACACCGCCCATCGTCAGCCCGTTCACCTCGTTGTTCAGCTGGAACCGGTACCCCGGAAACTCGATCCGTACGTACCGGAACACCCCGCTGTTGTCGTTCACCTCCGTCCCGCCGTACGACCCACCGATGATTCCCCCTTCAATCAGCGGCTCCACCTTGTTCACCGGCGCACGGCCCAGGATCAGCACCCCGCCCCAGTCGCCCTGAGTTCCTCAATCCCGCAGGTCGGTTGCTCGTGAAGACGACGGGGTTGCCCTTCTGCGCCGAGCGCGATAGATCTGCGCGCCGCGGGAAACGATCAGGCATGCCGCAGTGTCACCGAAGATTATCGTGCCCGGCTGGATCGTCAGCGGAGTACGTCGAATCGACGTAGTAGAGGCCCGTCAGCACGATACGTGCGTGTCTGCCGACAGCGTACGGTTCCAGCTCTGGAAGTACTGCGTCCGGCCCGAGTTCAGGCCAGGGCCCAGCACGACCTCTGGCAGCTGCGCCAGTGCCGGCACGTTCCGAGCTGCCAGGAGCGCCACGGCTCAGAATGAATTCGCTTCATGCGTTATCCCTATTGTGAATAGATGAGATAGATGATTGAACATGCTTAGAGGGACAGCGACAACGTGAGCGACGCCTCTCGCGCATCCCTGTTGAATCCGAAGAAGACCTGCTTCTCGCCCGTCGTGTAGCTGCGTTGTCTTTGCCGAGGAGGTTCTTGAACGCCAAGGCGCGCCTCCATAAATGTCGTGATGCGCTGGGTCACCGAAAGGTCGAGCATGATCCTTCGGCTCTTCGTAAACGTCCTGGTCACGTACGTCACCCACCGAGCGCAGCCGGCGGCCGAACTTGTTGTACAGCAGGCTCACGGTCGTCCCCCAGTCGGGCTCCGCGAAGTACACGCCCAGGTTGAGCATCCAGGGCGCTCTGGCCTTGCATCGGGCCGCGTCGCCTGCGTGTAGGATCGCGTTCCCCTGCGCATCGGTCCGCGAATCGGTGTATTCGATCTCGGAAAAGACCCGCGTGTAGTTCCCCGTCAGCGAGAAGTTGCCGAAATAGCCCGCCGAGGAAGCGCATGCGATTTCCGGAGTTCCAGCTCCCATCCGTAATTCTTTCCGGACGGAGAGTTGAACCAGGTCTGGACGTACCGGTCAGGCGCCGGGATCAGGCGCTCTTCGATCGCGCTCGAGAACTGCTTGTAGAAGAAGCTTGCCGCTACGACTTCGCCGATGTCCGGGAAGACCTCGTAGCGGAAGTCGTAGTTGTGGATATACGCGCGGCCCAGGTCCGAGTTGCCGATGACGTTCTGGTCCTGGTTAAAGTCGAGATACAGCACGTTGGCGAACTCACGGAATTCCGGCCTGTTCACCGAGTGATACGTCGCCAGCCTCAGGTTCATGATGTCGTTCAGAATGTAGGTGAGGTTGGCCGACGGGAGCACGTCGGCCACGCTCAGGGTCGAGGTCTGCGGAGTCGGATCATCCACCGCAGTCGGAGAGGTGACCCGCATCCTGTTGTTTTCAAGCCGGGCGCCGCCGACGAATCGGAATATCTGGCCTGCCATCTCGAACGGGATGTCCGCCATCGCGTAGTATGCGTTCAGATCGTTCCGTACCGTCATACGCGCCGGTGAATGTCGTCGACGAGATGAACGAGAATTTCCCCGGATCGTAGTTCTGGTGCCTGGAACATGCTGTCGAGCGGCTGGAGCGCCAGCGAAAAATACTGCGGGTTCCGGCTGCCAAGCGTCGAATACGCCTCGATCCCGTAGCTGCGCTGGCGAAGTTCGTACTGTGCACCCACCTTCAGCATTGATCTACGGCCATCGGGTACGTGACGTCGGCGCGCGCCCCGCGTGTCTTCTCGTACAGATCCGACCAGGTTCTGTAGTTCTCGCCGAGCGAGTACGGCCCGGAGCTCCGCGTGTATTCCACCTGCTTCCGGTCCGGTTCCATCAGCATCCGAAGAGCTGTAGTAACCCTTCCACTCGGCCTCCATCCCGTTCAGCGTGGGAAGAACGTGTGTGCCTCACACCTGCACGAGATAGAGCGACCGCTCGTTCCACTGCACCGCCGTCCGCTCGGCGTCGCTTCCCGCGTAGTTCATGCCGTCGAACTCCGATACCCTGTCCTCCGCAGCCTGGTTGTAGCTGTTCTTCACGCTGAACTTGTTCAACCCGTCGACCTTGTAGTTCAAATCCAGCAAGCCCGGACCAGAGCACGGAGTAGTCATCGCGCATCCCAGCGAACCGGTATGCCGGCGCGGCACCGTCCACATACGTCGGGGCGATGCTGAACTCGTTGCGCTCGAATTCCCGGCCGTACGCAAACGCTCCGATGTAGCCGAATTCATCTCGATTCTCCCAGGCCCAGCCTGTCACCGATCGCGAGGTTGAACCGCGACGTGACCGGGGCCGTGCTCGTACGGGGAGCCCAGGTGTTCGGCAGCGGTGTGGGCCAGCTGCTGAGGGGCCACGATCGCCCCCCGGCAGGCTCCTCGAGTCCCGTCGTCAACCCCCAGGAAATCGCGCCCACCCCCCTGCGAGCGGAGGAAGTCGTTCCCTGTCGTGCTGGAGGAGTATCCGCCCGAGAAGCTCAGCTTGGCCAGGAACGAGCCGAGGGGAAGTCAAGCGTGTTCACCTGCACGAACCCGCCGCTGAAATCCCCCGGAAGATCCGGCGTCGCCGTCTTCACCACGACCGTGTTTTCGAGCAGGGCCGACGGGACCAGGTCGAACGAAAAGCTCTTCCTGTCCACCTCGGTATTCGTGCTCGACACGGACACACCGTTCAGCGACGTTCCGTTGTACCGGTCCGTGACGCCACGGACGTACACGAATTTGTCGTCCACAACGGTGAGCCCGGTGACACGCTTGAGCGCATCTCCCGAAGTCGCATCGGGCGCCTTCCGGATCTGCTCCGCGCTGATGGCGTCGCCGATCGTGGCCGACTTCCTTCTGTCCGCCAGCACAGATGCTTCTGTCGAGAGGACCCGTTCGGCCGTCACGACGACTTCGTCCTGCTGGAAATCCTCAGAGGTGAGGTTGATGTCGAGTTTGAGATTGTCCCCGGATTTCACCTCGACGGCCGACACCACCTGAGCGGTATAGCCGATATAGGAGAACCTGACGGAGTAGGTTCCCGGCGGGACGTTGCGGATAGCGAATTTCCCGTCAATATCCGTAGAGCCACCCAGACTCGTGCCGACCAGCAAAACGTTGGCCCCTACGAGCTCTTCGCCCGACTTGCTGTCGTGCACCTTGCCATAAAGGGAGCCCATTTGCGCGACCGCGCCCCCGGTGAGCAGGAGCGTGGCGGCAACCAGTGCCACAAGTATCTTCATCGCGTATTTTTCCCTGACCCTGAACGAACGTGTGGAATAAGACCCTGCAGAACAGCGAGGGGTCACCATGACCGGCCACCGACCGCGCTTGATGTCGAGGCAGAAAGCAGAAGGAGTACCTCTTGATGCAGCCCAAATATAACCGTGGTACGTTACCCCATTGTTACCTCCGCATTATGAAACTGTTAAGTCTGTTTCCGCTGCTGAAAAAGCGAAGCCCCGGAATGACAGGGGTCAGGGACTGTCTCCAGGGCTTCTATTCCTGCCCAACAAGTAGGATTGGGAGGAACATTTCGAGAGGCTCAACACATCGGGTTCACTTCAACTGGTGCACTGCGACGGATTTGCCGCGACGGGTGCGTTGCGACGGGTTCGCTGCCAAACGATCTGAAGGTAGCACTGGCTCGATGACGCATGAATATAGGTGCCGCCCGTTATGGAATTGTGACCTCAATGTTATGTTTCTGTTAAGTGTCGATTGCAGTTTGAGGTGCGCCTCTTTAGATTCCGTGAGGCACATGGAGGAAGGCATGGTACGAATTGCACGGTACTCCGTTCTCTGGCTGGCGATCTTCGGGGGGTGCGCGACTCCCTTCCAGGGGATCCGCGTGCGGGCCGACGTCCCATTCATCGATGAGGCGTTCAAGAAGCTGACGATTGCCCTGACGCTCGACGGCTATGAGCTGGAGACGGTAGATCCGGCCGCGAGGTTTGTCGAGACGAAATGGAAGGCGCTGGGAGAGACGGACCGGGAGCCGAAGCTCGCCGCCGCCGGCGTGCTTCAGGAGGGAAAAGTGCGGATCAACCTCGAGGAACGGGGAAAGTTCTACGACGTCTTCCTTACGCCGTCAATCAGGACTGCCAGCTCGCCCGAAAGGATCTGCAAGCCCACCGAGCGTCTCTGGGTCAAATGGGAGACCGCCCTGCATCGCCTCCTCGTCATTCAGGCGAAGGAAGAATAAGGCATCACGCGGCGCCTGACAACCCGCTACCCGAACGGTCACACGAATCGCGCCCCGTCCCGAAAACGATATCCCCGCAGAAACTCCTCCACCCCCATCCGCTTTCTCCCCTGTTGCTGGAGCTCGACGAGCCGGACGGCACCCCCGGCTGTTCCCACAATGAGTGCCTTGCCGTCCAGAAGAATCTCTCCTGGCGCAAGCGCATGCGGAGGCTGCACGGCCGCGGCGCGGTAGACATGGATCTCCCGCCCCTCGTGAACCGTGAACGGGCCGGGATGCGGCGAGAGACCGCGGATCTGATTCACCACGGATTCCGCCGGACGATTCCAGTCGATCCTGCACTGCTCCCTGAAGATCTTCGGAGCGGGCGTGGCCTGTGACGCATCCTGCGGAAGGCGCGGAGCGCTGCCGCTGGCGATGAGCCGTACGGTCTCCACGACGGCGTCCGCGCCTACAAGCGAGAGCCGGTCGTGAAGCGTTCCCGCATCATCGTCCGGTTCGATGGGGACCGGCCGCTGCAGGATCACATTGCCCGTGTCGACGGTGCGCTCGAGGAAGAACGTCGTCACCCCGGTGACCGTCTCCCCGTTCATCAGGGCGTGGTTGATCGGGGCGGCACCGCGGTACTTCGGAAGGAGCGAGGCGTGGAGATTGAACGCGCCCAGCGCGGGGATGTCGATGATGGACGCGGGGAGTATTCTGAATGCGACGACCGCGATAATATCCGGCCGGTGCGCGCGGAGCGCTTCGTGGAACCCGGGGTCGTTGAGCGTGGCCGGCTGAAGAACGTCGATGCCGGCGGCGGTCGCGGCGGTCTTGACAGGTGACGGACGGACGTGCAGCCCGCGTCCGACGGGCTTGTCAGGGGCGGTGACGACGCACTGGACGTTCCACCGGTTCCGGACAAGCGCTTCGAGGCTCGGAACCGCGAACTCCGGTGTCCCCATGAAGACGACGCGCGGTGCGACGGCACACCTCCGGGGTCAGGACTCGGTTGCGGGCGTTGAGGCCTCGGCGACGGACGGCGTCGCCACGGGATAGTTCACTTCGTACTCGCCGCGGCGGATCTTGTTCAGCCTGCCCCGCAGCAGCTTGCGCTTCACCGCGCCCAGCCGATCGATGAAGAGGACGCCGTTCAGGTGGTCTATCTCGTGAAGGATCACCCGGCTGAGGATCCCCGCCGCTTCGACCTCGTGATTCTTGAAGTCGAGATCCTTGAACCGCACCCTGATGAGCTCCGGCCGTTCCACTTCCTCCCGGATATCGGGGATGCTCAGGCATCCCTCTTCCATGACCCACGACCCCTCCTCGCGAAGGACTTCCGGGTTGAGCATCACCAGCGGCGGGACCTCGGGGGTCTCCTCCATGTCGGAAACATCCACCACGATGATGCGCTGGAGGGAGCCGACCTGGTTCGCGGCAAGGCCGATGCCATGATCGAGGTGCATCGTCTCCATCATATCGGCGGCGAGCCTTCGGAGATCGTCGTCGACCTCCCGGACCGGCTTCGCCTTGCGGCGCAGGATCTGGTCGTCATAAATGAACAACGGTAGTTGAGCCATCGCTGTATCTCGTCGCGCTTACCGGACGACCCGGCGGGCGCCGACAAATCGTTCCTTATAGTACGTGCTTTGAAGCGACGACAGGGTCACGCCGAACGACACGCTGGCATGGGCGAACACGTCGTCCTCGATGAACAGTCCCACGTGCGAGGGGGAATCCCCTGTCGTATTGAAGAACACCAGGTCCCCGAACTGGAGCGCATCGCGCTGCACGGGCCGACCCTGCTTGAATTGATCGCGCGTCGACCGGGACAGCGACGGGAGCGACGCTTCCCGGTACACCCTGGACGTGAACCCCGAGCAGTCCATCCCGTCACGGTCCATTCCGCCGTAGCGATACGGCGTCCCCAGCAGGTCAACGATGTCGAGCAGGACGCGATCCCGGTCCACCCCCGCGGGAGCGACTGCGACTCCCGGCGCTGCGGGCGCGCTGGTCGAAACGAAGCTTTCGGCGTCGACCTTCACGTCGTCAAGCTTCCGCTCTTCGTCCGCCACGCGGGCATCCTCAACGGGCGTCGTCGTGAAGCGCGGTCTCGACGTCGAGCACCCCTGCGCCGCAAGCATGAACGCCGCGAGCGCAGCAAGCCCCGCGGCCCTGACAAAACGGGACCGGCCTCGTCGAGCGAGGCCGGCGGCGCATGATTGTCGGAATCGCTCACCCAAGGTATGCGCGCAGCTGCTTGCTCCGCGACGCGTGCCGCAGCCTGCGAATGGCCTTCTCTTTGATCTGCCGGACGCGTTCGCGCGTCAGCTTGAACCGCTCGCCGATCTCCTCGAGCGTCAGCGAGTGCTCGCGCCCGAGTCCGAAGTACAGCCGGATCACCTCCGCCTCGCGGTCGCTCAGCGTCGAGAGAGCACGCTCCACTTCCTTGCTGAGCGACTCCTTCATCAGCTCGCTGTCGGGGGACGGCTGCCGCTCGTCCTGAATCACATCCAGCAGCCGGTTGTCTTCTCCCTGCGCAAAGGGCGCGTCCATGGAGAGGTGCCGCCCGGAGATCTTCAGGGTATCCGACACCTCGAAGAGCGACATGTCCAGCTCTTCGGCCAGCTCGCTGGCGCTCGGCTCGCGCTCGAACTCCTGCTCGAGCGTGCTGAACGCCTTCCCGATCTTGTTCAACGCGCCGACCCGGTTCAACGGGAGCCGGACGATGCGGGACTGCTCGGCGAGGGCCTGAAGAATCGACTGACGGATCCACCAGACCGCATAGGAGATAAACTTGAATCCACGGGTCTCGTCGAACCGCTTGGCCGCCTTGATCAGGCCGAGATTCCCCTCGTTGATCAGGTCGCCCAGCGACAGGCCCTGGTTCTGATACTGCTTTGCCACGCTGACCACAAACCGCAGGTTGGCCTTCGTGAGCTTCTCGAGCGCCCGCTGATCCCCCTTCTTGATGCGGCGTGCGAGGTCGATCTCCTCTTCAGATTTGAGGAGCTCAACCTTGCCGATCTCCTGGAGGTACTTGTCCAGCGACTGGCTCTCTCGATTGGTGTACTGTTTGGTGATCTTGACCATGTGGCGAGTTCTACGCTCCCGTCATCAACTCAAATGTGGACGCCTGCGGCGCGCAGGGCGTCCTCAACGGCCCATCGGCCGCGATGTCGTTGTCACGCAATACCCTCAGGAGAGATCCGCGCCGCGAACGCCGTGTCGGCCTCGTGGCGCCGGCCTTCTGTGCATACTCTCTACGTACCCGGCGTCCGGAGGGTTTCGTCCCTGGACCCATGAGATGAACGCGCCGCCTGGAGCGGGTCATCCCCGAGCCGGGCGGCGTGCGCCTGACTGCCGGTCCCGGATTCCGGGACGCTCAGGCGTACACTTCTTTTTCGTTGCACTTGCAGACCTGCACCCGCCGCTCGTTGAACTTCCAGTGGCTGGTGGATTGGGAGCGCTCCGATGCCACGAGCAGGACCGGCTGGTACACCGTCCCGCAGACCGGGCATTTCTTCCCGCGCAGCTCTCCCTTTTTTGCCTTGTCACCAAACGTTTGCTGTTTTGCCATTGCTCCGTTGTCCTTTCAATCACATGCTCCGCGCGGCGAGGTCACACAACCCGCACAAGATTTCCTCCGCCTTCGATGGCGTTCTCCAGAACGCGGGTGGCGCCCTGCACGATATCGGCGGCGCCCATGCCTTCCGACAGGCCGCACACCCCGACGCTGACCGTCACCGACAGCGTCCGCCCCGACACGTCAATCACGTGCCCCGCGATCAGCCTCCGGACCTTCTCCGCCCAGAGGTACGCGTCCCGGGCCACCGTCTCCACCAGAAGAATTCCGATGGTGTTCCTGTCGAGCACGCCGACCGTATCGTACGGACGGACGTTGCCGCGCATCAATTTCGCAACTTCGTTCAGAATCGTTTCCGTACTGTCCTTCCCGTAGCGATGGACGAGCTCGTCGAGATTGTCCACCGTAGCCGTCACGAGCGACAGCTCCGCCGAGCAATCCTCTGCCCTGAGGACCTCGTCCTCCAGCCGCCTCATGAAGTGCTTGCGGCTGGTAAGCCCCATGAGGTGATCGAGGCTGACATACTCCTTGACGATATTCTGCATGTACAGCACCTCGAGCGACGATGCGGCATGCTGCACGAGGCGGAACAGCTTCTCGACGTCGGTCCCGTTGAACCCGCCGGGGCTCGTGTGCTCCAGCGCGATTGCGCCGTAGCACCGGTTCAGCGAGCTGATCGGGATGCTGACAAACGACCCGCCCTGTGCGGCCGGCTCATCGTGCCGGAACCTGCACCGTGTGGATCCCGAGAGATCGTCTTCCGTTTCGATCCTGGTGGACGCAATCGAGGCGCCAACGATCGACTCCGGCACTTCCACCGCATCGCCGGGAGCGACATACGGGGACGCATGCTTGCTCACGCTGCGCTGGACGACCCAGCCTTTCGCGTCCTCGGAATACATCACGACTGACATCGCGTCGTGCGCGGTGAGGCGGTTGGCCTCGTCCGCGATCGCCGAGAGGATCGTCTCCTCCGTCGGGGACGACGCGATCCGGTCCTGCATCCGGCGCATCGAGTTCAGCAGCTCCGAGTCGAGCAGCAGATCGTACTTGTCGGTGTAGCTCTTGATGAGCGCCGACACCAGCTTGGTCATGCGGCCGAGGATCGCGAACGTCTCGGCTCCGAACGCATCGTCTGCCTTGCTGTCCGCCACGATGACGCCGACCGGCTTGATGTCGTCGCCCACGCTCCGGAAGAACACCGGCACGCAAATGACCGACCGGATGCCCGGAGGCATGTCATAGTAGCGGAGCAGCTCGGGCTCGGTCTGCTCCGTGACGTTGCCGAGCAGCCGGGGTTTGGCTTCGAGCGCGACCTTGCTGACGAGGTCGTTCTCGATGGCGAACCGGCGGCCGGACATGAACTGATCGCTGTCCGTCGCCATGGATTCCAGGATCATCTGCCCCTTGTCCCGATTCGCCCAGAAGAACGCGACCGTGTGGGCGAACACCACGTCTTTAATCACCAGCAGCACCTTGTCCAGCAGCGCGTGAAATTCGCTCTTCGGCTCGATGTCCGTCAACGCGGGATCGCTGTCGAGGTCGAAGAAATCGACGATGGTCAGCTCGCGCACCGTCTCCTCTTTCAGCGGCGCCGGCGCGGGCCGCGCCGCCTTTGTCGAAGGAACAACCGTGTGCTCCTCAGTTTCCTGGACCTCCCGCACCACGTAGCCTCCGGATGCGGACGACTGGAAGTCGTCAAAGAGCAGTTTCTTCATGGGTCCCTGGGGCGGTTGTTGTCGGATATCCTCTTCACGGGATCTGGATGACGGCGAGAAAGGAAGCTCTTCCTTCACGACCATGACAGCCACGACGCCTGCCGCCCCCAGCAACAGGCCGCTCACCGTCCATCCGATCGGCGAGCCAACAAAAAGACCAATGATGAGCCCCGCCAACCCTGCGGCGGCGACGATGATCACGCGAACGATATGTGATTTCATCGCCACCATGGCGCCACCATCGGTCGGATCCCAGAACCGTGTTTGGGAAAAGGAGATAGAATTTGATCATTTTAAGAAAAAAAACGGGGGAAGTCAATAATTTGGTGCCGAATTCTCAGGTTTCTGACCCGATCCTCCCCCGCCCGACCGCCCACGCAGCGATCGTCATGCCATCCCAGACGTCCCCGGAGCGGACCCGGGCATCCAGTTCCTCCGGCCGGAGCGTCACAAGCTCGAATTCCTCCGTTTCTTCGGGGGCTTCTCCAACGAACGTCAGGTCCCGGGCGACATAGACCCGGCACATCTCGTCCGTGACCCCGTTATACGGATTGAACTCTCCCGCCAGCAGGAGAGTTCCGGCCGAGTAGCCGGTCTCCTCCGCGAGCTCTTCCCATGCCGTCCTGTCGTGCGTCGAGCCGTCCTTGACGCTCCCGCACGGGAACTCCAGGCTCTCCTTCGACGCGAGATACCGGTACTGGTTGACCAGCACGAGCTGCCCGTCGGGCAGGACAGGGATGACCATCGCCGAGCCGTTGGTATGGACATAATGATACTCCCCTCGTTTTCCGGAGGGGAGTTCAAAGTGGTCCAGCATATAGGTCCACCACGGGTTCTTCGATGCGACAGAAGAACGCAGCCGTCTCCAGGCTCCAAGCGCCATCAGCGGTGCTCGACGACCTCCTTTTCGGAGAAGAAGTATGCGATTTCCATTCTGCCGTTCTCGGCGGAATCCGAACCGTGCACGATGTTCTCGCCCTTGCTCGCCGCAAACTCCTTCCGGATCGTCCCCGGCGCGGCGTCCTTCGGATCCGTGGCGCCGATGAGCGTGCGGAAGTCGGCGACCGCATTCTCCTTTTCGAGCGCGATGGGGACGCACGGGCCCGAACTCATGAATTGCACAAGGTCATCGTAGAAGGGGCGGCCGCGGTGGACGGCGTAGAATCCGCCTGCGGTCTCTCCGGTCAGCTTCACCATCTTCATGCCGAGAATCCTGAATCCGGCCTTCTCGATCCGGGCGACGACCTCGCCCATGAGATTGCGCTTCACCGTGTCAGGTTTGAGAATTGCGAGCGTTCGTTCGAGTGCCATACGTGTGTGCGTTGTGAGTGGTTACTCGTGATGTGTTCTGTGTGCAGTGTCTGACGCGCGTCCATGCGACCTGTATCGTGCGCGTCCGGCACGTCCTTCTCTCCGGGGGTCGCCTTGCCTTAGCGCCTGCGCCGTGCGGCCGCGCGGCCCTTCACGGCGGTGCGAACCTTTCCCCGGCCTGTCGCCTCCGCAGGACGCTTCTTCTTTGCCGCCGCGCCCTTCTTTGCCACTGCGCTCTTCCTTGCCGTAGCACTCTTCTTGCGCTTGAGAATGTTCTTCGATGGCCTCGCCGATCACCGCAGGGCTCTCCACGACCTTGATCCCCGCCGCCTTCATGACGTCCATCTTCTCCTGCGCAGTCCCCTTCCCACCCGCGATGATCGCACCCGCATGTCCCATGCGTCGTCCGGGCGGCGCAGTCCGGCCGGCGATGAATCCCACGACCGGCTTCTTCATCGACGAGCGCACGTACGCAGCGGCCTCCTCCTCGGCTGTCCCTCCAATCTCTCCGATCATCACCACCGCCTCGGTTCCAGGGTCTTCATTGAACAGCCGGAGCGCATCGACGAACCTCGTGCCGATCACCGGATCGCCGCCGATGCCGATGCACGTGGACTGTCCGATCCCCCGCTCGGTCAGCTGCCATACCGCTTCGTACGTGAGGGTTCCGCTCCTCGAAACCACACCCACCGTGCCGGGCTTGTGGATGAAGCCGGGCATGATGCCGACCTTGCACTGGCCGGGGCTGATGATCCCGGGGCAGTTCGGCCCGATGAGACGGACCCCCTTCGCGGTCACGAACTCGTACGCCTTCAGCATGTCGCGCGTCGGAATCCCCTCCGTGATGCACACGACGAGGGCAACCCCCGCGGCCGCGGCTTCAATGATGGCGTCTGCGGCGAAGGCCGCGGGCACGAAGATCACCGAGACGTTCGCTCCCGTCGCGCCGACCGCGTCGGCGACGGTGTCGAACACCGGGACGTCCCGCGTGAACGTGTCCTTCTCGTTCCCCCCGTACATGGTCCCGCCTTTGCCCGGGGTCACGCCCGCAACGACGTTTGTCCCGTACTCCAGCATCTGCGACGCGTGGAAGGTCCCCTCGCCGCCGGTGATCCCCTGCACGACCACTTTGCTCTGCTTGTTGACCAGGATGCTCATGGGTACGCCGTTCGGATGATGGGTCAGGATGTCTCGAGAAAGTCCGCTGCGCGGAGGATCGTGGCTTCGTCGAACTGCCGGCCGACGAACTGCACGCCGATCGGCAGGCCCTGCGCGTCCTTGCCGTACGGGACGCTGATCGCCGGTACGCCGGCCAGGTTCGCGGAGACCGTATAGATGTCTGAGAGGTACATGGCCAGCGGGTCGTCGATCTTCTCGCCGAGGCGGAACGCGGTGGTCGGCGTCGTCGGCATCAGGATGCAGTCCACGTCCGCAAACGCGCGGAAGAAGTCCTGCTGGATCAGACGCCGGACCCTCTGTGCCTTCCGGTAGTACGCATCGTAGTAGCCCGCGGAGAGGACGTACGTCCCGAGCATGATGCGCCGTTTCGTCTCCGCCCCGAAGCCCTCGCTGCGTGACCGCGTGTACATGTCGACGAGGTCGCGTGCACCCGGCGTGCGCCGCCCGTACCGGGCTCCGTCGTACCGCGCGAGGTTCGACGATGCTTCGGCGGTCATCAGGATATAGTATGTTGAGATCGTGTACTGAGAATGCGGGAGCGACACATCCATGACGCTCGCTCCGCCCTTGCGGAGCGCATCCACGGCCTGTTCCACGGCGGACCGCACTTCCGGCTGCAGGCCTTCGCCGAACGCCTCGCGGGGAAGTCCGACCCGGAGCCCGCGGACGTCTCCCGTGAGCGCCGCGACGTAGTCGGGGACCGGGACATTCGCCGAGGTGCTGTCGGACGGGTCGTGCCCTGCGATCGCGCGCAGCACGCGCGCGGCGTCCGAGACGCTGACCGCGAACGGCCCGATCTGGTCGAAGGACGACGAGAGCGCGACGAGACCGTATCGTGACACGCGGCCGTACGTGGGCTTGAGCCCCACGATGCCGCAGAACGCCGCCGGCTGCCTGATCGATCCCCCGGTGTCGGTGCCGAGCGCGACGTGCGCGGTGCCCGAGGCGACCGCAACACACGAGCCGCCGCTCGACCCTCCGGGCACGCGGGTTTCGTCAACCGGATTCAGCACGGGCCCGAAGGCGGAGTTCTCGGTGGACGATCCCATCGCGAACTCGTCCATGTTCGTCTTCCCGATGACGACCGCATCTTCCTCTTCGAGCCTGCGGACGGCCGTCGCGTCGTACAGGGAGACGAAGTCCTCGAGGATCCGCGAGCCGCAGGTGACCTTCTGCCCCTTCATGCAGATCACATCCTTCACCGCCACGACCATCCCGGCGAGCGATCCCGCACGTCCCTCGGCGCGCCGGCGGTCGACGGCCTGCGCGCGCTCCTTCGCCCTCTGATCGAGGACGGCAAGGTACGCGTTCAGGTGCTTCGTCGAAGCGATCGACGCCAGGAACTCATCCACAAGGCGTGCGACGGTGGCGTCGCCCGCGTTCAGGCGTGCGCGTGACTGGCTGTAGGAGGTCAGCGGCATAGGTGGGGATGCGCGATGAAGCCTATCGAGACTCAGCTCTTCTTGTCCGCCGACCGCGTTGCGTCGTCGACCTTCTTGATCTCGGTCGTGACTTCGTCCTCGATCTCGCGGGTCGCCTTCTTGAACTCCCTGATCCCCTTCCCGAGTCCCTGCGCGAGCTCGGGGATCTTCTTCGCCCCGAAGAACACCAGGATGACGAACAGGATGAGGATTATTTCGGTTGCGCCGATGTTGCCCATGTCTCCTTCTCCTCCCGCGTTCCGCGGGCTCGTGCATTGGTCCATTCAATGATCGACCTGAACAGCAGCTGACCGTCCGTGTGTCCGAGGACCGGGTCGGACGCACGCTCCGGATGAGGCATCATGCCGAGAACGTTTCCACGTTCGTTGACTATTCCCGCGATGTTGGCCATTGACCCGTTCGGGTTCGCGGCATCGCTGATCGTGCCGTCGGGCTCCGCATATCGGAACACCACCTGCCCGCGCCGCTCCAGCGCCCGGAGCGTCTCCGGGTCGGTGAAGTAGTTCCCGTCGCCGTGCGCCACGGGGATGGCCAGAACCTGGCCGGCCGCGCAGAGCCCCGTGAATCTGGTGGATGCGTTTTCCACGCGCAGGTGCACGTACTTGCAGACGAACCGGAGCGACGTGTTGCGCAGGAGCACTCCGGGGAGCAGCCCCGCCTCGACGAGGATCTGGAATCCGTTGCAGATGCCGATCACCGTCCCGCCCAGCTCCGCGAACCGCACCACCTCCTTCATGATCGGCGAGAAGCGCGCGATGGCGCCGCACCGGAGGTAATCCCCGTAGGAGAAGCCGCCCGGCAGGATGACGACATCGACGTCCTGGAGATGGGTCTCCTTGTGCCAGAGGAACACGGCGTCCTGGCCGAGCACCTTCTTGGCCGCGTAGTAGGCGTCGTGGTCGCAATTCGACCCCGGGAACACCACCACGCCGAATGTGACCTTCGGATCAGGCATCACGCCTTCTCCAGCTCGAACACGAAGTCTTCCATGACGGGATTCGCGAGCAGCTTCCTGCACACGTCGTCCGCCACGCGCCGGGCGTCCGCCTCGGTGCGCTCGTCGATGGAGAGCTCGACATACTTGCCCATCCGCACATCCCGGACGGCCCCGCCCCCCAGCGAGGCGATGGCGTGCTCGACCGCTTTCCCCTGCGGGTCGAGAATGGAAGGGCGAAGCGTCACTCTGATTTTCGCGCGATACACGGCTGCCTCCTTAGCGATCGATCTGCCCGGACTCTGTGATGTCTGTATCGTCGAACTCGTCGCCCGACGACCTGGCCCTGCGGATGAACTCGACGATGTACCGGACGATTCCAAAGAGTATGACTGCCAGCAGCAGCGGCAGCAGCGCCTTGCCGCCCGTCCACGCGATGGCAACGATCGCCGCCAGCGCAAGGAACGATCCGAACGGGTGCTTCCTGACGGTGGCGACCGAGGGCTTGGGCAGCGTGTTGTAGCGGATCTTGCTGACCATCAGCAGACCGAGCCCTGCGGACAGGTACGGGAGAAACGGCGCCGCCAGGGGCGACAGTCCGGATTCGGCCGAGAAGAAATTCAGCGTGTAGGACGCGACCGTCAACGCGCTCATCGGGACCGGCAGGCCCACGAAGTACGCCTTGTCGAATCCCTTCAGGTTCGAATTGAAACGTGCCAGCCTGAGGCCCGCGAACACCATCAGCAGCGAGCTCACGACCACCCCCACGCCTTCAAGCCGGTAGAGGTCCATCTGATGCACCAGGAATGCCGGCGCGGCGCCGAACGAGACGACGTCGGAGAGGGAATCGATCTCGACCCCGAACTGGGACGACGTCTTCGTGATGCGCGCCATGACGCCGTCCAGGGCGTCGAAGCCGGCTGCCAGGGCGATGAACCAGGAAGCGGCGATGAACTCCCCGCGGCTCGCATGGAGGATCGACATGAAGCCCGAGAACATGTTCAGCACGGTGAACAGGCTCGGGACAACGGCGCGAGTGATTTTCATCCGGCCAATGCCTGTGTGCTGCCGTTCATGTCAGGAGGCCGTCGCAAGGATCGTCTCCCCCGCCACGGTCACCTGGCCCACCTTGACGAGCACCGAGACGCTCCGCGGGAGTATGACATCGACGCGCGACCCGAACTTGATCATTCCGAAGCGCTGCCCCGCCACGGCAGGATCGCCTTCCTTCGTGTCCGCGACGATCCGCCGGGCCACGAACCCGGCGATCTGCTTGAACAGCACGCGCATCCGCCCGTTCTCGACACCGATGTGGGTGCGCTCGTTCCTGAGGGACGATTTGTCGTCGAACGCCACCAGGAACTCGCCCGGATAGTACTTGACGTATCCGACGGTTCCCGAGATGGGGAACCGGTTCACGTGGACATTGAGGGGTGACATGAAAATGCTGATCTGGACGGCGTCCGCCTTCAGGTACTCGTCCTCGCGCACATCCACAATCTGCACGATCTTCCCGTCGGCGGGGGCGATAACCAGCGCCTCGCCGGACGGTGTCACCCGTTCGGGATCGCGGAAAAAGTAGAGCGTGAAGAGCAGGAAACCCAGGAGGATTGCGGCGGCAGAGTAGCGAAGAAACCGGGGTTCAATGAAGAACAGCGCCAGGAGCGTGCCGACGACGACTAAGACGAGGACCGTTGTGACGACGTCGTATCCATACCGCGTTATGATCAAGTTCCCCTCGTGCTAAACAGCGGATTATCACATGAAAATACCAAAAGGGCGTACGAAAGTCAACGAAGCGAATGCGTTCCGGCGAGTGCCTGCAGGCTTGCGGAAAAGCCTGATCGTTTGTATATTTAACGCTGCGGCAGATTGCCCCGTCGTCTAACGGCAAGACAGCAGACTCTGGATCTGTTTATCGAGGTTCGAATCCTTGCGGGGCAGCGCGGGGCCCCCGGCCCCGAGAAATCATTTGCGGATCGTGGATCCACAATCCGCAAATGATCTTCATCTTGGCCTTATCGTCTAACGGTTTAGGACGTAGCCCTCTCAAGGCTAAAATACGGGTTCGATTCCCGTTAAGGCTACAGGACCCCGGCTTCCACAGGCCGGGGTCCTTCGCTTTGTGGCCGCGTCCTCCTTCTCTGCGGCAGCAGGCAGCTCTTGCCGCTCCGGCAGGCGGACGGAAGGAGAACGTGACGGCCCCGGCGCAACGTGTTGCACCGGGGCCGTTTCAGTTGTCGTGCGCCCAAGAGGAGTCGAACCCCTAACCTACAGATCCGTAGTCTGTCGCTCTATCCAGTTGAGCTATGGGCGCGTCAACGTGCGGAGATGAAGATAAGGAATCTGCCCCTTTTTCACAACAGCTCTGCTCGCGGATTGTCGAGCCACACCCGAACGCCTCCGCACCCTCCTTCACCTCCGGTTCGGCCTGACCTATTGCGAAAAAGGACGAGGGAGCCCACAGCTCCCTCGTCTTCAATCATGCCCCGCAACAGCTGATGCGGCTAGAACCAGTACGTCATCCCGAACATGATCGGGAGATGCGAAACATTCCCTCCCGACTTCTGCCCGGTCTGCGGATCGGTCTCCTCTGAGATGAGGATCAGCACATACTTGATCTCGCCGTAGAGACTCACAGTCTTGCTGACCGCAAATTCCGCGCCTGCGCCAAAATTCAGCATGAAGCCGGATTGGCTATCGCTCTCAAGGGTTCCCTCGATCGGCTGGTTGCCTATCACGCCCCTGATTGTGAGTTCGCCAGTATTCGAAATCCCGTAGCCGAGTCCGGCGATCGCGTATGGCGTCACGGATCCGCCGAGCGGCAGTTTCCCGATGACACTCGCCGTGATGCCAATGACGGTAACGGTCGCACCTTCGGGTGTGACGTTCTGGATCGCCTGGTTCTGGTAGCTCCAGCCCAACTTTGCGATCTCGTCTTCGTCAGCTCCAAAGATGTGGTAATCGAAGTTGAGTCGCGCCGAGAAGTACTTGCTTATTGATACGTCTCCGTGGGCCCCGAAGCCGTATCCGAATCCGTATACCTTATCCGCAGGCTCGGCCGCGGACGCAAATGAGATTCCCACTTGCGGGCCTGCTCCAAATCTGACCTGTGCCTGTGCCATGACGGCCACCAGCACCAGCACAACAAGCAATCCAATCCTCTTCATGCCTCCCTCGTAGGGTGTGATGTGAGGTAGTGAGCTTCCATGGACTTCCATTCTGTAGCCCTGGCCGGGACAGGATCAGCCAAAGTAGTACTTGATCCCCCCTTTGATCTGCACGCCGAAGACGGTGGTCCCCCCGCCGAAAATCGGACCAAACGTCAGGTCGGCGGGGATATAGAGATTCTTCGCGATCGGGAACAACGCTCCCCCGCCGAACGGGATCGCGACATACGGACCGCCTGTGATGAAGATCAGGCTGAAGCCGGCGTGGGCATACGGCTTGATATCCGATCCCTTGATGTTGAAGTAGTAGCGGAACAGGTTTTGCCACTCGATGGGCGTCCCGGTTTGCGTCCCGATGAAGAACCCGGTTCTGATCCCGTAGGACTTGCTGAAAATGACTTCTCCCGTAGGCCCAAAGACAAACCCGGCTTTCGCGCCTGATCCCGACGACTCAAACCTGACCTGTCTGAAAATTGTATGTCCGTGGGTCCACCTCCGCCGGTGGAGGCGATCGACAATCCCATTTCGAACCCGGCCGCCCACTGCGGCTTCTGAGCGAGCGAGGGCGCGGCCGAAAGCGTCATGAGCACACCAAGCATCACTGCGACTGCGAGCGGTCGATTCATAGGAATGGAACCTCCAGGTGGATGTGGAATGGAAAGACGACTGAATGTACTCCGCAGTCCCAACTTTGTCAAGAATCCCCGCACGAAATATCGAGATGAGGAAATGTTGACATGAGCTCCGGACCTCCGGCCGATAGCGGCACACCCGGAAAAGCGCTGCCCCCTGCGAATATCCGCCGGTTACGGCCATCCGGGAACCACCGGCTTTCGCCCCCCCCAAAAAAAGAGAGAGGGACCCGAACGAGTCCCTCTCGTGACGCTCTGGAACGACGGAGTGCTTTACCAGGCCATCGGGAAGTTGTACGCGACGGTCAACCCCAGGTTCATGATATCCGTATCGAGCACCACGAACCGGAAATACGCTTCCCACGGTCCCTTCTCGTAGCCGACGCCGGGCGCGAGGGCGAACTTCGTCTCGGAGTTGCTCGCATCGATAGATGACATTACCGATGCCGGGGATCACCAGATCCGGCACCGAGACAGTAACGAAGTACAGACCGAGCTGGCCCGACACGTAGAAGCTCTTCCCAACCGCATACTTGGCTCCAAACATGAGCGGAAATGCATAGGTCGAGATCTCATTCTTCTTTGCGTGCCAGGTGTAACCGAAATCGCCGGTCAGGGCCAGGTTCTCCTGCAGGCCGTACTGCGCGCGCGCAGTGGCGCCGATGCCGAAGCCGGCAATGTCTGCGTAGTCACCAATTGGCAGTTCAAGCCCGACGGACGGTCCGATGGTCCATTTTGCCTTGCCCGGGCCGGTCGTCTGCGCGGTGGCGATACTGGCAACAAGCACGAAAAGGAGAAGCAGTCCGAAGATCTTCTTCATGAGTACTCCGAAAAAGTTGTAGATAGTGATGATTCCTCGACCGTTGTCTGGTCCGGTCTGAAGTTGATGATCAATATACTTCCCTGTCACCCCACATGCAAGCCTCCGAAACGTCCGTTCCGATTGATTTTATGCATTCTTTTCGCCTCCTTTCATGATAGGGCCACTCTACTCCACCCTCCGCACAGATTCGCACGCTCTCACCAGGGAGAGAGTAGCTGGCGCCCCCGGTCGCCCAGAGTGCATCTCCTATCAGGAAGAACAATCCGAGGTTGTCAGTGAAAAAGGCATTGGTGTGCGGTGCAGGCGGATTCATTGGTTGCCACCTTGTCAAGAAGCTCAAGGGCGAGGGGTACTGGGTTCGGAGCGTGGACATCAAAGCCCACGAGTGGTCGCCGAAGGCTGCCGATGAGACGCTGCTGCTGGATCTGAGAATCAAGGAAAACTGCGAGAAGGCGCTCGCGGTCGACGGCGGCACGTTTGACGAAGTGTATCAGCTCGCGGCGGACATGGGCGGGATGGGTTTCATCCACTCCGCCGAAACCGAGATCATGCACAACAGCGCGCTGATCAACATCTACATGACCGACATCGCGGCCAGGATGGGAGTCCCCCGGTACTTCTTCTCGTCGTCAGTCTGCGTGTACCGTGACATGAAGCCGGGCGAGCCGGAAATGACGGAAGCCGACGCAATCCCCGCGCATCCGGACAACGAGTACGGCTGGGAGAAACTATACTCCGAGCGTGTGGCGATGGCCTACGAACGCCGGTACGGCATGCAGGTGCGGATCGCGCGCTTTCAGAACTGTTACGGGCCGGAGGGAACCTGGACGGGCGGGCGCGAGAAAGCCCCGGCGGCAATGTGCCGCAAGGTGGCCGAAGTCGGCGACGGCGGGACGATCGAGGTCTGGGGCGACGGGTCCGCGGTCCGTTCCTACACCTATGTGAGCGACATGGTCGACGGCATCTATCTTCTCATGCATTCGGACCTGCACGGCGCGGTGAATATCGGATGCCCGCAGTACGTCACGGTGGATGAGCTTGCGAATACGGTCGCCAAGGTCGCGGGGAGGCTCATCACGATCAAGCATGTTCCCGGCCCGGTCGGTGTCCAATCGCGCAACTTTTCCAACGAGCGCATCTATTCGCTCGGATGGAAACCGAAAGTCTTCCTCGAGGACGGGATCCGGTTCACCTATCCCGTGGGTCGAGGCTCAGGTCAAGGATGCAAAGGCGAAGAAAGGCCATTGACAGGGCCTGTTCCTCTCCCCCGTCGGTTGCATGCAGCGTTTCAGACTGATCAATATTCTGAGAGACACATTGACCAGCAGAAGCAAGAAAGTCTTCGTCACCGGCTGCTTTGATCTTCTCCACAGCGGTCACATAGCCTTTCTGAAAGAAGCATCGCGTCACGGGGAGTTGACGGTCGGGATCGGGTCGGACGAGACCGTCAAGAATCTCAAGGGGAGATACCCTGTCTACTCGGAGCAGGAACGGAAGTACATGCTGGAGTCGCTCCGCTGCGTGAAGCAATGCATCATCAACTCAGGCTCGGGCATTCTCGATTTCGTGGATGATCTGGGCAGCATCCGTCCGGACATCCTGTTTGTCAACGAGGACGGCAATTCACCGGAGAAGGAAGAGCTCTGCCGGAGGCGGGACATCGAGTACATCGTCAGCCGGCGAATCCCGCACGAATCTCTCCCCGTGCGATCGACAACCGCGCTGCGGAGCGAATGCAACATCCCGTTCCGGATCGACCTTGCCGGAGGCTGGCTTGACCAGCCGTACGTGTCGAAACACAGCCCCGGAGCAGTCGTCACGATCTCCATCGAGCCCACGATCGAGTTCAACGATCGGAGCGGCATGGCATCGAGCACGCGGCAGAAGGCCATAGAGCTCTGGAAGACCGAAATCCCGGGCGGCGATCGTGAACAGCTTGCCAGGGTGCTCTTCAGCTACGAGAATCCCCCGGGCAAGGAGATCATTTCAGGTTCGCAGGACGCCCTTGGGATTGTCATGCCGGGGCTTGAACAGATTGTACTATGCTTCCGGGCAGTACTGGCCGGGAGAGATTTCGTCGTGTCGGCAGGAAGACGTCCTGCGAGTGGCTTGAGAACCGCCTCTCCCTCGTCACCCTTGGTCCGCGCGAGGGAGGATATTCGGTCCTGTCCGATACGCGCATCGACAGGGAGTCCGCGGCCCGTCTTGCCAAAGCCGCCGACGACTGCTGGGACGCGATTCAGCGAAAGGACAGCGCGGCGTTCGGCAGGAGCTTCAGGGAAGCATTCGAGGCCCAGATAGCGATGTTCCCTCACATGATGGACGGTTCGGTGCAGGATGCGATTGACACGTACCGTTCCAGGGCGCTGGGCTGGAAGCTTGCCGGCGCAGGCGGGGGCGGCTATCTCGTCCTGGTGTCCGACGAAGAGATCAGCGGCACGATCAAGGTCAAAATCCGCCGGCCTTGACCGTACATAGCAGGCGTTCACAACGTGGGCCTATTTTCCCGCGCCCGTAGCTCAACTGGATAGAGCATCAGACTTCGGATCTGAGGGTTGGGGGTTCAAATCCCTCCGGGCGTACATGAAACCGATTGACTATGGGCTGTCGATATTGTCGATTGTGGATCGCCCATCGGCCCCGACCGTAGCCAGCACTCCCGGCATCACCCCGAAGACCTCAGGGCGTTATGACCGAAGACGAAAGATGGATGGAGTACGCCCTCCGCGAGGCGGAGCAGGCGATGAAACGGAAAGAAGTGCCCGGTGGGCTGCGTGATCGTCAGCGACAACCGGATCATCGGGAAGGGATATAACCAGATTGAGACGCTGAAGGATCCGACCGCTCACGCGGAGATCATCGCCATCACGGCCGCCGCGGCGTTCCTCGGAAGCAGGCGGCTGGTGAATACGGCGCTCTACGTGACGCTCGAGCCGTGCGCCATGTGCGCCGGCGCGATCGTCCAGGCGCGCATCCCGCGACTGGTTTTCGGCGCGTTCGATCCGAAGGCAGGGGCGTGCGGAACGCTCTTCAATATCGTCCAGGACCAGCGGCTGAATCACCGCGCTGATGTGGTCGGAGGGAATACTCACAGAACGCTGCGGGGCGTTGCTCTCCGAGTTCTTCAAACTCGTGCGCGGAAACGGGATGGACAAGCCCTGACCGGAGAGGTCAGGCGTCGGGCGGGCAGCCGTAACGCTTCAGGCGAGGTCTCTCACGTTTCTGACGACGCCCTCAGTCGCTCCGTCCGGTCGGCAATCTTCAGGGCCTCCGTCATCTCGTCCATCTTCCCGTCGATGAACTCGGCCAGATTGTAGAGGGTGACGCCGATGCGGTGATCGGTCACCCGGTTCTGCGGAAAGTTGTACGTCCGGATCTTGTCGCTCCTGTCGCCGCTCTTCACCATCGACTTCCGCTGCGCGGCGACATCGCCCACCTGCTCCTGCAGCCTCACCTCATACAGCTTGGCCCTGAGCATCTTCATCGCCCGCTCGCGGTTCTGGAACTGCGACCGCTCCTGCCGGCAGGCCACCACGATCCCCGTCGGACGATGCGTGATCCGGACGGCGGTCTCGACCTTGTTGACGTTCTGCCCCCCCTTCCCTCCCGAACGAAACGTATCCATGTCGAGGTCGGCGGAGTTGATTTCGACGTCCACCGCCTCGACTTCGGGAAGGATAGCCACCGTCGCGGCCGAGGTGTGGATTCTCCCCTGCGCCTCGGTCTCCGGGACACGCTGCACACGGTGCACCCCGCTCTCGAACTTCATGGTCCCGTACACATCGTCGCCGATCATGGAGAACGTCACTTCCTTCGTCCCCCCGATCCCGGTCTCGTTCAGGTCGAGAATCTCCACTTTCCATCCTCTTCTCTCGCCGAACCGGGAGTACATCCTCAACAGATCCGAGGCAAACAGTGCCGCCTCGTCGCCCGCCCGTGCCTGCCCGGATTTCGACGATGACGTTCTTGCTGTCGTTGGGATCTTTCGGGATGAGCAGAACTTTCAGCTCCTCTTCGAGCTGCTTGAACCTTCGCCGTCGCCGACGATGATCTCGTCGTACGCCATCTGGCGCATGTCGGGATCCGGCGACGAATCCGCGATCTCGCGCAGACCCTCCAGGTCCTTCTTGGCCTTCGCGTAGGACCTCGTACTTCTTCACCAGCGGGGTAATCCCGCTGTGCTCCTTGCTGAACGTCCGGAACTTCTCCTGGTCGGAGACGATGGCGGGGTCGCTCAGGAGCCGCGTGAGCTCTTCGTATCGCTGTCGGACGTGTTCGAGCCGGTCAAGCATTGGGACAAAATGTCATTTCCATATCGAAAAATACGAAAATCTGCCGCGAGAGTCTATCCGGGGCGGGTGCTGGGGGGGCAGGCCGCAGGAAGAAGTGCCAAGGTTGTCAGCAGGAGGAAGCATTGGCATCACGGCACAGCGGGAGGCGCTGGCGTTGCTCCGCAGGAAAAGGCGGTGACGTTGCTCTCAGCAGGACGGGAGAGCGGTACTCCGCAGGGGTCGGTGGCGTTGCCCCTTCGAAGGAGGCGCTGGCGCTACTCCGTTGGAGGAGGCGGGGCAGGCTCCGGAGGAACGGCATGTGTGCGCCGGCGGACGAGCGCGGCGAGAGCCTGCAGCTCGCCAGGCTTGAAGAAATGGAAGACGTAGAGCAGGAACGATAGACGTCCCGGAGAGCGCATCGCGACCGACAATGCCCCATGCCCCGGCGGGAGCGCCAGGGATACCGACAAAGACCTGCTCGCGGCAGAAGCGCATCTTTGCAAGCCGTTAATCTCGTAGGGCACGGGATACATGCGTCGGACGATACAGGGCCATGAAGGTCGGTCTCAACAGCATAGCTGATCAATGTCGCGAACGCCGCTCCCATCAGACCAAACGGCGGAATCAGCGCGAGATTCGCCGCCATGTTGACGCCCCGCTCCGAGAAACGTCACGGCCGGCAGCAGCTCGGTGCGCTTCTGGATGTAGATGCCTGCGACAAGGTTGTTGTAGACCCCGAGGAAGAGTACGCGAGAAGGATGACGGGAACAATCTCAAGGCCGACCCAGTACGGCTCCGCGATCAACGGATACCCGCCCCAGATCGGAGCGCGGACGAGATCGGGAAGGAAGAAGCTCAGGAGGAGAAACATAGTCGTCATGACGGCACGACGTAGGTCATGAATTCTGCGCAAAAAGCTGCCGCGCGTCAGCGTCGTTCGCGTGCGCGAAGAAGAACGGCCTCCACGCGAAATCGAACATCGAGACCAGGAGCATCATGATGATGCCGAGCCGGTAGTTCGCCTGGAAAATCCCGACCGCAGCGCTCCCCTTCAGGGACTCAAGGATAGGCCGGTTCACGACCTGGATAAGCATCGCGGCAAACCCGGCGGGCACCGTCGGCAGCCCAAACCTGCAGCAGCGCGCGGAACAACCCGCTGTGCCATCCGGGAGCAAACCGGTCGACGATCGTGGGCGCCAGCATCGCAAGCGTCAGCGCGGAGGAGACGAGATTGCTGATGAAGATTCCCTTCTATGCCAAGGTCGGCGCTTGAAGAGAAGAATGACGTTCAGCGCTACGTTGATGACGATACCGACGAGCTTAATGGTGGCAAACCTCCGCGCCTTCCGCTCCATGCGAAGGGCCGCAAACGGAATGAGGGCGAGGGCATCGAGCAGCAGGATCGCCGCACCGTACACGAGGAGGTTTGTGCGGCCCCCGGGGACGCCGGTCGCAGTCCGCCGAGCCCGGAGCGCATTCAGCGTAATGACGCAGCGAGAAGAGCGACGAGGTGCATTGCCACGGCGACGAACGGGACTGAAAACACCTGCCGCTTCGTGCCCACCTCGAGGGTCGACACGTACTTCATGTACGCGGACTCCATCCCGTAGCCGTACACGACGTTCAGGAGCGCGATGTACGCGTAGACATTCG
Organism: uncultured Ignavibacteria bacterium; assembly: GCA_963701735.1. Classification (GTDB taxonomy): domain Bacteria; phylum Bacteroidota; class Ignavibacteria; order UBA10030; family UBA6906; genus CAWABB01. The sequence continues at coordinate 66,643 of CAVPBI010000017.1, read as the reverse complement.
CGACGATGCCCAGGTCGCCGGGCACGAGCACATGGGTGTACAGCGGGGTGAGAAGGAATGTGAGGAACCGCCCCAGGATCGTGCTGACGCCATAGACGGCGGTGTCCGATCCGAGGGAGCGGATCCTGTCAGACGTTCGGGGTGAGCTCAAGCGAGATATCGAGGGCAGTCACGGAATGGGTGAGCGCACCGACGGAGATGAAATCAACGCCGGTGTCGGCAATGGCCCGGACGGTCTCGAGCGTCACGCCCCCTGACGCTTCGACTTCGACGGCGTGCCCGATCAGCCGGACCGCCTCCTTCATGTCGTTCAGGCGGAAGTTGTCCAGCATGATCCGCGCGATCCCGTGGCAGGCGAGCGCCTCGCGGACCTGCTCGAGCGTGGTGGTCTCCACCTCGATCGGCGCGGTGATGCGGCGCTCCTTCAGGTATGCCAGGCAGCGGTCCACGGCCCGGGTGATGCCTCCCGCAGCCGCGAGGTGATTGTCCTTGATCAGGACCATGTCGTCAAGCCCGAACCGATGGTTCACCCCGCCCCCCGCCACCACGGCGCGCTTGTCGAGCGCCCGGAGACCAGGAACGGTCTTTCGCGTATCGGTGATCGTTGCGCCGGTTCCGGCCACGGCATCCACGAATTTCCGGGTGAGGGTCGCGATCCCGCTCATGCGCTGGAGGAGATTCAGGGCGGTCCGCTCTCCCAGCAGGATTCCGCGCGTCGCGCCGTGCAGCGATCCCAGCACCATGCCCCGCCCCACCTGTGCGCCGTCCCGCACCGCCGGCTCAAGGGAGATTGAGGAATCAACCACACGGAACACGAGTCGCGGCGATGTCCAGGCCGGCGACGACCCCGTCGGCCTTGCAGAGGAACGTCGCGCGCGAGAGCTGATCCTCGGGGATGATGGCTTCGCTGGTGAGATCGCCCATGGACGCATCTTCCATCAGGGCGATTTCGATGAGGCGCGTGACGCGGCTGTCGTGAACCAGGTCAGTGCTCATCGTCGACGAGCATGATCGGGATATCGTTCTTCACCTGGTAGATCGTTCCGCACTTCGTGCAGGTCAGCGTGCTCTGCTCGGCGCTGTAGCTGAGGTCTGCCTTGCACTTCGGGCAGCACAGGATGTCAAGAAGCTCTTTTGAAAGCATGTCTCGTGCCGTTCCAACACAATCCTTCAACGGCGCCTTGTATGGTTGATAGTTGGAACGAGCACCGTGCCCATTCGTCTGTATGACCAGTCAGTTGGTGGGGCACTAGCCTTCCAGCCCCCCTGTCGCCGGCCTCTTCCACGGCTTCAAGGAACTGCGCGGGAGCGCGGGTGGGCCTCCCTGTTGTCGCGTTCACGAATCCATGGATGGTGTAGCCGATCGCGATGGGCTCCGCGCTTTCCGGCCCGAACACCTCGTAGTCGATCCGCACCCTTGCCACCGGCTTCTCCTTGAGCATGCTGACGATGCGCAGTTCGTCGTCGTAGCGTGCCCAGCGGCGGTATTCCGCATGTGCTTCAATGACGGGCAGCCAGAGCCCCATCTCTTCCAGCCTCGGGTACGGGAGCCCGACCGCCCGGAGCATGTCGGACCGTGCCTGCTCGAAGTACTCGAAGTACCGGCCGTAGTAGGCCGCCTTCATCTGGTCGGTCTCGGCATAGCGGACGCGGACACGGGTTTCGTGGCGTATCACTCGGTTCCGCTCCTCATCCCGTCCAGACGCCCATCTTCGAAAACTTCTCGATGCGCCGCTCGAGCAGCTTCTCGGGCTTGATCTTCATGAGACCTTTGAGCTCGGCGAGCAGCGTCGCCTTGAGGATCTCGGCCATCTTCTGGTGGTTGCGGTGCGCGCCCCCGAGCGGTTCGGGCACGATCACATCGATGATCCCCTGCTTCTTGAGGTCGGGCGCGGTGAGCTGGAGCGCCTCGGCCGCCTGCTCCTTGTAGTTCCAGCTCCGCCAGAGGATGCTGGAACACGATTCGGGAGAGATGACGGAGTACCAGGCGTTCTCGAGCATGAGGATGCGGTCGCCGAGGCCGATGCCCAGCGCGCCGCCGGACGCCCCTTCCCCGATGATGACGACGATGATCGGGGTCTTCAGCCGGGCCATCTCGAAAAGATTGCGGGCGATCGCCTCCGCCTGCCCGCGCTCTTCCGCTTCAAGGCCCGGGAACGCGCCGGGCGTATCGAGCAGCGTGACGACCGGCTTGCCGAACTTCTCCGCCAGCTTCATCAGACGCAACGCCTTCCGGTACCCCTCCGGATTCATCATGCCGAAGTTGCGGTAGACGTTCGACTTCGTGTCCCTCCCCTTCTGCTGGCCGATGAGCATGATCGTCTGGTCGTCGAGCTTGCCGAACCCGCCGACCACCGCATGATCGTCGCGGAATGTGCGGTCGCCGTGCAGCTCGATGAAGTCTTTCACGATCATGGTGATGTAGTCCAGCGTGTACGGGCGCTCGGGATGGCGCGCGATCTGCACCCGCTGCCACCGCGTGAGGCCGGAGTAGACGCTCTGCGTCAGCTGCATCACACGCTTCTCGATCCGCGCGATCTCCTGAGCGATTTCGGGATTGTCGGCGTACCGCCGCATCTCCTCGATCTTCTGCTCCAGCTCGAGGATCGGTTTTTCGAATTCCAGCGCCTGTTTGGCCATCCGTTGCGACCTCAGCTCTTCCGGAACAACGCTTTCATGAGAATCTCGACATCCAGCATCAACGACTGATTCTTGGCATAATACAACTTATACCGTTCAATTTCATCGGCAGGAAGATCCTCGCGCCAGTGGACCTGCACCAGGCCCGTAAGGCCGCACGGCCCCAGTTCCGCCTGATGCGGCAGGCGGCCGCCGTCGCCTTCGGCCAGCTCCCAGATCGGACGGCCGACGAGGCTGATGCGCCCCGCAAGAACGGATGGCAGCGCACGGATCGCCCGGATCCCCTGTGCGGCGCGATCAACCCAGCCGAAACGCGACGCGGCCCAGACGGGGAGAAACAGCGTCGGAAGCAGGACGAGCGATACGATGATGTCGAACATGCGCTTCACAAGCCGGTTGCCCGGCTTGTGGAGATTGTAGTCGATCTCCACCAGGGGAATGCTGTCGAGCTCATCGATGCGGGTCTTCCCCACGATCGACTCGAGGCTTCCGGGCACCAGCCGGAAACTGACGCTGCCGGCATGCGTCCGGCTGATCACAGAGAGAATATCCGTGTACGTGATGCCGTCCGTGGAGAAGATGACGTCGCTCACCTTCTGCTCGGCGATCACCTTTCCGGCGTTCTCCAGGCTCCCGACGACCTCCACACCGGCGATCCGCTCGCCGATGAGATCGGGCCCCTTCGCGATGAACCCGACGATCTCGTACCCTCCATCGACCCGGGCCCGCAGCTTGCGCAGGAGCTCCTGCGCCGAGGTACCGGTCCCGACGATCACCGCCCGGCTGCCAAGCAATGTGCGGTGGCCCGTCCTGTGCTGGCCGCCCCGTCCCATCCGGCGGGCGAGGAAGCGCCACCCCGGCAGCAGCACCAGCACCAGCAGCGCTGAAATCGCGACGACGGCACGGCTGTAGGCGAACGCCTTCGCAAAGAACACCAGCGCGGAGATCAGCACATAGCTCACGATGACGACGCCCGCCATCCGCCCCGCGGCATACGGGCGGACGGTATACACTCCCGAGAAGAATGCGGTCATGACCACGATGAGCGCGGGGACGACCCAGACGATCGGGTCGGCGTTCATCGGGAATCGCGCGATATCCCCCAGATAGATCCATGCGCTGAGGAAGAGCGCGAAGTTCAGAAGGAGCACGTCCAGACACGCGCGGAGCAGCGGCATCCCCGATCGGGCCAGCGTCGCCGCGCCCTCCCGGAGGACGATCCCCGCGCGGAGGAACGACGTCAACAGCGGCGAGCGGCCGAAGTGCTTCTCGACGAAGAGCTCCATGGCGCTGTAGAACGTCCGGATCTCGTCGATGTCGCTCCGACGCGTGCTCTCGCCCTTGAAGTGTATGATCGACGTCGTATGCACGTAGTACACGCCGAACCCCGCCTCTTTCACGCGGTAGCACCAATCGAGGTCCTCGCCGTACATGAAGAACGACTCGTCCAATCCGCCGACCCTGTCATACGCCGCGCGCGACATCATCATGAACGATCCGCTGACGGCATCGACGGGATACGTCTCGTCGGGCGACAGATACGTCAGGTTATACTTGCCGAAGAGGCGCGTGCGGGGAAACAGCGCGCTCAACCCGAAGATCTTCGTGAACGCGACCCATGGCGTGGGGAAGCTCCTTCTGCACGGCAGCTGGAAGGTCCCGTCGGGATTCAGCACCTTGCACCCGGCCAGTCCGACATCGGGACGGGAGCGGAGGAACTGGATCATTTCATGGAAGGTGGTCTCCTGGACGACCGTGTCCGGGTTGATGAGCAGGAGGTACGTCCCGCGCGCGCGCGTAAGCGCGAGGTTGTTGGCGCGTGCGAAGCCGAGGTTCTCGCTGTTCTCCAGCAGATGCACGTCCGGAAATTTGGCCCGCACCATCGCCGCGCTGCCGTCGGTCGAGGCGTTGTCGACGACGAAAATCTCCCCGTCGATATCCGCCATCGCCCTGCGGATGGAATGCAGGGCGTTCTCCAGGAACTGGCGAACGTTGTAGTTGACGATGATGACGGAGAGTTCCATCGGCGGATGGGGATCCAGGCCCGGGACGGATGTCAGGATGATCGGAAGAGACCGCTGAACCGCAGCTTCCAGAGCATGAAAAAGGCCTCGGAGATGATGTGCTTGGACATCTTGGACGAGCCGGTCCTCCGGTCCAGGAACACGATCGGGATTTCCAGCAGCCGGAAGCCTTTCTTCCAGGCCTTGAAGCTCATCTCAATCTGAAACGCGTACCCGTTGGACCGTATGCTCGAAAGGTCGATAGCCTCCAGAACCGCGCGGCGGTAGCACTTGAACCCGCCCGTGGCGTCGGTCAGGGGCAGACCGGTCATGATGCGCGTGTACACGTTGGCGAAGTAGCTGAGCATCAGGCGCCGGATCGGCCAGTTCAGGACCCGGACGCCTCCCAGGTAGCGGGACCCGATGACAAGGTCGGCGGTGGCTGTCTTATCGATGAACCTGGTGATCTCCTCCGGATCGTGCGAGAAGTCCGCGTCCATCTCGAAGACCAGGTCGTATCCGTGTTCGATAGCGTACCGAAAGCCCGCAACGTAGGCCGTCCCCAGCCCCTGCTTCCCCTCCCGCTGGAGCAGGTGGATTGTGGAATCCCGCTCGGCCATGCGCGCCACGACCGCACCTGTCCCGTCCGGCGATCCGTCATCCACCACAAGGATCTCGATCCCCGGCCCCTGCCGCTTCACGGCCGGGATCAGGCGGACGACGTTGTCCGCTTCGTTGTATGTCGGAATCACGACAAGGACGTTCGGCATGCGCGCTCTCTTCCGCCCGGCTGATTAGGTCGCTGTGTAGAAGCTCTTGACGGCATCCGTGATGAACACCAGCTGCTCTTCTGTCAGCTCGGAGTGCATCGGGAGCGAGACGACTTCCCGGGCCGCCTGCTCGGACAGCGGGAAGTCCCCCTCCGTATTGCCCGACATCTCGAACGCCTTCTGAAGGTGGAGCGGCACCGGATAGTAGACAGCGTGCGGAATGCCGCGCTCTTTCAGGAACGCCGCCAGCGCGTCGCGCTTCGGCACGCGAAGCGTGTACTGGTGGAAAATATGGTCGGCGTACGGCGCGATGAACGGGGTGCTCACGGGGCTCCCCGCAAACAGTTCCGTGTACCGCTTCGCCGCGGCCTTCCGGGCGTTGTTCCACCTGTCGAGATGCTTCAGCTTCACGTTCAGGATCGCCGCCTGGATCGTGTCCAGCCGGCTGTTCACGCCCAGCACATCGTGATAGTACCGCACGCGCGATCCGTGCGCCGCGATCACCCGCATCTGCTCCCCGAGCGCGAGGTCGTTCGTCACGATCATGCCGCCGTCTCCGAAGCAGCCAAGGTTCTTGCTCGGGAAGAAGCTGATCGCCCCGATGGCGCCGATGCCGCAGACCTTCCGCCCCTTGTACGAGGCGCCGAACGCCTGTGCCGCGTCTTCGATGACCGGGATGCCTCGCGACCGGGAGATCTCCATGATCGGATCCATGTCCGCCGGCTGGCCGTACAGGTGCACGGGGATGATCGCCTTCGTGCGCGGGGTGATGGCCCGAGCGACGCCCGCAGGGTCGATGTTGTACGTTGCCGGGTCGATGTCCACGTAGACCGGCTTCGCTCCGAGGATGCCGATGGTCTCAGCGGTGGCGACGAAGGTGAACGGCGTGGTGATGACTTCGTCTCCGGGGCCGATCCCGAGCGCCATCATCGCGATCTGCAGGGCGTCGGTCCCCGACGCGCATCCGACGGCGTATTTCACGCCGAGATATCCGGCGACCGCGCACTCGAACTCGCCGACGTCCTTCCCCTGAATGAACTGCCCGGAGTCGAGCACGGCGTGCACGGCCTGATCGACCTCGCTCTTGATCGCGCGGTACTGACCGACCACATCCACCATCTGGAGTTTCATGATTTCATCTCTCAGTAGTCAAGTCGCAGTTGAAGCCTGGCGAGGAGGTCCTTCGACCGGACGCCCGCGAGGGCCGTCGACCGGTATTCCAGCGCTCCCAGGAGGAAGATATTCGTTACGGGTTCAAAGTCCACGCGCGCGCGGAAGCGGTCGATGGATTCGCGCATTCCGTCAAGGAATGTCGCCTCCGTCGCATCCCAGGGCCTGTGCCCCTGGAACACGTCACCGCCGACATTTCGCATCACGCTGTCGCCCTCTACCACGTTGTTCCCGTGCCGCTCGTAGGCATATCCCAGCGCAAACTTCCATTGTGGCGACGGACGGTAGCGGATCTCCAGGGCCCAGGCGTCCGAGTTCGGACGGAGATGCGATCCGAGCGGGATGTTGGAGTGCGTGTAATCGTTCCCTGCAAGACGGTTGCTGTAGGTATACGGCTCGATGCGCGTGTATTCCACCAGGCCGTCGATGTCGTGCAGGCCGGCGAGGTCCGTATGGATGACGCCCGCGTGCCACGCAAACTGATTCCCCCACCACCCGGTCCCCATTTTCCCGAAGTCGATGTCGTCGATGACCCAGCTCCCGTACGCCTTCAGGTTGTCCAGCGGGAAAAGCTCGAGGTCGAAGAAGATGAATGCGTTGTCCTGGTCCCCGAGCGAATGCTCCGCGGATTTGTAGAAGTTGACCGGATTCAGATACGCGAACTCCGGCGCGACACGCTGATAGATCACCATCTCTCCGAGTCCGATGTTCGCCGTCGAGAAGAGCGAGAACTTGAACCTGTGCAGCGAGAGGTACTTCCTCGCTCCCTCCGGAGCCGTGGCGGGGAGCCCCTCAAAAAAGACGGAGTCCTGAACCAGCGTTCCGTGGAAGAAGTCGAATCTGAACGACTTGTAGTGAGCACTGAATCCGATGAAGTCGAAGGCGGGCGCATTGCCCGAGAGCACGGTGCGGTCGGTGTAGCCGACACCCACGGATCTGAATTCCCGCCCGAACTGGATGTCGAACCACCCGAGCTGCAACTTCACGTACGCTTCGGTGAAATCGAAGTACGGAGAGCCGAGGTCGTTGAACTTCACGTTTCCTGCGAGCCGCGGATCGGAGAGCGCAAATGAGCGGTCGCCCCAGAGCTGTCCGTTCGTGGCCTGCAGATAGTACCCGAACTTGTCCAGGGCCGTGCCGCGGATGCGCCCGCCAATGGTGCCGAGCGCAACGTGGGTATCGCCATAGGTGTCTCCCCACACGGGGCGATATTCGTACGAGCCGAGGAAGTCAACGAAGACCGAAGCATTCGAATCTGTATATGCGAAGAGGTACTTCTCGCGATCCGAAACCGCCCCCTCCATAGCCTCCCCGAACGAGTCATGGGGACCGATGATCTGGTACCGGTCATCCGGCAGTCCGAGGTCGTGGGCGAACTCGCGCATGAACTTCCCGAGATACGCACGTTCGGCGACGCTCAGCAGGGAATCGCGCTCGCTCGCACGCTGGAGGAGTTCAGCCACCTCGCGGCGCGAGAGCGGGACGACCACGGTGCTGAACGCGGGCAGCACGCCGCGAACGCCCAGGCGGTCGAGAAAGTCGTACACCTGGTTGCCGGCCGGGACGTTTTCCACCTGGGCGGACGCCGGGGCACACACCCCGGCTGTCAGAAGCAGGACGAGCACCGCCCCCGCGGTTGACAGAAGGTTCAGGCCGCGCACATTCAACAGCCTATCCCCGGGCAGCAACGCCATCGGAGCCCTTCTCGAGGAGGCATGGACGCTCGAGCAGGCAGCGGCCTCAGCGCTCAATTTCCGGAGTCGCAGCACTCAGTGCCCCTTCCCCATCAGCATGTGCGAGACCGTGCTGACGATGATCTTGATGTCCATGCGAAGCGACATGTTCTCAATATAATAGAGGTCGTACTGGACTTTTTTCCGGACGTCCTCGATGGACTCGTCGTACTTGTGCTTGACCTGTGCCCAGCCGGTCACGCCCGGGCGGACCCGAAGCCGCCGCGGGTAGAGCGGGATTTCGCGGCTGAGCTCCTCCACGAACACGGGTCGCTCGGGGCGAGGGCCGACGAGGCTCATTTCACCGCGGAGCACGTTCCAGACCTGCGGGATTTCGTCGAGGTGGAGCTTGCGGAGGATGCGGCCGACGATCGTGATGCGCGGATCGATCTTGGCCGCCCACTGGGGGCCGGCCTTCTCTGCGTCGGCCACCATCGAGCGGAACTTGACAATATTGAAGCGCTTCCCGTCCATCCCCACGCGTTCCTGACGGTAGAGTACCGGCCCACGGGAATCCAGCTTGATGGCCAGCGCGATCAGGAGCCAGACAGGCAGCCCCACGATGAGGACGACGCCGGCGACCGCCAGATCAATGAGTCGCTTCGCGCCCTCCTCCCACGGCTTCATGAGCTGCGGGGAGACGTCGATCAGCGGAAATCCGTAGATGGCGTTGGTTTTCGCGAGGCCGCTGATGATCTCGTACAGGTCGGGGACGATCTTTACCCCGATGTTGAACGCGCTGCAGCGCGTGACGATTTGAAGCAGACGTTCGTGGTCCGCGGCGTCCACAGCGATAAGCGCTTCGCGGATGTCATGCTCCGGGATGACCGCCACGAGGTCGTCGAGTCCGCCCAGCACGGGCGTCGGGTCGTCTGCCGGACCGCTCCACTTCTGTTCGAGCCGGATGAAACCGGCGACCCGGAGGCCCAGCGCCGGATATTTCCGGACTTCATCGCGGAGCTGTCGCGCGCGCTCGGGAGCACCGATGATGACCGTCTTGTGAATGCCGATGCCGTTGATCAGGAGTCGCCGCTGGAGGCTGCGCAGGAGGAGCCTGCCGGTCCCCACGGCCGCCAGCAGGATGGCCCAGTAGACGACGATCAGCAATCGCGTGCTGACGTTGGTCGCGGATGCAGCGTCGTCGAAGAAGATCACGAAGAAGAGGAAGAGGCAGCCGAAGGAGATTGTCTTGAACAACAGCGCCAGCTCGTCGAACCGCGAGGCGGCGTAGAACGGGCGGTAGAGACCGACGAGGAAGAAGAGCAGCGCCCAGAAGATGTAGACAAACACCATCGGCGCAAGGAAGTCGGGCTCGATGGGGACGTCGAGCCATCCGGTGCGGACGCGCACAGTGATAGTACGCGATCCAGGAGAGCGAGATCGTGACCATGTCCGTGACCAGGAGGACGATCCGTTGTGTTCGGCTGCTCACTGCGCCACTCGCCTTTTCGACGCCGCGATTCCGCTCCGCGACAACCCGAGCCGTACTCCCGTTCGAGGTCGCCCGCGACGGTCTCCCAGATCGTGCAGCGCGCTGACCTTCAGGCCGCCGCCCGCTGCGCCTAAGCGTTGTCGCAGGTCCGGGATCGCGCAGCAAGCGCACGATGTGCTCCGCCAGGCCCCGGGGCATCGTCCGCCACGAGGACATCTGCGCCGGCGTCACGTCGAGCCCCCCGATCCCCGTGGAAGTCGTCACCACCGGCACGCCCGAGCGCCAGCGGCTCCAGGAGCTTGTACAGCGTCCCGGCAGCCGAACCGCACCGGAGCCACCGCGACCGTGCTGCGCGCATATTCCGAGCGGATGTCCTCAACAAAGCCGGTCACAACAACCCCGTCCCCGCCAGCGCCCGCACCGATGGCGGCGGGTTCTGCCCGACAAGAACAGCTCAACTGTGGGGACCTCGACCGCACAAGGGGGAGGATGTCGCGCACCAGGAACTGCGCGGCGTCGGCATTCGGGAAATACGTCATGTTCCCGTGAAAATGAGCCTCCGGCATCCGCCTGGATCGTACCGTCGAGCTGGGGAACTCTCCCCATATCCACGGCATTGCGGGAGATTCCGACCTTCGCGCCGCGGAACATTCCGACGCAAGACGGAGAGGTCCAGCGGCGAACACACGAGGGAAAGCTCGAACGCCGTCAGGCGGGATTCATACGCGAGGATCCGCCTCAGCTCCTCGCCAAGGAGCAGCTTCTTGAACGGATTGCGGCTCGCGGACCGGAACCTTGAGAGATAGAGGGACGTCGCGTCGGTGAGATCGACCACCTTCGGGAGGCCATGGAGTCCCTCCGCGTGCTGGGCCATCCGGATGAGGTGGATGTGGACGGTATCGGGACGCTCCTCGCTCACCACCCGGCGGACAAGCTCCCCCATCTGCCGCGATCGGAAGTACGCGACCTGGAATGGGACGCTCGAGAATACCGCACCGAGGCAGTTCAGGAGCGATCGCCACGTCGGCAGGTGGACAAGCTCGATCCTCTTGCAGAACGGGCGAAGCTCCTCCACCCACTGCCGCTCGGAGTCCTTCTGAATGAAGGAGACCAGGACAATGTCGTGCCTGCGCGACATCGGCTTCAGGAGATTGAGCAGATGAAGCTTGTCGCCCCTGAACGGCGGATACGGAAACCGAGATGTCAGGTAGAGAATCTTCATACAGAGTGGAGGATCTTCATACAGCTCAGTAGGTAAATGTCTCCGATTCGGGTTTGCCGAGCCACTCGGACAAGAGCTGGGCTGACGCGTCCTTCCCCGAGAGGATCGCGTCGCGGACCGGCCAATCGATCCCGATGGCGGGATCGTTCCATCGTATGCCGGACTCACCCTTCGGGTTGTAGATCGCCGTGCACTTGTACTGGATCTCCGCGAAGTCCGAGAGGACGCAGAATCCGCGCGCGAACCCCGGGGGCGCCCACACCTGGCGGCCGTCCTGGGCGGATGCCTCGACGCTCACCCACTTCCCGAGCGTCGGAGACCCCTTCCGGATATCCACCGCGAGCAGCAGCGCCCGGCCGACGGTGACCCGCATGAGCTTCGCCATCGGGGGATCCCACTGAAAGTGAAGGCCACGCACGACGCCTTTCACGGACCCGGAGTGATTGTCCTGCACAAACTCCGCCGGGATACCGGCCCCGGTGTACGTGTCCTTCCGGTACGCTTCAAGAAAGAATCCGCGGTCGTCCCGAAAGAACTCGGGGCCGATCACGATCACTCCGTTCAGATGCAGAGCCTCAACCTTCATGGGCATTGGGAGTATTCCCTCTCTTTCTCCAGGAGCGGATCCCGCTCCCGCGACGATGCCGGCCTCGGTTCACGGCCCCGGATCCCGTCGGCGAGTCCGCGCAGCCACGCGCGAAGCGCCGTCAGGCCGGTGCCGCCCTTGATGATCTGCCAGGCCCTGTACGGCGTGTACAGGGCGAACTGGACGACATACGCGTACCAGCGGTACGGCGGCGCAAAGCGTTTGCGGTACACGAGCGCGGTGCCGCGACCCAGGTGGTACAGAACAAACGGCGAGGTGCGGTCCCTGGCAATGTCCTCGATCTTGTGCCACACCGTGGCGGCCGGGACATACACCATCGTCAGGCCCGCCGCGGCCACCCGCAGCCCGTAATCGAGGTCCTCGCCATAGAAGAAGTAGGCGGTGTCAAGGTAGCCCACGCGCGTCAGCAGCGCGGTATGAAACAGGAACGCGCACCCGGTGAGGAACGTCACCGTCCTCGGTTCCCGCGGAACTTCGTCGGCGGTTCTCCCCTTGAGAGGGACTACCACGCCGGCCCTGAGCCGGCGCATCTCCCCGCCGGCCTGCCAGATCTTCCGGGGCTTTCCGTGATAATAGATGGTCGGCCCCGCCACTCCCGCACCGGGATCACGCCGCAGCGCGTCAACCAGCAACCCGACGCACCGGGGATCCGTTTCCGTGTCGTTGTTGACGCAGAAGATCATTTCAGCGCCCTGCGCCTGCGCTTCCCGGAACCCGATATTCATCCCTGCCGCGAACCCCTCGTTCACGGGGTTGCGGACGAACAACAGTTGCGGGTCGTGGAATTCCGCTTCGAGGCGATCGATGGACCCGTCCGTCGAACCGTTGTCCACCACGATGATGCGGCTGAAGGCGTACTCGCTTCGCTGCAGCGATGCGATCGCGGCCGCGGTGTACGCGTAGTTGTTCCACGTGAGCGTCACGGCGCACACCCTCGGGCTACCCGGTCGCGCCGTGACCTGCGACCCCGTCACGCTTCACCCCGCGGGCTGAACGCCTGCAATCCCCGCCCCTCGCCGAGCCTCCCGGAGGCATAGTCCGCGAGGCCCAACGCCGCCGCGCGGAAGAACGGACGGTTGACCACGGCCCACACGATCATCTTCGCGGTGATCACCGACGCGAAATAGACCGACGCAACTGCGCGCTCAAGCCCGGCGAACGCAGTGCCGATAAGAAGGAATCTGTTGCGCACCGAGTAGTACACCTTGAATGGGTTTTCTTCTTCGCCCTTGACGTGATGATGAATGGCCGATTTCGGCACGTAGAGCAGCCCGTACCCTTTGCGCGCGATGCGCGCCGACATCTCGATATCGTCGAGATACAGAAAGAACCGCTCGTCCTGCGGGCCGATGGCCGGCAGCGCGGATGCCCGGTAGAGCGCCATGCACCCTGTCACGAATGTCACCAACCGCGGCGCCCCCAGCTCGCCAGGCTGGAGTCTGTCGCCCTTGCGCTCGTGGACTGCGAGACCGCGCCACGGGATCATCCGCCCTCCCGCGTACCACGCCTCGTCACGCACGTGGCTCTTGTAGATCGTGCCGCAGGCGACCGCCGCCGACGGGAAGGCTTCCATGCCCCCGACAAGATGTTCCAGAAAATCGGCCTGCACCTCGGTATCGGGATTCAGCACGAGGATGTAGTCGGGGCGCGACTCCATGGCCCACCGCACGCCGGCATTGACCCCGCCCGTGTAGCCGAGGTTGCTGCCGGTCGACCTGATCTTGACGCCCGCGAGCGCCTCGCTCATGCGCTGGACCGCACCGTCCGTGGAGGCGTTGTCCACGACCAGGATGTCGAGCGCGGGATACGTCGACTTCCTGAGCGACTGCACGCAGGCGATCGTGTAGTCGGTCAGGTTGTAGTTCAGAATCACAGCCGCCACTCCGGGCGCAGAGCGTCCCAACGGTCAGCCCTCCACCGCGGGCTGCAGCACCTGTCCGCTCTCCCCCGCAACGGGAGCGGCCTTCCGTCCGATGACGAAACGATGCACAAACCAGATCAGAACCAGGTTCGACACGAAGTCAAGGCGGTTCAGCGGGTTCATGAAGTACGAGATGACCATCAGGAGCACGCACGAGGCGTACATCACCATGGTCAGCGGTTCCGGACGGGTCCGCAGCCGCCCGTAGAGGTATGCCGTCACCATGCCGGTGAGAAACGGGAGGATCGCTACGCCCAGGACTCCGAAGTCGTAGTAGTACCACCAGTGAAACGTGAACGTATTGTAGCCGCTGATCAGATACGGCAGGCGCTCGATCGAGAAGTACTCCGCAAGCCAATGCTTCAAACCCACGAGGGCGAGCAGCGGGTCGAGCAGGAAGTAGCCGTACATATGGTGATCCAGCTTGTCGACCGCGCGCGCGAAGTTCTCAAGATTCATGGTGATATACATATACGGCTCAGCGAGAAACCAGAGATTCTTCGAGAACCTCATTTTGGAGACGTAATAGACGTACTCCTGAACATAGCGCGCCGCCCGGACCTGGTTGATCAGGAAGAGCAGGATGACAAACACGCCGGCGAAGGGCAGGATGTTGCGGGCGCGCACCCAGCGGGTGGTATAGAACGCCATCGCGAGGACGATCACGCCCACCACGAAGAACGTGTAGCGCTGGAGCATGAGTGCGTACGTCAGCACCGACACCACCACCACCGCAATCACCGCCCATCGGCGACCGCCGGTAGGCCTCACGAGAAACAGATACTCCATGGACAGGAGGACGATGCCCATTATCCCGTTCACGATGAGGTGCAGGCCGAACACTCCGAATTCGACCCGGAGGATGTCCGGCCGTGCGCTGAACATCGGGACCGTGCCCTCGATAACCACCTCGATCGCATAGGCGACGACATAGGCCGCGAACAGCACCACGATCGTCCAGAAAAATTTGCCTTCATCGAACCGCGAGCCGGCCTCGCGGACAAGCCGTTTCCTGATCTCCTCCACCGGTAGGAGCGGGCGCGTGACGTTGGCCCAGCTGATCGCGGCAACGCCGACGATAAACGCCGCGGGTCCGACGAGCAGCACCACCCAGGAGTAGAAGGACCACTGGTGCTGGTACGCGCTGAGCTTCAGCTCACACAGGGCGATCGCGCCCGACCAGACCAGGGCCATCGTCCGGGCGGGGGCGAGCGGATCTCCCCTGCGCAGCACGAGAAGCGCAATCAGCACCGCCACCACAGACCATGCGATAACCCCTGCGGCGGTCACGCCGGGCCCTCCGCTCGTGCCGGGATGCGGAAGGAGAACAGTTTCCGCCGCTCGTCCCGGGTCAGGCCGACATAGAGTCCAAGGAGCACGCACGCGGCGACGCTGACGGGGAGCGAAGCACAGAGCGGCAGCTCGCGCAGCGTCCAGACGAGCCCGGCGATCGCGGCCGTCAGCGCGACGACCGTTCCCGTCCTCCAACCGACGACCGGGAGCGGATAGCTGCGCCGAATCGCAATCAAGCACCCGGCTGCCACCAGGATGTTTGTTCCGAGCGATACCATCGCAGCCCCCGCGGGGCCCATCGCCGGGATCACTGCGAGGTTCACGCCTACGTTCAGGATGGTCGCGACCGCGGTGATGATGACCCTCAGAGATTGGTTCCCGGATGTCGTGAGGAGCAGCCCGAAGGCTTCCGCGATGAACCGGATCCAGACGACCCCGGCGAAAATCCGCATGATGGTTACCGCTTCCGGAAACGTCCCGGCCCCGTACAGCACCCCGAGGACGCACTCGGGGTAGACGAGCATCACCATGGAGATCGGCAGACCGATCAGCAGCAGGACCCGTCCCATGAGCGCGCCCAGGTCGAGCCACTGGTCGGGGGCGTCGTGATGAAGCCGCGCAAGCGTCGGAAGCATGGCGGCGACGCCGACATCCGGGATGACCAGGGCGACGGCCACAACCTTGAATACGGCCTGGTAGACGCCGACGTCCGCCGAACCTTTCAGCGCCGCCAGGAGCAGCGTATCGACCTGGAAGAACAGGTACCCGAACAGAAGGTGCGCTGCAAACAGAAGGGCCTTCCCCTTCACTTCCTGCAATCCGGAGAACGTCAGCCGCATGCGCGGGACGCCAAGGACCCTGGAAGCTCGATGCCTCGCCAGCAGGTACCCCGCCACCCGCGTCAGCGCGTAGACGAGCGCGACGACCGTCAGCGGCGCCCGCAGGAATCCCACCAGCGCGAGAAGGCCGAGCGCGGCGACGTTGATAATGATCGTCACCTGCGTCTCTTGATGGAACTGTTCGAGGCCGCGCAGAAGCGCGAACTCGAAGTTCATCATCGCCGAGAAGACGACCGATGCCCCGAGAATGATGATCAGCAGGGACGTCGTCTCGTCGAACGGCCGGAACAGCCCGATCGTGACCATGACGACGGTCGCGGCCAAAGCGATGGCGGCCTTCAACGCGGCGTACCTGCTCAGGACTGCCGCCGGTGTCGATTGGCTTCGGGCGACCTCCAGGGCAAGCAGCGTGTCCAGGCCCAGGTCGGCCAGGATGAGAAAGAGCGCCATGACGGCGTTGGCGGTCGTGAATTGGCCGAACGACTCCGGGCCGTAGATCCGCGCTATCCCGACGAACAGCAGGAAGCTCGAACCCAGGCGGGCAGCGAACGAAAGCAGCGAGAGGACCGAATTACGCCGAACGCGGGATCCTGCCGACACCCCGTGTCACCTCCGCTTTCCGAACAACCGCAATCCGAACCAATCGGATCGGATCGCCGAGAGGATGGAGTTCACCTCCACAGGACGTGCGAGGAGTAGATGGTGATAGGTCTCCAGCATGATGATCCCGACCGTGGCGAGCAGGACGGAGACGACACATGCGAGAAGCGTAAAGAGCACCACCTTGGGGCGCGCTTTCCGCTCGGCCGGCTGCGCCCGGTCGAGCACCAGGACAGAAGGGGTCTGCCGTCGTTCCTCGACCTTGGCCTGCTCATAGAGGGGGGTGATGAACTGCAGGATCTTGTACTGGATTTCCACATCCCGGAAGCGGCGCACGTACTCCCCCCCAAGCTCCGGAACCTGCGAGAAGGGGACGAAGATCTTCATTTTCCCGGCCGAGATGCCCGCACCACCCCCCATCTCGTCCAGCTTGCGTCGGAACTCTTCGGTCTCGATCTGCGCGGCAAGCACCGCGGGATTGTCCGCCGACTGCGTGCGCCGCAGGATCCCGACGGCGACCTCCTTCAGCGCAAGCTGTCCGGCGATTTCGGCGCCGGCCTTGATGGACGCCTCGGTCTGCTCGGGCATCGCGATGATGCCGTACCGCTGCTGAAACGCCTTGAGCGAATCCTCAGCCTGAGCAAGGTCCGCCATGTTCTTCTGATACCGCTCTTCGATGAACTTGCGATTCCCGCGGGCGTTCTGGACCTGCAGCTCGGTATTGGTCTTGTTCAGCATGTCCACGAAAAAATTCGCCATGTCAGCGGCCCGCTGCGGATCCTTGTCCACCGCGGAGATCATCAGGTTTCCCTCGTCCTCCACGGCGAACTCCACGTTCGAGAGGAGTTCTTTCGTGGTCTTGTCCATCTTGTACCGTGAGTCGGCATAGTCGTACAGGGTGACGAGATCGAATCGCTCGATGACAGCCGACAGGACCGTGGAGCTCTTGAGGATGGCGAGATAGCGGTCCGTCTCCTCATTGCCGGCGAGGGACGAGAGCGCCTTGCCGGGAGAGAAGTTGCGCGCAAGGGATGACAGGCCTTCGAGCCCGAGCATGTCGGTCTTCTCGGCAGGGAAGACCGACGCCGTCGACTTGTACCACTTCGGAACGAGCAGCAGCACGATCATGGTGCCGAGCGTGCAGAGCAGGACGAACCGCACCATGAACACGCGGTACTTCGCCAGGAGCGCGATGAAATCAACGACACGATCACCGAACGTCGTCTCGGGGTTGTTGTGTGCCATGGCCGAATGCACTCTAGAGTGTGTTGGCGACAAGAATGATGGAGGCCAGCGCGGCGATCACCGTCGCGAGCTGGGCGACCGTCGTAAGGACTGTTCCGAACGGCGTCGGGTATTCCTTGGGGACCCAGAGGAAGTCCCCATCCTCGATGGGGGTCTCAGAGGGGTCCAGCCAGGTTCTGGTGTTGCCCTTGATGACCTTCACGTCGCCGGTCCGTGCTTCGCCGGTGAAGCCGCCGGCCCGGCCGATGTAGTAGTCTGCGTTCTGACCGGCGGCGTACGGGACATGGCCCGGGGTGATGACCTGGCCGAACACGTAGATCGTGCGGCTGTACTCGGGAACGATCACGCGGTCAAAATTACGGAGCGTGATGTCTTCGGTGGAGTCTCCCTTCGCGAAGAGCGCGTGGAAGTCGACCGAGACAAGCTCCCCTTTCAGCCTGAGCGCGGTCTCGGTGAGGTAATACGACGAGTCCTGGAACTGGAGGCTGGTCCGGACGCTCAGCAACCTCTCCTGCTCCAGCTCTTCCGGCCCTTCCATTGTTTTGGGGCGAACGCGGAGCACCGTGGCCGCCTTCAGGTTTGCCTGCGCCGTGAAGCCGCCGGCAAGCTGGATGATCTGGGAGAGATGCGTCGCTGCCTTGGTGATCGGGTACGTCCCCGGGCGCAGGACCTCGCCCTCGATGCGGACCGCGTTTCCCTCCCGGTCGTCACGGTTCGCCGGCACGACCAGCCGGTCCCCCGGCCGCAACGCGATATCGGGCGCGCGCCCGTCCATGATGGCGTGGACATCCACCAGCATCGAATCCATGCGGGTCCCGTCAGCCGAGAGCCGCATCAGCATGCTGTGCTCGGCAACCGACT
Organism: uncultured Ignavibacteria bacterium; assembly: GCA_963701735.1. Lineage (GTDB taxonomy): Bacteria > Bacteroidota > Ignavibacteria > UBA10030 > UBA6906 > CAWABB01. The sequence continues at coordinate 48,307 of CAVPBI010000017.1, read as the reverse complement.
CCGAGCGCACTCCCATCGCGAGGCGGACGAGACGCGACAGGCTGTCGCCCTGCACGAACTCCACTGCGACATCCCGCACGACGCCGCCATAAATGCCGATCCGGTTTTCCCACGGACGCCTGCTGGGCACGAAGACGCGGTCGCCTTCGCGCAGATACGGATTCAGGTCGGAGCGGCCAGTGACAGCATAGCGCACCAGATCCACGCGCTCCACCTCCCCCGTCCGGCGCTGGACGGTGATGTATCGCATCGAGAGGTTCTGGCGGAGCGATTGCTGGTCGGAGTCGTAGAACTTCTTGTTCGAGAGCTGCGTCGAGGGAAGCGTGTTCGCCTCTTCGATCAGCCTGTCCACGCGCTGCACCGCGTGCATCTCGTGCATGCCCTCGCGCATGACTGCGCCGGTGATATAGACCGTCACCTTGCGGGGAGCGATGAGCGAGAGGGAGACCGTCGAGCTCGGAAACTTGCGCGTCACCTGCTGTTCGACCTGCGTCCGGGCTTTCGCCAGCGTCGTCCCCTTGAGATCGACCGCGCCGACCGCGGGAATCAGAAGCAGACCCTCGGGCGTGATGGTCAGCCGGTGTTCGACGGGCGCGCTCGACCAGATGTTGAGGGCCACCTGATCGCCCGGCCCCACATAGTATGCCTCCGCGTCCACAGGGCTGTCCATGGAGACGCTCGCGGGCTCGGACAGCGTCCTGGTCCCTCCCTGACTGCTCGCGCGAAGCGACATCAGGTCAGGAATCTTGAGGTCTGTCCCATCAAGTTGCGCCGCCGCGGGCTGCCAGGCGACGCACACGAGCAGCAGGGCTGCGAGCCACCGCCGCGACGTCGGACAACAACGATCATGCGTCATGATAGTTCCGTTGGTAGTACTCCAGATATTCTCCCGTCATCACGCGCGTCCACCACTCCTCGCGGTCGAGATACCATTGCACCGTTTCGCGGATCCCTTCCTCGAAGCTCACGGAGGGCGACCAGCCGAACTCGCGCTTCATCCTGGAGGCGTCAATCGCGTACCGCCGGTCGTGGCCAGGACGATCCTTGACATACGTGATCAGCGAGTGAGGCTTCTTCAGGATGTCCAGGATCAGCGTCACGATGTCGATATTCGTCCACTCGTTGTTCCCGCCGATGTTGTACACCTCGCCGGGAACGCCGCCCCGCAGGACGGTCTCGAGGGCACCGCAATGATCGCGCACATGGAGCCAGTCGCGGATGTTCATACCGTCCCCGTACACGGGTAGCTGGATGTCCCGCAGGGCGTTGCAGATCATCAACGGGATCAGCTTCTCCGGAAACTGATACGGCCCGTAGTTGTTCGAGCATCGCGTGACGATCACCGGGAGCCCGTGCGTGTGCTGCCAGGCAAGGGCGAGCAGATCGGAAGACGCTTTGCTCGAGGCGTACGGGCTGTTGGGGTGGAGGGGCGACGTCTCGGTGAACTTTCCGGTAGTCCCGAGCGAGCCGTACACTTCATCGGTCGACACATGGAGAAAGCGGTTCACGCCGTGAATCCTGCACGCCTCCAGCAGACGGTACGTGCCCACAACATTCGTCTGGATGAATTGCTCGGCCCCCAGGATGCTCCGGTCCACATGAGATTCGGCGGCGAAATGGACGACCGTGTCGATCGTGTGCCGTTCCAGCACGGCTCCGACGGCCTGACTGTCGCAGATATCGCCACGCACGAACCGGTATCCCTCGTGGTCCCGGAGATCGGCCAGATTTTCGAGGTTTCCCGCGTACGTCAGCTTGTCGAAATTGACAATGTGCATCCCGTCCGCCCCCTCCAGCAGGTGACGAACGAAGTTGCTGCCGATGAAACCGGCCCCGCCGGTGACAAGGATATGCTTCATAAGCGTGGGTGGGTTGCCTGCATCTGGTGAGACGTACTTCTGGTTCCAGAGAGCCCGGACCGGATTCACGGACAGCACCTGGAAGTGATATCTGGTATCAACGGGGAGGCAGCGTTCCTTCCAAGAGAGGCGAGACACAGCCGGAACCGACTAAAGCGTAATAACTTAGCAAGATCCGTCTGAAAAGTCAACATCCAGAACGTCCCCCCCTGCAGGCTCCAGGCGTCCGGAATCCCGAAAAATGCTCGGTTCCGGAGTCAATCCGTGGCCTGCCGGACGAGTTCGATATCCCTCCAGCCGACCCAGGACGGACTCTTGACGGTCACGACCTTGACCCCCTCGATGACCGCTGATCCTTTGAATCTATACTCGAGCCGGTCGTAGTCTTTCGTATCGCCCTCGAAAGTTTGTACTTTCTCGAAGCTTCCGCCCTGCCGTTTCACCCAGAGCTCGTGCGTGGTCGGCCCGGCAGGCGACTGTCCCACGACCAGCCGAATCGCGAATACCTTCGAAGGAGGCTGGACTCCGACTTCGATCCACTGGGGTGGAAACGCCCCCGCGCTCCACTGAGACATTGTCCCGTCGATCGCCTGTTCCGCGGGCATATCCTTGTAGACCGCCGAGGCTTTGACGTTCAGCGACGGCGCGCCGGCCCCGGCACGGAATTCATCCGTGACCCTGGTCCGGGTTGCCGGGGCCAACGCCTTGCCGAGCAGCAGGCCGCTGTCTGCCGCGGCCCATGTTTCCTTGATGATGTCCATGTCCCACGCCCATAACAACCAGCCATCCACCCCGTAGTCGACGGAAGACTTCTGCAACGCGACCATCGCACGCGCCGCGGCCTCAACCGTGGTGTACATCGTGACGAGTCCGCCGAACTCGCCCATGATGATCGCCTTCCTGGTCGCCTTTGAGAAGCCGAAGTTCTCGGCGAACTCCTTCATGCCGAGTCCGTTCACCTCGGGATAGATATGAACGTCCACGAAGTCAAGATCAGACTTCTCGATCACGGGCCTGGTGACAGAAAACCGTGCGTCGCCGACACGCATCGCGTGAGGCGCCTGAGGAGGGATGAGGCCGACACCTACAAGTGCGGTTGGATCCTCTTCGCGGATCGCTTTCCGCATCTCGTTCACCCAGTACACGAGTCCCTCGTCGAGCATCTGCTGTTTCTGCTTCGGATCTCCGAGGGAATAGGTTTTCCCGTTGGCGGTCTTGAGCGATCCCCTCGTCAGGCTCAGCGGCGGAATCTCCGGTTCGAACGCCAACTCATTGCGGACCGCGTATCCGAAGAGCGCGTCAAACGGCGCTTTCGCCTTCTTCAGCCCGCGGATGAACGCGATGAAGAAATCACGGTTCGCCTTCACGCCCTCCTCTGAAAGGATGTGCGCGGCCGTGCACTGGAAATCAGGGCACCAGACCGAACGATCCCCCCGCCCGGTCTCCACGATCGGGAGCCAGTCGATGGTCGGCAACACGAGGATCTTGTTCTCCCTGGCAATGCGAAGGAAATCGACGAAGTTGCCGATGTAGTCCCTGTCAAGCGGCTTGCCGGGTTCGCCGATGCCGCCGACCGTGTTGTAGTTGAGGAAGACCCGGACAGTGTTGTAGCCGTCTGCAGCCATCGCCTTCAAGGCCTTCCGGGCCCTCGCCCTGTCGTACAACCCGCGGTTGAACGTGGAATGATACGGGATGGTATTCCCATCCGAGTGCTTCTTGAGCCTGGCCAGCCGGGCGTAGTTGTTCCCGCGCGGCACGAACTCCTTCCCCGTCTTCGCGTCGAAGAACTGCGACACTCCTTTGACGTCGCGCATCTGAAGCCGATGCCTGGGGGCGGTCTGTGCGAAACCCTGCAGCGCCTGGCCGGCGCACACCAGCACGAGCACAGCCAGACAACAGGCGGCTTTCTTCATCGGTCACTCCTGTAATTTCGATGCGACGATGATGTCCTGATAGCTTACGGCTGATGGGCGTCCTGACCATGACCCGTACCGGACAGGCTCCTGGATTTTCAGCCCCACGCGCGCGAGGAGGGCCGTGCACGACGCCTCATCATGCGCGATGGCATTTTCGGGGAGCTGCCTGTCCGAGGTCCAGAGCCCGTCCAGCTCGTGGACAAAGGTGAGACGGCTGGCGCCCTCCTCTATACGCCTGCGCGATTCGTCGTTCAGCAAGAAGAAGGTGAGGAGGCACGTCCCGCCCGGCCGCAGGACTCGCGCAGTCTGCGCGAGGTAGTTCTCCGCATCCGCCTTCACCAGGTGCGTAAACACAGACGTGGCAAACGCGAAGTCGAAGGAGGCGTCGTCGAACGGGAACCTGAACTCGGACGCAAGGTGCTTCCCGCCGGGATTATACCCCTTGTTGTAGATATCGGCGACCTGAAATCGGAACCGGGGGTACCTGGGCGTAATGTTCCCGCTGCACCATGTGATACCCGACGGGACGATATCAAATCCACGGTATTCGCCTTTCGACGAGAGATACGACGCGAGTGGAACAGCCATGCGCCCGACGCCGCACCCGATATCCAGTACGCGGTGGTCCGGCTTCAGGCCTCCCAGCGTGATGAAGTGCGCCTTGAATTCCTCCCCGGTCTTCCGGAAGTCCCCGTCGCCCACGAACATGAGCGACGGAGGCGGAATCAGGTCGTTCTTGTGTCGAATTGCGTGGAGCGCATCCACCGGGGCATAGTACGTCTTCCTCAACGCATGCCGGGCAGAGCGAAGCGCAGGACGCATCTCATCGGGCACGAGCGACCGCAGCCAGCGCGAGAACTCTTCTGTCATGGGCGGGTTCCGTTGTGTGAAGTGCAGAGAACCGGATGCACGGCCGTTGCATTCGGGCGCGATCCGTGCAGGGCGGCCCTACATCCTCTCCGGCGCCGAGACGCCGAGCACGGAGAGGCCGTTGCGAATCACGATCTGTACGCTCTTCACCAGGGCAAGGCGCGCCGCGCTCACGCGGGCGTCGTCGCCCACCACCCGGTGCACGCCGTAGAACGAGTGGAAGGTCCCCGCCAGAGCCTGCAGGTACTCCGCCAGCCGGTGCGGCTCATGCGTCATCGCGCACGATTCGAGGACTTCCGGGAAGCCGAGCACGGCCTTCACCAGGGCCATCTCCTCTGCGGCAGTGAGCAACGCGAGATCGGCCTCGGCCGCCAGGTCCTTCACCCCCAGCTCGTCGGCGTACCGGAGGATGCTGCTGATCCGGGCGTGCGCGTACTGCAGATAATAGACCGGGTTCTCGTCCGACTGCTTCTTCGCGAGGTCCAGGTCGAAGTTCATGTGACTGGTGATCGTCCGCATGTTGAAGAAGTACCGGACGGCGTCGGGCCCGACTTCGTCGATCAGCTCGTCGAGCGTGATGAAGTTCGCCTTCCGCGTCGACATCTTCACCACTTCCCCGCCCTGCACGATCGTCACGAACTGGTGGATCAACACCTTCACGCGCGACGAGTCGAGGCCGAGGGCCTTGAGCCCCGCCAGCACGTCGGGATACGAGGCGATGTGGTCCGCCCCGAAGATGTCGATCATGAGGTCGAACCCGCGGGCGAACTTCTCGCGATGGTACGCGATGTCGGGCAAACGGTACGTCGGCTCGCCCGTGCTCTTCACGATCACCTTGTCCTTCTCCAGCCCGAGCGCGGACGTCTTGAACCAGAGGGCTCCCTCCTGCTCGTACACGAGGTCGCGCGCACGGAACGCGGCGATCACGTCGTCGATCTTCCCGTCGGTGTAGAGCGAGTGCTCGTTGAAGTAGTGGTCGAACCGGACGCCGAGACGATCGAGCGTCTTCCTGATATCCGCGAAGATCTCCTTCTCGGCCTGCGCCTTGAACCGCCCTTCGGCCGGCTCGGCGCGCAACGCATCTCCCGCCTCCTCGACCAGGTGGCGGGCGATGTCCCTGATGTACTCTCCCTGGTAGTAATCCCCGGGGAACTCGATTGTCTCGCCGAGCAGCTCCAGGTATCGCAGCCGGACCGAATCGCCGAGGATCCGCATCTGCCGGCCGGCGTTGTTGAAGTAGTATTCGCGCTCGACGCCATGCCCGGTCCACTCGAGCAGACGCGCGACCGTATCGCCGAAGACCGCTCCGCGGCCGTGCCCGACGGTCAGCGGCCCGGTCGGGTTCGCGCTCACGAACTCCACCTGCACGCGCCTGGCGTTCCCCGCCGCGGAGCTGCCGTACCGGTCGCCCGCGCGGATGAGGTCGCGAAGCTGATCCCTGAAGTACCCCTCGGTCAGCGTGAAGTTGATGAACCCCGCACCGGCGATCTCGACCTTCGCGACGCGCGACGGATCGAGTCCGAGCTTCCCGACAATCTGCGCGGCCAGTTCTCTCGGATTCCGGCGAAGCGACTTCGCGAGGACCATCGCCACCGTCGTGGTCAGATCGCCGTGCCCCTCCTGACGGGGACGCTCGAAAGGAATCGTCCCGGGGGGCTCGATGCCGAGCGAACGAAGCGCAGACTCGACCGCGGACTGTAAATCGGACCTCACGGCTTTCTCCGGGTTCGGGGGGACGTCGCCTTTTTCCCGGGGGATCGAGCACCTGCCTTCTTCGGGGCGGTTTTCACGCTCTTCTTCTTCCCCGCCTTGCCGGCCTTCCCGGCCTTGCCCGCCTTCCCGGCCTTCACACCCTTCCTCGCCGACGTTTTCGCCTTCTGCACCTTGATCTTCCCTATGGCCTTCGGGGCTTCCAACGATTCCGGTTTCTGCTTCGCCCGGGCCTCCAGATCCGGCTCGGGATGCTCATCCGTCACCGCAGTGATCGTCGCGTCGCCCCAGAGCTTCTCCAGGCTGTAGAACGCCCGCGCTTCCCTGTGGAAGATGTGCAAGACCACGTCGACGTAGTCCAGCAACACCCAGTTCGGGCTCCCGGCCTCTTTATGCCAGGGCAATTCGCCCACCTTCTCCATCCCCTCTTCCACAGCGTCGGCGACCGCCTTGATCTGCGGCTCCGAGTCCGCCGAGCAGACGACAAAGAAATCGGCCATCGTCGTCAGTCCGCGAAGATCGAGGACGGCGACATCGTAGGCCTTCCTGGTGAGGGTCAGCCGCGCGATCGCCGCGGCCCGGGCAGAAGCTCTCACTGCGTGCCTCCCTGTTGTGACGGTTTCAGCGATGAGTAGTCGCGGCCGACCACGACCGAGACATCGACGTAGTAGTCGTCGTTGATCTGCTGCACGATATTCTTCTTGCTGATGCCGAGCGCATACGCGACACGGCGGGCGTACTCAAGGTCACCCCGCCGGTCAATCACCAGCGACTCCTGGACATCGAACGTCTTGTAGTTCCGGATCTCGACGACGTCGAACCCGCGCGCCCGGAGGTACGACGTGGCGTTGCTCGCGGCGCCGCCGATGCCGCACCCGTTCAACACGTCCACCTGGATGACGGCCGAGCCGGGCTCGCCCGCGCGCGACGCGTCGACCGGCGGCTTGAACACGTGCCGTATGAGGAGCGAGATCAGAAGATACCCGACGAGCAGGGCGAGAGCGACGGTAGCGACGTTGACCAGAATTCCCCGGACATCCCGGGAACCGGAGGCGCTGCGGGAAGAGGATCGGCTCATGCGTGTGACGGGACGGAATGAAAACACCGGAGACCCTTGCCTCCATCGTGGAGGCCGATCACCGGTGTGGACGATAGCGAAGCGTGGCCGGCGTGGGGGCCGGAAGCAATGATTGAGCTCAGTGCCAGGAGTCTCTCATGAATGGATCGTAGAAGGAATTGCCGAAGGCGCCGGAAGAGCCGTAGAAAGGATTGCCGAACGCCCCGAAATAGCCGGGGTACGGGGCCCGACGGTACTGCAGCGTGATGAGCGTGTTCTCCCACGGCCGGTAGTTGATTTGAGCGTTGCTGAGATAGATCCCGGAGAGGGCATTGGTGCCCTGCCCGTATTTCGAAAGCGTGTTGTACGGCGAATAGCTGACGCTGATGTCGGCGCGGGCGTCGAAGTTCTCGGCGAACTGGTATCGCATGCTGTTCGTGTAGGTGCCGAGCGACATCCCTTCCCCCCGAACGTCGAGTAGCCGAAACTGACCGAGTGACGCATCTGGAACCTCGACGCATCGAACCACCCGAACAGGACCGAGGGAAGCGTATTGTCCTCGACCATCGCTTCGGCCACCCTGGTTTCGTACTGGAGCTGCGATCGGAACTGCCCGGAGGCAGGCATCGCTGCCAGGAGAATCCCCGCCGCCACAATCACGATGCGTTGCTTCATCGACATAATCCCCCGCTCTTGAGCAAAAGTACCGAAAGCAGAGCCCATTGTCAAACCCGCGAGAGCTCCCGCACGCTCCGTCCGGGCCCTCCCCTCGAAAACCGTGCGGACCTCCTCAAGCTGGGCCGGCGTATTCACGCCCTGAATCTCCCGGACATCATCAACAATAACAGCCCGGACGGGCGATTTGTTCGCCCAGAGACAGGCAAAGACGTCCGTCAGGTAGTACTCCTTCTGGGCGTTATTGGGCGTAATCTGGTGCAGCCCGGCGAACAGGGCGTCGATATCGAACACGTAGATCCCGGAATTGATCTCCCTGATCGCGATCTGCTCCGGCGTGGCGTCCTTCTGCTCCACGATCCCGGTCACCGCACCTTCCGAGTTCCGGAGGATTCTCCCGTACCCCGTCGGATCGTCCATGACCGCGGTCAGCAGGGTTGCCGACGCGCCCGTGTGCCTGTGCTCTGCCATCAGCGACTGCACTGTCTCGCCGGTCAGGAGCGGAACGTCTCCCGACAGCACGACGACGTCGCCCCGGGCGCCGTTGAGCGCACCCTCCGCCTGAAGTACCGCGTGCCCTGTCCCGAGCTGCGGCTCCTGCACGACGCATTCCACCGGCTTCCCGGTCGAGCGGAGATGGTTGATGACCGACTCCTTCTGCCATCCGGTCACGGCCACGATGCGCGAGGCCCCGATCGTCACAGCCAGGTCGACCACGTGCTCGACCATCGGCTTCCCGGCCACGGTATACATGACTTTCGCCATGTCCGGGTTGTTCATTCTCGTCCCCTTGCCGGCCGCCATGATGACCACGGCAAGATCGCGCGACTCGTTCACTCAGGCCCTCACAGGAATGTTGTCGATAAGGCGGGTCGTTCCGAACCGTGCGGCAAGGGAGATGAGGACGTCTTTCCCCGGCGCAATCTGTTCGACCTCCTCGAGCGTTCCGGCATCTGCCACGGACAGGTAATCGATGGTCGCGGATGAACGGCCCGCGATGACCGCCCGCATCTCTTCCACCAGCGTATCCCGGCGGTATTCTCCCTGCTGGATGCGGTCGCGCGCGAGCGACAGCGCCTGGTACAACACCGGCGCCTCCTTCCGCTGCGCCTCGGAGAGGTAGACGTTGCGCGAGCTCATCGCGAGCCCGTCCGGCTCGCGGACGGTCGAACCGACGACGATGTCGACATGGAAGCCGAGGTCGGCGGTCATTCGCCTGATGACGGCAAGCTGCTGCGCATCCTTCTGGCCGAAGACCGCGACATGGGGCTTGATGGCATGGAAGAGCTTCGCGACGATCGTCGTCACTCCGCGGAAATGTCCGGGCCTCACCGCCCCCTCAAGCACCGCGGTCAGCTGCTCTACCTGCACGGAGGTCTGGAATCCCGCAGGATACATCTCGCTCACCGGCGGTGCGAACACGTACTCCGCTCCCGCATCCGCCGCGGCCATGATGTCCTTCGGGAGCGGCCTGGGGTAGCGCTCGAAATCCTCTCCCGGTCCGAACTGGAGCGGGTTGACGAAGATCGTCGTCACCACCACGTCGGCGTGCTTCCGCGCCAGGCGGATGAGCGACAGGTGCCCGGCGTGCAGCGCGCCCATTGTCGGGACGACCGCAATGCGCTTCCCCTCCCGGCGCAACGTGTCGGCCGTGAGGTGCATGCGCGAAACCGTTTCTACTGTAATCGCCATACCGGAAGAGAATGCGCTCCCCGAACGCGGATGGTCATGCAAAGTGCGACAGGAGCGTGGAGACGGTCTGCCGCATGTCTTTGCGGTGGATGACGAGGTCCAGGAACCCGTGCTCGAGGAGGAACTCCGAGCGCTGGAACCCTGGCGGAAGGTCCTTGCCGATCGTCTGCTTGATCACGCGGGGTCCCGCGAATCCGATGAGGGCTCCCGGCTCGCCGATGTTCACGTCGCCCAGCATGGCGTAGCTTGCGGTGGTGCCGCCCGTCGTGGGGTCGGTCATGATGGAGATGTACGGCACGCGCACGTCGGAGAGCCTCGCGAGCTTCGCGCTGGTCTTGGCAAGCTGCATGAGGGAAAGCGCGCCCTCCATCATCCGCGCTCCTCCGCTGGAGGAGACGATGATGAGCGGCGCCTTGGACTTGATCGAGCGGTCCACCGCCCTCGAGATCTTCTCGCCGACGACCGAGCCCATGCTCCCGCCGATAAACGTGAAGTCCATGGCGGCGACGACGACCGGACGCTTCTCCATCGTCCCGGTCCCCCAGCGGATCGCGTCATGGAGCCGGGTTTTCTTGATCGCGTCGGATGTCCGGTCCTTGTATTTCTTGCTGTCGACGAACTTCAGCGGATCGCCGGAGCGCATCTTCGCGTCCGACTCCTTGAACGACCCGGGATCGAGGAGGATCGCGATGTATTCTTCGCTGCCGATGCGGAAGTGCGCGCTGCATTTCGGGCAGGTGTAGAAATTCTTCTGCAGCTCCGTCATGTGGATGATCTCCCCGCACTGCTCGCACTTCGTCCAGAGCCCGTCGGGGATTTCCCGCTTCTGCGTTTCCGCAGCGATATTCTCTTTTGAGCGCTTGAACCAGGACATACGGGACCGTCTCGGTTGTTCGGGACGAATGGTCGACCGCTACCGGGTGTTGACCCCGATGCGCCCGGCGGAGTTCAGGAAGAACTCCTTGATGTACCTCGGCTCGAGCAGGGCCGGATCCTCCGTCTTCCCTGCCCGCGCACGCTCTTCCCCCAGCCGCGCGACCTCCGCGGCGCTGCACAGTGCCGCGCCGGCGTCTGCCTCGTCACACCGGACCGGTCCCCCGGCAGCGCGCGCCATCACCTTCGCGCGCCCGTCTCCGGTCACGAGAACCCTCCTCCCGCCCAGCTCTTCGACAAGCCGGTCGACGGCGAGATCCCGCGGTTCCCACAGAGGCCTGAGCTCTTCTCCGGAGGCCTCGAACAGCTGACAGTAGACTTCATCGCGCCGCGCATCGATCGCCGCGAGGACGAGGCCGTCGGTCTTCCTGGCTCTCGCCGTGCGCGACGCCAGCGCTTCGAGCGTCGGGACCGCCACAAGCGGAACGCCCGTGGCGAGCACCAGCCCCTTGGCGATGCTCAGTCCAATGCGCAGCCCGGTGAACGAGCCCGGGCCGATCGAGACCGCGATCGCATGCAGAGACGCCGTGGTCCGTCCCGATGCCCGGAGCGCCGAATCGATGAAGGGCAGCAGGCGCTCGGCATGGACCCGCCCCTCGTTGATCTCCTCCAGTGCCAGCAGCACCCCGTCCTCCATGACGGCCGCGCCGCACACCGAGGTCGCCGTTTCGATGCCCAGCACGGTCATCGCTGCGGCATCTCCGGCAGATCGAACATCCTCTCGTTCTCCCCCGCCCCGTGCCGGGCCCGGACGATGAGGGCGTCCGGAGGCAGCACCCCCGGCACCCGGTCGGCCCACTCGATGAAGCAGATCGATCGAGCGTTAAAATACTCTTCCAGACCGAGTTCTGCAACCTCGGCGAGCGTGTTGATCCTGTAGAGGTCGGCGTGCACGAGGCTGCCCAAATGCGCGGAATAGACGTTGATAAGCGCAAAGGTCGGGCTCGACACCGGCCCGCGGACGCCGAGACCTTCGCACGCCCCCAGCACGAACTGCGTTTTTCCCGTCCCGAGCGTCCCTTCCAGGGCGATCACATCCCCGGGAGCCAGCGATGACGCGAACGTCCGCCCGAGGGCCAGGGTCTCCTCCGGAGACCGCGTCACGACGCGTTTCATCCGCGCGGCTGCAGCTTCACGATCGGCAGAATCATCTCTTCCATGGAAGCCCCGCCGTGCTGGAAGCTGTCCCTGTACTGGTTCAGGTACCGGTGGTAATCGGTCGGATAGACGAAGTAGTAGTCTTCCTTCGCGATGATATAGTTCACCGCGATGCCGCGCCTGGGCAGCTTGAATTCGAGCGGATCCTTGACGTAGATCGCAGCCTTCTCCTCCGACTTCAGGTTCCGGCCGTACTTGTAGCGCAGGTTCGTGGACGCCTCGCGGTCGCCCAGCACCTTCGAGCCCCGCAGGCTCCTGATGCTCCCGTGATCGGTGGTGAGCAGCACGGTGACGTTTTTGTTCCGGGACAGCGTCTTCAGCATCCCGAACAGTGACGAGTGCTGGAACCAGGAACGGGTCAGCGAGCGGTACGCGGATTCATCCGGGGCGATCTCCTTCAGCAGCGATGAGTCGGACCGGCCGTGCGCGAGCATGTCGACGAAGTTCACCACGATCGCCGTGAGGCGGGACTGCGCGTACGAGTTGATGCTGTTCTCGATCGAGCGTCCGAACTCCGCGTCCAGGATCTTGACGTACTTCAGCTCGGGCTTCAGGACGATCTTCCGGCGCTCCAGCAGCTTCTCCAGGAACTGCTTTTCGTACCTGTTCCGGCTGCTCTCGTCGTCCTCGCTCTTCTCCCAGAGCTCGGGGAACCGCACCTCGATCTCGCTGGGGAACGACCCGCTGAAGATGGCATTCCGGGAGTACGGCGTGGCCGTCGGGAGGATGCTATAATAGTACTCTTTCGTGATCGCGAAGTACTCCTGCAGCAGCTCCTCCATCACGAGCCACTGGTCCAGGCGGAGGCAGTCGATGACGAAGAGCACGATCGACTTCCCCGTCTGCAGCTCGGGGACGACGTACCGGTCCACGATCTCGTGCGAGAGAACCGGCCGGTCCTTCGACTGCTCGACCCAGTCGCGGTAGTTGCGCTCGATGAATTTCCCGAAGGCCAGGTTGGATTCCTTGATCTGGTCGCCGAGCATCTGCGTGAGGCCGAGCCCGGGGTGGCCATCCAGCTCCATCGCCCATCCGGCGAGGCGGGCATAGATGTCGACCCAGTCGCGGTAGCCCGGGTCGCTCATCAGCGCGAGCGAGATCTGGCTGAACTCCTGCGTGTAGTCCTTCGAGATGGCCGCGCGGGCGATCTTCTTCCCCTCCAGGAACTTCTTGCAGGCAAGCAGAATCTGGCTGGGGTTCACGGGCTTGATCAGGTAGTCGCTGATCTTGACCCCGATCGCCTCTTCCATCAGGGTCTCTTCCTCGTTCTTCGTGACCATGACCACCGGCAGGGTCGGGTGCAGTTCCTTGATCTCCGCCAGCGTGCGGAGGCCGCCCATGCCCGGCATCATTTCGTCCAGGAAGACCAGGTCGAACGACGTCGACCGGACGAGCGCAACCGCGTCCTCGCCGTTCGTCGTGGTCGCCACCTCGTACCCCTTTTCCCTCAGGAACTGTATATGGGCCCGCAGCAGCTCGATCTCATCGTCAACCCAGAGGATATGTCCCTTGTTTTCATCCATAGTAGTGTAGGGTACCTATTTCAGCGTCGATATTCAACGAATCCCGCCGCGGGACCGGCAGGACTACTGGATCGAAATCCGCAGGTCGAGGCCCGCTTCGTTGGTCGTGCTTCCCGGAATGCGCGATCCCTGCGCGTCCGGGGCGATTTTCGTGAAGCGGTAATAGATGGCGGCGGTGACGCGGGCGCTCAGGACGTACCGGATGCGGGGCTCCATCGTCGTACGCGTGGTCCCCTCGAGCGGCTCGCCTTTGATGCTGACGTCGAGCTTCGACACGTCGTAGGTCTTCCGGGAGTTCTTGGCCACCGCGTACGAGAAGCTGACGTCGACGTCGTTGCTGAGCGAGATGCCGAAGAAGGGGATCTCGAAGCCGCGGCGGTTGAACGAGGCGGTCAACGAGATCTCCTCCGTCAGCGACTCGACGATATTGCGCGACGAGGTCGCGAGGTCGTACGACATGGTGGTGCTGTACTTGAGGTTCGCGCCCAGGTTCCCCTTGAGGAACTCCTTGAACGTGAAGTTGAGACCGATGAGCGGAGCGAATCCATAGTTCACGCGCTGCGCGTCGGTGCGCTCGCCCCCGCCCCCCGGCCTGTTCTGGTACTGCCGGTTGTATGTCGACGTGTACGCATGGTCGAGCGAGAGCCGGCTCACGAAGTTGGCGAAGAACGGGATTTTCTCGAGGCCGTCCCAGCGGAAAGACCAGTTCACGCGCGGATAATACTGGCCGAAGATGTCCTTCAGCCACGGGATGGCTTCCAAGCCCTCCTCGAACGCCTGGTTCAGCTTTTCGTCGTCGGACTTCGTGTTGGCGGGATCGGCCTTCAGCTCGGCGTACCGCTTGCTCACCTGCTCGAGGCCGGTGTTGAACAGGCCGAAGATCAGGAAGTCGGGGAATGACAGGAACGACCGTTCCACCGAGCCGGCGGTCGTCTGGTTCTGGAGCGTCGCGATCCCGTAGACCGAATCGGTCACGATGTTCTGGGTCCTGTTGTAGTTCCATCCCAGGTTCCAGTTGAGATCGAGCTTCGCGCCTTCCCAGAGGCCGCGGGAGGTCTTGAGCCCCAGCCGGTTCGTCTGCCGGTACGAGTTGATCAGGACCGCGCCCGGCGCCCGGGGGCCGGGGGTGACGTCCCAGTTGAAGAACGGCGGCGCAAACGTCAGGCGGAAATTGGTCGGGGTCCCGGACGGATCGCTGACGAGGCCGAGCTGGTACATGCGGGACGGTCCGTTCATGGGATCCGGGGCCGAGAACGGGAGCGTCCCCCAGTAGTTCTGGAAACCCGCCGAGCCGAGGATGCCGTTGTTCTGCGAGTTGTTCGTCTGGTTGAACGTGATCGAGATGTTGTCGTAGTCCAGGAACGGAATCTTGATCAGGATGCGGGTCACGGTCCCGATGCCGCTGAGGAGACCGGCGAACGCTCCGCCGGAGGAGGGGGCCGTCGTGTCGGCCGGCGCAGCCTGATCGGCCGGCTTCTCGGTGCCGCCGCGGCGCCCGCGCGTCGACGTCTGGGACGCCGGAGCGGCGGACGATTCGCCCCAGAGCGGGTCGAACAGCTGCTTCAGCCGGAAATTGAACGTGAAGTTCGTGGACGCGTTGAAGGCGGCGGACTTTCCGACGTCGCCCTTGACGAGCGTGTTCTGCCACTGGTAGTCCGCCGTGTAGCCGAACGTCAGGTCCATGTACTTCTTGATCCCCAGGATGTTCGGGATGTTCGGCTTGAACGTGAAGACGTTGCGCTGCGAGTACCGGATGTCCTGCCCGAAGTTGATGAGCTTGTCGCCGCCGAAGACGTCGTTCATGATATCCGAGAACGGCCGCTGGCTTCCCGTGCTGTCCGTCTCGAGCCCCAGCAGGCTGGACTCGATGCCCAGCGTGTAGTCGTTTGCGAAGTCGAGGATGAAGTTCTCGATGAACTTCCAGGAGTACGCGAAGCCGCGTGAGGCGTTGAAGTTCCGGGAGGTGATCTCTTTTGCGCCGGACGCCCGCTGCAGTGACATGTCCTTCGAGCGCGTCGAGGCGATATTCCAGGAGAACGAGTTCGGGAGGTAGTTCAGCTTGAACCCCTTGTACTCGTCCAGGAGGATGATCCCGTCGAAGATGGTCTTGAACGGGGCGATGTAGTTCTCCGGCGGGAGCGTAATGTTGTACCCGAGGCGGACGTTCCAGTTCCACGCCTCGCGATAGACAAGCGCCGGGGCGCGCTCGTTCGAACGCGTGTACGTGAAACCGTACGTCAGCCTGTTGAAGGTGTCGCGGATGACCCACCATTTCGACGGCAGGCTGATCCGGAAGGTCGGGGCCGCATACGTTTCGGACACCCGTCTCGACTGCGACTCGTAGATGATCCTCTCGGATTCCGACGTCGCCGCCTCTGCTGTTCCGCCCTGGTCGAGGATCTGCTGTTCCCTCCGGTCGGCCGCCTCCTGGACGAGCACGTCGGAGTTGGGGAGATACCGCGGGTCAAGCGCGGACTCGGTGTGCGTGTACGAAATCGGAATGGATGTCCCCACCCAGTCGTCCGGCAGCAGCTTCTCCACCTGCACCGCCGCGCTCACGCCCCACGACTTCGACTCCTGCCGGCTCCCGAACCGCTGCTCGAGAGAGTGAAAATACGGGTCGATGCGCGAGTAGTTGAACGAGAGGCTTCCGAAATCGGCCAGCTTCGCCTGGCCGTCGAACCGGTAGGCCCAGCCGGGGGTGTCGTCCACCCCGATGACCCGGAGCTCGTTGAACCAGACCTCGCCGCGGAGGGGTTTCCTGCCGTCCGCACGCGTTTCGGGGTTTTCCACGCCGATGGCGAGGTAGACGATCTGCGTCAGGGATGGATTGCCGCGGACCCTGTAGGTGGAGCCGGGCGGCCCGCCCGGCACCGGCACGGGCGGCGTGAGCGTCGTGGTGGAATCGCGCCCCTGCTTCAGCGCGGTGACATCTGAGAATTGCACCACGACTTCGTTCAGGTCGTCCCAGCCCTGGCGGAGCGGCGCGCGGTATTCGTAATAGTTCGCGCTGTCAAGACCGAACCGCAGGAGCACCGCCGCGTCGTAGTCGTTCTCGTCCCGGTAGTGAAACGTCGTATCGCCCCAGACGTACATCTTCAGCGTCTTGTAGTTGAAGAGGTCGAGGGCCTTGTAGGTGAAGAACTTGGCGGCGATTCTGGACTCCCCGTCGGGGAGATTGTTCACGACGAAGTCCAGCGACTGCTCGTTCAGGAGCACGTCCGTCTGGGCCTGGCTCCTGTCGCGCTCGCGGTTAACGCCGGGCGGGCTCTGGTACCGGGGGTAGTTCTCCTCGATGCTCACCACGGAGACCTGGAAGCTCGTGTCGCTCAGGTCCTTCGCAACCTTCTGCCACTGGTTGCCGACAAGGTTGAAGTCGGCGATGCGGACGAACATCGTGTCGGACACATTCGCGAAGGAGATACGGATCGACTCAACGTTCTCCGCCGTGGGCGACCCGACCATGCGGACCGAATCGGCAATGGGTATCCGGTACTGGTACCATCCCTTGTTGCCGCCGCCGACGATGTACTTGTTCATTCCGGGCGTGGTGTCCAGCGGGACTTCGTACTGCAGATACGAGTTCGCCAGATCCACGATGCCGTTGGAGTTGAGGTCCTCGGTGTCGGGGATTCTGCCCGACGGGCCGTTGGCGTTGTTCTGCGTGCCGTTGATCCGCAGGAACGTCCTCGAACTGCGAGTTGTTGTCGAAGGCGTAGTTGTCGCCGCTGGGGTCGTCGACCATGTCCGGATACGCTGCCGTCAGCGCGCCGAAACGCGCGCGCTCCCCGTCATCGGTCAGCATGTCGAGCCCGACGTCCTCGTTCTCGTTCAGCACCTGGTTGGGGAACGAGCTGAGGACGAGGTCTTCGGAGTCCAGCTTCCGGTTCGGGATCACGTCCTCGCTGACCACGCCGAGGTCGATAATCATCTTCGCGGTCCCGTCGGGCGGCGCCCGGTCGATCCGGAGCCAGATCTCGATGAAGCCGATGTTCTCCTTCGAGAGGTTCACGGCGGAGGATGAGAGCGGCTTCATGACGCCGCCCCAGTTTCGCTGCGGGGTCAGCGTCGAGGAGAGGTTCGTGCCGTAGTTGAACTGCCCCCGCGTCGTGGGATAGTACCGGAGATCGAGGACGGTCATCTGCTGGTTGGAGGTTCCGACCTGCTTCTGGGGAAACACGTCGGTGATGAGCACGTCCGACGGAAGGACGTTGAACCACGTCATCTTCGCTTTCGACGTCATCTTCACGGTATCGGCCAGGCCGGGGAACCAGTACGCGTCGGCGAGCGGGCTCGAGGGGAACCAGCTCGTGTACGACACCCCGATGGGGATCGTCCGCCGGATGCCCTCGAAGTCGTCGATGTACGCGATGCCCTGTCCGCCGTCGCTCGGAATCGTGCTCTTCTTCGTGTTGGGGTCCGGCGACATGTACGCCGCTTCGCCCGAGATCCTGACCGTGGACATCTCCCGCGTCGACAGCAGCGGCAGCGCGTCGAGGGCGCGGGTCAGGAGCGGGAGGTCGACCGAGGTCGATCCGTCCACCCCGAAGATCGTGTTGCTGTTGGGCTCCTCGCCGATGCGCACCTTGTCGCTCAGCGTCTGCTGGTTCAGGTTCATGAGCGTGAACCCGAGCAGCGTCTTCTGCGAGAGCGCGATGTCGCCCCGCGCGCCGAGCAGCGTCTTGGACGCGAGCTGGAAGAGGTCGTTCTGCTCGTACTTGATCTGCAGGTTCGCTCCCGGAACGAGCGCGCGCTCGTTCTTGATCACGACCTCGCCGACGATGTAGTCCACCGTGAAGTCGCGGTTGAGCGTGAGCTGCTGCCCCTCCAGCAGGACCTGCACGCTCCCTTCCACGACGTTGAATCCGAGCGAGTACTTGGACGTCGCCTCGCCCGAGGCCTTCCCCGACACCACGTAGCGGTTGCGGAGGCTCTGTTGTGAGAAGGTCTGGGTGGTGTCGTACACCTCCGGGTAGAGGTACTGCGATGTGTCGTCGACGACGGTCCCCTTCGCGGCGAACCACTCTTTGATGCCGGTGTCGAAGGGGCGGAGGCTCGGGAAGATGATTTCCGCGCGGGATTGGCTGATCGTGCGTCCGGGCCGGAAGTCGAACTGGCCGTCCCCGTTCGGCGCGGACGTCTTGTCGGCGTTGTACTGGTCCATCTGCATGACGCGCAGGAGCGGGTCGCCCAGGATCGAGTTTTCGTCCTGGCCGCCCGGGATGCGCCTGAGGATGTCCAGCGAGAACCCCGCTTCCTTCAGGTTCCGCCCGATGCCCGGGATCGGGTAGATGTTCTTCAGCAGCATTTTCCACGCCGTCGCAAACCTCGGGCCGGTGGAGAGAATGTTCCTCGGGCGCACGAGCTTCAGGATGATCGGGCGCGCGAGGGCCGCGGAATCCGTGCCGACGTCCCGCGTGAGCTCGCCGAACTGGGCGCCGTCGGCGCGCCGGTACGAGACGCCGACGAACTGCTGGTCCCCGACGTTGGTGTTGAGCGAGAGGACGCCGATGTACCCGTCTCCTGCAAGCTCATACTGCGAGCGGTCCAGCCTGACCACGGGACCGATTTCGATGCGTCCGGGATCGGGATCGGCTTCGCGCAGGCTCTCGTTGTAACCGTTTCCGCGCGACGGCAGATCGATGTAGCCGATCGCCAGACGATCGTTCCCTTCCGTCACCGTACCCTGGCGCAGGACCCAGACCTCCTCCTCCACGATCTGGACGTTGCCATCGACGGTGGCCGGATCGGTGCGGTAGTACGGCTCGTACTTCGAGATATAGGACGTATCGACGAAGAAGTGATTCGTGGCGTATTCGAAGGCCCGGAATTCGAAGATCTGCTCTTTCGATCCGCCCGAGACTGCGACCTCCTTGATCTGACCTTTCTTCTGCGATGCGAGCGCGGTGAGCGTCAGCGGCCCGGCCTGGAATTGCGCTTTCACGCCGAACAGCGCCTGGCTGCTCCCGATGAATGCCGACGGGGTCTGCAGCGACACGTTCCCGGCCTCGACGAGTCGGACGATCTCGTCCTCGTACCCCGTGTACTTGATTTTCAGCTGGTTCTCGTATTCGAACGTCCGCTTTGTGTTCCAGTCTGCGAGGATATTCAGCTTGTCGCCGATGGTGCCGTTGACGTTCACCTGCACGTCCTGGCTGAAGTCGGGTTCATTCCGGCTCTGGTCGAGGCGGGAGATGGTGGTGTAGTCCGATTTGGTGTTGCGGAATCCGGCTTTGATGTCCACCGCGCCGCTGATCTTCAGGTTGATCTCCGGCTTCCCGAAAATGCTGAAGATGGGGTTCGGCGGAATCGGAATCTGGATCTGCGTGATCGTGGAGATGAGCTCACCCAGATCGTCCCGCTTCAGGTTGGTCGGCGGCTTCTGCGCCTCCTCCGCCATGAGGCGCCGGAACTCCACGCGCCTGCGCTGGGCGACATACTCGTCGATCGTGACTTTCGTCGGGACCTTGACATCCACCCCGCCGACCGTCTCCCGGAAGGTCACTTCATAGGTCGCGGTATCGATCGCAAATTCCCGCCTGACCAGGGATGACCGCGGCGACGCAAAAAGCGGGTGGGTGCGCCGCGGGAAGAGCGACACCTGCGGCCGGTCCTTCCGTTCGTACGTGAACTGACTCAGGCGCGCGGTCGAGTCGAGGTAGACGACGTAGGTCGTGTCGGTGATGAGGGACTTCCGTGCAGCCGCCCTGGCGGAATCCGAAAGCAGCGAGTCCTGGCCCGCGGGAAGCGTCCCTCCTCTTCGTCCCGGCCCCAGAGCGGAACTGTCCTGGAGCGACGTCCGGGTGCTGTCAAGCGGAGAACGCCGGGTTGAATCCTGTTGGAAGGGATTGCCTGGTACCTGCTGTTGCTGCGGGGTCCCGGGGAGCGGCTGTCCCGTTCCAGGCCCCTGCTGTTGCTGTGGATTGACCTGCGGTATCGGACCGGGTGAAGGGTGCGGAAGAGGGCGACCGACGCCTGATGATCCCGGAATCAGAAGGAGGGCAAACCCAGAGGCGATGCCAGCGAGGAAGTAGCCCGCAAGACGCACGCGAGCCCCTGAAAACGCCGTGTGGAGCAGAGAGTACAATTCGATCTTCCTCAGTGAAACCGGCTAATGCCGCACCGCCCCGGTCATTTCACGCGTAAATCAATAGCGAAGAAAATCGATCCCGTACTCCTCTGTCTGTAATACTCGAAAAAAGTTAGGGAAAACGTGTACGAATTGCAAGCGGTTGCAGTCACCCGTGCCCGCTCCAACCGGGGGCCACATAGCCCGAAGCGTTCCCGATTCGCAGTGTTCATGCTCCTCTTTCGAATGGGCCGGACGGAGAAGGGAGCGGACCCGGGTACGAAACAGGCGGAACGGAGGAGAAATACGCCTCCAGGGCGTCGACCAGCGGGGCGGCGCCAAACCGGAAGGCGTCGACGGCCGGAAGGCCGGTTTCGTCCTCGATCCTTCCCGCGGCGGCCCGGCTCTCAGCATCGGTGAGCCCGACCGAGTTCAACCCGATCCCGACCACCCTGGTCGGGCGAAAGATGCCGACGATGTCTTCGTGGAGACGCACCATCCGGCGCAGATCCGGGAGCGGAAACCCGTAGTCGTCGGTCGTTCGCGTCGGCTGGTGGTTCAGGATCATGGCGTCAGGCATCGTGCCGTGCATCAGCCCGAGCGTCACGCTTGAATAGCCCTGGTGTGTGAGCGCGCCCTGCCCTTCCACCAGGATGATCTCCGCGCCGGCACGGTCCGCCCGGTCGATCTCCCGCTCGATGCTCCCCGCGATGTAGTCGCCGATGACCGCATCCACGGAGACCCCGTTGCCGGCGATCAGGATGCCCGTCTGCCCCGTCCCGATAAACTCGCTCCGCCGGCCGCGCCTGCGCAACTCCGTGTTACAGCCAGCAGCGTCGTCATCTTCCCGATCTTGCAGTCGGTGCCGACCGTCAGCACGGTCCTTGCCCGCCGCATGCGCCAGGTTCCGCGCGACACGACCTTCGACTCATCGGGAATCCTCCGCAGGTCCGTGATCGTCAGCCCCTTCGACGCGGCCAGCGCGGAGAACTCCGGATCGTCGGCGAGCATCGTGTGCAGGCCGCTGAGGATGTGCAGACCTGCCCGCAGGGCCTCGATGATGGACCGCCGCCACGCCGCGGGAAGCTGTCCGCCCGCGGGGGCGATCCCGATCAGCATCGCATCCGGCGTGAAGCGGAGCCCCTCCTGCAGCGTGCCGACCACAGGGATGGGTCCCCCATAGCCGAGGACTTCCTGCGCAGTCTTCCCGGGCAACCGGCTGTCGATGATTGCGACGACCCGGTCTGTCATGAATGCAATAGCGCCGTTCGCCGTCTTCGAAGCTCACCGGCCCGAAGCGTCCCTCGGCGAGAATGATCATGCGATGCGATGAGGACATGAGGACAATGAGGATGGGTGGTGTTGAGATCGAATTGCGATGTCACAATCGAACTGCGATTTCAATAGTACAGGACGCCCGCCTGAAACGCAAGACGGTAAGACAATGTCGCATTTTCTTTGTATGTTGACAGACGACTTGTTCCACGACCATCGGTAGACCGGTATGACTGCCACCCGCCGTTTCCTGCTCACAGGCATCGTCGCCGCACTCACCCTCGCAGGATGCGCCCCCCTAAAGGAATCCCAGGAAGAGAAGATCGACTCGCTCAGGTCTGCGGTTCGCGCCCGGACGCTCCCGATGACGATCGGCCCCGGCGGAGGCGTAGACACGGTCCTGGTCGATGATACGGCGAAGATCGTCACGGTCGTGATGAACCCCATGTTCGCCCAGGCGCCGTTCCGCACCGAGTCGGTCAGGCGCGTCTACAGCGTCGTGGATTCCGCCCTCGGCGACCCGTTCGATGGATACTCGTTCTCCATCAGGGCCCTCCAGGAGCCGATCGAGGAGCTGGTCCCGAACTACTATCGCGCCGATACGGTGGCGCTCGACGTGCGGCGTCTTCCAAGAGCGGCAGTCGAGCGACCCGAACCGATCGTACGGAACGTGAGCTCTCCGGTGACCGCATCGCGCGGGCTCGCGGGCGGCAACATCGGCCTCTGGCACAGCCACGGCCTGTACTACAACAGGAACGAGGACCGCTGGATGTGGCAGCGTGCGCGCCTGTTCGAGAGCGTCGAGGACCTCGGGCCGATGATGTTCACCATCCCCTATCTCGTTCCGATGCTGGAGAACGCGGGCGCCCGGGTCTTCCTCCCGAGGGAACGCGACACGCAGCGGAACGAAGTCATCGTCGACAACGATTCGTCGGCCACCGGACACAGCGAAAAGGGCTCGTGGAAGGCAGGCACCGGTCCCGGCTTCGGGATCGGCACACCCCCCTATTCCGGGCCTCACAACCCGTTCACGGCCGGAACGTACCGCGAGACTTCGTCAGACGCGGTTCCGAGCGTCTCCACCGCGTGGACTCCCGACATCCCGGAGACCGGGTCGTACGCCGTGTATATCTCGTACGCGGCGGCGCCGACAAACGTCTCCGACGCCCGGTACATCGTGTACCACGCCGGGGGCGCGACCGAGTTCCTCGTGAATCAGCGCATCGGCGGCGGGACCTGGGTCTATCTCGGGTCGTTCAGGTTCTACGCGGGCACGCATCCGGACAGCGGCGGGGTCGTGTTGACGAACGAAAGCGAGCAGGCCGGACGCACGATCACCGCGGACGCGGTCCGGTTCGGCGGAGGGATGGGCGTCATCGCGCGCAACGGCGTCACGAGCGGCAGGCCCAAGTACATCGAGGGCGCGCGTTACTACCTGCAGTTCGCCGGCGTCCCCGACACGCTTGTCTACAACCTCAACGCCGACCAGCACGACTACAAGGACGACTATCAGAGCCGCGGCGAGTACATCAACTACCTGCGCGGGGCGCCGTACGGCCCGAACGGAAACCGCCTCGTGCCCGGCCTCGGCATCCCGATGGATCTGTCGCTCGCGTTCCACACCGACGCCGGCATCACGACGAACGACACCGTGATCGGGACGCTCTCCATCTACAGCATCGAGGCGAAGGACTCGGCGCGCGTGTTCCCCGACAGCATGTCGCGCCTCGCGAACCGGGACCTCGCCGACCTGGTCCAGACGCAGCTCGTGGACGATATCCGGGCATTGCACGACCCCGCCTGGTCGAGACGCTCGCTGAGGAACGCCGACTACAGCGAATGCGTGAGGCCGAACGTCCCGTCCGTCCTCCTCGAGCTGCTCTCGCATCAGAACCTGTTCGACACGAAGTTCATGCTCGACCCGCGGTTCCAGTTCGACGCGTCACGCGCAATCTACAAGGCGATGCTGCGGTTCCTCGCCACGCAGGAGCGGCGTCCCTGCGTCGTGCAACCGCTCCCCGTCACGCACATGGCGGCGACGCTGATCGATGGCCCGTCCGTGCGGCTCACCTGGCGGCCGCAGCCCGACCCCCTGGAGCCGGGCGCAACCCCGGCGAGGTACATCGTCTATCAAAGAACAGAGGACGGCGGATTCGACAACGGACGGATCGTCCAGGACACCAGCGTCGTGATCGGGCCTCTGGAGCCGGGACGCATCTGCGGCTTCAAGGTCACCGCCGTCAATGACGGCGGCGAAAGCTTCCCCTCCGAAATCCTGTCGGTCTGCGAGCTGCCCAACGCGCGCGGAACGCGCGATGATCGTCAACGGCTTCACGCGCGTGTGCGGACCGATGTTCATCGAGGCCGATGGCTTCTCCGGCGTCATGAGCAGGCTGGACGCGGGCGTGCCCGACCGCGTGGCGCTGAACATCACCGGCGAACAGTACGACTTCAACCCCGCGTCCCGCTGGCTCACCGATGACGCCCCGGGGCACGGAGCAAGTCATGCGAATCGTGAGGGGAGCATCGTCGCCGGAAACAGCTTCGACTTTCCGTACGTGCACGGAAGGTCGCTCCGCGCAGCCGGGATGTCGTTTGTCTCGGCGAGCAAGGCGGCGGTCATGGACGGGGCGGTCGACCTGAAGCCGTACGCGATGGTGGATCTCATCCTCGGAGAAGAACGCGAGACGGGATGGCCGAGAGCCTCCATGGATACCGTGCGCGGCCGCCAGTTCAAAGCGTTCCCGCGGGCGTTGCAGAGCGCGCTGCGATCGTATGCGCAGTCAGGCGGGAATCTGTTCGTGTCAGGCGCCTACGTAGGCACCGACCTCCGGGACAGCATCGACATCGCGTTCGCGAAGGAAGTTCTCCACTATCGCTACTCGACGGGGTTCGCTTCGCGCACAGGACGCGTGCTTCCGACACGTGGAGCGGTTTTTCCGGACAGCCTGGCTCTCACGTTTGCCACGGAACCAACAGAGACTGTGTACGGCGTGGAAGCGCCGGACGGGATCGCGCCGGCCAACGGCAGCGTCTCGGCGCTCCGGTATGGCGACAGCATGACCGGTGCCGGTCTTGCCTGGAAAGGGTCTTCGAGGGTCCTGGTCCTCGGTTTTCCCTTCGAATCCGTCACCGGGGAGGACCTGCGGGCAGCCTTCATGCATGAAATCCTTGGTTTCTTCCGTCGGTGATTGTATATTAAGGTTAAGTGAATATGCTATCCCCTTCATTTATCCGGAGATATGACCTGATGAGATCGCGGAGCCTCGTCCTTCCCGTCGCTCTGCTCCTTGCAGGATGCGCTGCGTACAATGAGCTGTCGCCAGACCCGGCCCTCACGCCGCAGGAGCGCGGGTACATTCGACTCGCCGACGGAGAGAAGAACTTTCTCGTAACCAAGGGCGACAAATACTACATGGAGTTTCCAGGT
The DNA here is from genome assembly GCA_963701735.1 of uncultured Ignavibacteria bacterium. Lineage (GTDB taxonomy): Bacteria > Bacteroidota > Ignavibacteria > UBA10030 > UBA6906 > CAWABB01. The sequence continues at coordinate 23,140 of CAVPBI010000017.1, read as the reverse complement.
CCTTCGCGCAAGGACATGGTGCTCGTTCTGGTCACCAACAAGAAGTGGGCGGCGGACGCGCTGCTGACCCGGGTTTTCGATGACAACGATGGCCCCGGCGAGCGCATCCCGGACGAGACCGAGTCTTCGGATTCCGTCTACGTCTACGCGATCGATCCCTCCGCGACCACGTACTTCTGGGTGATCCAGGCGGTACGCGCCGACGTCGAGCTCACGATGAACTACCGCTACACATCGCGGTGGCGCTACACGTTCGAGACACGATACACCGCGCTGAACGACGGCCTGAAGAAGAACACCGTTCCCCGGGACACGTACAACGCGATCGACGCCAACTACTCGTGGTCCGGGTTTGATTTCGCCGGAGAAAAGGGGAAGCTGGACCAGCGTATGAGCGAGCTGATGCCGCTCAGCGACGAGGTCCGGAGGCTTGAAAAGCTCTTCCCCCCCGAGGTCGTGAATTCGCAGGATACCGCCTATCAGAAGTTCCGCGAGCTGAAGACGGGCATGGACGACGAGCTTGCGTTCCAGCAATCGTATGCCCGCGTGCTGGATGTGTTCGGATCGCTGGAAACCACCAGGGGACGCCCCTCCGAGTTCCTTGCGGCTGCGCCCAAGTTCAACACGTTCCTGAAAGAGGAGAGGGCGTATCCCACGCGGATCAGCTCGCGCGTCCGGAACGACGTGACGCAGCGGCTTTCCGAAGCGTTCCCGCATTACGACAGGCAGGTCCGCTCGAAGAAGGACGTCACGCCGATCGCGCTGCAGCCGCCCATCGAGCCGGTGCTCGAACTGCACAGGACCCTGGGCATCCCTGTTCCGCGGGATCTGAGCATGCTGTCGGAGTTCACGAACCGGTACAATCTCGAGGCCGGGATCCTGGAATCGGCACAGAAGAAGCTCCGCCGTCTGGAGACGCTCGGCGGCGAGGGCGTTCGGTGGACGTCGGACACGCTGTACGCGGGCCTGATCGCGACGGCCGCAGAGGTCTCCCGGCTCGTGCCTCAGACCCAGCTGGACCGCTACGAAACGTACGGCACGCTCCCGTACGTGAGCCAGCTCCGGACGGAAATCACGCAGACCGCGGCTCGCGCCGTGGCATACCAGGATCTGTATGAGACCGCACGCACGGCCGCCGCGGACATGGCAGCCGGCAGATGGCGCGAAGCCGAAAACGGCATCCGCGCCCTGCACGAGAGCGAACAGTTCGCCGCTCACCCTCCGGTCAACGCGCAGAAGGAACGCCTGATCACCGAATTCGAGGAGGAGATCGCCTCCGGCGTCCTGGCGGCATCCCGCAAGCGCGCGGAAGGATTTGCCGCGAAGAACGAGCTGACGCTGGAGAACGTGCCGGCGCTGTATGCGGACTCGGCGTTCCTGCCGGTCTATCGCATCTCCTTCAGCGCGGACGGGAGCTCTGAGGTGTCACGGAGGACAGCGGACATCCAGCGCTCGCTCAACCAGATCAAGACCGTCGCGTTCCCCGAGCGCGCGATCAGGGCCATCTACCGCGAATTCACCACGGCCCCGAACGTGCGAGGCGTGGAGAAGGCGCGCGCGATCGTGGAGCACGGGAAGATGTACACCGGCACGGACAAGCAGATCCGCGCCATCATCGACGAGTGCAACATCGAATCGCCCAAGTGGATCACGAAGCCGAAAGAGTACCGCCGCGTCTTCGCCCTCCCGGTGACCACCAACAGGCAGGGGACCAACGAATACAAGATCCGCCTGCTGCTCCAGATCCCGTCCGACGCGGAGTTCCCCGTGTTCGACGTCAACATGAAGATCCCGCGCGAGATCGTGGAGAAGGCCGGTTCGGAGCAGTGGTACGAGCAGATCACCATCAATAACAAAGCGATCAAGAACGAAGGCAGATTCCGGATCACGTCCCCCACGTCGGCAAACGGGTACGAGTCGCTCATCACGCCCGTCCAGATGGACAAGGCCGGCAGGAACATCCTGGAGATCCGCTTCAAGTACCCGGGCTTCCGGGTCTTCGAGATCAGCGCCATGGCGCAGGTGCCAATCATTCGCAAGAACTGACCCGGCACCATGGGACCGCAATCAGAGGAGCATGCAATGGCTGACGAAACCCCGAACGCAAACGAAGAAACCCCCAGAGAACCCGTCGAACCCGCCAGGGCAGGCGCGGACACTCCCAGGGGCATCGACGAATACCGCGAGTCCGTCCGGAGACGGCGGGAAGCGCGCAACAGGAAGCTGATGATCGGCGCGGGCATCGTCGCGGGCCTCGCCGTGATCGGCGGCCTGCTGTACTTCCTGCTCAGGTCCGACCTGAGCGGCAGGATCGTGCTGCCCTACATCGCGCATCAGAAGCCCGCCATCGACCCGCACCTTCCGCATTCGAACGCGCTGTCCGACAAGCTGGACGAGGTGCAGTTCGACGGGCTCTTCAACCTCTCCGCCGACCCGAGCGGCGTGGTGTACCGCGACGGCCTCGGAGAGCTGCTCGGCATCGACACCAGCAACGTCGTCTCCATCCGGCTGAAGCCCAACCGCCGGTGGCACGACAGCTGGAAGATCGCGGTCGACGACGACGATGTCTCGATGACGCCCAGCGGGGATCATCTGTTCTCTTCGAAGGACCTGGACTTCACGCTCCGCCGGATCCAGTCGCTCGGCAGCCTCTCGCCGGACTACATCCTCGTCTCCCAGGCGCTGGACCCGATGACCTTTGAGGGACCGGACCAGAACAACGTGATCCGGATGAAGTTCAAGGGAGACCGCATCTGGAAGGATGCGGACATCAAGGAGATCCTCTCCTTCAAAGTCCTCCCCGCGAATTCCCCGATGAACGCGCTCACCTACAGCGTGGGCACGGCGGCGTACGCGGCGCTGCCTCCGGTCGACGGCGTGTCGAACTACTACCGCTCCCCCGAGGGCGGCGCGTCGATCAGCAGCATCATGCTCGCCCCGTTCGTCGACAACAGCACGTACTCGACCGAGCTCCGCAACGGGTCGATCAACGTCCTGCTCGAGACCCCGTTCGGCTCTCTCTCCCCGATCCTCGCCGATCAGGAGGATTTCTTCACGAAGTCGAACATCAGCACCACGTTCTTCGCGGTGCTCTTCAACACGCAGCGGTTGAACCGGGAGCAGCGCATCGAGCTCCGCCGGCTGTTCAACAGCAGGGCGATCATGGACCGGTTCTTCAAGGTGGGCACCGAGCAGCAGCGGCACATCGTCGACTACCGGAACATGCGCGACAACTACGGCGAGTACGTCAACGCCAGCGTGTTCCCCGTCGACCTCCTACTACGTCGAGGAAGAGATCGTCGTCCCCTCGCGTGACGAGACGCCGGCGAACCTGGCCGTGCTGCCCGACACGATCCGCCTGCGGGCCACGGCCAACTTCGGATTCCGCGAGGAGTACGCGGACCTGCTCGCCATCCTGAACGATCCCGCGGTGACGCGCGGACGCGTCCGCGCCCTCGCCGTGCAGAACGAGGAGATCGTGGGCGGCAACTACGACGCGCTCCTCATCGCCTTCTCCGGCTACCGCAGCACGTTCCTGTTCGATCTGTACGATCTCTTCCTGCGCGAACCGAATCTGGCGACGTACCGGGTGAGCCTGCAGACCGCGACGGACGCCTCCGGGGCGACGGTCGCGACGTCCGCCTCGCTCCAGCCGGCGAACAACTTCTGCCGCCTCGACGCAGCAAACGGACCCGATGCGCCCGACGTCGCCGCACTGCTGAACGAGATCTACGCCTTCATGTCGACCAGGTACATCGGAGACAAACAGGAGTATGCGCGGCGGGTCCACGAGCGCGAGCAGTCGCTGGCGCTCGGCGCCTGGCTCTTCTCGCTCCCGTCGCTCGCGTACTTCAGCACGCAGTTCGACAGCAGCAGCATCGACCTCTATGGCGTGGCGTCACAGCTCTCCACGATCCATCAGTGGAAGGAGAACCCGAACCACTGACGTGCGCGTCCTCGCCCTCATCGCTCTTCCCGTCCTTCTGACGGCCTTTCTCTCCGGCTCCGCGGACGCACAGCCTGCGTCCGCGGAGTTTTTGGTTTTCGAGCGGCCCGACCGCCTCAGGATCTACGACCGGTTCGAGCAGCACGTCTCCGATCCCGCTTCGCGAGGAGTGACCCCGTTTGCAGCAGTCCAGGTGGTTCCGAGCGCGCGAACGCTCGGCGACGGAATCACGCCCGTCATGGCGGTGCGCATCAACGGCGAGGCGCACTACCTCATCCGGGACCCTGAAACCGGAGGCCTGGTCGGAGAGCGCGACCTCGGGAGCGTGACCCGCGTGAAGAACGCAAGGGCCCGCTGGGATTCGCTCGAGATCCTCGCCGCCTCAGGCGTGGCGTTCACACCCGGGTCGGGCGGGCGGCAGCGGACGCTCCCCGCGGGAACACCCGTGTACCGCCTCTTCTCGTCCGGTGGCCGCACGTACGTGCGCACACTCGAGGGCGCCGCGGAACACGGATGGCTCGGCGCGGGCCCGGAGGCGGACGGGAGGCTCTGGGGGCCGCCGAAGAGAGCGATCTCCGAAGCGCCTGTGGCCTCCGGCGACCTCATCGGCCGGATCAAGGAGCGGGTCGGACAGACCAATGCCCTCCTTTCCAGGATCTACGCCACGGTCGAGCGGGAGACGTCGCGCCGCCTGCAGCCACCTCAGTGGCGCGTGGACGTCGATGGCTCCGCACTCCGCTGCTCGCTCAACCCGGTTCCGGCCGACAGCGCGCGGACGAGCACGATCCTGCTCGGCAAACACATCGAAAGCCTGACGCTCGGAACGCGCTTCCGGGTGCACACCACCCCCGGACTGATCGAGGTGAAGCCGTGAGGCGCAGGCTCCGCGACCATCTCCTGAGCCTCCTGGTGGTGGCCGTGACGTTCGCGGCCGCCGTCATGCTCGCCGGCCGCGACACTGACGCCGGCCGCGAGTCGCGCGATCGCCTCATCGCTCCGTACCTTCGCATCGATGGACTCGATCCCGGCGACCCGCTCCACCGGGCACTGCTGCGCGAGGCGCTGACCGAAGCATACCCCGAACGGCCCTCCTATGCCGACTCGGTGATGCACGCGCTCGAGCTCCACATGGTCGAGCAATTCACGACATCCTCCCTGAAGACCGGGGCGCAACAGCCGGGCCTGACCGGGGCGAAGATCCTCCGGATCCTGCCGATGTACGCCGAGTTCATCCTCGTCTATATGATCGCGCTCGTGCTCACGTACTACGGCGCGAAGACCGTCGGCACCTATCGCTTCCTCAGGTCGCGCCGCACATTCCGGCTTGCGTCGCTGCCCATGGCACTCTTCCGCACCCTCGCCTACGCTGCGCTCTTCTCCCCCGCCTACGTCATCGCGTATGCGCTGAAGACCACCGTCGACACGGGATCCGTCGTCTTCATGATTCTCCTTGCCGTCGTCTCCAACGGACTGCTGATTACCTACGCGAACCGGTTCACGACGTTCCTGATGCACGAGTCGCGGCGCGGCTACGTCGAAACCGCCATGGTCAAGGGGCTGACGCCGATGGATGCGGGCGGAGAGCGCCACATCACCGTCTCCGCGATCGTTCAGCCGGTGAAGAGGTTCCGGGGCCACGTCTTCCAGCACGTGTATATGAACGCGCGGTACCAGTACATCCCCACGGTCAAGGAACAGGCCTCGTTCATGATCACGGGGCTGATCATCATCGAGATGGCGCTCAACATCCAGGGGCGGCTCGGGTACGAGCTCCTGCAGAACGTGCTCTACCGCGACTACCAGGTGGTCGCCTTCATCGTGATCGCCATCTTCGCGGTGGTGAAGGTCACCGAGATCATCGTCGACATGTGGCACCAGCGGGAAACGCGTCGATTCGACAACCGGCCGTCATGAGCGAATCCACCCATACAACCGGAACACCGGCGCCCGCACAGGAGTGGCCGACGCCGGCGGATTCGCCGTCGGTCCTTGACGGCCTGCGGGCCCGGCTGGCAGGGCGCGCCGACCTGGCGTGGGTCGCCGTCTGGATCCTGGGGCTGACCGCGGTCTGGCTCTGGAATGGCGCGTTTCTGAACGCTCCGGCCTTCGCCCTTCTGCAGCAGGCCTTCCTCAACTCCATGGGGGCGGGGATTGTGGCCGTCGTGGGAACGCTGGTGCTTGGCTGGGGAACCGCCATTACCCTCGATTTCCTGCATCGCCGCGAGATGAAGGGACTGCATCTGCTCCTGACGTTCCTTCTGAACCTGCTCCGGTCCCTCCCGCAGATGATCGGCATCCTGATCGGCTACGTCCTCCTCACGGTCCTGATCGCGCACGACCTCATCCGCGAGCCGGGCCTGCAGGTGGCGTGGACAGCCCTGCTGATCAGCCTGGTGACGTTTACCGAGCTGGTGGACGTCATCCTGGAACGGATCGAGCACTACCGCCGCTCCGACTTCTACAACGCGCTGCTCGTGAGCGGGATGCGCGAGGCCCGGATCGTCAACGTGGAGATCCTCTGGACGAACAGCCTGGCCCACATACTCCACAAGCTCATCCAGACGTTCGGCATGGCGATCTTCCTCCAGGCAAGCATCGACTTCATCGTCTCCGTGGGGTTGTCGACCGACGTCAGCCTCAGCAACTTCCCCGCAACGCTCGGGAACCTGCTTGCGACGATCGACAGCAAGCAGGACATCCTGGCGATCAGCGTACTGTTCGACGACTTCTCGTACATCACGACCCTCCCCTTCCGCCATGCGCAGGGATTGAGCAGCGCGTTCCTGATCATCTTCACGCTCTACTGCGTCTACCGGCTCGGGAACGCGCTCGTGAAACGCCACCATCTATGACCGGCGAATCGCATAGCATACGGATCGTCCGCAACGGGCGCGTGCTGGTCAACGTCAGGGAGTTCTCCCTGCGGAAAGGCGCCATCACGTTCCTCTTCGGGGAGTCGGGGATCGGAAAGTCCCTCACGGCGAGGTCGCTGTTCGGATTGCTCGACCCGGGCGACTTCGACGTGACGATCGACGGCGAGCCGTACGTGAAGTATCTCGAGCGCGGCGCCGCCGACGCGTTGCGTCGCGACGGGTTCTTCGTCTTCCAGGAACCGTCGAGCCACCTGAACCCGCTCATGACGCTCGGGGTTCAGCTGACCGAAGGAATGCTCGCGGGGACGCCGGCGACCGATCAGTCGCTCGCCGGTCTCTGGCCCGCGACGGCGACGGCCGATCTCGAGGCGCTGCTCCGCGTCTTTCCGAAGCCTCACCGTCCCAGCGGCGGAGAGAAGCAGCGCGTGCTCTGCGCGATGGCGTTCCGGAAGCTCGACCGCAGAGAGCCGGGGCAGACGGACGGGCTGTTCGTATTCGACGAGCCGACCGGAAGCCTCGACAACCGGTATCGCGACACGGTGCTGACGATGCTCTGCGACAGGTTCCGGCGGCAGCGCTGCACGGTGCTGATGATCACGCACGACTACTCGATGATCAGCGTGGTCGAGAGGGAATTCGCCGACCTGCTGCCCGAGATTGAGTTCAAGGAGTTCGTGCTGGAGATCGAGGGCGTGCGGCTGCAGGACTTCAGGCCGGAGACGTATCTCACCTGGCTTCAGGAGCAGACCGCGGCGCGGTCGTCGCTGCGGGAGGTCAAGGGTGCAGCCCCCGGCGTTGCAGCCGGGAGCGTGCGCGATCGAACCGTCGCAGGTCCGGATACGAAGCCAGCCCTGGCAGGTACGGACGCATCCCACCCCTGGCGGATCCGGATGCAATGCCGGCCCTTGAGGGTGAGCCCCCGGCCCTGCACATAGAAAGCGGCGCGCGGGTGTTCGAACGGACGTTGCGCATCGCACGTGACCCGGAAGGCAGACTCGAATCCCCCCTTGTCCTCGACCGCGGGAAGATGGTCTACCTCAAGGCTCCGAGCGGCACCGGGAAGACAACCATCGCGAAGATGGCGCTCGGGCTGATCTCCGGGACCCATTTCCGGGCGCGCATCGGCGGCAGGGAAGTCACGGAAGCGACGCCGCGCCGGGTCTGGCAGCACGAGATCTGGGGCAGGCGGATCACCATGGTGTTCCAGCATGCCGACGAAGCCCTCAATCCGAACGCCACCGTCGGCGGGGCGCTCACAGGCCTCCCGGTCCGCCTGGACCGGGAGGCACAGATGCAGATGCTGAGGAATTTCTACGGCGAGGGGACGCAGGAGTCCTTCCTCAGGCGGAAGGTCTCGGCGTTGAGCGGCGGGCAGAAACAGCGGTTGAACCTGATGCGCGGGCTGGTGCTCGGGACGGATGTGGTCATCCTGGATGAGCCGCTGAACGGGCTGGACTTCAAAAGCATGCAGCGGGTACTCGACCTCGTGAAGGAACAGATGCAGCGCGGGACGGCGTTCCTGCTGATCTCGCACAACGAAGAGATTTTCGAGGCGATCGTCCCGCCGGACCAGGTGTACTACCTGTCCGCCGTGCGTGACGGCGCAAGCTCTGAGGCGTAGGCGAACAAGGCGGGAGATCCGCCCGTGTGCCAGAACACGACAGTGTCGCCGAGATCGTGCCGGGCGTTCCTGATCATGTCGATCAGCGCCCCCATGGCGCGCCCCGCATAGACGGGATCGAGCACGATTCCTTCCAGCCGGGCCACCAGCGTGATCGCCTCGCGTTCCAGCGGCCCCACCACGCCGTACCCTCCTCCCAGGTAGCCGTACTCGACGAGCGCGTTCCCGGGCGAGACCCGCGCGGGATTGCCCAGGAGGGACAGCACGCCGTTCGCGATCTCTGCGAGTTCCTGCTCGAAGGGCACCGGGTCCCGCTCTCCCTTGTCGATGCTGATGCCTCTCACAACCGCGCGCGTCTCCGCAAGCGCGGCGCCGGCCATCATTCCCGCCTGCGTGCCGCCCGAGCTGGAGGCCACGACCACCGTGTCCGGGCTGATGTGCCGGGCGATGCACTGCTCCACGAACTCCAGGTACGCAAGGAGGTACCCTGCCGCGCCAACGGGGTTCGACCCGCCGAACGGGATGACGTACGGCCGTTTGCCCCGGGCAGTGAGAGCGGCAGCGACCTCTCCCATTCTCTCGATGCGCCGCTCCCGTTCGGTCCAGTGCAGCGTCGCCCCGAACAGAAGATCGAGCAGAAGATTCCCTGACGGGAGGTTCGCGTCGGCGGGCGTGCCGCCCAGAATGAGCTCGCAGGCGAGGCCTGCCTTCGCGGCAGCCGCCGCCGTCTGGCGGCAGTGATTTGACTGGGCTGCGCCCGCGGTGACAAGCGTCGTGCGCCCCTGGCGCATCGCATCGGCGACCAGGAACTCGAGCTTGCGCGACTTGTTCCCGCCGAGGGCGAATCCCGTCAGGTCGTCCCGCTTCATAAGGATGCGGGGGCCGCCGAGATGCCGTGTGAGAGCAGGGAGATCTTCCAGAGGGGTCGGAAGGGTCGCCAGCGGAAACCGGGGAAGCCGGTCCAGTGCCGCGCGAATGTCGTGCATGAATCCTCCCCCCGTGTCACGGGTCCCGGCCCGCGCCGGGACAGGCGCTCACCGGTTGTTGAACTTCGACTTCAGGTCTTCGAGCGTGTAGGTCCGCTCATCCCGCGGCTCCGGCCGCGGCTTCTGTTCCCGCTTGTCCTGACGCGGCTGCTGTTCGCGGGGCTGCTGGCCTTGCTGCGACTTGCCTTCCTGTTGCTTGCCCTGCTGCTGCTGGCCTTGCTGCTGCTTGCCTTCCTGTTGCTTGCCCTGCTGCTGTTGCCCTTGCTGCTGGCGGTTCTGCGGCTTCCTGGCGGGCTTCTTCGGCCGCGCCGGCGCGAAGCCCTTCATCGTCAGGCTGATTCGCTTCTGCGCTTCGTTGACCTCGAGGACCTTCACTTTGACGATCTGCCCCACCCTCACAACGCTCTTCGGGTCGGCCACATACCGGTCGGCCAGCTGCGAAACGTGCACAAGACCGTCGTGATGCACCCCCACGTCCACGAATGCGCCGAAGTTCGTGACGTTCGTGACCACGCCTTCCAGCTCGAGCCCTGGCGTGAGGTCTTTGATGTCGCTGATGCCTTCCTTGAACGTCGCGTAGCGGAACTGGCGCCGCGGGTCGCGCCCCGGGCGGGTGATCTCTTCCAGGATGTCCTTGATTGTCGGCTCGCCGACTTCCTCGCTCACGTACTTCTTGACGTCGACCTCTTTCAGACGCCCCTGATTCTTCGGCACGTCTTCGAGGCGCAGCCCCAGGTCGTTGACGATGGTGCGGGCCAGCTCATACCGCTCAGGATGCACGCCGGTGTTGTCCAGCGGGTCGGATCCGCCCCGCACGCGCAGGAAGCCCGCGGCCTGCTCGAACGATTTCGGACCGAGCTGCGGGATCTCGTGCAGCTGCTCCCTGCTGGAGAACGGCCCGTGTTCGTTTCTGTATGCGACAACACTGCGTGCCAGGCCCGCGTTGATGCCGGCGATGAACCTGAGCAGCTCCGTCGAGGCCGTGTTCAGATCCACGCCGACGTAGTTCACGCAGCTCTGAACGGTCTCCTCCAGTTTCCGCCTCAGCAGCCTCTGGTCGACATCGTGCTGGTACTGCCCGACGCCGATCGCCTTCGGGTCGATCTTCACGAGCTCTGCGAGCGGGTCCTGCAGCCGCCGGGCGATGCTGATCGCGCCGCGCACGGTGACGTCCAGGTCCGGGAACTCCTCTTTCGCGAGCTTGCTGGCGGAGTAGACGGACGCCCCCGCCTCGTTGACGATGACTTTCACCGGCTTCTTCGGAAGGTCATGAAGCGCTTCGGTGATGAACTGGTCTGTCTCTCTGCTGGCGGTCCCGTTGCCGATGCCGATCAGCTCGATGCCGTGCTGCTCCACTATCGTGCGGAGCTGCGCGGCCGCCTCCTGCCGCTTCTCCGGCGTATCGTGCGGATACACGGTCTGGAACTCCACGAACCGCCCGGTCCGATCCACCACCGCGAGCTTGCACCCGCTCCTGAAGCCCGGATCCACCCCGAGCGTCGGACGCGGGCCGGCCGGGGGGGCGAGGAGGACGTCCCGCACGTTCGCCTCGAATGTCTTGACAGAGACCGCGTCGGCCTGTTCCTTCTTCATCGCCCGTATCTCGACCGCGAGCGAGTCGCGCAGCAGGCGCTCGAAGGCGTCCCTCAGCAGCCCCCGGTAGAACTGCCGCAGCGGCTCCGCGGCGGAGAAGATCTCGTTGGACTCGAGATAATTCTGGACGTACTCCTCGTTGACCGCGATCGACACCTGCAGGATCCCCGAGCGTTCGCCGCGGCGGAGGGCAAGAAGGTTGTGAGGCTGGACGGATTTGACGGGGACTTTGAAATCGCGGTACATCTCGAACTTGGTCGAGCCCGCGGGAAACCGCTCCCTGACGCTGGCGGCAAAGGTTCCTTCCCTGGCGTAGTACTCCCGCAGGTGCGCCCGGTGCTCCGGCTTCAGTGCGATCTCCTCGGCCAGGATATCGGCCGCCCCGGCGAGCGCCTCCTCCACGGTTGCCACGCTCTTGTCCGGCTGCACGTACGGCGTCGCTTCCGCGGTCAGGTCCACTTCGGAGATGTCCGGCGTGTTGAGCGAAGCCAGCCTGAGCGCGAGCGGCTCCAGCCCCTTCTCACGCGCCACGGTCGCGCGCGTCCGCTTCTTCGGCTTGAACGGAAGGTACAGATCCTCCAGCGCGGCCTTCGTATGGCACGCGTCGATCTTGCTCCGCAGGTCGTCCGTGAGCTTCCCCTGCTCCCCGATCGCCTTGAGCACCGTCTGCTTCCGCAGCTCGAGCTCCTGGATATACGCGTGGCGGTCGAACAGCGCCCGGAGCTGTGTCTCGGTCATGCCTCCCGTGCGCTCCTTGCGGTAGCGGGCGATAAAGGGAACGGTCCCGCCCTCCGCCTGCAGCTGCAGAGCATTGCTGACGTGGGCCGGCGTGAGCGAAAGCTCCCGGGCGAGGTGACTCACGAGGTCGATCATGATGACTCCTGGAACGGCTATCGCGCCTCAGAGAAGGTTTGACGCAAGCTCGGCAAGCTGGGAGCGCTCACCCTTCTCGAGGTTGATGTGTGCGTATATGGACTGCCCCTGCATCTTCTCGATCAGGTAGCTGAGTCCGTTGGAATGAGAATCCAGATAGGGGTGGTCGATCTGATAGATATCCCCCGTGAACACGATCTTCGTCCCCTCACCGGCCCGCGTGATGACGGTCTTGACCTCGTGCGGCGTCAGGTTCTGCGCCTCGTCGATGATGAAAAACATGCGGACGAGGCTCCTGCCGCGGATGTAGGTCAGGGGCTCGATGACGAGCTTCTGCTCTTCGAGATACTTGCTGATTCTGTTGTACTTCGAATCCGTTTCGGGGAACTGGTTCTGGATGACCCCGAGGTTGTCGTAGAGCGGCTTCATGTACGGATCGACCTTCGCCTGCACGTCGCCCGGCAGGAAGCCGATATCCTTGTTGCTGAGCGGGACGATCGGCCGGGCGACGAGGATCTGGCGGTAGAACTTGCGCGTCTCGAGGGCCGCCGCAAGCGCGAGCAGCGTCTTCCCCGTGCCGGCCTTCCCCGTGATGCTCACCAGCTGGATCTCGGGGTTCATCAACGCGTCCAGCACGAACGTCTGCTCGGCGTTTCGCGGCGTGATGCCGTACGCCACGCTCCGGTCCACCTTCTGGACGGTCTTCCGGGCCGGGTTCAGGCGTCCCAGCGCCGAGTGCTTCCCGTTGCGAAGCACCAGGTATTCGTTTGCCAGCACCTCCTGCTCGAGCCCGAATGCGCCGGCCTCGACTTCGAACGGACGCTCGTGGAGGGCCTGCACGAGCTCCGCGCTGATCCCTTCCTCCACCCGGTGCCCGCGGTACAGCGTGGCGACGTCCTTCACCTGGTCGTTCTTGTAGTCCTGGGCCAGGAGTCCGACCGCCTTGGCTTTCATGCGGAGGTTCACGTCCTTCGTCACCAGGATCACCGGACGGGCCGGATCTTCCTTCGCCAGGTAGTGCGCGATATTGAGAATGTGGTGGTCCGCCTTGCTGAACGAGAAGTTCAGCTCCAGCTCGGGATGCAGCTCGCGCTCGAGCCGGATCATGATTTTCCCCAGTCCCGGGCCGACCGGGACGCCGCCGTTGAACAGCTTGTCGCCGCTCAGGGAATCGAGACTTCGGAGGAATTCGCGCGCGTGAAAGTTGAGGACTTCATTCCCTTTCTTGAATTGATCGAGTTCCTCCAGCACGGTGACCGGGACGACGATATCGTGCTCTTGAAACCGATGAATGCATGAGCTGTCATGAAGGATGACGTTCGTATCGAGGACGAACAGTTTCCTCTTCCTCTGCGAATTCCTCTTCGTTGCTCTGATGGCGGTCTCCCTTCGTTGGTTGTGCTCAGCCTGCGCGGTCGGTGATGGAGCAGAGCGTCCCGCGTGTCCCGCGCTGACGGTACGCATGATGGGTGCTGACGGCGGGACATCGGGGTCGGGTGGAATTCATCGCGCGGTCAGCTGGAAAGGCGCGGACCGATGCGGTGCGCTCAGTGACGGGGACGACACGCGACACTTCCGGTGTCGAACGGACGCGTGAGAGCCGGCGGCCGACGAGCAATGCCGGAAAGCGGTCGGCATCGGGCTCAAGCGGGATGCGCATGCCGCCACGCCAGACATACGTGCCGTGAGCTGCGGATCCTCCGAGGAGGTGTGTTTCACCATCCAGGATGTTCACCAGGGGGCGTCCCGGCAGGTACCGGCCTGCGGGGAGGCCCCGACGATTAAGACGCCGGTGGATTCCAGCCGCCCTTCTTCCACCGTATCAACTGCAATTCCACATTACCGATCAACACCTTCAGCTTTCCGCGCAACGGCACCGCGGCCGAGTCGTCGCTGAACCACCCCGTGAACTCCCCCGTCATGCCGAAGATGCCCACGACAGAGGTTACGCCGCTCACTTCGTGCATCCTGACCGGATGATCCACCGCGTCCAGCTCGTCTTCGGTGCCGGCTTCGGTGAAATCGAACGTCGTCGTCCCCATCCTCCCGTACAGAATCGTCGGCACGTCGATCCGGCTGTTCGTGTGGATGAACCTCCGGGGGAGCATGGCGATCGAGAGCCCGTCGACAAAATCTGCCCCGGGCAGGTCCATCGTGTCCCTCGGAGCACGAGAGGTGGGTTCGCCCAGGGGGTCGTGCAGTGTCACCTTATCGATGAAAATCCTCCCCGCCGCGTGATCGTAGCGGTAGTCCAATCCCTGCCAGACTCCGTCCTTCAGCTCAGCCGAGCGCGAGTGGAGCGAACGGAACAGCGAGTCCATCGTCGTGACGAAGACCGCATGAAGGTCGACGACCGGGACTCCTTCATAGGAGTCGATATACGCGGTGGCGGTGTAATCGTCGCGCGTCACCAGGCGGACAGTTCCCAGATCGATGAACGACCAGCTGACCTCATAGGTCAGTTCTTCACCGCCGGAAAGGATGCGCGAGGTGGGCAGGACGCCCGTGTTGACAGGCGTGTGGGCGGCCACGAAGGCTGCGCCCATCAGCAGCGTGGAGAGCAACCCCATCCCCACGAGAATGCGAGTCGCGTTCATGAATGCTATAAGATAGTGCGCCCGGGGAAGAGTTTCAAGTCCGCGTCACCCTTTCATCACCGCCAGCGGCACCAGGCGCGCCACCTTCCGCGCAAGCCCGGCGCTGTGGACGACGTCCACGACTCTGCTCACGTCCTTGTACGCGTCCGGCTTCTCCTCGGTCAGGCCGGCTCGGGAACCGCACCGAACGTGGATGCCCATGCTCTTCATGTCGCGCATCAGCGCGTCCGCGCTGGTCTCACGCCTGGCCTGCGTTCGGCTCATCGCGCGGCCCGCACCATGGCAGCAAGAGCCGAACGTTTCCTCCATCGCCAGCTCGGTCCCGACAAGCACGTACGACGACGTCCCCATGCTCCCGGGGATCAGGACCGGCTGGCCGGCTTCCTTCAGGTCCGCCGGCAGCTCCGGATGGCCCGGCGGGAACGCCCGTGTCGCCCCTTTACGGTGCACGAGCAGTGTCGTGCGCCGGCCGCCCACCGCATGCGTTTCCCGCTTTGCGATGTTATGGCAGATGTCGTAAACAACCCGCACGCCATCGATCCCGAGGACGCGCTGCACCGCCTCCCTCGCCCAGTGAGTCATCATCTGCCGGTTGGCGAACGCGAAGTTCGCGGCGGCCGCCATCGCTTTCAGGTATCGCTCACCTTCCTGCGAGCCGACCGGGACACACGCGAGCTGGCGGTCCACGACGGACATCCGGTACCGTTTCATCCCGTCGTGCATCACGTCCAGGTAATCGGTGCAGACCTGGTGCCCGAGGCCGCGCGAGCCGCTGTGGATCAGGATCATGAGCTGGCCCTTGCGGAGCCCGAACACTCCGGCAACGCCTTCGTCGTACACCTCGTCCACCCGCTGGATCTCGAGGAAATGATTTCCGGAGCCGAGCGTCCCCAGCTGGACATGACCGCGTTCCTTTGCGCGATTGCTGACGGCCGCAGCATCGGCGGACGCCAGCCGTCCGTGCTCCTCGATCCTCGCGAGGTCCTCCTCTGTGCCGTACCCTTTGCGGATCGCCCATTCGGCTCCATCGCAGAGCACGCCATCCAGCTCACGGCCGCCGAGGGAGAGCGCTCCCTTCCGACCCGTCCCGCACGGAATGTCGTGGAAGAGCTGATGGATCAGCGGCTCGATGTTGTCCGCGACATCCGCCGCAGCCGCCGGCACCGAGAGCAACCGGACGCCGCAGTTGATGTCGAACCCCACGCCGCCGGCCGACACGACTCCCGTGTCCAGGTCCGCCGCCGCAACACCGCCGATGCAGAAGCCGTACCCCTGGTGTGCGTCGGGCATGGCAAGCGATCTGCCCACCAGGCCGGGAAGCGTCGCGACGTTCGCGACCTGCTCCTTCGTCTGGTCAGCTTCGATCTGCGGAAGCAGGTGCTCGTCCGCGAAGACGAGTCCGTCGATGAGCATCCCGGCCTTGTACGACTTCGGAATCAGATGGCGGTATCGGTCGATGTGTTTGAACATGGCGGGAGCCGGATTGCCGCATGCTCAGATATCCAGGAAGACGCGCACGCGCGACTGCCCTGCGAATTCCTGGATATCGAGCTGATGGTAGGTCACGGCTTTCACATCAAGCCGCGTGTGGTGGCGGGTGGCATCGAGGTCTTCGCCGCGGACGGTCGCCACCAGCCATGTCGGGCCGAGCTCATGGATGACGAACTCCGCGCACGAAAACCGCTTGCCGTCGTAGAGGTACAGGACTTCCGACAGCCACCGGACGAGCAGCTGCTCGCGGTCTGACGCGGTGATCGAAACCGTCACTGCCGTCTGCGGGCGTATCGTCGACGGATCGAGGATGATGGCCATCAGGCCCCTCGCCGCCTCTTCGAACGCTTCCTGCAGCGACTCGCCGCGCGCGCTGATACCAACGTCGGCCGGATGCTCGAGGATCTCGTATCCCCGCCGTTTCATCCCTCCACCGCCTCCCGGCCCGCACTCCGATGCACCCCGAACACTCCCCTACCGTACCTCTTCCTCATGGACTTTCCTCTTGATCCCGAACGACAGGACCCTGGGCTCCACGAGGCGGGCGAAGTCGGCATAGGCGAGCTTGACCAGCTCCTTATGGGTTCCGGCATTGAACGCGATCTCTTCATCTTCGAGCAGTGTCCTGTCAACAAGAACGGGCATCGCGAAGAGATTTCCAAACGGCGGCATGGCCCCGACCTCGCACTCGGGGAAGAGTCCCTTGAACTCGGCTTCCGTGGCGAGCTCGGCCCTGTTGGCCGACATCTCCTGCCGCAGCACGGTGAAGTTCACCATGGACGACGCAGGCAGGACCAGCATCGTCATGGTGCCGTCCACCTTCGCCATCACCGTCTTTGCCAGCTCGCGTCCCGGAACATGGGCGCGTGCGGCGATCTCCTGTGCCGTGAAGGCCTGAGAATGGATCACCACAACGTAGCGCGTGTTGTGGCTGTCGAGGAACTGCGTCAACCGCTTGAGCATATGACCTCCTCTGCGTTTCGGACGAAAGCTCCGCGAGCGTCTCCGGCACCGACCGCCGATGACGCTGCGACGTGAACCGCCTCAGGTGCTACGGCGAGGGCGTCCCGGATCCCACGAGAATCACGTCGTCCGCGATCACATACGAACCCTCGTGGAGAGAGCCGCCGTCCTTCGCAGAGAGCATCGCGATCCTCAATTCTCCGCTGGCAGCGGCGTCCGGGGCTTCAAACGGACTGGTGAATGATTTGAACGAACCGCCGGAATCGATAAGCCTTTCCTCGCAGACGCGGATGGTGCTCCCCTCGCTGTTCTTGAATTCCATGCTGATGTATCCCACATCGCCACCCGCAGATTTCACGAAATAGTCCATGCGCATCGTGTACGACCCCGGCGAGATCGGGATGTTCTTCTGCGTCACCATGCCGGGGATCTTCGTACCGAAGCAGTCTTTCACATCCAGCCTTGCTGCGGTCTTCCCCCCGTGGGCGGTTGTTGTGGCAGACACAACGACGCACACCTTCGGGATGTTGGTCGTCTCCCATCCTGCGGGCTCGTCGCCCGCAAAGCGTTCGAAGTCACCGTTCTTGATAAGGTTCTTTCCGCCCTGACCGAATCCCGGGACCGCAAGACCCATCACCAGGACGGCTGTGACAACTGTCCGCAATCGCATGCTTTGCCTCCATACAATGAACATCCCGGGACCTGCCGTGGCAAGCCCCGGGATGTTTCGATGTTCCCGTGCTCATGGGAAAGGAAGTCCCCCTTCCCGCGCATGTCTCTACCGCAAACCCTGCCGGCTCCTGCATCCATGGAAGCCTCTGCTGGATCGCTGCCCTGGAGGCAATCTAACACGCACCCTGACCACAGTCAAGCGCCGGACCATCTTCCAGGGCGTGCGCTGTGCGTGGCAGGCGGCCAACACCAACAAGGCCTCCTGCCTCACAAAAAAGAAGCGCCGCCGCATCCCACCTGCGGCGGCGCCGTCACGGGGGCCGGGGGTTGCCGCGCCCACCACCACCCCATCATCCTCGCGGCACCCGACGCCCCGTAGCTACCCGACAGGAGCTAGTGCCCCACCACCTGGCTGGTCATAGAGACCAACGGGCACCGTGCTCGCTCCATGTATCAACAGCACATAGCACCGTATCAGGATCTTGCTGGAACGGCACTCTAGTTCACGCTCCCCACGGCCTTCTTTGAGCCTTCAAGCTTCTTCAACTTTTCAAGCTTCGGCTTGATGACAAATGTGCAGTACGCTGCGTTCGGATTCCTGGCAAAGTAGTCCTGATGATACTCTTCCGCCGTGTAAAACTTCTTGAGCGGCTTGATCTCCGTGACGATCTTTGACGAGAATCCCTTCTGGGCCTCCGCAAGTGAGCGCCCGGCGATTGCGCGCTGCTCCTCGGACTCGTACAGGATGATCGAGCGGTACTGGGTCCCGACGTCCGCCCCCTGGCGGTCCAATGTCGTTGGATCGTGGACAAGCCAGAACCGATCAAGCACGTCGGCGTAGGAAAGAACGGCCGGGTCATATGTTATCTGAACGACCTCGGCGTGGCCGGTATTTCCGTCGCACACTTCGCGGTACGTGGGGTTCTGCTTCGAGCCTCCCGCATAGCCGGAAACGACCGACTCAATGCCCTCAAGCCCTTCGTAGGCAGCTTCCACACACCAGAAACACCCGCCCCCGACCGTGGCGGTTTCGGTCTTCTTCATCGATCCTCCGACAGCGACGCTCCCACCAATGGCGAGCGCGACAATTGCTGCAATTCCGGTGAAGTCTTTCATATAGGTGTAACCCGCCCGTGCCCCGAAAGATTCCCGACACGGTTGCGCCCGCTGAGACCGGGCCAAAATCTCAAACTATTATTACAGAAATACCCCCGGGGCTGGACTGCCCGTGGGCGCCTGCCGTGCACGGGGAACTCCCCGGATACGGTCGATGTTGGGCATTCTATACACGGATCGGACAATTCGACCACATCGGACACAACCATTACCCGGAGAGACAGATGACGTCACATCGAATGGGATTCCTGGTCGCAGCCGCAGTTGTGGCCGTCACAGTCGTTGGATTCGCCTGGCCGCAGAAAGCGCCTTCCCAGAACGTCTACACGTCGAAGGTGTCGGGTCAGTGCCCGATGCCGGGCGGGGGCGACGCGGGGTCGTGTCCGTATCTCCGGGAAAAGGCAGAAGCCAACCCTGAGAGCGGGGCACGGACCGGGAGCGGGTGCACGAGGCTGGAGAAGGATGCGCGCAAGGGAGCGGGGGATGCTTCAGGCGTGTGCCCTTACAGCGGAAAGCCCGGGAAGATCGACAGAGATGGGGTGCGTGGCATCGTGAAAACGGGCGTGAAGAACGTGTAGCGATTGCTCTTCGAGGCATCACGGCATCCGTGCCTGTGCGCAACGGTCACAAGAGCCGGCCCTCTGGCAGCGGCAGCGCCCATGTGCCTTCTCAAGCATGAACCAGTTGCGCCGTCATGGGATCCTCCGGACGAGAGCTCAGGGTGCGGGAGTCAGCCTCGCGTAGGCACCGCCGCCGGCCTCGAGCGTGAGTTCCAGAACGTCCGACGACGCCACCCGCTGCTCCCGGGGCGAGAGGCCGCGTGGCGCAGAACTGTCGTCCACCCACATTTCCGCGACGAACTGCCCCGGGCCGAGAAAGCGCAGCGGGACGGTGAGCGTGCGTGCGTCCCGGTCGGTCATCGCCCCGATATGCCACGCGGCTCCATGCCTGCGGGCGATTATGGCATATCTGCCGACCTCCGCCTCAAGCACTTTGGTGTCGTCCCAGGTCGTGGGAATCGACACAAGCACGGGCGTTCCAGGATGGCCCCGGTAGGCCGTCGGGTAGTCCGCAACCATCGGGAGGTGGTTCTGCAGCACGACGTACCCCGCGAGCGTACGCGCGGGGGTGCCCATGACCAGCGGGGCCTGCATCCGGGCCTTGAATTCGCCGGGCTTGACGGCGCGGAATGACCCCTGATGGAAATCGAGCGGGCCCGCGAGCATGCGCGTGAACGGAACCGTTAGCTCATGCTCGGGAGTGATGCCGATCGTATCCCACTTGTCGTATTCGAGGTTCATCACGGCTTCATGCGTGAGGAGGTTGGGATAGGTGCGCTCGAGTCCGGTTGGCTTGGGGCAACCGTGAAGTGTGACGGTCAGGTGGTTCTCAGCCGCCAGGCTGACCGCGTGTCGGACAAAGCGGTTCATCTCCTGGTCATCCCGATCCATGAAATCGAGCATGATCCCCTCGATCCCCCACTCCCGGTACAGGGGGAAGGAACTCTCCATGAACCTGGCGGCTGCCTTCCAGTGCATCCACAGGCGGATCTTCACTCCCTTCGCCTTCGCATGGCTCAGGATCTTGTGCAGGTCGAGCCCGTCGAGCGCCCTGGTAGGATCTGCGCCCTCGTACGGCACAATGGGACCGCCGTACCACGCCGTGTTCCCCAGCCCGTCAAGCGAGTGATACGGTATGCCCGCCTCCGCGCAGAAATCGATATAATGAAGCGCGGTGGCGGTATTCAATCCCGGCTCAAAAGGCACGTCCTCTTCATAGAATCCGTTCCACCAGGGAAAGGTCGTCTTCCCGGTCCGGATCCACGAGACATCGGAGATCGCGCACGGCTCGCTGAGGTTCAGGACGATATCAGACTCCACGAGACGGCCGATGCGGTCGGCGAGCATCACGACGCGCCATGGCGATACGTGAGGCAGCGCCGCGCGCACCGATAGCGCGGTGTCACCGGGGAGAGGGGAGAGCCGGGCGGTGACCCGGCCATCCCCGGATGGGGCGAGATACATGCCCGCGTACTCGAGGATGTTCGCCTCGGTGACGGCGGCCCAGAGTCCCCCGGAGGAGCGAACCAGCAGGGGCAGCGCAAGGAGCCAGGTCCGTGGAAGGTCCCTCACCCCCATCGTCTGATACCGTTTCTCGTACGAAGTCGTGAACTTGTTCAGGGGCAGCGCCACGGCGCTCGCCTCGGGGGCGAAGCGAAACTCGGTCATCTCGCGCGCAACGCGCAGGGTGTCCCACCCGTCCTGCGCCGGGAAGCCATATCGGAATGCCGCGCCGTCGTCGTACGCGCGCGCCCTCACTTCCCAGCGCAGGCGCGGGGCGTCCAATTCCCGCAGGCGGAGGAGGATCTCCGTTCCGTGAGAGGTCACGGCACGCCGCTTTCCGGTGACCTGCTCGTAGGCTTCCCGCACGGTCCGCGTCTCGGTGCTCTCGAGCGTACACGATGTCCCGAGCGCAGGGCCGCCGGCAAGCTCGACGCCAAGACGCGAGTAACCGATGACCTCGTTCCCGCCGAACAGGATCCGGTAGTGCGGCACATTCGCAGAACCGCCTGCAGACCTGAGTGAGAGTTCGATCCTCACTTTCCCATCCGGCGAAGTTGCGGAGACCGGCATGTCCTGGTCCGCGGGCACGGACGGCAGCGCAAGCGACGGCAGGGCCGCGAGAAGGATGGCGATAAGCCGCAGGGGTCCGCAACGGATCATGGCCGGCATATGATCCCGCTCCGTGGGGTCGATCATGCTATCCCATTCAGCGCGCGAATTCAAACGGTTGTTCCCGGTCCAGTGAATTCTCGTGCGCGGAAATACCCGGACAGGCATTGCCGTCCACGCCCGCCCGGACGGGCCCTTCAGACCCGGAAAAAAATGCCGTCCCGGCAAGGTCGCCCGGACGGCAACAGGTGTGTCTCACTGCCCTCAGGAGCCGGCGCAGACGGTCAGCTGCCGCGCTTTCCGCTCCGACGGATCGATCCGGAGCCGCGCGTGTTGAGATCGCCGCGGAAGCGCTGCGACTTCACGAACCCCGTGCTCCCTCCGGAGGCCTGGGCTTTCAGGAGATGCACCCGGTCATGGAACTCATCTCCGGGTTTCAGGATCCTCACGCGGAGCGGTTTCCCGCCGATCTCCTTGCCGCGCAGTCCGTCTGCTGCGGCGCGCGCTTCTGACTTCACCGGCATCACGACCAGCGCATACCCTTCCGGGGCGCCGTCCTTGTCCTTCCCGACCACCGCGGATGCTACGGTCCCGAATGGCGTGAAGAGTGCCCGCACGTCCTCATCGGACAGCTCGGGCGCGAGGTTACCCACATAGATTTGCATGGCGTTCAGGTCGCTTGATGGTGAGTCATCGTGTGAAACGTCATAATCATCGTCCCCGGCTTCGTTCCGGGGGAAAACACTACCAGGGGAAGAGACTCGCCGTCGCGGGCATCCCGCAGCCAGCGGTACACGCATTCATCGGGCTCATCCAGCTGCCGGAGCGACTCCCTGATCTTCCCCATCGTCCAGTACTCGCCGCCCAGCGTCTCATCTCCCGGATCGAGGTCCGTCTCGAACAGCACGATCGCCCCGAGCCCCAGCTCACGCTCGCTGTCTTGCGCGTAGCGAAGGAGCCGATCGAAGCGGTGGACAACCGATGTCATGAGGGACGGATTCATCGCGCAGTATCGCTTACTGGTGGCGGGGTTCCCACCTATATACACACGCCTCTGCCTTCGTTCAAGTGAATATTCGTTAATATTACCGACAAAGTCACGCACATTCGGCACACATCTTCCGGAAACGCAAGCGCCCCCATTCGCACGGGGGCGCCACACATAGCCCTGTATGACCATTGCTTACCGCAACCGCTTGTGCGCCCTGGTGGTCAGCACGCGTTCCACAACCGTCTGCACCTCGGAAAGCGAGGATGGTTTCGTGACGAACTCCGCAGCCCCCAGCAGTTTCGCCCGCTCTGCCATCTCACTTGACGCGACGCCTGTGAGGAAGACAACGGGGACGTTCCCGGTGGACGCGTGCGACTTGATGAGCCGAAGGAACTGGAAGCCGTCCATCCCCGGAGAGTTGATATCCGTGATGATGAGATCGGGCTTGTGCGTCAGCGACCACTGGTACGCGTCGGCCTTCGAAACAAGCGAGACGCACTCGTATCCTCTTTCCTGCAGCTGACTCGCCAGCAGCTCGCCCAGGTACTGCTCGTCATCGGTGATCAGAATCTGTTTAGGCTTGAGCGGGGACTCTGTGGCCTTCGCGGCCTTCGCGGCTTTTGCGGCATGGGCTCCCCCGGCATGCTTCTCGGCACCGGTCTCTTTCTTCAACCCTGTTCCCCTCTTCCCTGAGATCATGGCTTCCAATCTCCCTCGTTCTCGCTCGTTCTCTTCTCTACAATGCA
>CAVPBI010000016.1:0-25730 GCA_963701735.1 uncultured Ignavibacteria bacterium | reverse complement strand
CCCCGAAGCCCCGGATGACCTCCGGGGCTTCGCGCGTTTCTGCCGTCCCCTGACGTGCGTCACCTAGGTGACGCACGTGGAGGAGCCTTGGCTGACCCTCCCGTGACGCCAGGATGACAATTCCCTGACATTGGCCCCCTGAGGGATGCATACCTTTCCCTCAGAGAATGCGGAGGGACCATGTCACGATACTTCGTTTCAATCCTTGCGTACGTAGCCGCACCCCTGCTGGCCGCCACTTGCCCGGGATGCATGCTTGTCGGCTACGGAATCGGGTCAGCCATTGACGCTTCTGCATCAATCGATCCGCCGGCTGAGGCAGCTGCCACGGATCTCGCTTCGATCGAGGTCGGCGATACGGTAGACATCTCCAGCATAGACGGCACTCGTGCTGACCAGGGCTCTCCCGGCCACGCTTCGGCGGACACCGTTGCTTACACGAAACCGCGCGCGGAGCAGGCCTTGTCAGCCCGCGATTCTCTGCCCTACCCGCTCCGTGGGGATCCGCTGCACCTGATTCCTGAGGGGTCGATGCTCTCCATGCGTGCCGGCGACAGACTTCTCAAGTACGATGAAATCAATCTGTGGAGTCCCGGGGTGAGGGTGTATGGCCGGACGATGTTTGCCTCCCCCGACACAGCCTATGTTCCAAAGGTTGACATTGAGGCCAGTAATACCTATCGGGGGTACAACCTGAAGCCAGGCGCCGCGACGACCGGGTATTTCATAGGTGCGCTCATCGATGCCATTATCATCATCGCAAGCGTCGCTTCTCGATGAGATGGCGGTTGTCTCCTGAGAACCTCCGGCACACGGTGGCTCTCGAGGATGGTCCGGCGTACTACGCCGGATACCTCTGTCAGATAGAGCGCGGGCCGGCGCCGGGAAGCACTCGCGTGCCGGCGACTCGTTGAGGTTGGTGACGCAAAGTCGTGGGGTTTAGCGATTGGAGCTGGCGCGGACACGACCCCGGCGGCGGTCGTCCCAGGTGAGGCCGGGGTCCGGGATGGCCGAGTCCTTCTGCCCGGAATAATGAGACTTTCAGTTGACTTCTTCCCGCTATGCACCTACCTTTAATCCGTTGGGTGAGCGCCTCTACTGTGCTGCCCGGTTTCACGGTTTTAATACCCTCCGTTGCAGAGTTCCTTCTAGTTGTGCGAACACTGGGTTAGCACCACCACCCAATCTTTCAGGAGAAAGCATGAAAACATTCACATTGGATTTCTGGAAGGATGGCGACTGGTTTGTCGGCCGGCTTCGAGAAGTGCCAGGCGTGCTCAGCCAGGGATCATCCGTTGAGCACCTCAAGAAAAACGTTGCTGACGCGTTCAAGCTCTACCATGACGCCGAAGCCACCACCGTTCCCTCCCGGAAGTTCCAGTCCACCGAGGTTACGATATGAGCGTCCGCCAGAACGAATTCATCCTTGAATTGCGCCGCGCCGGCTGCTCGCTGAAGCGGTATGGCTCCAAACACGACGTGTTTGAAAACGAATCAGCCGGAAAGCAGGCGACAGTCCCGAAGGCTCCGGTACTTGCGCCCAGCATGGTCAAAGAGATCCGGAAGCAGCTGGGACTGAAGTCCTGAGCTAGTTCTGATCGGTTGATTCCCCGCGCGTCTCTCGCTTCTGTTCCGGCGCCGTGGTGTCCCCCGCCGCGGTTGTCATATGTCCGATTCCGCCTGCCTTTCCGCCCGGCCGATTGCCCGATCGGCCGGGCTTGTTTTTCGGGGATGACTCCACACGTCAGGTTCGTGGCCGAGGGGGAGCGGCCGCCGGGCTATCGCTTCGAGCTGTACCACACCATCCTGTACGCCCAACAAGAAGCCGTGACCCGATCGTAATCGCAAGACCGGCCTGCGTTGGACGAGAGTTCTGTGGCAGTGGGCGCTCCGGCGCCCGACTCAAATGTCGCGCACATCCAGGTAGATGCGCGAGCCCGGCGCAGGGACATTCGTTCCTCCGGCCACGAAGACGTAGGGAAGAGTCAGGTATCGGTACCCCGCCTCCCGGAACGCCTTGATCGTCGGATCTCCCTCCTGCATGAGGACATATACGAAGTCCTTCCCGCTCTCAAGCGCACGGGCGCTGACCTCCGTCAGCAACTCACGCGTCTCCTGAACTCCACGTGCGAACAGATCGTGCAGAAACCAGCTTCGCACCATCTCACCCTGCCGGGGGATGCGGGGGAGGAGCCGAGCGTTCGCCAACGGACGAGCCACGAGGCCAAGGAGCTGCAGATGACGGGGGAGACGGACAACCTCCTCCGCAAGCAACGATTCGTTTGTCCAGATCGAGCAGCCGGCCGATCCTCCTTCGAGGCGGACTGAACAGACATGGCCGGCCAGCAGATCCGCACGGAAGGGAGGGAGCATGTCGAGCGGTCCGGCGTGCCGCAGGAACTCCTGATGAATCCCCTCAGCACCCGGGTCCACGCACGCTGGACGGCGTCGACGGCTTCTCATGACCGGTATGATGACGTAGACCAGAGGGATGGTGCACGCCGCCCCGAACGCCCGCTGCGTGAAACGAACAGCCAACCGGTTCTGCCCGGCCACGAGAGAGTAGCGGCAATCCCCACCCCCGAGACTTTCAATCACCGCATTGCCGAGACGCTGGGCCGTGCCGCCCCGCCGGAATGCGGGATCGACGCGGAGGTCGTATCCGTAGACCGCCCGCCTCACCTCGCCGTTCAGCCCGACGGTCTTCAGCGCCCCGGCAGCAATCCCCACCAGACGCCCGTCTGATTTCGCGCACAGGATCACCGGCTTCTCGTAGACAGAAGACCGCGCGTGGAATGTTGGCCTGCGGAATCTCAGCGCGATGGCCTCGCCCTGGTCAAGCGTGGCTTCCAGCGCAATCGCGTCCGAACTGTCTCCGGCGGCGTACGGGACTATTTCAATCCGATCCATCGTGCTCATCTCACAGTTGCCACGACAAAGCCGTAGAATGTGGAATCGTCCTCCCGCTCGAGACGTTCTTCGAGCGTGCGGTCGCGAGTCGTGAGTGCGGCAGCGCTGTCGGGGAGTTCCCGGTGCACCAGGAACTGGCGTTCGCAGATCCGGGCGCCCGGAGCGGCGGCGCGGCAGACGGCTGCCCAGATTCCTGCATACTCTTCCCCGCTGGTGTAGGAAGCGACGTCGGACAGGGAGAATGCGTTAATCGATCCCGGAGGTTGCGCAAGAAGAAAAGCGCCCAGCGGCTCAGTGGCTGCCGAGATTCGATCGCATGACTCCCGAAGTGTGTCGAAGTTCTCGGGTCGCAGGTGGAGGGGCAGTGCGTGGCCGTCGAACTTCCCGCGAAGCAGGAGGGAAAGAAACGGGCTCTCCGAGAGCTTCCGGGTTCGAAACGCAGCATCAAAGCGCTCCAGCAGATAGCTCCCCCGGGGGAACGCTCGAGGCACGTGCTGGAAGAAGCCGGGGTCACGGAAGGCGTACCGGCACAATACCTCGCTTGCGGAGGCCTTCACGAACGAGCGCCAGATGGCGTCGTTCCATTCCGCCTCATAGATCGCGGCCTGCGCGCTCACATCTGCGGCCCTGAACATGCGGTCGATCCTCTTGCCGCCCATGATCGAGAGAAGCGTCGTGGCTTTGTGAAAGTACTTCTCCCATCGCCCCTCAAAGAGCACCCCTCGCTCCACGCCATCGATGTGATCGTCCCAGTATGCGGTCGCCCCGGGCGACAGGAGATCCCGGCACAGACTGTAGTTCCTGAGCCGGTTCTCGTGTGGCGTGACGCCAAGAAAACCGATCCACTCCTCATAGTTCAGCTCGCGCAGGCCCGCAAGCTTCAGCTCGAGCAGATACGTCTGACAGGGATTCATGTCCACGGAATGGATGTGGCCGGGATGTCCGAGGAGCAGATCCAGAGTTCTTGAGCCGCTCCCGGTAATGGTAACGACAGTGTCAGACGGGGACAGGCGGAGCCCGAGCAGCTCTGATCGGCCGTCCTCGTTCGAGGAGGAGTAGTTCAGCGTGTTGAAGAAGTGGGTCATGGCCTACTCGCGGAGTCTTCCATCTTCCATTGTCAGGACCCGGTCTGCCAGATCCCGGATCCGGGGGTCATGGCTTACGATCACCAGAGCGCTGCTTGCCGCGCGCGCGCGGTCGCTCAGCACCTCCATCACGGTGCGGCCGCTCTGTGAATCCAGGTTGCCGGTCGGTTCGTCTGCAAGGATCAGACGCGGTTCGTTGGCGAGGGCACGGGCTATTGCGACCCGCTGCTTCTCCCCTCCGCTTAACCGGGCCGGCGGGAACTCCGCGCGGTGCAGGATCCCCAGATCCGCGAGTCGGGCGGCGGCACGTGCGCCGGCCTCACGGGCAGGAACGCCGGCAAGTACCATGGCCAGCCGGACGTTCTCAATGACGGAGAGACAGTCGAGAAGCCGGTACGACTGGAACACGAAGCCGATCTTCGCTCTGCGAAGTGCCGCCATTTCGGGGGCCGATGTCGTGGTAAGATCTCTGTCGAACACTATGAGGCGTCCTGACGTCGGCCTGAGCAGGCAGCCAAGCATCGAGAGCAGCGTCGTCTTCCCGCTGCCGCTGGGTCCGAGAATAAGGATGATCTCTCCGGCCCGGACGACCAGATTGACATCGTTGACCGCTTTCGTCACCGTGTCGGTGACGCCGTTGTAGACTCGCGTGAGCTGTTCTGCGGTGATCAATGATCCCGCTTCAGGAATCGGTGGATCGTGCATCATGTCCGGAACACCTCCTCCGGGTCGATCCCCGCGAGCTTGCGAAGCGGCATAAGCGCGCCGGTTCCCGCGATCGTAACAGCCGCGAGAGCGACAAGGGCCAGGACGTGCGGCGTGAGACAGACGGTGAGTTCGGGGACGACGTACGGGAGGACTGGCGCGAGTACGGCCGCACCGGCGATGCCTGCAGCTGCCCCGAACGCGGAGGTGACGAATGCCTGCCACAGGACGATGGAATACAGATCGGAGGTCCTGCCCCCGATCGCCTTTACGAGTGCGAAATCGTGCCTGCGACCGACAACAGAATTATAGAGGAGAAGGGTGACGATCGTTCCGCCGACGGCCATGCTGAGCATCGCGACCGTCCAGAGGATAGGAAGAACTCCCGTCTCCATTTCGCGCAGCGTATTGTCGATGAATTCGCTTTTCGTATGCACCGCCGTACCCGGGAGGGCGGTGCCGATGTCCCGGATGGCGGTGTTTGCGTTGGCGCCGGGGTTCAGCTTGACGAGGAGAAAGCTTGCTGCGCCCGGGAACCCGAACAGCGTCTGGGCGTCGCTTAACGTGCAGAATGTGAACTGTGCAAGGATTGCGTTTGTCGCGGTGGAGAACCCGGCGATCCGAAATCTCCGGTCCTGAATGAGGAGTTCGTCGCCGACGTCAAGGCGGTGCTTCCGTGCGAACGCCTGGTCGACGATCAGCGTGCCGTTCGAGAGCTGCGTGGTTCCGGGGGCGAGCAGAGGGGGTTGAGAGACGCCCGACGCAGGATCGATCCCGAACAGGAAGAGCGTCATGGTCTCTCGCTCCGTGCGCGCGCTCGTCAGAATCCTGAGGACAGGTGTGACCTCCTGCGCGCCATCGATGCCTGAAATCTCATCCGCGAGGGAGGCCAGCATGAATGAGTTGCTGCGAAGGATGTTGTTGCTGTTGCCCCGGCTCACCCAGAGGTCCGCGGAGGTCGAGGCGATGTAGCCTGTCGAACCCTTCCTTGCCCCCTGATACACGCCGAGCAGTAGCGCGATCAGGAGGACCGACACCGCGACTCCCGTCATGGTTATCAGGAAATGCGACCCCTGGCCCAGCATCATCCTTACGGCCATTTGCCCAAGTGCCCACCGTTCGCTGGTCATAGCTCGATTCTCGTAGGTTCACTCTGCCGTCGTTCCGAGGGCAAGATACCTTCCTGCCGCCGTGGGGGTGTCACGGAGTTGTCAGTCTCCTGTATAGCCCTCTCTGAGTCCCCCGACCCCCACCCCACACGTGCACCCCACATGGCACCCCCACACGTGCGTCACCTAGGTGACGCACGTGTGGGGGCGTGGTGGGAACTTGTATCCTTGTAGATTTGTCCGGGAGATCAGTATATTGGCTCTCAAAGACTGGAGCCCCTATGAAAGCCATGCTTTTTGGTCTTCTCGTTGCCCTTATCCTCATCCCCGCCCCCGGCGCTGCCCAAAAGATCGGTGTCCTGACGTTTGAAGATGCTTCGGGCGTGGGTGCGCAGTTCGGCGAGCAGGTCGCCAAGTTCATCCGCTCGGAAATGCTGAAGAACAAGCAGTTCCTGCCCAAGTTCATCAAATACGTGCCGCATGGTGAAGAGACAGAGTCCGTGGACGTTGAGAAAGCCGTCGAGCTTGGCAAGAAAAACGGCGTGAATTATGTCGTCATTGGCACCATTCTGGAAGCGGAATCGAACAGCAGCTCAACCGGAATCGGCGGCGTCGAGGTGTTTGGCCAGCGCGTGGGGACGTCCCTGCGTACGGTCAGCGCCACCATTACGATCCAGGCTGATCTGATCAAGGTGGCCGACGGGAAGGTGATGGAGAGCTTCAGGACCTCCGGAAGTGATACGAATGCCTCAGTCGGGGCGGACGTTTCCACCGAGTGGGGTTCGTTCAACGCTGACAAGGACGGCACTGCCGACACCCCCACCGCCAAGGCTCTTCGTGAAGCGGTTGAAGACCTCGTCGAGGAGATCTCGACAAAGCTGGGTTGACTGCTGACGATACCCAATGCGCGCACAGCACACCTCGCCGGGGCATTCGCTGAACTCGGGCGGGATTGAGTTTGACCGCCTGATCTCCCGCGCGGTGTCGCACTTGTAGGCCCCCACGGCTTTTCTATGTGGGTCTTCGACAGCCCTTCCCTTGTTCCGCCAGTTTGCCCTCCCAGGCCTCCAAGAGCCCCCCAGAAAACAGGCCCACACGTGCAGCCCACACGTGCGTCACCTAGGTGACGCACGTGTGGCGCGTGTGGCGGTGCGGGGCGGGCCACATGGGGCGTGGGGGGGAGGCCGCCTGTCGGTCCCCGCTGACGGTTTCATGACAGAAGCCTGACATCCATCCTGAGGGGGTTTGGTATGCTTCTCATGCAATCACACATCCCTCACCAGCGAAAGAAGGAACGCCTCATGCAACGAATAACAATCCTCACTCTTCTGATTGGAATCCTGACCGCCATGGCCGGGTGCTCGAAGGACGAACCTGTCGGCCCCTCCGTGGACGAATCGGTGTCAATGCTGGAGAAAAGTGAGATGGGCAACGGTGAACTGAAGGTCATGACGTGGAATATCTACGTCGGCGCTAACGTGGACGTGGTGCTGGAGGCGACGAATGTGGACGAAGCTGCCCAGAAGGTGGCGGTCGCGTACGAGGAGCTGAAACAGACGAATTTCCCGGAGCGCGCCAGGGCCATCGCGGCCCAGGTGGCGCGAAATCGTCCTCACCTGATCGGTCTCCAGGAGGTATCGCTGATTCAGCGCCTGGATCCCGCGTCCGGCGAACTGTTGGAGGAGATCGATTACCTGAAGATCCTGAAGGGCGCGCTCCGTCAGCGGGGGCTCAGATACAGGGTGGCGGGCTCGGTGGAGAATGCCGACGTGACGGTTCCGCGGCTGATAGGGATCGAAAACGGGGAGCCGGTGTTCGATTACGTGCGGCTGCTTGATACCGACGTCATCCTGGTGAGCGAGGACGTTGCCGTGTCCGGAACCTCATCGGGCCGCTATGCCGCTGCGTTGCCGGTGCCCGATCTCGACGCGGAGATCCCTCGCGGATACGTGTCGATCGTGGCGCAGGTCGGAGCCCGCAAAGTGCGATTCGTGACGACCCATCTCGAATCCGCATTCGAGGAAATCCGCCTCCCGCAGGCACAGGAACTTGCTGGGATTCTTGCGCAGGAGACGCTCCCGACGATCGTCCTTGGCGACTTCAATACGCTCGATCCGGCCCCGCCGAATCCGGCTAACGACGGAACATACCAGTTCCTCACAGGTGATGCCGGCTTCGCGGACGCCTGGGTGCTGCGAAAGGGCAATCCAAACGACGTCGGGTTCACCTCCCCCCATGCGTCTGATCTGCGCAACCCGGCTGCGGACCTGTACGAACGGATCGACCTCGTCCTCCTCAAGAACTTCCCTCGAAACGGGGAACGGTTCTCACCGGGCTCCGTTCATGCGGAGGTAATAGGGGAAGAGGAAGCGGACCGGACCGCCTCAGGGATGTGGCCGTCGGATCACGCAGGGTTGGTGGTGAAACTCAACGGGAAGCTTCCCCTGTGACGTGAACAACTGCCGCCGGCGGGCGATCGGAGCGGGGAGTTCAAACGGATCGCCTGCCGGTGGGCAGACGAGGGCGACGGAGGCGACTCGGACAAGGCAACCCGCAGCAGCCCATGCGCAGCCACACGTGCGTCACCTAGGTGACGCACGTGTGGCTCCTGTGGCTATGTGGGCCGGCGAGGCGACTGGGCCGGGCTATTTGGCTGCCTTGAGGGCGGTGAGGACCTTCCCGGCACTGGCCCTCTGGAACTCCGCAAGCTCCCGCGAGGTGGGGGATCTGCGGAGCAGCTCATCAGTAGCGGTCAGGATCTCTCGCTCTGTCTTGAGAAGCCCGGGCAGCCAGCCGGTGCCTGCGGCGTTGTCGAGCTTCGTGATGTCCGCGTACTCGCTCCTGTCGTTCCCTTCAAGGGGGTGAAGGATCTTCCGCAGCCGCAACGCCTCGGCTGCGATCGGTGCATCCTTCCCCTCGCGCACCTGCGGCGGCGTCTGGCCCGCGGCCACCCAGAAGGGGAGAGCGATCGAACAGACGGGCTCGCCCAGGATCACCCAGAGCGTCGCGGACTTCGGGTCCTGTCCGGGCTTCACTCCCTGAATGAGGATCGTGCACGCCGTGATGGACCGGTTGATCGTGTGGTTGGCATGAATCCAGAATGGCCTGTCCGCGGGCAATGACTTCCAGGTCTCCGGCTCAGGGTTCTGCAGCAGAGCGTGCCCCATATCCCGCGCGGCTGTCTGCAGAATGAAGTTGCGCGAGTGGCCACCCGACGGGACGCTTCCGAAGAGCCGCTGCTCCCTGTCAAACCTCAGGTATCCCGCCCCCTGATTCATCTTTCCCGACCGGGAGAAATTCGTGTTCAGCATGCAACCGCCCACGGCGGTATCGGCCGGCAGGCGCACGTACCCCTTGTTGTGCGTCTCGAAGATGGCGGCCCCGCCGCGTGCATCGATCACGCAGTAGTTCGTCCAGGACCCCAGCCCGGGCCCGATGTTGGCTTTGAGGTACCGCTCGAAATCGTCCACCGTCGCACATGTCCGAAGCGCGTCGCCCATGACGTGCCCCTCCAGGTCCTCGAGACCGCCCGACTTCGGCAGGTTGTATGCGACCGAATTGATGATCGCGAAGCCGGCATCGTTCAGCCCGCCCCATGCGATCCTCCCTGAAGTGTCTCCCGCGTTCACGACGGCCAGGTACTTGTGGGGAACCTCATCCACGAACAGAACCTTGTTCGAGAGACTGTCGGTATCCCGGTTCTTCCAGAGGAGCGGTCGGCCGTCCACCGTCCCAACGCCGGTGATGATGGCGGTCGTGCATTCATCCTGTGCCGGGGCGGGACTGAGTGCCAGGGCGATTGTGACTGCAAGATATGACAGCAAGAGGCAGGGGCGCTTCACAGGGGTCTCCGGGGGATTGCCGGTGGTTGATTTCGTACCAGTATACTCTGAATTCACTCGGGATTCAACGCGGTCGCCCCGTCCACCGCCGGAGGCGTTTCCTCCTATTGAGGGCAGCGGACTGCCCCCGATCGGTCAGGAGTGGAGGGCCCCCTCGTGCTGGAATTAGACTCGGAAAGTCCTTAGGTTGGCAACCACTACCAATTGTACCCCCCACTTCAACAATAGCGCTATTCATTGGAGAGCCTGTTCCATGAGTGACCGCCGTACGTTCCTGCTCGACGAAACCCGCCTCCCGAAGGCCTGGTACAATATCAACGCCGACATGCCGGTGCCGCCGCAGCCGGTGCTGCACCCTCAGACACTCCAGCCTATTACGCCGGAATTCCTGAGCGTCCTGTTCCCGATGGAGATCATCAAGCAGGAGGTGAGTTCCGAGCGCTGGATCGAAATTCCTGAGCCCGTGCGCGAGATCTACCGCCTCTGGCGCCCGACGCCCATGTACCGGGCGCTCCGGCTGGAGCGCATGCTGGACACCCCGGCACACATCTACTATAAGTACGAAGGCGTGAGCCCCGTCGGTTCGCACAAGCCCAACACGGCCGTCCCTCAAGCGTTCTACAACAAGCAGGCGGGAGGAACGGCGATGACCACCGAGACCGGCGCCGGGCAGTGGGGGACGGCCCTTGCGATGGCGTGCAGTTTCTTCGGGCTCGATCTCGAGGTATTCATGGTGAATGTGTCGTACCACCAGAAGCCGTATCGTCGCGTGGTCATGGAAAACTACGGCGCGAAGGTTTACGCAAGCCCGAGCAAGCAGACCGCATTCGGCCGACAGATGCTGGCCGAAACGCCTGACTCAAACGGCTCTCTCGGCATCGCCATTTCGGAGGCGGTGGAGGCTGCCGCCACATCGGGCGGCAAGAAGCGCTACGGGATCGGATCCGTGCTCGGGCATGTGCTGCTGCACCAGACGGTGATCGGCATCGAAGCGATCGAGCAGATGGACATGGCCGGCGAGTACCCCGATGTCGTAATCGGGTGCGTTGGAGGCGGATCGAACTTTGCCGGGTTCGCCTACCCGTTCCTGCACCGGAAATTTGCCGGCTTGAACCCCTCTACTCGTGTTGTCGCGGTGGAGCCGTCGTCCTGCCCGAGTCTCACGAAGGGGAAGTACACATTTGACTACGGCGACACGGCGGCGATGGCGCCGGTCGTGAAGATGTTCACCCTGGGTCACACATTCATGCCGCCGGGAATCCACGCGGGCGGTCTGCGGTACCACGGCATGTCGCCCAGCGTGAGCGCGCTGGTGGACCACGGGGACGTCGAGCCCAGGGCTGTGAAGCAGCTCGCGGTGTTCGATGCGGCGTCAATGTTCTCCAAGGCCGAAGGTATCATTCCGGCGCCCGAGGCGGCGCATGCCGTTCGCGCGACGATCGACGAGGCGTTGCGCTGCAAACGGGAGGGCCGTAAGGAAGTGCTGGCGTTCAACCTGTGCGGACACGGGCACTTCGACATGAGCGCATACGAGGCGTACCACAACGGGAAGCTCGAAGACTACGAGTACCCGAAGGAGATGGTGGAAGAGGCGATGACGCATCTCCCGAAGGTGAACCTGTGATCGAAGGGCGGGGTCCTGTTGAGGAGGATGAGGCTGGAGCCGGGATATGATCGGTAAGCGCATACGACAGTACGAGATTCGCGAGGAGCTCGGTCGGGGAGGCATGGGAGTTGTCTACAAGGCCCACGACGCCACGCTGGACCGCACGGTTGCCCTGAAGCTCGTCCCCGAGGCAAAGGGAGCCACTGATGAGCAGCGCCTGCGACTCTTGACCGAGGCGCGGGCAGCCGCCGGACTCAATCACCCCAACATCTGTACCGTGTACGAGGTGGGGGAGGACGCCGGGGTCCGCTATATCGCGATTGAATACGTTGAGGGCCTCACGCTGCGCGAATACATCGAGCAGCACCGGGGGAACGAGCCGGGCCTGCCCGTTGCCGAGGCCGCCGGCATCGCAGCACAGATTGCGGACGCGCTGGAGGAGGCGCACAAGCGGGGGATCGTCCACCGCGACATCAAGTCCGAAAATATCATGATCAACGCCCGCGGACAGGTGAAGGTCATGGACTTCGGACTCGCACGCCTGGCCGGGGCAGCCC
Organism: uncultured Ignavibacteria bacterium; assembly: GCA_963701735.1. Classification (GTDB taxonomy): domain Bacteria; phylum Bacteroidota; class Ignavibacteria; order UBA10030; family UBA6906; genus CAWABB01. The sequence goes on along the minus strand of CAVPBI010000016.1, from coordinate 13,916 downwards.
GCCTCACCAAGACATCCAGCACCGTGGGTACGCTTGCCTACATGCCTCCCGAGGCGATTCAAGGGGGAGAAGTGGACGCCCGGTCGGACCTCTTTTCTCTCGGCGCGGTGCTCTACGAGATGGTGGCCGGGAAGGTCCCGTTCCGGGGCGAGCATGAAGCCTCGATGATGTACTCCATCCTGAACGAGGACCCAGTTCCGCTTACCGACACCCTGCCGGATGCTCCGCCGGGCCTCGTTCACATCATCAATCGATCGCTGGAGAAGGACCCCGGGGACAGATATCAGTCAGCGTCAGACATGGCGATCGACCTTCGCCGATTGAAGAAAGACACCGGCCGGTTCACCCGGACGACAAGGCCGGTAACCATGCCGGAGACGGCCCGCCCGGTGGAGACGGTGGGCGTCCCGGGTCAGGCGAGCATGCCGGGAGGAGCGGGCACACAGGGCCGACGGGCGACGGGGAGAGCCGCGACGGCGACGGGAGAGACAGCGGCGTCAGGAGCTGCAGGTCTGCCCGGCGCAGCAGTCGCAGGTCGCGGGGCAGGAATCCGCCCGCGCCTTCCGTGGATGATCGGAGGTGTCGCCATTCTCGCGGCTGTCGTTGTCGGAGGCGTCTACCTGTTCAATCGCTCCGGCGATGCCGGTGAGGGAGAGGCCCCCGCCAGGAAGATGGTGGTCGTTCTGCCCTTCGAGAACCTGGGCGATTCCGAGATGGAATACTTCGCGGACGGCATGACTGAAGAGATCACGGGAAAGCTCGCGAGTCTCTCCGGTCTCGGGGTGATCGGCCGTTCCAGCGCGCTGCAGTACAAGAAGACCAGCAAGTCGTTGAAGGAGATCGGCAGCGAGCTGGGCGTCACCTACGTGCTCGAGGGAACTGTGCGGTGGGAGAAGACGCCGAGCGGCGAGAGCCGCGTGCGCGTCAGCCCCCAGCTGATCCGCGTGAGCGATGCGACGCAGCTCTGGTCCCGTCCGTACGAGGGCGTCGTCTCGGGGGTGTTCGCGATCCAGTCGGAGATCGCGGAGAAGGTTGCGGCCGCGCTGGACGTGACCCTGCTGGCCGACGAGCGCGCGACGCTTCATGTCGGAGGCACATCGGACCCCGAAGCGTACGACCTGTTCCTTCGTGGCAGTGCCTTCCGCGCGCGCGGCTATGCGGAGCGGGATCTGAGGTTTGCGAGGGAGATGTTGCAGCGCGCGATCGAGCGCGACCCCAAGTTCGCGACCGCGTACGCGATCCTTTCGGTCACGCTCTCCGACCTCTACTGGTTCCGTTACGAGCACACGCCCGAGGTCAGGCAACTCTCCAAGGCGCATGCCCTCAGAGCCGAGGAGCTCCAGCCGCTGGAATCGTCGGCCAAGGAGGCGCTTGGCTGGTACTACTATCACTGCGAGCTGAACTACGATCTGGCACTGGAGCACTTCCGTGAGGCCATCCGCCTCAGGCCGCAGAGCGCGAAAGCGTATGAGGGCATGGGTGCCGTGAACAGGCGGAAGGGAAATTTCGAAGAAGCGCGGAACAACTACGGAGAGGCTGTGCGGCTGAGTCCACGGGACGCCATCATGCTCGATCAGGCGGCGGAAACGAGCTGGTTGATGCGCAAATTCGACGAGGCGACCGAGCTTCTCGACCGGGCGGTCCGGGTCAACCCGGAGAACACGCTCCTCTGGACGACGCGCGTGCACAATGTCCTCGGCCAGAGCGGTGATACCGCGAAAGCGGCGCTGGAGCTGAGAGATGCGATCGATGCCGGGATCCCGTTGCAGGATCTTCAGCCTGAAATCGCGCGTGTGGAGATGCTCTCCGGCAACTACGCAAATGCCCTCAGGAGAATCGACGGGGCGGGCGACATTTTTATCGACGACCAGTTTGTCTTCTTCCCCTCATCCCTCGTGCGGAGCGAGGTGCTCGTTCAGCTCGGGAAGAATGACGAGGCGCGATCTCAAGCGGAGGCTGCGAGGCAGTTTCTCGAACAAAGGGTCAAGAGCCAGCCCGATGATCCGCGGTACCATGCGGCCATCGGCATTGCTCTTGCACGGCTGGGGAGGAAGCAGGAGGCGATTGCCGCGGGGCGGCATGCCATGGAGCTGCTACCGATTGAGAAGGAGGCGTGGCGTGGCGCAGTGCTGATGGAACAGATGGCGCGGATCCACACAATCCTGGGAGATCAGGAGGAGGCCGTCAGCCTGCTGGTGACGTTGTTGTCGCGCCCTTCGCGTCTTTCCGGGCCGCTGCTCAGGATCGACCCCGTCTGGAAGAGTCTCCGCGGGAATCCCGGATTCCAGAAGCTGATCCAGCAGAGTACGTGAGTGGCGGCTGCACACCCCGGGCCATGAGTCGGGGGCGCTGACATCAGGCTGTGAGTGGATTTCGCTGGCTCGGCAAGTGGGTAGAGGTTGCCGGGCGTGGACGCTGAGTGGGGGGGTCGCGGGCCCCAGTTGTAGATAGAGGTCGCTGGCCCCGAGCCGGGAGTAGAGGTCACAGACCCCGGGCTGTGAATCGCGGCCCCGCGCTTCCGGCTATGACGCGGGGTGCCCGGGACTTGAGGCGGCGCGCCCCCGAAGTTCCTCGTGCACACGCCTTCCGATGCGCACAACGATGTCAGGGATCGCCCGCACGTCCTCCCGGGTTGTCCTGAAGTTCACGATGCACGCCCGCAGATAGTACCGTCCGTCCACCACCGCGTTCGACACGAAGACCTCTCCGCCGGCCTGTATCCTGTTCAGGATCTCCTGATTCACTGCCGTGAGATACTCCTCCGCCTGGTCCGGAGATCCCGGGATATCCGCCGGGCGGTAGCGGAACGTCGTGATGCTAAGGTTCTGGCGGTACGCCTCCAGCTCAGAATCCTTGCGGACCTCTCCGAGAAGTACTCGTGCAAGCTCGATGTCTTCCCGGATCAGCTTCTCGTATCCCTCCCGCCCGATCTGCCGGAGTGCCAGCCAGACCGTGGGGACGGCGGCTGCGGCCTCTGAGGAACAGAGCTATCCCATCACCTTCACCACAACGAACGTCATGTCGTCGTTCAGAGGAGCCCCGCCGCTCCAGCGCTCGGAGGCTTTGACCATGTGATCGATCACCGCCTCCGGCGCAAGCATCCCGCACTCGCCAAAGATCTCCTTCACGCGGCCGTATCCGAGTATCTCACTCTCGACGTTGAATCGCTCGGGGAATCCGTCCGACAAAAACAGGATCGTGTCGCCGGACTGAAGGTCGATGCTTGTCTGTTGATACGGAAAACCCGCGTACGCCCCGACCGGCATACCCTTGAGGACGATTTCCTCCACGCTCCCTGATGCTGTCCGGTAGACATAGAACGGCGGCATGCCCGCTGAGGAAACGGTCAGGCGGCGTCCTTTCAGCCGCGCGATCTGCAGCGCCATGTAGAGCTGCTCCAGGTTCATCCGCCTGATCGCCGCGGTGCAATGCTGGAAGAAATCCGGGATGTAGAAGCTGTGACCGGACACGTTGAAGAGGCTCTTGATGAGCGTCACCATGATGCCGGCCTTGGTGCCGTGACCCGTGGCGTCACCGATGGCGATCGTGAGCGAGCCGTCGTCGTCCTGCCGGAAATCGTAGTAGTCCCCGCCGACTTCGGTCGCGGTTTGCATCCGGACAGCGATGGAGAGGCCCTCCAGGTGCGGCACATCCGAAGGAAGCATCGCGAGCTGCACCTTTCGCGCTTCCTCGAGCTCCTTTGTCTTTCGCGCGTTGTCTGCCTCAAGGACCCGGCGGGAGAGGTCTTCCTCGTATGCGCGGCGCTCCTGCTCGAGCGCGCGCGTGGAGAGTGTGCGCACCTGATCGAGCTGGGCTGCGAGTTCGCGATTCAGGGCTCCCGCACGGTAGGCGAGCTGAAGCGAAATCGCAACGGCGAATGCCACGAACCCGACGTAGAAGGGGGGGAATCCGCTGACGATCAGCGGCAACAGACCGAGATTTGCGGCGAGCTGATAGAGAACTCCCAGGACGAAAAGCGCGCCGCCGATTCCGAGAATCCACCCGTGCGGACCCTGCCGTGCGTGTGGGTTTGCCTTTCTCACCAACCCGAAGACCACGAACCTCAGCAGTTCCAGCGCGGAGAGAGCCAGCAGGACGGAGAAGGCGATGTTCCAGGACAGAGTGCGCGGGACAAAGAAAAACCAGACGATCAATCCCGCGCCCAGCACGGCGCACACGTAGAACTGAACGGGCATGCGCCGGGCGCCGAACGTGTAGACTGCCGCGAGGCTTGCGACCGAGAGGCCGATTGCGCCAATGACGGAGAGGCGGCCGAGAAAAACGGCATCCGAACGGGTTGTGGAGAAGAACGGCTGAAGATCGGCATACGCCAGCAAAGCCATCGCCAGCATCAGGAGCGAGAAGTACAGGTTCCCCCGTTCCGACCGGTGGAAGACGTACAGGAAGAAGTGGAGCGCGGCGAGGAATAGCGCGAGCGTCACGAGGCCGGTCTGCAATGTCGAGCGCGTTCGGGTCCTGGTCGAGTGGGCCTGTATTGATGCGTCGGCTTCCATCAGATAGAACGTGAACCCGGTTGGCTGCCCCAGCTGGCGGATCCGCCCAGCGCTGAAGTCCGAATACCGCACGGCGAGAATCTGGTCGTCGCCGCCATCGAGCAGGATGGTCCGGGGTATGCGGTCTTCGTACGGTTGTTCGTCGGCCTCGGACGTTCCTGGCGTTCCGAGCCGGGCGAGCAGCCGTCCGTTCAGAAATACCTCGGAAGCTCCTGTCTGGCTCATGGTCCAGGTGAGCGGAACATGTCGGAGGGTGCTGTCGACGTTCATATGCAGGCGGAACCATCCGCGCTTCACACGCTCGGGAGGCAGAGCCTCGCCGGGAGGGATCAACGAAGAGGCGGCCGCCCATTCTCCGTCGTCGTACGCAGGGGATGCCCACGCCAGGGAATCCCCGGGCCGGTACTTCCAGCCGTCGTACAGCTCGATCGTTCCGACCTTGTTCGAGAGCCTCTCGAGAGAGATGGGGACGGGCCCGCTGGACATATCGCGCCACGCCGGAATGTGATGATGGACGGTGGTGTCGCCTCCGGCCTCCAGGACGTAATTCGGCCGTTCGATCCCGTCCTCGCCGACGCCTTCCGTCCGCCATGTGCCGCGGGTGAACTTGTATTCAAACGTCTCCCCGACCGGGATGTCCACTGTCGTCCGCCATGTTCCATCGTCCCCGGGCGTGAGGAACCGGGCGTCCGGGTCCCAGGGGCCCATCTCAGACAGGCTTCCTGCAATGTGAACGACCCCGCCGGACGGGACAGAGTCGGCCGTAACGACGAACGTCGCGCGCGCCCTGCCGGGCGAAGAGCCCTCGCCGCACCCCAGGAGGATGGTGGATACCAGAAGCGGTGCAAAAGGGAGAAATCTGGACTGGGGGGACATGGCATGAAACATACGACATGGTCCTGAAGCATTCAAGAATTGAGGCATTCAGGAATCGAATCAATCAAGAATCGAAGCATTCACGAATGCCCCCGTCATTGATTCTCACGCCCGATCGTCTATTTTCCCTTCAATGAATGGCCGTATGGATTTCTTCGCCACCATAACGCTTCTGGGCATCGTTCAGGGTTTCTTCATGGGCGCGCTTCTCATCCTGAGCAAGGGCCCCAACCGCAGGGCCAACAGGTTCCTCGGTACGCTCTTCATCTGCTATTCGCTCAGCATCCTGCATTTCTTCCTCGATCGATCCGGACTGTATGTTCAGGTCCCTCACCTCATGAGGATAGGTCTTCCGGTCCTGTTCCTGTTCGGTCCGCTGTTCTACTTCTACGTCAAGGTTCTCACCGACAGGACCGTCCAGCTGCACGGCCGCGATCTCCTCCACGCCATCCCCTTTCTTGTCCTTCGTTCTGCCTTGATGATGCCCTTCTATCTCTCCAGCACGGAGGAGAAGCTCGCCGAAATCGACCGCCTCAAGGAGTTTGCGGCCGAGCCGGCGTTCCTCCTCGTGGCGACACATCCAAGTCATCCATGTCTTCGTCTATATGATCGCGGTTCGGAGGATCCTCAAGCAGTACGATCAGAAGATCCGCAACACGAAGTCCTCCCTCGAACGCATCAACCTGAGGTGGCTACTAGATCGGGCACGACCCTGTACCTCGCGGTCTTCGGTTTCATCCAGCTCCTTACGACGCTCCAGGCCTTCGGGATCCAGACGGTGGAGCTCTACCACTTCTCCATACCCCTGATCGTCACGGCTATCATTTACGGGCTCGGATACATGGGCCTCCGTCAACCCGAGATATTCTCGCCCGCGGAGGAGATGGCCGCAGGCAAGAAGTACGAGAAATCGACGCTCACACCGGACCTCACGCGCGACTATTCGGTGCCAAAGTGAAGGTGTACATGGAGGCTGAGAAGCCGTACCTGGACAGCGAGCTCACCCTCCCCGGGCTGGCCGACCGTGTTGGGATCCCCGCATACCAGCTTTCGCAGGTCATCAACGAATCGCTCGGCGCGAACTTCTTCGACTTCATCAACGGCTACCGGGTCGAAGAGGCAAAGCGCCTTCTCCAGGATCCGTCCAAATCGGCATATACGATCCTGGCAATTGCCGAGGAAGCCGGGTTCAACTCGAAATCAGCCTTCAACGCCGCGTTCAAGCGATTTGCCGGACAGACCCCCTCGGAGTTCCGTCAGACCCTCAAGAAAGACGCTTCTCTCACACCTGCCGCCTGAGTCCGGGCGTGCGGTCCTATCGGGACGCACCACTACACCACGTCCAACCCTATCATCCTGGACGACTCGGCCCCTTCGAGCATGCTATTTTAGGGCCACACACAATCTCGGAGGATTCTCGTATGTTCCGTTTCGTTTTCGCCGTTCTGCTGGTCGCCACAGGGCTCGTTGCACCTCTCGCATTTGCGCAGACCCCTTCAGGGAGTGTCAAGGGTACGGTTCTTGACAGGGAAACCAGGGAAGGGCTCCCGAACGTCACGGTTGTCGTCATGGGCACTCAGAACGGGGCGAGCACGGACGAGAAGGGGAGATTCACCATTTCCGGGCTTCCGGCCGGGACATACTCCCTGCAATTCCGGCTGGTTGGCTACGATCCCTTCATCCGGACGGATGTCCCGTGACGCCCGGAAAGACCACCCCGGTGCAAGCGGAGCTCCACGAGCGTGCGGTCGTCGCCGAAGAGATGACCGTCACCGGCGGCTACTTCGGCTCGGAAGAGGCCGTGGATGCGATCTCCGTCGGCTTCAATGCCGAGGAAATCCGCCGCTCCCCGGGTCGGCCAACGATGTCAGCCGGATACTCATGGCGCTTCCGAGCACGGCGAAGGTGGCGGACAACTCCAACGACCTTGCGGTCCGCGGCGGCAGCCCGATCGAGAACGGGTTCTATGTGGACGACGTCCCCGTCCCCAACATCAACCACTTTCCCGACGCAGGGATCGACCGGCGGACCGATCGGGATCCTGAACATCGACTTCATCGACCAGGTCGACTTCCTGATCAGCGGATTCTCGGCGAGCTATGGTGACCGGCTTTCGTCGGTGGTTGATATCGATTTCAAGAACGGTGTGCCCGATGATCTGTACGGAAAGGCGTTCCTGAGCTTTGCGGGCTTCGGCGCGATGGCCGAGGGACCGCTTCCGTCCGAGTCCGGCTCGTGGATGGTCTCGGCCAGCAAGAGCTACCTCGACCTGATTGTCGGAGCGATCGGGACCGGCGTGGCCCCGAACTACGGGGACGTGCAGGGGAAGCTCACGCTCAAGTTCAATGACCGGCACAGCCTCCGCCTTCTCGGCATCGGAGGGAGGAGCACGATCGATTTCGACAAGGAGACGTCGATCGACGAAGGGCAGCGTCAGTACGGGAAGAACGAGAATTCGCAGGGGACGCTCGGCCTGAGGTGGAACGCGCTCTGGAGCACGGGGCACTACTCCACCACGACCCTCTCCTATTCCGGCGCTTCGTACGACAACGACTTCCTGAAGGTCTCGACCGACCAGCCATATCTCACCAGCTCGAATGTCGACCGGAACATCGTGCTGCGGAGCGTTCACTTCGTACAGCTCTCGAAGCCGACTGCGACTGGAGACCGGGCTGGAAGGGAAAGCGCAGATCGGAGAGTTCGACACCTTCTTTGCATCCGACACGAATCGGCTCGGGCAGGTGGATCCGGACCGGTTCGTCGATCGCAAGCATCACGTCGTTCCTGGGGAGCGCTGTTCGCGACCATTGTCGCTCCGTCGTCTGACAGGTGGACGCTGAGCGCTGGTCTCCGGGCAGACTACTTCAACCTGAACGCCTCGACGACGGTCTCACCCCGGCTCGCCGCTCTCGTACGAAGCGTCGAGTGATCTCACTCTTGCACCTCCGTGGAGGCCTCTTCACGCAGCAGGTCCCCCTCATCGTGGTGGCGGGGAAGGAGGAGTTCGAGGATCTGCCGGTCGATGCGCGCGTATCATGCGAGCGTCGGGGCCGACTATATGCTCCGGCCGGACACAAAGCTGACCGTCGAAGCGTACGCCAAGGAGTACCGCGACCTGCCGCTGGATTCCGGCGATCCCACGCTTTCGGTCGTGGACGACGGGCTCTTCAATCAGCGCTTCACCGTGTACGACGACCTCTCCGGGACCGGAAAGGCCTACACCCGCGGGATCGAGTTCATCCTCCAGCGGAAGATGTCGGACGGCGATGTACGGGCTGGTCAGCGGCTCTTACTCGCGCACCCGCTACAGCGATCGTGTTCGGCGTGTGGCGCGACCGGGTGTATGACAACCGGTGGATCTTCAGCGTTATCGGAGGATACAAGCCGGACCAGGACTGGGAGTACAGCATCCGATGGACGTACGCCGGGGGAGGGCCGTACACTCCGTTCGACCAGCAGGCATCGACCGCAGCGAACATCGGCATCATCGACCAGAGCAGGATCAACGCGGAGCGGTACCCCGACTACCATTCGCTGAACCTGCGGGTCGACCGGAAATTCTACTTCAGCAGCAACATGCTGGACATCTACCTCAGCGTCTGGAACGCGTACAACCGCAAGAATGTGGCCGGCTATTTCTGGAATGCGACCGAAAACAGGCAGGATACGCAGTATCAGTGGACGGTGTTGCCGGTTCTGGGCGTTGAGTATGAGTTCTGATCTGCGGCGCGGCAAGCCCCGGTATGTCGGGTGTTGGCCTGGGGGAGGTATGGAAGGCGTGTGGGGGGCAGGAAGCGCACGCACTGACACCCGAACAGGATAAAACGAGGGCGTTCACATTTCATGCGGGGCGGGAGGGCATCTTGCTCTCTCCGCCCCGCTTTGCTATACTGTGTCCACAGGCACCATCTGTACTTCTCCTGCAATACACGGTCCACCTGATTCCGAATCGGAGTTTCAAGGATGCGCCACGGATACCTGGTCCTCGCTCTGGCCATTCTGGAAATCGGCTCCCCTTTTTCGATGTTCGCACAGCCCGCGACGTTGGCCCCGACGCTGCAGCTGCGGGCGCTGGACGGTGTCACCGTGCCGTACCAGAACGGCATGCCGATGCCCGGGTTCGAGAAGCAGCTGCGGACGACGATGTCGTTGAACGGGCCGTGGCGCTCCAGGCGGTTTGCGGCGGCAGACGGGGTCAGTCTGACGCGGCGCGATTCGGCGGGGTACGCCACCCTGGTTGCCGAGGCGGCGGGACGGCACACAATATCGTATGATGACGCCGCGTGGACGGTGAAAGCTCTCCCGGCGGTCGAGAATCAGCTCCTGGGATACGAGAAATGCCCTGAGTTCTATGAGGATGGCGTCTGGTATCGCCGCAGGTTCGATGTGCCGGACTCGCTTCGGGGTTCGCGTGTTCTGCTGACGTTCTACGCGGTGAACTACGTCGCCGACGTCTGGCTGAACGATCAATACATCGGATACCATGAGGGCGGCTACACGTCGTTCGCGTTCGACGTCACAGATCAGGTCTCGTACGACACGACGAACGTGCTCGCGGTCCGGGTCGACAATCCGGCGTGGGGAACCCGCCTGGATATCGTGCCGTATCAGCGGTGCGACTGGTTCAATTATACCGGTATCGTCCATGAGGTCTACCTCGAGTTCTCGAAGAAGACTGCGGTCGCCCGGGCCGACGTGATCCCGCTGGATGCGCTGGGCACGCTCCAGGTTTCGACCACTGTGGTGAACACCGACAGTGCGGCAGGTGACCTGGACCTGGAGCTGATTCTTCATCGGGGGGAGTGGGATGCTGTAACCCTGGGTTCCGAACGTCCGGCTGACATCGCCGGCACGATCGTTGCGGTCGGCGGGCAGTTATCAACCACGGTTGCCGTTCCGGCTGATTCCGCACGCGCCTGGCGGACCGTGCTCTCGGTTCCCAACCCAAGGATCTGGTCGCCGTGGACACCGAATCTCTATGTGCTCGAAGTGGTCCTGCGCAGCGGCGGTGAGGTGGTGGATAGGTTCCACACGCAGTTCGGCATTCGCACCATTTCCACATCCGGCCATCGGCTGTTCCTGAACGGGAAGAACACGTTCCTTTCGGGCGTGGCCCGGCACGAAGACCATCCGGACTACGGGCGCAGCGTGCCCCCTGCAGTGACCCTTTCGGACATGCAGGTCATCAAGGGGCTGAACGCCAGCTTCCTCCGGACGGCACACTACCCCAATCATCCGTTCACATACATGGTGGCGGACAGGGTGGGCCTGATGATCAAGGAGGAAATCCCCATGTGGTGGTTCGATGATGCCGCCGCGTGGACCTACCAGAACCTTCTCCGGAAGATCCACTATCAGATGTGGAGGGAGATGGTGTTCCGCGACCGGAACCGTCCGTCCATCATCCTCTGGAGCACCAGCAACGAGAACAAGGACGTCACGAACAGGACCGCGTACAACCTGACGCTCAATACGGAGCTGGACACGCAGTACCCCGACGGCCGGCTGGTGACTCAATCGGCTGCGGCGGACAGGCCGGGTCCGGATGATCCATCGCAGGCCAACTGCGACGTGGCGGGCTGGACGATGTACTTCCAGGTGTTTCACGGCGGAACGTACTACGAAGGCACGAAGCAATTCCTGCAGGATGCGCACGCGAGTCACCCGACAAAGCCGATTCTGAATACCGAGATGGGGATCTGGGGAGAGGGGCAGGCCCAAATCCCTCTCTTTGACTCGACATTCATGGCGCTTGCAGAGGTGAGCCAGATGAATCCGGATGGCTCCGAGAATCCCGACGGGTTCGTTGTGGGCGCGACATGGTGGACCGCATTCGACTGGTACACGCATCTCGCGCCGAAGAGCTACCAGTACATGGGGCTCATCCACATGAACCGGACGACCGAGAAAGCCACAGCCGCGAGGGTGCGCGAGACGTACCTGCCGTACTACACGTCCGCCGGCGTCATCAACGACGTGGCCGGGCGGGATCCCTCATCGTCTGCGGCCGGCGTACCGACGGCTTTCTCGCTCGAACAGAACTACCCCAACCCGTTCAACCCTACCACCACGATAAGATACTCGTTGCCCGTGGCGAGCGAAGTGAAGGTTGCCGTCTTTGATGTGCTGGGCCGGGAGGTCTCGGTGCTGACGAACGGGAGATCCGAAGCGGGAGTTCACGAGCACGCCTTCGACGCGTCCGACCTGTCGAGCGGGGTCTATGTCTGTCGGCTGCATGCCCGCCCTTTGGGCTCCGCCGGAGGGGATCCAAGGAGCGGAGCGGGGGAACTTGTGCAGAGCATCAAGCTATTGCTTGTGCGGTGAGATCGGTGACAGTCAGTTGTCAACGGACAGGGACAGTCAGCACGGCTCCTGCTTCTTACTTCCGCTCGTCCCTCAGAGGGATGCTGAACGCGTAGTAGTCGGTTGTCAGCCTCTTGTCCGCTCCGAGCCGCCGCACGGTGACTTCGAGGCGTTGCCCGAGCCGGCGGACATAGGTGTAGTGGAAATTCGGCTTCACGTGCGTCGGGGACAAATCGGCGTGCTTCTGCTCGTTCCCGGTGTACCTCGGCTGCTGCAGCCCGCCCCCCCCTCCGATCACCAGAAGATCCTTCCCCTCCTTCCTGAAGTGCTCGAAGACGTGCGCGTGCCCGCTCAGGAACAACCGCGCCTTGGGTTCGGCCAGAAAGCGCGTGACAAACCGCTCCTGTGACTGCCGGGAAGACCCCACCAGAATGCTGTTGGTGAACGGCGAATAATGGGAGGTGACGATGATCGCGACAATGCCCGGGTCGCGGGAAAGATCGGTCATCGTCTGCTCGTACCACTGTTGCTGTGATTCCAGCGCAACGTCCTCCAGGACGCCGAAGTTCGAGTTCAGGAGGACGACCGCCATGCTGTCGACGATCTTCACGTATCCGGTGCGGCGGTGGGAGGGGAAGTGTCGCTGGAAGTTCTCTTCGCCCATGGCCGCGTCGACCATCAAATCGTGATTGCCGAGAATGGCGTTGACAGGAATCCCCTCCGACCTGAGCCCGTCGATGAGCGTGCCCATGATCCGCCACTCGTCCTCGTCGAAGCCGAGGCTGACAACGTCCCCGAGCATGAAGACCGAGGCAGGCTTCCGGGCGCCGATGTCCTGAAATATCCGCGCGGTCGCCTCGCGGTTGTGGTCCTCCTCGAGGGCAAGCGTCTCGACCCACAGCGGTGCCTGCGTATCGCTCACGAACACGATCTCGTGAGCCCTGAGCGAATCTGCCGGGAGCGCTGTCACGGTGAAGGGGGGAAGGGGGGGATCATCCGAGCAGCCCAGGAGAAATGTCAGAGCTGCGGCCAGGAACCCTAAGGCAGGCAAACGGTAACCAACAAGCATTTTATAGCATACCTGACATGGACGAAAAAAGCAAGCCGGAGGGCTTGACCGCGACACGTGAGAGGCGTAGATTTGGACATGAAGCTTCTGAACCTGCAGGCAATCGCAATTTCAATCGTCGCTACCGCGGCAATGTTTCCCCCGTTCTTCGCCGGGTGCGCATCGGCGGGCGGCAGCATGGGTGACGCACCGTACGAAATCCAGATGATCAAGGGCGTCGACTGGGTCGAAGGCCGGGAGGGCTACCGTCCGGAACTCCCCGGCTTCGTCCTGGACAGCGACATCGGCACCATCTCGCTGCAGGCGAAACATTCAGGCGCACCCGATCGGGTCGTCCTGCTGATCCGGACAACTCCGGCGCAGCGCCCGAATCTCGAAGGCTTCACGTTCGCTCCTCCCGGACGCACATTCTCGACGTCACCGTTCTCGCAGTCCGCAATGGTGGAGGTTCGGGAATCAGGGAAGAACAGTATTGCGGGCCGCGTGCCTCTGAACGCCTACTTCGACTTCCGGATCGAGGGCGAGTTCGTGCGCGTCACCTTCCTCCCGTCGGCCACCGAGTTCATGGCCGAGGAATGCCGGGTATCGTGGGTGGATTGGTACCGGCGCTGAGCCAGTTTTTTTGCTTTTCTGTGCCCGTTTGGCTATCATTGTGTATCACCGAATCACAAACCGGAGGAGTGAAGAATGAAGAGACTTGCAATCGCCACACTTGTCGTGGCCCTTGGATGTGGAATCGCAATGGCACAGGACAAGCCGGCGACGGACAAGCCTGCCGCGCCCAAGACCACCGAAAAGGCCAAGGACGCCGGATGTTGTATGGACAAGGCCAAGGCCAAGGATGCCGGATGTATGGACAAGGCCAAGGACGCCGGTTGTGGGGAATCGACAGGGTGCTGCGGTGACATGAAGAGCTCGAAGGACAAGAAGGCAGAGAAGAGCCAGAAGTCCACAAAGACGACGACGACTGAAGCTGCCAAGCCTGAAGCTGCCAAGCCGGCGAAAGTGAACTGACCGGTCGCGCAGGATGACTATGGGCCGTTATCCCGACCGGGGTAGCGGCCCTTCTTTTTTGTGTGGGGAAGGCCATGGCGACTGACAAGTTCGAGAAGTGGGTCATCCCAGGCACCCTTGCCACGTATGCACCCGTCTGA
>CAVPBI010000015.1:0-70058 GCA_963701735.1 uncultured Ignavibacteria bacterium | reverse complement strand
ACAGCCGTTCCCGCGTGCCGGACAGCGGGCGGAGCGAAACATGAGGAAACCGGGCTGTTTCGGGCGGACGTGGAGGGCGCCGGCGGGCGGCGCGGGTGCGTTTCTACAAAGTCGGGGAAGGAAAGGCGGTGTGTGATGCCGGCTCACGAGGAGACATCGTTCTCAATCAACGCGAGCTGCTCCCGGGAGATCTCGCGGATGGTTTTGCGGTGCCGCGGATTGCGCACGTAATTCGCGAGCACTTTGTAGCTGTCGTAGTCGAACCACGGCCCCGCAGTGAAGAGCGGGAGATGCCCCATCTCGGTGATCCGGTGTCCGGACAGAAGACACCATTGATCGACGAGGAACATCTCTCCGCCCTGATCGCCGGGCGCCCGCTCCGTGATCGCGATCGGTCCGCGGAAGGGCCAGGCATACACCCGGCGGCGCTCGAAGGCACGCTCGAAGCGCTGGTTGTGCGCCTCCGGCGGCTCCTCGCCGATGCACGCGCCAGGGCAGCGGTGGAGCTGGTACTGGAAGCAGGCGCCGCGCGACGTATCGAGGCCGAGGAGCTTGTGGCAGAGCTGGTACTCCTTCGCGCTCTCCTGCAGGAACCGGTTCGCCTGGGCCTTGTACTTGAACACGGCCATCACTCGATGCGCTTCGGCGGGAGGTACGGCCTCGCCGCTCGTCAGCGCGAGGCGGAAGTAACCTTCCGAAGTGATCTCGCGCCACGCGACGACCAGAGGCTTCGTCGATCGCGAGACCTGGTTGTGGATCGGGTGGAGCGTTTTGATCAGCTGCAGTTCCAGCAACAGAGCCCCGAGCTCACCTGCCGTTTCACGGGCCTCGACGCGCACGACCTGCTGGCACAGCCCCTGCTCTCGATCGCTCCCGAAGTGATCCAGGACCCGGTCCCGGATGCTCAGGCTCTTGCCGACGTACAGGACCTCGCCCCCTGCGCCATAGAAGAGATAGACGCCGGGGCCGGTCGGAAGTTCGTCGATCGCGCCGCGGTCCATCTGCGCAGGAAGGGTTCTGGTCCGCAGGAGTCGGGCGATCAGCTCTTCCCACTTCTTCTTCTCGACCTCCTCCTGCATCATCTCGAGGAACGAATGCACCGCCATCACGTCGCCCATCGCCCTGTGCCGCTGCGTGCACTCGATCTCATGCCGCTCGATGATGGAAGAGAGGTCGTGGCGGCGATGTTCGGGATGGAGCGCGCGGGAAAGCTTCACGGTGCACAGGCACCGCGCGGAAAACCTCCGGCCGAGCCGCGCGAACTCCTCCTTCACGAAGGAATAGTCGAAGCGGGCATTGTGCGCGACGAACACGGCGCCGTCCAGGAGACGGTGGACTTCTCTGGCGATGGCGGCAAACCTGGGGGCCCCTTCGAGGTCGGCGTTCCTGATCCCGGTGATCTGCTCGATCACAGGGCTGACGTACCGCTCGGGGTTGACCAGCGTCGAGAATCGCCGGACGATCTTGCCGCGCTCGACGCGCACGATGGCGATCTCGATGACACGATGGTAGGCGGCGCTGGTGCCGGTCGTTTCGACGTCGACGATTGCGAAGGGTTCTCGCATGCGGGGCTTAGACCTGGGCAAGCGTTGCGAGTGTGAGGAGGTCGGGAACCTGCATGTCGGGCTGTGGCGAGACGGCAGGCGTCGCGCCGGAACCAGCGCGCGCCGAGTCCCGCCTGACCCAGACAGTCGCGAGCCCGGCCGCGCGACCCGGGATGATGTCGTGAAAAGCGCTCTGGGCCACGTGCAAAATGGAGCCGGGATCCCCCGTCGTTTGTTTGATGAGTGCCGCGAACATCGCGGGGGACGGTTTGTACGCCCCCACCTGCTCCGCCGTCACGACATGGTCGATGGCGACTCCCAGCTTCGCGCGCGTTTGCGCGAACAGGTCGTCATCGATGTTCGAAAGAACTGCCAGCCTGAACCGTTTCCGGAGCCGCCCGAGCGCGGACGCAGTATCATCGAACGGCCTCCATTGAGGCAATGACCTGTCAAGACATTCCAGCTCGCCGGGATCCGGGGAGAATCCATACGTCGCACCGAAACGCCGCACCACCTCGCGAAGCACCTGGCGGTATGGGATATAGGCGGAGGCTTCCGCTTCAGCCTCGTAATCTGCATACCGGGCGAGAATCTCGCCGGCTGCCGGGAAGACGCCCCGAGACGCGAGGACTACTTTCAGCGCCGAGAGGATCCCCGACTCCCAGTCGATCAGCGTGCCGTAACAGTCAAACGACACGACGCTGAACTTCCCGAACTCGTCAGTCGCCATGGCCTTCCCCTCACAAAAAAAGAAGGGCCGCTACCCCGGTCGGGATAACGGCCCATAGTCGTCCTGCGCGACCGGTCAGTTCACTTTCGCCGGCTTGGCAGCTTCAGGCTTGGCAGCTTCAGTCGTCGTCTTCTTTGTGGACTTCTGGCTCTTCTCTGCCTTCTTGTCCTTCGAGCTCTTCATGTCACCGCAGCACCCTGTCGATTCCCCACATCCGGCGTCCTTGGCCTTGTCCATACATCCGGCGTCCTTGGCCTTGTCCATACATCCGGCGTCCTTGGCCTTTTCAGTGGTCTTGGGCGCGGCGGGCTTGTCCGTCGCCGGCTTGTCCTGTGCCATTGTGATGCCGAAACTGAGGGCTACGACAAGTGTGGCGATTGCAAGTCTCTTCATTCTTCACTCCTTCGGGTTGTGATACGGTGATGCAATATGATAGACAAACGGGCGTAGAAAAGCAAAAGCGGGCTAGCGCCGGTACCAATCCACCCACGACACCTTGCACTCCTCGGTCATGAACTCGGTGGCCGACGGGAGGAAGGTGACGCGCACGAACTCGCCCTCGACCCGGAAGTCGAAGTAGGCGTTCAGAGGCACGCGGCCGGCAATACTGTTCTTCCCTGATTCCCGGACCTCCACCGTTGCGGATTGCGAGAACGGCGACGTCGAGAATGCGCGTCCGGGAGGAGCGAACGTGAAGCCTTCGAGATTCGGGCGCTGGGCCGGAGTTGTCCGGATCAGCAGGACGACCCGATCGGGTGCGCCTGAGTGTCTCGCCCGCAGCGAGATGGTGCCGATGTCGCCGTCCAGGACGAACCCGGGGAGTTCCGGACGGTAGCCCTCCCGCCCCTCGACCCATTCGACGCCCTTGATCATCTGGATCTCGTACGGTGCGTCACCCGTGCTGCCGTCCGCCGATCTGCACCCGGCGAAGCACGGGGGAAGGATTGCCGCGGCACCGACGATTGCGATTGAGACTGCCTGTACATTGAGCAACTTCATGTCCAAATCTACACCTCGCGCATGTCCCGGTCAAGGCCTCCGGCTTGCATTTTTCGTCCATGTCAGGTATGCTGATAAGATGCCCTTCGGTTACCGTTTGCCTGCAACGTGGTTCCTGGCCGCCAGTCTGACATTTGCTCTTGGCTGCTCGGATGGTCCCCCCCTTCCCCCTTTCACCGCGGCAGCACTCCCGGCAGATTCGCTCAGAGCTCACGAAACCGTGTTCGTGAGCGACACGCAGGCGCCGCTGTGGGTCGAAACGCTTGCCCTTCAGGAGGACCGGAACCGCGATGCCACCGCGCGGATATTTCAGGAGATTGGCGCCAGGAAGCCTCTGGCGGTCTTCATCCTCGGGGACGTTGTCAACCTCGGGTATGACGAGGGCGAGTGGCGGATCATGGGTTCGCTCATCGACGGGCTCAGGTCGGAGGGGATTCCCGTCAACGCCATTCTCGGCAATCACGAAGTGATGTTCTTCGCGACCGAGGGAGAGGAGAAATTCCAGCGGCACTTCCCCTCCCACCGCCGCACAGGGTATGTGAAGATCGTCGACAGCATGGCGGTCGTCCTCCTGAACTCGAATTCAGCATCATGGACGACGTCGCGCTGGATTCGCAGCAGCAGTGGTACGAGCAGACGATGACTGATCTCTCCCGCGACCCGGGCATTGCCGCGATCATCGTTACCTGCCATCATTCGCCGTTCACCAACAGCATTCTGGTGGGGTCATCCCTGCAGTCACAGGAGCGGTTTGTCACCCGTTTTCTGGCCGAGCCCAAGGCGCGGCTCTTCATGAGCGGCCACGCGCACGTCTTCGAGCACTTCAGGAAGGAGGGGAAGGATTTCCTGGTGATCGGAGGGGGGGGCGGCCTTCAGCATCCGAGGTACACAGGGAACGAGGAGAAGCACGCCGATTTGTCCCCGACGCACGTGAAGCCGAGATTCCACTACACGTATCGTCCGGCGGCTCGGTGAGCGCCTTGAAGTCACCGTGCGGCGGCTCGAGCGGACAAGAGGCCGAACTGCCGACTACTACGCGCTCAGCATCCCGCTGAAGGACGAGCGGAAGTAGGGAACAAGAGCCGCGATCCCTCACTGACTCTCGCCGATCTCACCGTCTATCGGATGAAGAGCATCTTGTGGGTAAGCATGGTGCTGCCAGGTTGCAGCCTGTAGAGGTACACTCCGCTGGAGAGGCCCGACGCGTCGAACACTGCTTCGTGAAATCCCCCCTCCTGCTCCCCCTGTACAAGCGTCGCCACCTGCTGCCCGAGCGTGTTGAAGACAGTCAAAGTCACGTGCGACCGCCTTGGGAGCCCGTAGCGGATCGTGGTCGAGGGGTTGAAGGGGTTGGGGTAGTTCTGCTCGAGCGAGAAGGCGGCCGGCACGCCGGCCGAAGGCAATAAGGGATCCCGCCCGGCCACGTCGTTGATGACGCCGGCGGACGTGTAGTACGGCAGATACGTCTCGCGGACCCTCGCGGCCGTGGCTTTCTCGGTCGTCCGGTTCATGTGGATGAGCCCCATGTACTGGTAGCTCTTCGGCGCGAGATGCGTGTACCAGTCGAATGCGCACCACCAGGTCGAGCCCACGACAAACCCGTCAGGGTTGACGGAGCCGTCCGGGTTCATCTGGCTGAACTCGGCCAGCGCCGCGAATGTCGAGTCGAACAGTACGATCTGCTCCCCCCCTCCCCCCAGATTCCCATCTCGGTGTTCAGCACCGGCTTGTCCGGATAATTCGCGTGCGCATCCTGCAGGAATTGCCTCGTCCCTTCGTAGTACGTTCCGCCATGGAATACCTTGAAATACATCGTCCAACCCGCCACGTCGCAGTTAGCCTGCGACGGATCGTCCGGCCCGGGCCGGTCCGCAGCAGCCGACTGAGTCACCAGCCGTCCGTCGGGGTACTGCGAATCCAGCTCCGTGTTCAGCGTCAGGTTGTACGCCGTCCTGTTCGTGACGTCCTTGTTCTCGTTGCTGGTGCTCCAAAGGATGATCGACGGACGGTTCCTGTCGCGGAACACCATCTCCCTCCACATCTGATAATGGATCTTCCGGAGAAGGTTCTGGTAGGTCCACGCGGCGGCATCATCGAACCACCACATCGGGATCTCCTCCTTGACCATCAGCCCCACCCTGTCCGCCGCCATGTATGTGAACGGGTGATTGGGATAATGTGCCGTCCGGAGGAAGCTGGCGTTCAGCCCCTTGATGACCTGCATGTCCGACAGGATCACCGCAGGGGGCACGCTCCTTCCGTAGTCCGGATGGTCCTCATGCCGCGCAACTCCTGAAAGGAACGTGTTCTTCCCGTTCAGGGACAGCCGATGGCCGGACGTGGAGATCGTGCGGATGCCGAACTGCGTGTGGAACTTATCCACCACCTCGCCACCGCTTCGCAGGACCACTTCCAGCACATAGAGGTTCGGTGTCCACGGCGACCAGATCCTGGGGTTGGAAACTGAGAGCGTGGTCCGCCAGGCGCGTGCGGAATCAGCGGGGACAGCAATCGTGGTTGATGCCTGCCCGCCGACCGCAATGATCGGGCCGGCGATGTCAGCCGGACGCTCGGACCCCAGGGTCACCGCATCCCACTCCCCCCGATGAAGAATCAGCTCAAGGTCCAGGTCACCTGTCGCACTGTCGGTGTTCACCACAGTGGTCGAAACCTGGAGCGTGCCCAGCGTATCCAGCGGGATCACTTCGGCCCGGACGACCGCGGTCTTCTTCGAGAACTCGAGGTAGACCTCATGGACGATACCCGTATAATTGAACCAGTCGCACCGCTGATACGGCACGATATCCAGCCGTGTCCCCCAGGCCGGATTGTCGACCCGGACTGCGAGCACGTTCGTCGTGTCGTACGAGACCTGATCCGTGACGTCGAATGCAAACGACGTATAGCCCCCCTCATGGTATCCGACGTACTGATCGTTCAGCCAGACGTCCGCGACGTAGTTCACCGAGTAGAACATCAGCACGACCCGGGAGCCGCGAAGCGAGTCGGGCACATCGAAGCTGCGGCGATACCAGACGCCATCCTCATAGAACTCGGGACATTTCTCGTATGCCAGGAGCTGGTTCTCGACCGCCGGGAGGGCTTTCACCGTCCATGCGCCGTCATCATACGAGATCGTCTGTCTGCCCGCGGCCTCAGCAATCACGCTGCGTACCCCGCCGAATCGCGCCGCGTCACGCTGACCCCGTCAGCAGCCGCGAACCGCCTGGAGCGCCATGGCCCGTTCAACGACATCGTCGTCCGCTGCTGCTTCTCGAACCCGGGCACCGGCATGCCGTTCTGGTACGGCACGGTGACGCCGTCGAGCGTCCGCAGCTGGAGCGTTGGGGCCAGCGTCGCGGGCTGCGCGAACATCGAAGCTGAGAAGCCTCCAGCAGCGCGGCAATGATGAAGAAAAGGGGGTTGTGGCGCATCCTGGGTACTCCACGTCAGGAGTCAGCGTGACCGAGAATCAAGGCGGCGAACGGTCAGAACGTATCAAGCAAGTATAAGAAAGCGGGGCGGAGAGAGCAAGCCGCCCTCCCGCCCCGCATGAAATGTGAACGCCCTCGTTGTATCCCAGGTCCCGCGCTTGCGGCACCGCACATCAGAACTCATACTCAACGCCCAGAACCGGCAACACCGTCCACTGATACTGGGTATCCTGCCTGTTCTCGGTCGCATTCCAGAAGTACCCGGCCACGTTCTTGCGGTTGTACGCGTTCCAGACGCTCAGGTAGATGTCCAGCATGTGGCTGCTGAAGTAGATCTTCCGGTCGACGCGCAGGTTCAGGGAATGGTAGTCCGGGTACCTCTCCGCATTGATTCTGTTCTGGTCGATGATCCCGATGTTCGCAGCGGTCGACGCCTCCTGGTCGAACGGCGTGTACGGCCCTCCCCCCGCGTACGTCCAGCGAATGCTGTACTCCCAGAACTGATCAGGCTTGTACCCGCCAATCACGCTGAAAATCCATCGGTTGTCGTACACCCGATCGTGCCACGTCCCGAACAGGTCGCTGTACCGGCTGCGCGAATAGGAACCGCTCACCAGCCCGTAGATCCCGTCTGACATCTTCCTCTGGAGAATGAATTCGATCCCCCGGGTATAGGCCTTCCCGGCATCCGAAAGGTCGTCGTACACCCTGAACCGCTGATTGAACAGCCCGTCATCTACGACAGAGAGCGTGGGATCGCCCGCGTCCAGCGGGAGGTCGCGGTACTCCTTGGCGTACGCCTCGACGGTGAGCTTGGTGTCCGGCTGGAGCATGTAGTCGGCTCCTATGCTTGCGTGATACGCCCGCATCACAGGCAGTTCTTCGAACTGCTGCTTCCCCGCTACAACGATGAGCGGGACCTGCTGCGTGAACAGACCGCCGCGAAGATGAAGAGTGAGGTCGCTCGTCGCTTCATACGACAACGCCACTCGCGGCGAGGCCGTCATCGACCCGTTCAGGTCGAAGTAGTCAGCCCTCAGGCCTGCACTCAGCGTCCACCCCCCGGAGAGGGACGCGATGAAGGTCGCGAATGCACTCCCAACGACCGACGTGATCTTCCGATCGACGAACCGGTCGGAATCCACCTGCCCCAGGCGGTTGGTATCCGATGCGAAGAACGAATCGAACTCCCCCATCTGCGCCTTCCCCTCCAGGCCGGTCTCCAGCCGGAGCGGCTTCGAGAGCTGCACGAAATGCACAGTTCGCACCACAACGTTCCTGTCGACGTTCGAGCTGGTGAGATACGGCAGGTCGGTCGAGACCTTCAGGAAGTCGTTGTCGTACGACGCGCCCGAATACGAGAGCGTCGTGGTGGAGTAGTGCCCCGTGCTCCAGAGTGCGTTCCACCTCAGGCCGAGCGTCCCCTGCGAATTCTCGTTCTTCCCATACTGACGCTGCCCCTCGTCGATCGACGTCTCCTTGTCGAAATCGATCGTGCTCTTCCCGCCGATCCCGAGAAGCCGGAGGCTGTGCCGGTCATTGAACTTCAGCCCGACCTTTCCCTGCACATCCCCGTAGTTCGGGGCCACGCCCGTCCCGATCGCACCGACTATCAGGTCAAGGTAGCTCTTGCTGGCCGACACCATCCAGGAGCCGGACTCGGACGGAAGCTGCCCCTCGGCCATTGCACCGAAGCCTGCGAAGCTCAGGAATGCCTTCCCGTACAGATCATCGGGCGCCTCGTTCCTGAAGTCGATGTCAACGACGGACGAAAGCCTGTCGCCGTAGCTCGCCGAGAACCCGCTGATCAGAAAGTCGACCTGGTCAATGAAATCTATGTTCAGGATCCCGATCGGACCGCCGGTCGATCCCTGCGTGGGAAAGTGATTGATGTTCGGAACCGGGACATCGTCGACATAGAACCCATTCTCGATCGGGCTGCCCCCGCGGACCGCGAGGTCGTTGGAGTTGTCCGCCACCTTCGCCGTGCTCGGAAGCGCCATGAGGATTCTGCTGACGTCGTTGGCGGAGCCGGGGGAGCGCCGGATCTCTTCGGCATTGAAACCGACCGACATCGCTTCCACTGCCTCTTCCGACCCGAAGTAGCCGCCGGTGACAGTCATCTCTTCGGCAACGACCCCCCGCTCGTGGAGCTCCGCCTGCACCGAGGTGGTCTTTCCAGGCGTCACAGGGACATCCGTCCGGATGAAGGGTTCGTAGCCAACCAGCCGGAACTGAAGCGAATACGTCCCAGCCGGCAGCCCGGAAATCGTGAACCTCCCCTTCTCATCCGTGCTAGCCCCATTTTGAGTGCTCATAACGACAACCGTGACGTTCGGGAGCCCTTCCCTGGTTTCCCTGTCAATCACCGTACCCCTGACACCCCCCGACGGGGTCTGCGCAAAGGCAGGGGAAGCTGCAAGGCCCTGCGGCGACCACCAAAACGGCGAAAACGAAACGCAACATACGAGAACCTCCGAGATTGTGCATGGCCCCAAAATAGCATGCTGAAGGGGCCAAGTCGTCCCGGATGATAGGGTTGGACGGGGTCTGGTGGTGCGTCCCGATAGGAACGCACACCCGGACTCAGGCGGCAGGTGTAGAGAAGCGTCCTTCTTGAGGGTCTGGCGGAACTCCGAGGGGGTCTGTCCGGCAAACCGCTTGAACGAGGCGTTGAATGCGGATTTGGAGTTGAACCCGGCTTCCTCAGCTATTGCCAGGATCGTATATGCCGATTTGGACGGATCCTGAAGGAGGCGCTTCGCCTCCTCGACCCGATATCCGTTGATGAAATCGAAGAAGTTAGCGCCAAGCGATTCGTTGATGACCTGCGAGAGCTGGTATGCGGGAATCCCGACCCGGTCGGCCAGGCCGGGAAGGGTCAGTTCACTGTCCAGGTACGGTTTCTCAGCCTCCACGTACCCTTTCACTCTGGCGGAGTATTCGAGCGTCAGCTCCGGCGTGAGCGTCGATTTCTCGTATTTCTTGCCCGCCGCCATCTCCTCCGCGGGCGAGAAGATTTCGGGTTGGCGCAGGCCCATGTATCCGAGCCCGTAAATGATCGCCGTGACGATCAGGGGTATGGAGAGGTGGTAGAGCTCCACCGTCTGGATGCCAAGAGCCTGGAGGATCGTCAGGAGCTGAATGAACCCGAAGACCGCGAGGTACAGGATCGTGCCCGACTGTAGCCACCTCAGGTTGATACGTTCGAGGGAGGACTTCGTGTTGTGGATCTTCTGGTCGTACTGTTTCAGGATTCTCCGAACGGCGATCATATAGATGAAGACATGCACGACTTGCAGAGTCCCCACCAGGAGGAATGCCGGCTCGGCCGCGAACTCCTTGATGCGGCCGATCTCGGCGAGCTTCGCCTCCGTGCCGGAGAGATAGAAGGGCATCATCAAGGCGACGAACGCCAGAAAGGGGATGGCGTGCAGGACATCGCGGGCGTGCAGCTTGACCGTCCTGTCGGTGAGAACCTTGACGTAGAAGTAGAACAGCGGGCCGAACAGGAACAGGACCGGCAGACCGATCCTCATCAGGTGAGGAACCTGAACGTATAGTCCGGATCTGTCGAGGAAGAAATGCAGGATGCTGAGCGAATA
The DNA here is from genome assembly GCA_963701735.1 of uncultured Ignavibacteria bacterium. Classification (GTDB taxonomy): domain Bacteria; phylum Bacteroidota; class Ignavibacteria; order UBA10030; family UBA6906; genus CAWABB01. The sequence goes on along the minus strand of CAVPBI010000015.1, from coordinate 59,746 downwards.
GCAGATGAAAAGCGTCCCGAGGAACCTGTTGGCCCTCCGGTTGGGGCCCTTGCTCAGGATGAGAAGCCCGCCCATGAAGAAACCCTGGACGATGCCCAGAAGCGTTATGGTGGCGACGAGATCCATACGGCCATTCAGTCGAAGGGAAAATAGACGATCGGGCCGTGAGAATCAATAACAGGGGCATTCTTGAATGCTTCAATTCTTGAATGCTTCAGGGCCATGTCGTATGTTTCATGCCATGTCCCCCCGGTCCAGATTTCTCCCTTCTGCGTGCTTCTGTTATCCACCATCCTCCTGGGGTGCGGCGAGGGCTCTTCGCCCGGCAGGGCGCGCGTGACGTTCGTCGTTACGGCCGACTCTGTCCCGTCCGGCGGGGCCGTTCACATTGCAGGAAGCCTGTCTGAGATGGGCCCCTGGGACCCGAATGCCCGGTTCCTCACCCCCGGGGACGCCGGAACATGGCGGACGACACTGGACATCCCGGTCGGGGAGACGTTTGAATACAAATTCACGCGCGGCACATGGCGGACAGAAGGCGTCGGGCAGGACGGGATCGAACTGCCGAATTACGTCCTGGAGGTCGGAGGCGACACCACCGTCCATCATCACATTCCGATGTGGCGCGATATGTCCAGCGGGCCCGTTCCCATCTCTCTCGAAAGACTCTCGAACAAGGTCGGAACGATCGAGCTGTACGACCGCTGGAAGTACCGGCCCGGGGATTCTCTGGCGTGGGCATCCCCCGCATACGACGATTCAGAATGGGCGACCGTCTCTTCGTTGATCCCTCCCGGCGAGGCTCTGCCTCCCGACCGCGGGAAGCGCGGATGGTTCCGCCTGCATATGAAAGTCGACAGCACCCTCCAACGTGTTCCGCTCACCTGGGTCATGAGCCAGACGGGAGCTTCCGAGGTGTTTCTGAACGGACGGCTGCTCGCCCGGCTCGGAACGCTTGGAACCTCCGAGGCCGACGAACAAGCGTACGAAGACCGCATCCCCCGGACCATCCTGCTTGACGGCGGCGGCGACCAGATTCTCGCCGTGCGGTATTCGGACTTCGGCGCCGGGCGGATCCGCCAGCTGGGGCAGCCGACCGGGTTCACGTTCTATCTGAATGATGCGGATGCATCGATACAGGCCCACTCGACCAGGACCCGAACGTACTCGGCCTTGCAGACCGGCCTCGTGACGCTCGCGCTCTTCCTCGCAGCGCTCCATTTCTTCCTGTACGTCTTCCACCGGTCGGAACGGGGGAACCTGTACTTCTCGCTCCTGATGCTGGCGATGGCATTGCTGGCGTATGCCGATCTCCAGCCGTTCTTCTCCACAACCCGCTCGGATGCCGTCTTTCTCGGCCGCCTCTCCGTCATTGGCGCAATCGGCCTCTCGGTCGCAAGCCTCGCGGCAGTCTACACGTTCGGCGCCCGGCGCATGCCCGTTCAGTTCTACGTGTGCGCCGTGCTGGGCGTGGGATTGATCGTCTGGTTCTTCTTTGTCCCGCGCACTCTCTCCTGGAACATCGCTTTCTCCGTCCTGCTGGCTCTCTCTGCACTGGAACTGCTGAGGTTCGTCGTATTCGGGTTGGTGAGAAACGCAAACCCACACGAACGGCAGGGTCCGCACGGGTGGATCCTCGGAATCGGCGGCGCGATCTTCGTCCTGGGAGTCCTCTATCAGCTCGCCGCAAATCTCGGTCTGATACCGCTCATCGTGAGCGGTTTTCCCCCCTTCTACGTCGGGTTCGTGGCATTCGCCGTTGCGATTTCGCTTCAACTCGCCTACCGTGCGGGAGCCCTGAACCGCGAACTCGCAACCCAGCTCGATCAGGTGCGCACGCTCTCCGCGCGCGCGCTCGAGCAGGAGCGCCGCGCACACGAGGAGGAACTCTCGCGGCGGGTCCTTGAGGCGGACAACGAACGGAAGACAAAGGAGCTCGAGGAGGCACGGAAGGTGCAGCTCGCGATGCTTCCTTCGGATGTGCCGCACCTGGAGGGCCTCTCCATCGCTGTCCGGATGCAAACCGCGACCGAAGTCGGCGGGGACTACTACGATTTCCGCCAGGACGACGACGGCTCGCTCACGATCGCCATCGGAGACGCCACGGGTCACGGCACGAAGGCCGGCATCATGGTCACGCTCATCAAGAGCCTCTTCAACGTGTCCGGTCACAGCTTCTACATCCCCGATTTCTTCCAGCACTGCACCGCGGCGATCAGGCGGATGAACCTGGAGCAGCTCTATATGGCGCTGCAGATCGCGCGGCTGAAAGGACGCCGTCTGACCGTTTCCTCAGCGGGCATGCCGCCGTTCTATGTCTACCGGACAGCTTCAGGAAGCGTCGAGGAGATCGTTCTCAAAGGTATGCCGGTCGGGGCGTACGCGGGATTTCCGTATCAACAGACCAGCGTCGACCTTCAGTCCGGCGACACGGTCCTGTTTCTGTCGGACGGATTCCCCGAGCGATTCAACGTGGAGAGTGAGATACTCGGATACGGCCGCGTGAAGGAGATCTTCGGCGAGTGCGGGATGCTTGCGCCGGAGGCGGTGATCGATCACATGACCGCCGCCTCCGAGCGCTGGAGCGGCGGAGCTCCTCTGAACGACGACATGACGTTCGTTGTGGTGAAGGTGGTAGGATAGCTCTGTTCCTCATCCGGAGGGTCCAGTGCAGATACAAGAACCCAAAGACCTGCTCGTCCAACGCCGTTCCCCGCTGGACACGCCTCCCGAGGAGTTCGCGCGACTGGGGCATCGACTCGTGGACCAGATCGCCGGTTTCCTGGAGGCCCTCCCCCGTCGCCCCGTGACCCCGGGCGAAAGCCCCCGGGACGTCCGCGGTCTGCTGGGGGAATCCGGACTCCCGGCCGAAGGAGGATCCGCCCAGGCCCTACTGGACGAGACCTCCAGACTCCTCTTCGATCACTCGCTCTTCAACGGTCACCCCCGGTTTATGGGGTATATCACCTCCTCGGCCACCCCCATCGGCGCCCTGGCCGACCTTCTGGCCGCGTCCGTTAACCCGAATGTCGGCGCCTGGGCGCTCTCGCCAGTCGCCAGCGAGATCGAGACGCAGACAGTCCGGTGGATTGCGGAGCTCATCGGATACCCGCCGTCCTGCGGCGGCCTCCTCGTGAGCGGAGGAAACGTGGCCAACTTCACTGGCTTCCTCGCGGCCAGGAAGGCAAGGGCCCCGTGGAATGTGCGCGAGACCGGGCTTCGTGCCGGAAGCGGGCAGCTTGTGGTCTACGCGTCGGTCGAAACACACACGTGGCTGCACAAGGCGGCAGACCTATTCGGACTCGGCCTCGATGCCATCAGATGGATTCCAGTGGACGATGAACGGAGGATGAAGACCGACGCGCTCGAGACCAGGATCCGGGAGGATCGAAACGGAGGGTTCATTCCATTCCTCGTCGTGGGTGCTGCCGGCACGGTGGGCGTCGGCGCGACAGACCCGCTGCGCGAGCTGTCACGGATCGCGAAGGAGCAGAATCTCTGGTTCCATGTCGACGGCGCGTACGGAGCACCGGCGGCATGCCTGCCCGAAGCGTCAGACGACCTCCACGCTCTCGCCCTAGCCGACTCCGTGGCCCTCGATCCGCACAAGTGGCTGTACGCTCCGCTCGAAGCCGGATGCACGCTCGTCCGCGATCCCGCATACCTCATCGACGCGTTCAGTTTTCATCCCGAGTACTACCACTTTGTCCCGACCGACGATCAGCCGGGTGTGAACTTCTACGAGTTCGGATTGCAGAACTCACGCGGATTCAGGGCGCTCAAGGTCTGGCTGGCGCTGAGGCAGATCGGGAGGGAGGGATACGAGAAGCTGATCCGGGAGGACATCGAGCTTGCACGAGTACTTCTCGAAGAGGTCCGCAGGCACGCCGAGTTGGAGGCGTACCGCCAGAATCTGAGCATCACGACGTTCCGCTACCGACCGGCGGATATCCCGGGATCGCCGGATCAGGCGGAAGAGTACCTCACGGCGGTGAATCAGGAGATCCTGAACAGGATACAGGTCGGCGGAGAGGTCTTCGTGTCGAACGCGGTGGTGGACGGACGGTACTATCTGCGGGCGTGCATCGTGAACTTCAGGACGACCCGGGAGGACGTGCGGGCGATCCCTGACATCGTTGTGCGCATCGGAAGGCGGGTGCACGAGGAACTTCGGGGGCGCGCCGCCTCAAGTCCGGGTCGCCCTGCCTCATAGCCCGGAGCGCGGGACCACGACTCACGGTCCGGGGTCTGCGATCTCCACTCACGACCGGGGCCTGCGACCATTCACGCTCGGGGTCTGTGACCTCCACTCACGATCCGGGGTCTGTGACCTCCACTCACGATCCGGGGTCTGTGACCTCCACTCACGGCACAGCGCCTGCGACCTCTACTCACCATCCGGGGTCCGTGACCTCCACTCACGGCAGAGGGCCTGCGACATCCACTCACAACGGGGACCCGCAACCCCCACTCATGGCCCGGGGTCCGGCACCGCCACTCACGTGCTCTGCTGGATCAGCTTCTGGAATCTGGGATTTCCCCGGAGATTCTTCCAGGCGGGGTCGATCTTGAGCAGCGGTCCGGAAAGGCGCGAAGGGCGAGACAACAACGTCTCCAGCAGGCTGACGGCCTCCTCCTGATCACCCAGAATTGTGTGGATCCGCGCCATCTGCTCCATCAGCACGGCGCCACGCCACGCCTCCTTCTCAATCGGGAGCAATGCCATCGCATGCGTCCCCGCGGCAATCGCCTCCTGCTTTCTGCCCAGCCGTGCAAGCGCAATGCCGAGCGATGCATGGTACCGCGGATCATCGGGCTGGCTCTTGACCTTCTGTTCGAGGAACTGCCTCGCAGCCTCCGCCTGGGATCGCACCTCGTCATTCTTCCCGAGCTGAACGAGCACCTCGCTCCGCACGAGGGATGAGGGGAAGAAGACAAACTGGTCGTCGATAAAGATGTCGCCCGCCCCGTCGATTCTCCTGAGGGCATTTGCGTAGTTGCCCGAGAGCATCTCCACACGCGCGATCTCAGGCTGCAGATCCTGCAGCGGGATCCCGGCACCGAGCGCGTCTCTTAGCTCCAGCGCCGCTTTGGCGGTATCACCGCTCTGGCCGAGGACGTTGTGCACGCGCGTCGTCCAGAGGAGTGTGTTCTCCGGGTTGACCCGGACCGCCCGGTTGAGAAGCTCGGTCGCCTCGTCGAATTTGCGCATCAACCAGCTCGTTTCCGCCGCCTGATCGAGCATGATGGCATCCCGCGGGCTCAACCGCACAGCCTCTCCGTAGTTGTTCCGCGCTTCTTCGAAATTTCCCTTCCGCCTGTTCACGGCACCCATGCCCTCATACGCCTTCGAGCTCTGCGGCCTGAGGCGGATGGCCTCACGGAAGTGCTCCAGTGCCAGATCGTAATTCAGGTCGCAGTGATAGTAGTACCAGCCAAGCGCCTCCTTGGCCGACGATTCCAGCGGCTGGAGCTCCTCGGCTTTGAGGGCGTGCGCCTTCGAGAGTTCCCTGACCTCGGGCGTGTGCTCGTAACGGAACCAGTAGAGGTCGGAGAGCGTGACGGAAAGGATCGCGTGTGCGGTCGCGAATTTGGGATCACGTTCGATCGCTCGCTGCAACATCTCCCTCGCAAACCTCAGATCCCGCTCCGCATAGCCGCGCGCGCGGAAGGCACTCCCACGAAGGAACAGGTCGTACGCTTCGGGGTCCGATGTGCCTCCGACATGAAGCGTTGCGCGCTCATCGGCCAGCAGGGTCACGTCGAGCGCGGCCGCAACCTTCTCCGCGATCTCCGACTGGATGGCGAACACTCCCGAGACGACGCCCTCATACGGACGGGACCAGAGCTGCGTCGCATCGCTCACGCGGATCAGCTGAGGACTGACGCGCACGCGGCTCTCGCCGCTCGGCGTCTTCTCCCACCGCACAGTTCCTTCGAGCACGTAGGTGACGCCCAGCTCGCTGCCGATCTCCTTCAACGATTTGCTGGTCTTCTTGTACTGCAGCGCGCTGGAACGGCCGATGACCCCGAGGCCGGAGAGACTCGCGAGCTTTCCCGTGATCTCTTCAGTCATGCCGTCCGCGAAGTATTCCATCTCGGAATCGCCCAGGTTCTCGAAGGGCAGAACGACCACCATCTTCCTGGCGGTGGCCTCTCCCTCACCGGCATCGCCGGGGCGACTGAACAGGTAGATGCCTCCGACAACGGCTGCCGCGAGAATGACGACAGCTCCGATGATCCACGGAAGGCGGGCGCGGATTCCTGCCCCGCGACCTGCCCCTGCTGCGCCGGACAATCCTGCCGCCTCGACCACCCCCGTCGTTCCTCCCAACCCCTGCCCACCCGCTGTGCCAGCCGCTTCCACTCTGTGTGCCACGGCCGGGACGCTTCCTGTCGGCACCTGACGAACCGGCTCCGGCGGCGGGACCACCGGTCTGCTCGTGCGCGTGAGCCGGCCGGTGTCCTTCTTCAATCGGCGAAGGTCGATCGCCATGTCGGAGGCGGACTGATATCTGTCCGCGGGATCCTTCTCCAGTGATCGATCGATGACGTGCAGCAGGCCCGGCGGAGCATCCGGAAGGGTGTCGGTAAGCGGAATCGAATCCTCGTTCAGAATGGAGTACATCATCGACGCTTCATGCTCGCCCCGGAACGGAACCCTCCCTGCAACCATTTCGTAGAGCACGGCGCCGAGAGAAAAGAGGTCTGACCGGGCGTCCACTTCTCCCCCCTGAATCGCCTCGGGAGGCATGTAGGCAAGCGTACCCACGGTGCTGGATGTCTTCGTGAGACGCGTTGCCCCGGCCAGGCGTGCGAGTCCGAAGTCCATGACCTTCACATGACCGCGGGCGTTGATCATGATGTTTTCGGACTTGATGTCCCGGTGGACAATCCCGCGCTTGTGTGCCTCGTCCAGCGCGTCCGCAATCTGTGCTGCGATGCCGGCGGCCTCGGCAACCGGCAGGCCCGGCTCGTTCCCCCGGTGCCGCTCGATGTACTCCCTGAGCGTGTGGCCTTCGACGTATTCGATCGCGATGAACTGGACGCCGGCGTCCTCCCCCACCTCATACACGGTGCAGATGTTGGGGTGGTTGAGCCCTGCCGCCGCCCTGGCCTCGTTCAGCAGACGAAGCCGCTGCTCGCTGGAAGCCCCTTTTGCCTCAGGAACCAGCTTGAGCGCAACGGTGCGGTCGAGCGTGGTGTCAAGGGCCTTGTACACAACGCCCATGCCTCCACGCCCGAGCTCCTCGCGGATCTCATACTGCCGTATGCGCTTACCAACCATGTCCAGGTCCTGCCTTCCCGATGCTCAACGCCGCTTCCCCGATTCGATTACAGGTTCACTTTCGGAAGGTGCGTCATCGCCTCTTCCACCATCTCCTTCGGGTACTCGTAGTCTTCGAGCTTCCCGTTGTGGTACGCCTCGTATGCGGTCATGTCGAAGTGCCCGTGTCCGCACAGGTTGAACGCCAGCACTTCCTTGCGGCCCTCCCGTTTGCAGCGCAACGCCTCGTCGATCGTCGCGCGTACGGCATGCGCCGCCTCGGGCGCCGGAATGATACCTTCGGCCTTGGAGAACATTGACGCCGCATCGAACACCGCAAGCTGCTTCACGGCCCTGGGCTCGACATCCCCGTGATTCACCAGCGCGCTCACGCTGGGCGACATCCCGTGGTACCGCAAACCACCCGCGTGGATTCCCGGCGGCATGAATGTGTGACCGAGGGTGAACATCTTCACGACCGGGGCCATCGCCGCCGTGTCGCCGTAGTCAAACGTGTACTCCCCCTTCGTGAGACTCGGGCAGGACGACGGCTCCACCGCGACAACACGAGTAGAGGGGTTCAAGCCGGTAAACTTCCGGTGCAGGAACGGATAGGCGAACCCGGCAAAGTTCGATCCGCCTCCGACGCACCCGATTACGACATCGGGGTACTCGCCGGCCATGTCCATCTGCTCGAGCGCTTCGATGCCGATGACCGTCTGGTGCAGGAGCACATGCCCGAGCACCGACCCGATGCCGTAGCGCTTCTTGCCGCCCGATGTGGCCGCGGCCTCCACCGCCTCCGAAATGGCCATGCCGAGCGAGCCGTTTGAGTCAGGCGTCTCCGCCAGCACCTGTCGGCCGAACGCGGTCTGCTTGCTCGGGCTCGCGTAAACCTTCGCGCCGTAGTTTTCCATGACCACGCGACGATACGGCTTCTGGTGGTACGACACATTCACCATGAATACCTCGAGATCGAGCCCGAAAAAACTGCACGCCATCGCAAGGGCTGTCCCCCACTGCCCGGCGCCGGTCTCGGTGGTCATCGCCGTTCCTCCCGCCTGCTTGTTGTAGAACGCCTGCGGGACGGCTGTGTTCGGCTTGTGCGAACCGACGGGGCTCACGCCTTCGTACTTATAGTAGATGTGCGCCGGGGTGTCCAGCATGCGCTCCAGCCGGAGCGCCCGGTACATCGGCGTCGGGCGCCAGAGGCGGTAGATCTCGCGCACGGGCTCGGGAATCTCGATCCAGCGCTCGGAACTCACCTCCTGCTTGATGATTTCCATCGGGAACAGGACGCTCAGGAAGTCCGGCGTAACGGGCTGAAGTGTCTGGGGATGCAGCACAGGCTGCGGCGGCACCGGCATGTCGGCGTTGATATTGTACCATGCCTTCGGGAGGCGGCTCTCGTCGAGCAGGAACGTACGGCGGTCACTCATGGAACAGGCTCTCCAATGAATATCGCTATTGTTGAAGTGGGGGGTACAACTGGTAGTGGTTGCCAACCTAAGGACTTTCCGGGTCTAATTCCAGCGGATGGGCGGCAGCCCTCTCCCGCCCCGCAAAGGTTGGGCTTCCGCTGCTCTCCTGGGCCCCGCGTTGAATCCGGCGAGATTTCCAAGTATACTACTGATGCATTCTCATTCCAGACGATGCAGCCTCCCAGAAACGCCCCCGGAGACCCCTGTGAAGCGCTTGTGTTTCTTGCTGTCAAATCTTGCAGTCATCATCGCCCTGGCACTCAGTTCCTCCCGGGCCCAGGACGAATGCACCACCGCCATCATCACCGGTGCGGGGACCATCGACGGCCGTCCACTCCTCTGGAAGAACCGCGACACCGATGACCTTTCCAACAAGATCCTGTTCGTGGATGAGGTTCCCCACAAGTACCTGGCGGTCGTGAACGCGGGAGACACATCAGGGCGGATCGCGTGGGGCGGGCTGAATGATGCCGGCTTTGCGATCATCAATTCGGTGGCGTACAACCTGCCGAAGTCGGGCGGCCTCGTGGACCTGGAGGGGCACGTCATGGGCGACGCGCTTCGGACATGCGCGACGGTGGACGATTTCGAGCGGTACATCAAGGCCAATATCGGACCCGGGCTTGGGTCCTGGACGAACTACTGCGTGATCGATGCGCGCGGCGGGGCCGCCGTATTCGAGACGCACAACAAGGGGTACGTCCGCCTGCCGGCCGACACCGCCGCGGGCGGATGCATGCTGAACACGAACTTCTCCCGGTCGGGAAAGATGAATCAGGGGGCGGGATATCTGAGGTTTGACAGGGAGCAGCGGCTGTTCGGGAAGATCTCCCCCGGTGGATTCTCGCGCGACTTCATACTGCAGGCGGCCGCGCGGGATATGGGGCACGCTCTGTTGCAGAACCCTGAGCCAGAGACCTGGAAGTCATTGCCTGCGGACAGGCCATTCTGGATTCATGCCAACCACACGATCAACCGGTCCAGCACCGCGTGCACGATCCTCATCCAGGGAGTGAAACCCGGACAGGACCCGAAGTCCGCGACGCTCTGGGTGATCCTGGGCGAGCCTGTCTGCTCGATCGCTCTCCCCTTCTGGGTGGCCGCGGGCCAGACGCCACCGCAGGTGCGCGAGGGGAAGGATGCACCGATCGCAACCGAGGCGTTGCGGCTACGGAAGATCCTTCACCCGCTTGAGGGGAATGACAGGAGCGAGTATGCGGACATCACGAGGCTCGACAACGCCGCAGGCACCGGCTGGCTGCCCGGCCTTCTCAGGACAGAGCGAGAAATCCTGACCGCCACAGATGATCTGGTTCGCAAGTCGCCCACCTCCCGGGAGCTTGCGGAGTTCCAGAGGGCCAGTGCCGAGAAGGTCCTCACCGTCCTCAAGGCAGCCAAATAGCCCGGCGCAGTCGCGTCGCCGGCCCACAGAGCCACACGTGCGTCACCTAGGTGACGCACGTGGGCTGCGTGCGTGGGCTGCCCTGAGTTGCCTTGTCCGCATTGCCACCGTCACCCTCGTCTGCCCACCGGCAGGCGATCCCCTTGAACTCCCCGCTCCGATCGCCCGCCGGCGGCAGTTCTTCACGTCACAGGGGAACCTTCCCGTTGAGCTTCACCACCAACCCCGCGTGATCCGACGGCCACATCCCTGAGGCGGTCCGGTCCGCTTCCTCTTCCCCTATTACCTCCGCATGGACAGAGCCCGGTGAGAACCGTTCCCCATTTCGGGGAAAGTTCTTGAGCAGGACGAGGTCGATCCTTTCGTACAGGTCCGCAACCGGGTTGCGCAGATCAGCTGCATGGGGGGAAGTGAACCCGACGTCGTTTGGATTGCCCTTCCGCAGCACCCAGGCGTCCGCGAAGCCAGCATTACCTGTGAGGAACTGATAGGTTCCGTCGTTGGCCGGATTCGGCGGAGCCGGATCGAGCGTATTGAAGTCGCCAAGGACGATCGTCGGGAGCGTTTCCTTCGCGAGAATCTCAGCCAGCTCCTGCGCCTGCGGGAGGCGGACTTCCTCGAATGCGGATTCGAGATGGGTCGTCACGAATCGCACCCTGCGGGCTCCGACCTGCGCCACAATTGAAACGTATCCGCGAGGGATCTCCGCGCCGAGATCGGGCACCGGCAACGCAGCGGCATAGCGGCCCGACGTGCTTCCGGACACGGCAACGTCCTCGGCCACCAGAATGACGTCGGTATCAAGCAGCCGCACGTAATCGATCACCGGGTCTCCGTTCTCGAACCCTATCAGCCGCGGGACCGTCACATCGGCATTGTCCACCGAGCCCGCCACCCTGTATCTGAGCCCCCGCTGACGGAGTGCGCCCTTCAGGATTCTGAGGAAATCGATCTCTTCCAGGAGTTCGCCAGACGCAGGGTTCAGGCGCTGAATAAGTGACACCTCCTGGAGACCTATCAGCTGGGGGCGATGTCGCGCCACCTGGGCTGCGATGGCCCTGGCGCGCTCCGGGAAGTTCGTTTGCTTCAATTCTTCGTATGCGACAGCCACTTTCTGGGCAGCATCGAGTTCGTCCGTCGCCCCCAGGACTATGTCCACGTTGGCGCCGACGTAGATATTCCACGTCATGACCTTCAGTGCACCGTTGCCCATCTCGCTTTTCTCCTGCATTGACAACGATTCGTCCACGGGGGGGCCGACAGGTTCGTCCTTCGAGCACCCGGCCATGCCAACCAGGGATCCGATCAGAAGAGCAACAACTGAGATGCGTTGCATGGGGCGTTCCTTCCTTGGCTGGTGAGGGATGTGTGATTGCATCAGAAGCATACCAAACCCCCTCGGGATGGATGTCAGGCTTCTGTCATGAAACCGTCAGCGGGAACCAACAGGCGCCTTCCCCCCCACGCCCCGCACCGTCACACCCGCCACACGTGCGTCACCTAGGTGACGCACGTGTGGGGCGCGCGCGGGCTCGGGGAGGGCTACACAGGAGATTGACAACTCCGTGACACCCCCCCGGCGGCAGGAAGGTATCTTGCCCTCGGAACAATGGCAGAGCGGACCTACGAGAATCGAGCTATGAGCAGCCAACGGTGGGCACTTGGGCGAATGGCAGTGAGGATGATGCTGGGCCAGGGGCCGCACTTCCTGATCACCACGACGGGAGTTGCGGTGTCGGTCGTCCTGATCGCGCTCCTGCTCGGCGTGTATCAGGGGGCAAGGAAGGGTTCGACAGGCTACATCGCCTCGAGCTCAGCCGACCTCTGGGTGAGCCGGGGGAACAGCAACAACATCCTCCGCAGCAACTCATTTATGCTGGCCTCCCTCGCGGATGAGATTTCAGGCATCGATGGCGCGCAGGAGGTCACACCTATCCTCAGGATTCTGACGAGCGCGCGCACGGAGCGAGAGACCATGACGCTCTTCCTGTTCGGGATCGATCCCGCGTCGGGCGTCTCTCAACCCCCTCTCCTCGGCTCCGGAACCACGCAGCTCTCGAACGGCACGCTGATCGTCGACCAGTCGTTCGCACGGAAACACCGCCTTGACGTCGGCGACGAACTCCTCATTCAGGACCGGAGGTTTCGGATCGCCGGGTTCTCCACCGCGACAAACGCGATCCTTGCGCAGTTCACGTTCTGCACGCTAAGCGACGCTCAGACGCTGTTCGGGTTCCCGGGCGCGGCAAGCTTTCTCCTCGTCAAGCTGAACCCCGGCGCCAACGCCAACACCGCCATCCGGGACATCAGCACCGCGCTCCCGGGTACGGCGGTGCATACGAAAAGCGAATTCATCGCCAACACGCTGCGCGAAATGGAGACGGGAGTTCTTCCGATCCTCTGGACGGTCGCGATGCTCAGCATGGCCGTCGGCGGGACGATCGTCACCCTCCTCCTCTATAATTCTGTTGTCGGCCGCAGGCACGACTTCGCACTCGTAAAGGCGATCGGGGGCAGAACCTCCGATCTGTATTCCATCGTCCTGTGGCAGGCGTTCGTCATCTCCGCGTGCGGGGCAGCTGCAGGCATCGCCGGTGCGAGTGCGCTCGCGCCAGTCCTCCCGTACGTCGTGCCCGAACTCACCGTCAGTCTCACGCCGCACGTTCTGGCCCTCGTCGCTCTGGCGGCCGTTGCGATCGCGGGAGCAGGCGCCCTTATGCCGCTTCGCAAGCTCGCGGGGATCGACCCGGAGGAGGTGTTCCGGTCATGACGCGCAATCCGTCGATTCGTGAAGCGGGATCATTGATCACCGCAGAACGGCTCACGCGAGTCTACAACGGCGTCACTGACACGGTGACGACAGCGGTCAACGATGTCAATCTGGTCGTCCGGGCCGGAGAGATCCTCCTTGTTCTCGGACCCAGCGGCAGCGGGAAGACGACGCTGCTTTCGATGCTTGGCTGCCTGCTCAGGCCCACATCAGGACGCCTCATAGTGTTCGACAGAGATCTTTCTACGACACCGGCCTCCGAAATGGCGGCACTTCGAAGGGCGAAGATCGGCTTCGTGTTCCAGTCGTACCGGCTTCTCGACTGTCTCTCCGTCATTGAGAATGTCCGGCTGGCCATGGTGCTTTCCGGCGTTCCTGCCCGTGAGGCTGGCGCACGTGCCGCCGCCCGACTCGCGGATCTCGGGATCCTGCACCGGGCGGATTTCCCGCCGGCCCGGTTAAGCGGAGGGGAGAAGCAGCGGGTCGCAATAGCCCGTGCCCTGGCCAACGAACCGCGACTGATCCTTGCCGACGAACCAACGGGCAACCTGGACTCGCAGAGCGGCCGCACCGTGATGGAAGTGCTGAGCGACCGCGCGCGCGCGGCCGGCAGCGCCCTGGTGATCGTAAGCCACGACCCCCGGATCCGGGATCTTGCAGACCGGGTCCTGACCATGGAAGATGGAAGACTCCGCGAGTAGGCCGTGACCCACTTCTTCAACACGCTGAACTACTCCTCTTCGAACGAGGACGGCCGATCAGAGCTGCTCGGGCTCCGCCTGACCCCGTCTGACACTGTCGCTACCATTACCGGGAGCGGCTCCAGAACTCTGGATCTGCTCCTCGGACATCCCGGCCGCATCCATTCCGTGGACATGAATCCCTGTCAGACGTATCTGCTCGAGCTGAAGCTTGCGGGCCTGCGCGAGCTGAACTACGAGGAGTGGATCGGTTTTCTGGGCGTTACGTCACAAGAGCACCGGCTCAGGAGCTACAGTCTGTGCCGGCATCTCCTGTCACCCGGGGCGACCGCGTACTGGGACGATCACGCCGATGCCGTGAAGCGAGGGGTCCTCTTTGAGGGGCGTTGGGAGAAGTACTTTCACAAGGCCACGGCGCTTCTCTCGATCATGGGCGGCAAGAGGATCGACCGGATGTTCAGCGCCGGCGATGTGAGCGCGCAGGCCGCGATCTATGAGTCGGAATGGAACGACGCCATCTGGCGCTCGTTCGTGAAAGCCTCGGCAAGCGCAGTCTTGTGCCGGTACGCCTTCCGGGACCCCGGCTTCTTCCAGCACGTCCCTCGCACGTTCCCGCGGGACAGCTATCTGCTTGAGCGGTTCGATGCGGCGTTCCGGACCCGGAAGCTCTCGGAGAGCCCGTTTCTTTCGCTCCTGCTTCGCGGAAGGTTCGACGCACGCGCACTGCCCCTCCATCTGCGGCCCGAGAACTTCGACACGCTTCGGGGGTCATGCGATCGGATCTCGGCAGCCACTGCACCGCTGGACGCTTTTCTTCTTGCGCTGCCTCCGGGATCGATCAGCGCATTCTCCCTGTCCGACGTCGCTTCCTATACCAACGAGGAAGAGTATGCCGGGATCTGGACAGCCGTCTGCCGCGCTGCCGCTCCGGGCGCCCGGATCTGCGAACGGCAATTCCTGGTGCACCGGGAACTTCCCGGGAACGCCGCCGCACTCACGACTCGCGACCGCACGCTTGAAGAGCGCCTCGAGCGGGAGGATGATTCCACATTCTACAGCTTTGTCGTGGCAACTGTGAGATGAGCACGATGGATCGCATTGACATAGTCCCGTACGCCGCCGGAGACAGTCCGGACGCGATTGCGCTGGAGGCAGCGATGGAACAGGGCGAGGCCATCGCAGTGAAATTCCGCAGGCCCACATTCCACGCGCGGTCTTCTGTGTACGAGCACTCTGTGATACTGTGCGCAAAATCAGACGGGCGCTTGGTCGGGACGGCCGCGGGAGCGCTGAAGAATGTCGCGCTGAACGGGGAGGTGAGGCGGGCGGTCTATGGATACGATCTTCGTGTCGATCCTGCGTTCCGGCGGGGCGGCACGGCCCAGCGTCTCGGCAATGCGGTGATTGAATTCCTCGGGGGTGGGGATTGCCGCTACTCGCTTGTGGCCGGACAGAACCGGCTGGCTGTCCGCTTCACCCAGCGGGCGTTCGGGGCGGCGTGCACCATCCCTCTGGTCTACGTTCTCATGCCGGTCATGAGAAGCCGTCGACACCGCCCGGCGTGCGTGGACCCGGGTCCTGAGGAGATTCATCGGGAGTTCCTGCAGCACGCCGGACCTCTCGACATGCTCCCTCCCTTCCATGCGGATCTCTTGGCCGGTCATGTCGCTTCTGTCCGACTCGAAGGAGGATCGGCCGGCTGCTCGATCTGGACGAACGAATCGCTTCTTGCCGAGGAGGTTGTCCGTCTCCCCCGTCATCTGCAGCTCCTTGGCCTCGTGGCTCGTCCGTTGGCGAACGCTCGGCTCCTCCCCCGCATCCCCCGGCAGGGCGAAATGGTGCGGAGCTGGTTTCTCCACGATCTGTTCGCGCGTGGAGTGCGTGACATGCGTGAGATGTTGACGGAGGTCAACGCCCGTGCGCTCGAGAGCGGGAAGGACTTCGTCTACGTCCTCATGCAGGAGGGAGATCCGACGATCAAGGCGTTCCGGGAGGCGGGGTACCGATACCTGACTCTTCCCTACGTCTTCGTGGCAGGAGGAACGAATGTCCCTGCGCCGGGCTCGCGCATCTACCTGGATGTGCGCGACATTTGAGACGGGCGCCGGAGAGCCCACTGCTACGGACCTCTCGTCCAACGCAGGCCGGTCTTGCGGTTACGGTCGGGTCACGGCCGCTTGTTGGAGTACAGGATGGTGTGGTACAGCTCGAAGCGATAGCCCGGCGGCCTCTCCCCCTCGGCTACGAGCCTTACGGTGTGGACACCCTGGGTCAGCGTGTAGTCGAAAAAGGCCAGAAACCGCCGGTTTTCAAAGCCAAGAGGAAAGACAACCCGTTCGGAGAAGACTCCATCGACAAACACCACGGCCGACGTGGTATCATCAACAAAGTTCCACTCCCCGGCGGAATCGCTGACGACCTTCCCGAATGTGCAGAATCCGTTCCCCTCAAACGAGAACTCGTGCGGAGCGTCGAACAGGTCCGGGGCGATCACAAGGCTGTCACTGTTCAGACCGGCGTCGGCCCCTCTCTCTCCAGTTGAGAGGCACTTCAGGGCCAGCGGATCTCCAGGACTTACCTTCCTGGTCAAATCCACCCGTTGTACGGGATGGTGATCAGGCCGCGCCACTTCCAGGGCGGCCACGGGTACGTCGGTCCCGATGATGACGATGCCGTCGTCACCGACATCGCCCCCCGCTTCTTCGATGTTCTGGAGCGCCGCAGTCATGCAGATCTCCACTGCATCCTGCAGCGAAAACTCCGATCCCATGAAGTGTCGGTCGTACACATCGGGGAGACTCCGTTTGTACTCCTCCGGTATTCCCGTGAGGCCCTTCATAGTACCGAGGATGCCGGCGCAGGTCCCGGGATTGCAGTCGGCGTCATCCCCACATCGCACCGCGATCTCCATCGTCTTCCCGATGTCGCCGCCTCCGTACAGCAGGCCGGTGACAACGTGCGCAGCGTTCATCGATGCCTCGATGTTCCAGGGATCGAAGATGCCGAACGGACTCCCATTCTCATCGGCGTAGCGGTCGCGGATGTACTGCCAGTTCGCTTTCCAGTCAAGAGGATTCCGCCGGTGGAACTCGATGACGTCGTTGATCATGCTGTAGAAGAGACTCTGCCTGGGGATCGCCGCCAGGGCAGAGTCGATGACCGCAGCGACATCGTTCGTGAGGAACGCTGACGCGTACAACTGGGAAATGAACACGCCACCGTAGTAGCCGTCGCCGTACGCCGTGATGTGCCCGATCGTATCTGCCAGTGCAAGCGCCTCAGCCCGAAGCCCCGGATTGACCAGCCCGATGAAGTCTGACGTGATCAGAAAATCGATGGACGTGCATTCCGGATTCCAGATCCAGTGGCCGGATTTCGGCGGCATGACGCCGTTGCGGATGTTGCTCCGAGCCATCTGATTTGCGAACCAGAGCCAGTAGCGAGTTTTGCCGAATGCCTCGGCATATTCCAACGAGGACGATTGACTGTTCCGTGCATACACTTCAAGGAACGTCAGATCCACATAGAGGTCATCGTATGCGCCCGGTGTTTCCGCGTATGTCTTGCCCGGCATATCCGCGGACCAGGAAGTTCGCACGCTGTCTGGCATCATCGCACTGTTGTACCTGAACTCCCAGGGGGTGCCGTAGGTCACGCCGATCATCTGACCGACCCACCCGCCTTCCATCTTATCCCTCAACGTCTGCACGCTCATCTTCATCACAGGGCGCGTGCTGTCCACGCCGGTCATACATTGCACGCCGAGGAACAGGAGGACCAGCGCGACGGGGTCACCGGCCTGCTGCAGCACATGTACTGCCGCATGCTATCTCCTCCAGGTAGGGGCAATCGGTCACGGTCAGTGAAAACGACGGTGGAGTCATCCCCGAAAAACAAGCCCGGCCGATCGGGCGATCGGCCGGGCGGAAAGGCAGGCGGAATCGAACATATGACAACCGCGGCAGGGGACACCACGGCGCCGGAACAGAAGCGAGAGACGCGCGGGGAATCAACGGATCAGAACTAGCTCAGGACTTCAGTCCCAGCTGCTTCCGGATCTCTTTGACCATGCTGGGCGCAAGTACCGGAGCCTTCGGGACTGTCGCCTGTTTCCCGGCTGATTCGTTTTCAAACACGTCGTGCTTGGAGCCATACCGCTTCAGCGAGCAGCCGGCGCGGCGCAATTCAAGGATGAATTCGTTCTGGCGGACGCTCATATCGTGACCTCGGTGGATTGGAACTTCCGGGAGGGAACGGTGGTGGCTTCGGCGTCATGGTAGAGCTTGTACGCGTCAGCAACGTTTTTCTTGAGGTGCTCAACGGATGTTCCCTGGCTGAGCACGCCTGGCACTTCTCGAAGCCGGCCGACAAACCAGTCGCCATCCTTCCAGAAATCCAATGTGAATGTTTTCATGCTTTCTCCTGAAAGAGTGGGTGGTGGTGCTAACCTAGTGTTCGCATAACTAGAAGGAACTCTGCAACGGAGGGTATTAAAACCGTGAAACCGGGCAGCACGGTAGAGGCGCTCACCCAACGGATTAAAGGTAGGTGCATAGCGGGAAGAAGTCAACTGAAAGTCTCATTTTTCCGGGCAGAAGGACTCGGCCATCCCGGACCCCGGCCTCGCCTGGGACGACCGCCGCCAGGGTCGTGTCCGCCCCAGCTCCAATCGCTAAACCCCACGACTTTGCGTCACCATCCTCAACGAGTCGCCGGCACGCGAGTGCTTCCCGGCGCCGGCCCGCGCTCCATCTGACAGAGGTAATCCGGCGTAGCACGCCGGACCATCCTCGAGAGCCACGTGTGCCGGAGTTTCCAGGAGGCAACCGCCGTCTCATCGAGAACGACGCTTGCGATGATGATTATGGCATCGATGAGCGCACCTATGAAATACCCGGTCGTCGCAGCGCCTGGCTTCAGGTTTGACCCCCGATAGGTATTGCTGGCCTCAATGTCAACCTTTGGAACGTAGGCACTGTGTCGGGGGAGGCAAACATCGTCCGGCCATGCACCCTCACCCCGGGACTCCACAGATTGATTTCATCGTACTTGAGAAGTCTATCGCCGGCACGCATGGAGAGCATCGACCCCTCAGGAATCAGGTGCAGCGGATCCCCGCGGAGCGGGTAGGGCAGCGAATCGCGGGCTGACAAGGACTGCTCCGCGCGCGGTTTCGTGTAAGCAACGGTGTCCGCCGCATGTCCGCCGGAGCGTGGCCGGGAGAGCCCTGGTCAGCACGAGTGCCGTCTATGCTGGAGATGTCTACCGTATCGCCGACCTCGATCGAAGCGAGATCCGTGGCAGATGCCTCAGCCGGCGGATCGATTGATGCAGAAGCGTCAATGGCTGACCCGATTCCGTAGCCGATAAGCATGCATCCCGGGCAAGTGGCGGCCAGCAGGGGTGCGGCGACGTACGCAAGGATTGAAAGAAGGTATCGTGACATGGTCCCTCCGCATTCTCTGAGGGAAAGGTAGGTGTCCCTCAGGGGACCAATGTCAGGGAATTGTCATCCTGGCGTCACAGAAAGCAAGAAACCCGCTCGGGAGCGGGCTTCCATTGTGGACAAGTACGGGAGGGTCAGACCAAGGCCCCGACCTCCACGTGCGTCACCTAGGTGACGCACGTCGAGGCGGAATACTCTGGGTGGCTCATTCGCCTCGAAGACTTCTGGCTAGAATTGCCCGCTGAGGAGTGATCATTCCCCCATGGAGCCCAACGACGAGGCAACAATTATCGCATATGCCACACAGGCAACGTCTACGACGATACCGATTGACAACCCTATCAACGACGCATTTCCTGCCGAGGCAACATGAAGAGCGGCAACGCTGTCGAGCGGGACACGGACGACCTCTGCCGAGCTCAGGATACTCATCTCCCCGCCCGGGAGCGGGAGAAGGCCTTCCCGCGCCACCTCCCGGAGCCACGCGCCCGTCACGATCCCGCCATCGCCAGAGAACACTGTATCGATCCCGCTATACGGGGTCGCCCGCAGATCTCCGTGCACAGGATACCTCCACAGGCCGGTGTCATCATACCGGGCGAATTTCCCGATTAATCGGATTGGATAGTCTCCGTCACGTCCCACGATGAGGATCGAATCTCCGGGAAGCGGAAACCCCGCCGGCGTTGCCAGGCGTTTCTGAAAGGACAGGCAGCGTTCATAGTATGAGGAGGTATCCTCAGGTGTGAGCGCAACGAATGTACCAGCGAGGTATCCGCCATCCAGCAGGTCAATCCCTACCGAATCCCCTGCTCCAACATTCGTCATCGCCGAACGCGCGCAGTCGACGGCCGAATCCACCTCCTGACCGCTGTCGATCATATCCCCGATGGCGTACCCGAAGAGCGAGCAGCCCGAAGCCCCGAATCCAATCAGGCCGAGAAGGGTAAGGAGAACTGCCAACCGAACTGTGCTTCTCACACGACACCTCATCGATGTTGTGAGAATCTATCAAGAAACCGGGACCCTGGTGTCAGGGATTTGTCATGAATTCTTCGGTGGCTTGGGCTGGCGTATGCGGGATAAGGGGCCTGGCGGGCAGAAACGCGCGAAGCCCCGGAGGTCCTCCGGGGCTTCGTCGTGGACAGGGACGGCATCGAACCGCCCATACATGGATTTTCAGTCTAGCTGCAAACCAGAAGTCACCTGAAAACCCAACCTCCTGCGCAACACATACACCGCCTCGCGGCCTCGGCGTTAGCTGGCCGCAAGCAGACGGACTATGATTTGACATACACTTTTGTCACACATCCCGCACGCACGGCAGGCACGGTGGAGAAACCCCGGCTGCAGTGCAGAAGAGTAATAGAGCTCCTGGGGCCACTGAGGCTTCACTGAAGGGAGCGCTAAGCAAAACGAAGTCGGGGTCATCGCTGCCCGGATCTTGCTGCAATTGTCTGCTGCTGATACTATCTGAGGTAAAGCATCTTCCGGGCTTGCAGAACTCCGTCCACGTCCAACTGGTAGACGTACACGCCCGTCGCGAGTCGATCGGGGGCAAAGCGGGCCTCGTAAGCGCCGGGCGCAAGAGGACCGTCGACAAGCTTCGCGACCTCCCGCCCCAGGATATCGTACACCTTCAAACCCACGTGCGACCGCCCACCTCCGCCGGCATCGCGCCGGTCCGACAGCGTACCTGATCACTGTCTGGCCGTTGAACGGATTCGGGTAGTTCTGCTCGAGGCGAAACGCGGTCGGCAGCGTCTCATCCCCGGCCGAGGAGACGGAAGTCGTGAATTCGTACACATCGTCCGACCCCAGCGGCTTCCGGACGCGCACCAGGAACTGATCTCCCGGAACGGGGAGCGTCTCTCCGGCCTCTTCTGTACGAAGAAGACGGCCCACGAGAGACTGTGGCTCCCCAACGAGTCGCGCTCAAGGATGTCAACCTCGTCCAATGACGAGATGGTCCCGTCCCCGTCACCATCGAAGAACCCGACGTCCGCCTGTGCGCCAAGGGTCAGGTTGAATACCGAAAACTTGATCGGCACGGCGTCCAGCCCGAATGCGGCGATTGACGTGTCGACCACCGAGGGGGCCAGCGTGATCAGGTAATCATAGGGATACGCGAATCCTGGTGTACTGCACCCCCCCGATGTTCCGCGAGGGGATGAAGATGCTCGCGGTCACCGAGGCCTGCCCCGTCACCCATCGGGAACTGTCGAGGTCTGCCGTCGCCACTGGATAATTCTTCACCAGGAGCCTGACACCAGCGAACGCGGGGCCTTCGGTCGACCCGTCGAGGACACCGACGCCAGTAAGGAGCGTGGCGGACGCAGTCGCGTCGATGACGTCGTAGACAGTGGTCGACGGAGGAGTGTGCGTGAACTTCACGCGGTAGGTGTGCCCCGTCAGGGCGGAAGGGTCCACCACGTTCACACGAACGTCCGCACCCGCACTGCCTTCGACATGCTCCGCCGCGGGCCCCGAGGCATCGGGGCGTCAGCTTCACAAACGGGGAGGAGGCAGCGGACCCGACCGACGTTCCGTCGGACACGAACGCCCGCAACACGCCGCCGTTGGAATTCGGGCAGCCACGTCAATCCCGATGCGCCGTATCTGCTCTGCGCTATCCGATGCGGCCGAAAAGGACGCTACTCCCTCGAGCGGTCCGTCCGCGCCCACATCATAGGCGATCGTGACGTCGACCGGACCCCATTCCGGGTCACCGATGAGCAGCCTGACGTCCAGGCTGTCCTGGTCGAAGAGCGGATCCGTGAAGAACTCAGGGTTCAGGATCCTCACTGACGGGGGTCCGTTCGGGGCATTGTTGACGGAAAAAAAGGCGGTCTGGTCCGACCCGGCGTTGACCCCTCCCTGCTTCACCAGGACGGCGCGCACGCGGCCAAACGCACAATCCTCCACGCTGTCCGTCTTCCACTGATAGGATCCGGTGTTGGGCAGGGGGCCCGAGAGCGGGCTCCAGCTGTCCCCCGCGTCGCCGCTGAACCAGAGCTCAACGCTGTCTCCGGGTGTTGCGGTCGACCAGGTAACTGTCTGGTCGCCCCCGATGACGGCTGGGGAGGTCAGGGCCGTCAGCCGAATGGCGTCAGGGACGCGGCGGGCGAATCCGAAGACCCAGGGGACCAACAGGGGCTCGTCGTAAGCCGGATCCCAGGCGTTGTGTCCGACCCCGGGATACTCCGTGTATAGCAGTTCCTGGCGGCTCTCGACCGCTGAAGCCACGATGCTGTCAGGGAGCCCCCGACAGTCGAGATACTTGCAGTGTGTGTATACCGACCGGCGGCCCTGCGACTCCAACGCCGCGATCAAGACGAGCGCGAAAACTCCTACGGGGACGGCATCGTCTTTCGTCCCATGGAAATTCCAGATCGGGACCTCCAGGAGACGGGAGGTCCAGACGGGGTCCTCCCCCCCGCACACCGGGCCGCTGCTGCAAACCTGAAGGGATCATTGATGATGAGCGCCCATGTCCCGAACCCGCCTCATTGAGAGACCCGTGATGTACTGGCGGTTCGTGTCGATCGGGAACTCCCGGATCAGCGAATCCAGCATCTCAAGGGCCGCCAACGCGGGAGCCGGGGGCGTGAAGGGATCCGAGGTGGACCATGCATCCCCCAGGGGGCACTGAGGCGCGACGACGAAACAGGGGTGGCTTGCCTGGTTCACGGGATCCGCCCAGACCGTCGCAAGTCTGGACAGACTCGATCTGGATTCGGTTGTCGATCCCACGCTCGCCGGATCCTGTGCAATGCGAGCACGATAGGATACTTCTCGCCGGGAACCATCCCTTCGGGCACGAAGAGTCGGTAGGGAAGGTTTATCCCCTGGGCAGAATGGGTCCTGAATTGGAATTTCGCCGTGATGGACGGCTGGGATTCCGACCTCGGCGAGAGGCACACAAGGCTGAGTGCCACGGCAAGTCTGATTCTCGGGGTGATCGCGTCCTCCACAGTCGAATGTGACGTCAAAGAACCGCTGGACTATGCAAACTATGTACAACAACCGCAAGAGGGTCCAGGAGACCGGCTCATCCCTGTTCACTTGCGGGGAATGGCTCCTACGAGACGTCAGCGATCGGTGCTCCCCTGGCTATGCCGCCAGACCATGCCGCCTATCAGGAGATCCTATCGGACCAGAAGCAATTCGCGGGTCTGAACGAAGCTGCCTGCAGTTAGTCTGTAAAGAAACACGCCGCTTGCCACGCCCCCCGGGACTCTCGGCTTCGGGAATATCGTACCTGATCATCGTCGTCGGATTGAACAGATTCGGGAAATTCTGGAACAGCGTCGGACCGTCCGGCAGCGAAAGTGTCAAAGCAGTCTTTGACTTCGCAGTCCGCAACGGAGGGACCGCATTATTCCGGCACGGCCGGCTCATTTCGATCCCGAATGACAATACGGATACCCAACAACCGTTTGCCGATCGTTCGGCCACTCCCCCAGTACGTCGAAAGCGCGAAGTAAGACTACAAGGAACAGCAGACTGTACCAGTGTCCAAAATCAAACCGCAGATTGACATCCCCTGTCAGCAAACCCATCTGATGTGCCAGACGTCCGCCCGGAATCAGGATAGCCAGGAACAGGAGCCAGGCAATCAGGAAATCGATGACAAACGCTGCTGCACGTCTCGTGAAAGACGCGAGCGGCATGCCGTGGAAACGTTGCATCCGTTCGGTCACGTGCGCGTCATAGGTATGCAGACTCTTCATGGCGCTCTTTTCCCTCGCTTGCTGGAAGACGCGGAATCAATGACCCATGTTCCACCGTGTATTGATCGCAGGTTGACAGAATTGAGTACACAGAGGACGCGAATCTATGGAGCTACGAGACGGGCGAGCTTTGATGAAGGAACCGCCACAAACGGCAAATCCCTCATTGCATCACTGCAACAAGGGATTCTTCAGTGGACAGGGACGGAATCGAACCGCCGACACATGGATTTTCAGTCCATTGCTCTACCAACTGAGCTACCTGTCCGGAACTGAGGCATTAATATAGCCAATCCACATATTGAAATCAACGGGAGGGGCGTCCGCTCACAGTCCGCTCATCACGCCCGCCCGGCTTTCCTCGAAAGTACGCGCGGTGCGGCGCTAGCCAGGACCGAACCGATCCTCTCCACCGACTCCACCCCGCACCGGTCCACGTTGTTAAAGCTCCAGAACAGCGCACCGGCAAAGCCAGCCCTCTCCACCTCATCCACGAAGCCGTCCATCCCCTCGCCATTCACCGGGTACTCCCCCACCAACGACCGGCAGATCTACCCCCAGGTCTTGCGGCCGCTTCCCGCGGATGGGCACGTCATGCCCCCGCTTCCAGAAATCTTCGTACGCGTGCACCTGAAGGAAATCGACTCCGAGGTCCGCCTCGCTCCACCGCACAAGGCTCTGCGCCCTGGCAGTCCCGAGCGTGTAGCGCGCCGATGTTCTGGCGTGCACCTCAACTCCTGCTTCCCGCACCAGCGCACAGTACTCCTCAAACCCGATCGGATCCGGCACGTTCGTCCGGTCGAGATCCGGACCCGGCACGACCCAGTCGGGCTCGTTCATGAACTCCCACGCGAATATCGATTCCGAGGCGGCATACCTGTCGAGCACGGGAAGGACGACTCTGTCCATGAGGGCACTTCTCCCTGCTTCGCTTTTCATGACCTCTGCATGCCCGGGGGCTGAATAGACGAGGTTGCCCCGGTCGTCCCGGTTCTCGATCCGGTTGAACATCCAGAGGTAGTCGAAGAAGACGGGAATGAGCAGCAGGTCGCTGCGGGCGGCAAGCTCGACGGCAACATCCAGGTCGGCGAAGGCGTGTTCCGTCAGCCCGGCGGGCATCCCGCGGTCATCAAACCGGATTCCTGCCCGGCCATCGCAGAACACGAACCACCGGAGGACCTTCAGGCCAAGCGAGCGCATGGCGTCGAAGTCGTTCGCAACAAGATCCCGCCGCGTCGAGAGCCCGGTGTGGACGCCGTCCGGCGTGACCCCGACATCCCTGCCGTAGTTGCTGACGCTGTCGAGGAGTGTCCAGGGGTAGTTGCAGCCGAAAAGGAAGGGGAAGGGAGACGCGGCCATCGAAGTCCAGCCTGTCCGGAGCAGCCTGCCCGGCGGCAGTCGATGCCCCGGGCAGGCCGTCGGGATTCCTACATCCTGCCGTTGCGCTTCAGCACCTCGCGCGCGATGACGATCTTCTGGATCTCGTTCGTCCCTTCGAAGATCCGGTTGATGCGCGCGTCGCGATAGAAACGCTCGATCGGCATTTCGCGCGAATAGCCCATGCCGCCGTGGATCTGAACCGCCCTGTCGGCGACCTCGTCGATGCACTCCGAGCAGTACGTCTTCACCGTCGCGGCCTCGCGCGAGACGCTCTTCCCTTCGTCGTACATGAACGCGGTGCGGTAGATGATCGACTCCATGGTGTACACCATGATCGCCATCTCGGAGAGCATGAACTGGATCGCCTCGAACTGCGCGATGGGGACGTTGAACTGCTTCCGTTCCTTCGCATACTTCGTGGACAGTTCCAGCAACTCCTTCGACGCGCCCAGGCACGCCGCACCCAGGCCGAGGCGTCCGGCATCCAGGGTCTTCATGGCGACCAGGAATCCTCTGCCTTCCTCGCCGATCACGTTCTCGGCGGGGACACGCACGTTATCGAACGAGATCGCGGCGGTATGGCTGCCGCGGATGCCCATCTTCTTCTCTTTCGCGCCGGCGCTGAAGCCGGGGCTCTTCGTCTCGACGGCAAACCCTGTGATCCCCCGGTCTGTCCGCGCGAACACCGAAATCACGTCCGCGATCCCGCCGTTCGTGATCCAGATCTTCTCGCCGTTGACCACCCACTCGTTGCCCTCGCGATGCGCCCGTGTCTTGAGGTTGAACGAATCCGAGCCCGCGAGCACTTCGGTCAGCGCGAACGCGGCGATCTTCTTTCCCGCAGTGAGGTCCGGCAGGTACTTCTTCTTGAGCGCTTCCGACCCGCCGATGTAGATCGCGTTCGAACCGATCGACTGGTGCGCCCCGACGAATGTCGCGGTAGACAGGCAGGCGCGGCCGATCTCCTCCTGCATCAGGCAGTATCCGACCTCGCCGAATCCGCCCCCGCCGTATTCCGGCGGGAAGACCGCCCCCAGCAGTCCGAGCTCGCCCATCTTGTTGATGAGCTCGCGCGGGATCTCCTCCTCTTCGTCGATCTTCGACGCGATGGGCTTGATCTCCGCGTTGACGAACTCGCGAACCATGTCGCGGAGCATGAGGTGTTCTTCGGTAAAGGGGAATACGGACATGGGAGTTGGGGGATGTGATTGAATCTAGTGAGTAATTGTCGAGATCATCATGAGTGGCAGAGTGTGGGATGCGCCTCGTGGTGCTCGCATCGCGAGAGCGGGCCCACCCTGCGCCGGGAGCGGCGCGCAACGCACGCAACCCCGACCGGGTGAACCCACGCCGGATGCGTGCCGGATACCTATTCCCCTACCGGCTTCTGGCCGACATAGCTCACGACGTCTTCGCCGCCGTCAACGCCGATGACGTTGCCGGAGACCCAGTACGCGTTCTCGTCCGCCAGCAAGACGATCGCCTTCGCGACATCTTCCGGAGTGGTGAGGGCGCCCGCGGGATTCTTCGCCCGCGCGATCTTGAGCATGTCAGCGCTTCCCGGAATCTTGCGCAGCGCAGGCGTGTCGGTCACGCCCGCCATGATGGCGTTCGCGGTGATACCATAGGCGCCGAGCTCCATGGCGAGCTGGCGGATGTGGGATTCGAGAGCGGATTTTGCCGCGGAGACGGCGCCATAGGCCGGCAGCACCGTGTGACCGCCCGAGCTTGTCATGGCGAAGATCCTTCCGTCCTTCTTTATGAGATGGCGGAAGAACAGCCCCTGCGTCCAGTACACCAGGCTGTTGGCCATGACGTCAATCGTCATCTCCATCTGTGCCTGCGTGACCGTTTCTTCGGGCTTCCTGGCGATAAACGGCTTGAGAGTCCCGAACGCGAGCGAGTGTACGAGCACTTTCACGGTGGCGCCGGGATGTCCGTGGAAGCGTTCCTGGATCTCGTCCAGCGTCTCGTTGCGCTTGATGGCGTCGGCGGCGTTGATATTGTAGAAGATGGCTTCCCGGCCGTGGTGCTTGATGTCCCGGATCAGGTGCTGGACGGCAGGCATGGTGGCCGCCCGGTCGAGGTGGATCCCGAAGATGTTCATGCCGGCTTTCGCGAGCTCGAGAGCCGCGGCGCCGCCGAACCCGCTCGAGGCGCCAAGAACGAGGGCCCAATCGGTGGGTTTGAAACGCACTTCGTGCTTCATGGGGGAGTTCTCCGACTATGATCCCGGCCGTTCATCCGCCGGGTGAATCATACGCCGCCGCCGGAATCACGACCTCCGCACGGCTGGCAACCGGCTGCGCGCCCGAAGCCGCAGCCCTTCTCCTCACTCCACAGTCACGCTCTTCGCCAGGTTTCTCGGCTGATCCACGTTGGTCCCGCGTTCCACGGCCATGTAGTAGGCCAGCAGCTGCAGCGGGATGATGTTCAGAATCGGCCCGAAGAACCCGTACGTGCGCGGGACGCGGATCACGTGCTCGGCCATCGACTCGATCAGCGTGTCGTCTTCGTTGGCCACTGCGATGATCCTGCCCTTGCGTGCCTTCACTTCCTGGATGTTGCTGAGAACCTTCTCATAAATCGCATCCTTCGGCACGATCACCACGACCGGCATGTTCTCGTCGATGAGGGCGATCGGGCCGTGCTTCATCTCCGCGGCGGGATAGCCTTCCGCGTGAATGTACGAAATTTCCTTCAGCTTCAGCGCGCCCTCGAGCGCCACGGGGAAGTTCGCCCCGCGCCCGAGATACAGGAAGTTCTGACAGTGCTTGAACTCCTCCGCGATCGCGCGCACCCTGTCGGCGTGCCGGAGAATCTGATCCACCTTCGCGGGGAGCGAGTCGATCTCGGCCGCCAGCACCTTCGCCTGCTCCTCCCCCATGCCGCGCACACGCGCCAGCAGAAGAGTGATCAGCGCAAGCACGGTGAGCTGGGAGGTGAACGCCTTCGTGGACGCGACCCCGATCTCCGGGCCCGCGTGCACGTACACCCCGGCGTCCGTCTCGCGCGCGATGCTGCTCCCGACGACGTTCACGATCCCGATCGTGGTCGCCCCGCGGCGCTTCGCCTCGCGCAGCGCGGCAAGCGTGTCAGCCGTCTCGCCGCTCTGGCTGATCAGAATCACCACGTCGTCCGTGTTCAGGATCGGACTCCGATACCTGAACTCCGACGCATACTCCACTTCGGTCGGGACCCGGGCGATCTGCTCGAACATGTACTCGCCCACCAGCCCCGCATGCCACGACGTTCCGCAGCCAGTGATAATGATCCTGCGCGCGCTCAGCAACTTGCCCATCATCTTCTGCAGGCCGCCGAGCACGACGTTCCCTTCTTCCACCCTCAGCCGCCCGCGCATCGCGTTCCGGATCGTGACCGGCTGCTCGTGGATCTCCTTCAGCATGAAGTGATCGAAGCCGCCCCGCTCGATCTGCGAGATCTCGAGCGCGATCGCTTCGATGTGCTTTGCCACCTCCACGTCGTCGATCGTGACCGTCCGGAAGCGGTCCTTCGTGATCTCGGCGACTTCGCCGTCCTCGAGATACACGACCTTCCGCGTGTGCTCCACGATCGCCGCCGCATCCGACGCCACAAAGTGCTCGCCGTCGCCGACGCCGATCAGAAGAGGGCTCCCCTTGCGCGCGACGACCATCGTGCCGGGCTCGTTCGGGGACATCACGACAAGTCCGTACGTGCCGTCGACCTCCGAGACAGCCAGCCGGACCGCTTCGGCGAGCTTGCCGGTGCGCTCGTACATCACGCCGACGAGGTGCGCGAGGACTTCCGTGTCCGTCGCGCTCAGAAACGTGTGACCGTCCCTCTCCAGCTTCGTCTTGATCGCGAGATAGTTCTCGACGATGCCGTTGTGGATGAGGGCGACCTGCTTCGTGGCATCCCAGTGGGGGTGTGCGTTGACGTCGTTCGGCTCGCCGTGCGTCGCCCAACGCGTGTGCCCCATGCCGGCAACAGAATAGAGGTCTCCGTTGGCCGCCCCGAGCCTGGACGCAAGGTCGGCAACCTTCCCGGCGTTCTTCTGGACGAAGAAGCCGCCGTCCTTGATCAGCGCGATCCCGGCCGAGTCATACCCCCTGTACTCCAGCCGGCGCAGACCCTCAAGGATGATAGGAACGCAATTCCGCTTGCCCACATAGCCGACAATACCGCACATACTGCCCCCTTCACAATGGTGAAAAACCTACGCAAAACCGCATCGAAAATCAACGAAACGGAAGGATTCTCGATACTTTACGAATCCTGGGGGCGAATTCCTATGACGGCCATCATCCTGCCCGACCGGGGGCCGTCCCGGCGGTAGGAGTGCAAAAGATGGGATTCGGTGATCGTACAGAGGGGGCTTACTTCTATATGAGAGGGATGGACTCCTGCCTCCAGCAGTGAGTCGGCATTGAAACGCCTTCAGGTCCAACCGGAGCGAGCCCTGGTGGTCGGCCAGGTACTTTGGAGGAAAACGCTCCGCGACATCCGGCCCGACTTCATAGCAGCATCCGCCCGCGGCCGGACCGACGTATGCGCGAAGGTCCCCGGGACGTGTGCCGAACGCCGAGCGCATGAGCTTCAGCGCAAGCGAGAGTATGCCGGCGGCAGATCCGCGCCATCCGGCGTGAACCGCTGCCACTGCGCGATGCTCGGGGTCATGGATGAGGATGGGGACGCAATCGGCAACCGTGACACACAGATACACGCCGGGCGTGTTCGTGACCAGCGCGTCCGTCTCCGCGACCGCACCCGCCGCGCCAACGCGCGCCACATTGGCGGAATGCACCTGGCGCGGAATCGCCAGCGCGTCGACAGGGATCCCGAGCGGCGAGAAGAATCGCTGACGGTTTTCATTGACGCGAGGCCTCATCGTCGCCGACGCTGAACGAGAGGTTCATGCCGAGCGGATCTTTGCTCACCCCTCCCAGGCGCGTGCTTACGGCCGCAACCAGGCTGGCCTCTTTCTCGAAGATGGCAGGACGGATCGTCGGCGGAGCGCTCACGGCTGCGCCTCTGCGGGTGCCGGCGGGAGCGTGATCGTCACGGCGACGCCTTTCCCCTGCTCGCTCCTGATCCCGATGCTCCCCCCGATGTCGTCAAGCATACGTTTCACCATGGCCAGCCCCAATCCCATGCCGTCCGTCTTTGTCGAGAAGTTCGGCGTGAACAGCTTCGGCATCACCTCGTCCGTAATGCCCGGACCCGTATCCGTGAGCGTCGCCGTGACGCGGCCGCCGGACATCACCGTGGCGACCCCGATCGTTCCCTGCGATCCCATCGCCTGGACGCTGTTCCGGATCACGTTGATGAACGCCCGGCGCAGCTCCTCCTTGTCGGCAAGCACCGGCGGCAGTCCGGGAGCGAGGTTCGTCTCGAACCGGACGCGTTCCTCGCGGTCGAACAGCCTGATCGCTTCACCCACAACCTCATTCATATCGCACCGTGTAAGCTGCCGCTCCGGCATCCTCGCGAAGCGGGAGAACTCCGACGCGATCCGGCTCAGGGCGTCGATCTGCTCTCCAACCGTCCTGGTCACTTCCTCCAGGATGCGATCGAAATCCGGCGCCCGGTCGCGGAACGTCTGCCGCAGGTGCTGGATCGACAGTTTCATGGGGGTGAGGGGGTTCTTGATTTCGTGCGCCACCTGGCGTGCCATCTCGCGCCAGGCCATTTCACGCTCGGCGCGGACGAGCTCCTCGCGCCCACGTTTCAGGTCGCGCGTCATGGAATCGAACGAATGCATCAGCATCTGAACTTCGTCGCCGCCCAGAAGGGGGCTCCGCCCGGCCTCCGCAACTGTCACATCGAGATCCCCCGCGGCAACCCGCGCCGTCGCATCCGTCAGCTTCCGGATTGGCGCGGCGAACCTGTTTGCGAAGAAGGAGGCGATACCGATCATGGTGAGGATGACAAACGCCACGATGCCGAAGAGCGCGGCGTTCTGCCTGGCGGTTTCGGCTTCCAGCTGATCCTGGCGAAAGAGCGTCGGGACCGCGACAACGCCGATCACGCGGTCGTCGTCGAGGAGGATCGGGCGGTACCCCACCGCATACTCGATGAGTCCGATGCGCTCCATCCCCATGAAGAACCGCTTCCCTTCCAGCATGATCGCCGCGAACGCGCTGCCGTTCATGCGGCGGTCCAGTACTCCCAGCGTGAAGAGCTCCGGGCGGCTGCTGAATGCGAGGGAGCTGTCGCCAAACACGTTGAAGTCGGTCCCGGTCATCGCAGCCAGCGCCTCGACCCAACCGGGCGTGATATCCTCCGTCGACGGGCCGGCGCGCGCGACAAATGCGTGTTCTGCAGAGATTCTTGCCGTAAGCCCGGCGGTCTCTTCCTGGAGGGTTTGCCGGGTGAACTCCCTCAGGCGATCCCTGGAATAGCGCTGCCCGTAGATCGTCATGAACACGAGCGGTACCAGCGCGCTGATGACGAGCGCCGCAAGCAGGCGGTCGCGGAATGATACATGCACACTCCGCCCACCCGCAACGCGCGCAGCGACGAGGACGCCGCCGAACAGCACGAGGAGGCAACCGGCCACGATGAGCACCCGAACCAGCACGAGCAGAAGCGCCGTCGATCCAGTGTCCGGAATACTCAGGCCGATGACGCCCTCCCCTTCCGGCCGCGCGACGTACCACGTGCTGAAGTCTCCGTCTTCGCCTGCGTCTCTCCACCACACTCCCGCGGACGGATCCGATGCAAGTCTGGCGCGGACAGCCTCCGGGAGGGTGTAGCCGAGAGGATAGATCGACTCTGTGGACGCCTCCAGCCGGCCGCTGCGGAACTCCGACACAACAACCTCCGGCATGCGGTCGTGGCTGGTCGCAGTCCTGAGGATGGAGGGGTTCTCCCCGCGGAACAACGCCTGCCGTCCGGCCGCGATCAGGACTCTCGCGTATCCCTGGATGCCGCCATCCGCACCAAGCATGGGGGTCACGCCGGCATACACCATCACCGCATCCGGTCCTTTGCCGACTTCACGCGCAATAATCAGTCGCTCCCCGACGGGGCCAAGCTCGAACTCGACCGACCGCAGGGCCGCGGTCATCCCGCCGATCGAGAAACGGCTCACCTGGAGCCCCGTGGTATCGACGATCGCGAAGACGGAGGCGTACCCCTCCCGAGATGCGACGCTCGACACCCAGCCTTCGAACGCGGCGCCGGACCGATCTGCTTCGTCCCAGGCTTTCAGCGATGCGACCCGGGCCGGGTCAGAGAGGCGCGTCAGACCTTCATCCACCACAACCGTCAGCCATGCGTCGACCGGGCGGAGAACCTGAGAGGCCAGGGTTTCGACCTTTCGCCTCTCCTTTCCCTCCGTGTGGTACATCAGGAGGGGGACCAGGAAGGCGGCAGAGATCAGCGCGCGCGAGGCGTGACGCACGAACGAGGAACCCTGCCAGAGTCTCGCCCACGCCAACAACGTCAGGACACCCAGGATGACCCACCGCAGCGCCGGGGGGATGAGCGGGCTCGGGCGCGTTCCGAAGAAGAGGGACGTTGCGACGAGCAACACGATCGCGATGGCTGCCCCCGCGAACCTCGACCCCTCGACATCGGTGAGCTGGCGCATGAAATGGAGGCCTCGCAGCGCGACCATCACGTAACAGAGCATCGTGATCAGGAGTGCGGCGGTCAGCGCGGCGAGAGGAAGCGAGGGGATGATCGGCCCGGGATCGGCCAACCCGAGAACGGAATCGTAGACGGCGCTCCGGACGACAGCGGCAACGCCGCGAAGGCCCCAGACGACCAGCACGGCGATCAGGAATGCGCCGGCGACCCGGACGCCCAGCGGCCGGCGACGAATCCACGCCGGCAACGTGTCGGGGACAACCTTCCCCAGCAGGACAAGCGCCGCGAGAACGACAACGGACGAAATCAGAAACTCCGCGATGGAACGGGCAATCCCGCCGGCAAACGCCGAGGCAAAGAGAGCCGAGTCGAAGATTCCCGACTGCGACAGGCCGGAGGGGAAGCCGAGCGCCAGGATCGCGATGCGCAATCCAAGCAACAACACCACGGCGACTACGATTGCCGCCCCTCGTGAACGTCTCCGGCGGACCTCCAGCCAGATCCCGATCCCCGCGAGAACCAGGAGGGCCGCAAGCAGAATCATGCGCACCGAGGCGATGTCGTCGCGCATGGCTGCCATCGTCGCACCCCTGTCAGGCGGAGCCGCCGCCGCGAACCC
The DNA here is from genome assembly GCA_963701735.1 of uncultured Ignavibacteria bacterium. Taxonomy (GTDB): domain Bacteria; phylum Bacteroidota; class Ignavibacteria; order UBA10030; family UBA6906; genus CAWABB01. The sequence goes on along the minus strand of CAVPBI010000015.1, from coordinate 26,372 downwards.
GATCATCGCCCCGTCAACCCCGGTGATCACAACCCCTTCGTCGTGCGTCGGATCGTCGAACTGGAATTCAACGTGGGTCCCGGCGCGCGCGGAGATCTCATCGGCGAGACTGCTGCTCTGGATGAACCTGTTGCTGAGCGCGTAGGAGGCGGAGATCGGGATGCGCCCAACGAGCACTCCGGGGGGCCTCCCTTCGGATGGGACCGATGTCGCGACGACAAGCTGCGCGCCGATCGGGGATTTGATGACGGAGGACGAGGTAGTGTTACCGATCGCCGCGCGGACAAGGAACGCAGGCGTAGGTCCGCCCGTTCCGCCCCAGGCGACGGTTTCGCCGTCCGGACCGCGCAACTCGAGGCCAGCCCCCCCCGCCGCCGCTTCCGCAAGGAGTTTGAATGCGGCCCTGCGCTCCTCAACCCCTCCCAGCAGGCCCCGGCGGAGAACAGGCCGGGATGCCAGCCCCTCGACAAGCACGCGGAGCCGATCCTGGCGCACGTGGAATTCCTCGGCAGCCATCCTCTCCGCGTTCGCGCGCGTCTGATTGGAGATGCGATCCCAGTCGGCGTCGGCCTGCCGGATCGCAAAATACTCCCACCCCCACAACCCGCCCAGGAGAACGACGAGCGCGCCGGGAATGATGAACTTCCAGAACATGGATCGGTTGAGCCGGGAACCGGTCACGGCCGGATCAGTAGATGTTGATCTGCGAGATGACCCAGCGGTCGCCGCTGCGCGCCAGGGAGAGATAGACCTGCGCCGTCTCCCGCCCGCCTTTCAGCGTGAAGGAGGCGCTGCCGGTGGCGAATGGAGTTCCTCCCGACTCGCCGACCGTCGATAGCTTGCAGCCGGTGAACCGGCGAAGGCGGAAGAATTGATCGAAAAGGTAGTACGCCTGATTGGAGCTGTAGGTGCCGCTCCCCTCCCCCCTGAGACTGATGGAGACCTGCGAAGGAAAGTGGGTGGAGAACTCGGCGACCGCCCCGGAGGCAATGCCGCGCTCGACGTCGTCGATCACGGGCTGATACGCCGGGCGCTGGACCGTTGAGCGTTTGGGAACGAGCGACTGCTGCAGCTGCTGTGGTCGGACTTGAGGCGTCCCGGACTGCGGCGAGGCGGCGACGGCAGGGATTGTCCACACTGGTACGACAACGGCGGCCACCAGGGCCGCCGTACGCAGGAGCGCTCTCATGTCGTGGTGTGTGTGCATGTCGTGTTTCAGACTCTTCGCTCCCCGCGGCGCTCGACGGGAGGCGAGCAGAGACATCCGCTATCTCGTGCGGAGTGCGTGGATCCGCTCGCTGCGCCCGGTCTCACGCTTGAGGAGCGGGTTGCCTTGTTGCAGCTGGTACGCGCAGTCGAAGACTACCCTGTTCGAGTATATCTCCGTAACCCGGACCTTCGCGTAGTTGTTGTCTTCCGTCCAGACCACATACGTATACCCGCGGCGCAGGATCACCTCCCGGGCCGGCGCCCATCCGCCTTCAGGGGCGAATGGAACGTCGCGCAGGTCACGGGTCGGGCCCATGTCCACGATGTCCCCGTACGCGACCATGTACGGGACCCCCTGGTCGTAGTCAAAATAGATATCGGTAGCGACCATATCCCAGGGGAGCACCTGCGCGGTCGCAAACGCGAATCCACCGAGCGATGGATTCACGCGGGCATTGTAGACCTGGACGCCGTACGCCTCCGGCCGGGCCACCGCCACCGCTTCGTCCATGCTGAGCGCGCTTTCGTTGCCGCTGTAGTCGACGGCCGACACGGCATAGTAATAGGTCAGCCCGTTGGCGGCGCCGTAGTCAGGAAAGTACGTCCCGCTCGTGGTGCCGATCAAGTCGTAGCGGCCGTTGTAGCGATCGCTCACGTACACCCTGTACTGCGCGAGGTCATAGTCGGGGACTGGCTCCCAGTAGACGTCGATGACGTTGTTTCCCGCGGAAGTAATGACGCCGCGGGGCATGGCCGGAGGCGTGAAATCGGGAGCGACCTCCTGTATCGTGCATCCGGCGAGGATCATGAGATCCGAGGATCATGGATCCGAGGATCACGGATCCGAGCATCAAGTATTCGGGGATCGGGGATCCGAGCATCCTCACCAGGCCGCGTCGTATCATTGTCTTGCTCCAGTCAGTGGCACATTGCTGCCACCGAAAGGGTCAAGTCCTATGCCAGCCTGCCATGGCTTCGAAAGCATCGAAAATCTCAAGAAAAACCGGATCAAATGCCAGATCCACCGTCTACGATTCAGGACGGCCGCTCGTCCGCCCAGAACACCTGCCCGTTGTTCAGCACGCCAACCGGCCGGCCGGTGAGCCGTCGCCCCCCGAACGGGGTATTCCTGGACCGCGAGCGGAACGTGCTTGGATCCACCACCCATTCGGCGTTGGGGTCGAGCAGCGTCAGGTTGGCCATCTCGCCCTCCTCGATCCTGATCTCGGGGAGGCGCAGGATGCGCCGCGGGTTCGTGGAGAGCTTGCGGATGATCTCATGGAGCGACAGGACGTTCTTGCGGAACAGCTCGGTGAGCGTCAGGCCGACGGCGGTCTCAAGGCCGACGATGCCGAACGGCGCCGCCGAGTACTCCACCTCCTTCTCGTCGAACGAATGAGGAGCGTGGTCCGTGGCGATCGCGTCGATGGTGCCGTCCTTCAGCCCCTCCCTGATCGCCTCGATGTCGGCGGACGTCCGGAGCGGAGGGTTCATCTTGGTGTTGGTGTCGTACGACCGGACCACCTCGTCGGTGAGCGTGAAATGGTGCGGCGTCACCTCGCAAGAGACACGCGCACCCCGCGCCTTCGCCTTCCGTACGTGATCCACTGACGATGCCGCGCTGACGTGCGCCACGTGGTATCTCCCGCCCGTGTACTCCGCCAGGCGGATATCGCGGACCACCATGATCTCCTCGGCGACGTCCGGCCATCCGGCGAGCCCGAGGGTAGTCGCGACGAACCCTTCATGCATCACCGCGCCCTTGGTCATCGACGGATCCTGTGCATGCTGGATCACGGGGCGGTCGAACATCGCCGAGTATTCCAGCGCGCGCCGCATGATCTCCGCGCTGTCGACCGGGTCGCCGTCATCGGAGAACCCGACTGCTCCCGCTTCAGCGAGCTCGGCGAGCGGCGAGAGGTGCTCTCCCTTCCTGCCGGTCGTGACTGCGGCGATGGGGTACACGTCCACGAGTCCGTTGAGCGCTATGCGCGCGCGGGCCTGGATGAACCGGATCACCGACTCGTCGTCGATCGCCGGATTCGTGTTGGGCATGCAGGCCACGCCCGTGAACCCTCCCGCCGCCGCAGCGGCGCAGCCCGATTCGATCGTCTCCTTGTACTCGAAGCCGGGCTCCCGGAAATGCACGTGCATGTCGAAGAAGCCGGGCGCGACGACCTTTCCGCGCAGGTCGATGAGTTGCGAGGCGGGCGCACTCAGGTTCTGCCCCATGCGCTCGATACGGCCGTGAACGACATGGAAGTCGACGGTTTCGTCACGCCCCGTGACCGGATCGATGAGCCGTCCGCCTTTGAGAAGAATCTGCATGATGTCTCCGAGCTCCGAGTTAGTTTCTGGTCGACAGCAGGTACAGGACCGCCATGCGGATCGCGACGCCGTTCAGCACCTGCTGGAGGATCACCGAGTGTTCGCTGTCGGCCACGTCCGCCGAAATTTCCACGTCCCGGTTGATCGGCCCGGGATGCAGGATTGTGATGTCCCTCCCCGCCTTGTCGAGCCGGCGCCGCGTGACGCCGTACTGAAGATGGTACTCCCGGATGTTCGGGAAGAGCCGTCCGGCGTCGCGCTCCATCTGGATGCGGAGGACGTTCAGGACCTCGATCGTCGGCAGCAGCTCATCCAGGCTGTGGACCACGCTGACGCCGAGCTTCTCGATGTCGCGCGGGATCATCGTCGCGGGCCCGCAGACGCTGACTTTCGCGCCCATGGTCAGGAGACCGTAGATGTTCGACCGGGCCACCCTGCTGTGGGAGATGTCCCCCAGGATCCCCACGTGCAGCCCTTCGAGGCGCCCCACGCGCTCGCGGATCGTGTACATATCCAGCAGGGCCTGCGTGGGATGTTCGTGCTGGCCGTCGCCGGCGTTCACGACGTTCGCTTCGATGACCTTGGAGAGATAATGCGTGGCGCCCGAGGCCGAGTGGCGCATGACCACCATATCGACCTTCATCGCCTCGATGTTGCGGGCCGTGTCCTTGAGGGTTTCTCCCTTCGACACGCTGCTTCCGGTCGACTGGAACCCGAGCACGTCGGCGGAGAGGCGCCGCTCGGCGAGCTCGAACGAGAGCCGCGTGCGCGTGGAGTTCTCGAAGAACATGTTGACGATCGTTTTCCCCTGTAGCGTGGGGACCTTCTTGATCGGCCGATCCAGGACTTCGCGGAACGAGACCGCGGTGTCCAGGATGAGCTGGATGTCCTCGCGCTTCATCCCGTCAAGCCCGAGAAGGTGTCTGCTCTGAAGTGGCATGAACGCTGATCTCCTTGTCTCTGCGTGCTTATTCCTCGGGGTGCATCAGCAGGACGCTGTCTTCGCCGTCCACTTCGCTGACGTGTACCCGGATCGATTCGTCGGACGAGGTCGGGACATTTTTCCCGACGTAGTCGGCGCGGATCGGTACCTGTCGATGCCCGCGGTCGATGAGCACCGCAAGCTGAATGCTTTTCGGGCGGCCGAGGTCGATCAGCTCGTCAAGGGCGGCGCGGATCGTCCGGCCCGTGTAGAGGACGTCGTCCACCAGCACAACATCCTTCCCGGACATATCGAACGGGATATCGGTCCCCTGCAGCCTGGGCTGCTCGAGCTTGCCGAGCAGGTCATCGCGGTAGAGCGTGATGTCGAGCGAGCCGAGCGGCGGCTTGATCCCCTCGACTTCCTCGATCAGGCGCACGATGCGTCGGGCCAGGAACTCCCCGCGCGTCCTGATGCCCACCACGACGATATTCGCCGCACCCTTGTTTTTTTCCAGGATCTCATGGGCCAGACGTTTCAGGGTCCGCTCGAGCCCTTGCGGATCGATGATGGTCGCTTTGAGCTTCCTCATGTGTTGCTCGCCTCCGGGAATAAAAAAACCTCCAGCCCCTGTCGGGGTGGAGGTTTCACGGTTTCTTCGCGGCTGAAATCCGCCGGTCTTCGATGTGCATGTCGCCCCTTGCCTGCCTCACAGGGCAGGATTTAAAGGGTGAAGTAAATCAGGAACTGGAGTGTGGGCGCTGCGGGGTTCGAACCTGCGACCTTACGCGTGTGAGGCGTACGCTCTGAACCAACTGAGCTAAGCGCCCTTGGAAATCTGGCTGTTTTGGGCTATTTCTGCCCTGCACAGGCGTTACTGTTGGCGACTGTTGACAGGTTCACTCGGCACGTTTGTCAACACGCCGCGTTAAATGTACGAACACCCGGGCCGACAGTCAACAGGCTTTCGGCCGAATTTTCCCACCCTGGCCGGGATAGGCGAAGCCATTAGCGAGTGAAAGGAGTGTAGTACTTCACCCCTACAAACCAACGGGGAGGAATCGAGTGCGCTACCGCCTCAAAGTCAACGGGAGCTTCTATTCCAGCAGAGAGAGCAAGCCAGTTCGAGGCGTTGCCATCGCTGGAGCCTGTGAGATTGAATGCATGTTGAATACCCGCCATCGGACTCAATCGAGCCCACGTGACGTCGCGCGAATAGCAGTCCATCCTGAAGCCGGCAAACGCCGTGAGCCGCGACTGGGTTGCCTCTGACAGGCCTCCCGGACCTATGATCACCAGATGATGCTGAGAATTGAGAAGCAGTGCCGGGGCAAGAAGTCCATATTCGATAATGGTCCGCATCCAGCTAAGGGGTTCCCCCTCGTGGAAAATACTCCCTACCAGCCCGATGCCGAGAGGTATGAGTGCCGACCAGGAGACATTCCACTTGCTTCCGTTGTAGGGATCGCTGACGATAACGGTGACCGGGAAAGAGATTTCCGGGGCATAAACCCCGAGCTGGGTACCGTACACCAGGGCGGGAACGAAGGTGTCCTTGGAGTATCCGAGACTTGGACCAGCGAAGGCATTCTCTTCTGCGGTGCTTCCCGAATCCGCCGGCGCGACAACCAGACCGGCATTCACTGCCGACCAGCTGGCCCCTTTGTCGGTGGTGACAAAGACTCCGCCGTTGAGCGTCCCGGCAAAGAGGCTCGTGCCCGAAACGGCTAACGCCCTCACATTCATGTCTTCCAGACCCTGGTTCGCCTTCGTCCAGCTCGTGCCGTTGTTGCGCGACAGAAGTACTCCATCGCCCATGGTCCCCGCAAACAGGTCCGTCCCGGAGACAGCAAAGGAGGTCACAGGTGGATGTCCAATGCCGGCATTGACTTCTGCCCAGCTCGTGCCGTTGTCGGTGGTCATGTAGACGCCCTCCTGCGTTCCGGCAAAGACCATCGTGCCCGACGCCGCGAACGTGGAAACGTGCGCGTCTGCCATTCCGCTACCGGCTGGCACCCAACTCTCGCCGTTGTCCGTGGAACGAAACACCCCGTCCTTGGAGGTCCCCGCAAAGAGGTTCGGTCCGACCGCCGCGAGGGCCACCACATCTGAGGTCGTCAACCCATTGTTGACCTGCGTCCAACTTGTGCCGTCGTCGGTCGACAGGAGCACGCCGCCGCTCACGGTCCCCACAAAGAGGCTCGTCCCCGATACTGCGAACGCCATCGCACAAGTGCCGGGCTGGCCGAGATCGACCTCCTTCCAGCTGGAGCCTCCGTCGGTTGAGCGGAAAACGCCGCCAAAAAGGGCTGCGGCAAAGACAAGAGTGTCGCGCGTCGCGAAGGCCTGGATGGTCGGATATACTAGTCCGACGCTGGATGGGGTCCATTCCAAACCTCTATTCGTCGAACGAAAGACGCCTCGGAATTGGGTCCCCACAAATATGGTCGAATCGAGCGCGCCCAGGGCGGCCACATAGCGGCCGTCCGGTCCGACGCTTGCGTTCTCCTGCGCCCTTGTGGAAACGCAGGCCACAAGGAACACGAGTGTGATGCAGATGGATCGGGTGCTCATTGTGCCCTCCGTTCGTCGCGATAGATGAAGCGAGGAATCTCCTGGTGCATGCCCCTACCGGATGTCCAGCTTCAGTATGCGCACGGGGAGGGAAGCGACTGTCAAGAAGTTGTCAACAAAGGGTCACAGGGGGTCGTCGTCGTGGGCTCAACAGCGGAGGCACCGGACCAGTGTCCAGCTGCCGGGGCCTACCCACTAAGGGGGCGATGTGCCGGGGTCACTGTTTCCAGCTTTCTCGTGCCTCATACCGACGCGATACCCCAGAAACATGCCAGCCCCGGTCAACAGCGGTGATGCAAGCATCAGAAGCCCCAGGCCGATATTGGCACCCCCCGTCCCTTCATCCCTCCAATATGTGTAGCCCTCATAGTACAGTAGCCAATGCAAGGCAACCGTCAACACGGTCCCGAGAATCCAGGCCATAGTTATTCCATCAAAGCCATGGCTCGAAATTCGTCTTATTGAGGCAAACAGGGCGAGGACGAAGAAGGGTGCCGCTACCCCGATGGCCTGCCAAACCGTGATCGCGGGTTCCTGGAAGAACTGCCCCGCACGATTCGTTGCTGCCAAAGACGCCCAGCTGCCAAAACCGACGCACACGACGGGAACCAGGACGACAAGCAACCAGAGAAGGAGAACAGGCGTGCCTCTCAGACAACACCACAAACCAACACAAATGACAATGGATATCACTGACATGATCGCGGGTTGCAGCGCGGCCATGATAAGTCGATGTTTGTGCGAGCTCAGGGCCTGGGTCTGCAGCGAGTCAAAAACCCCTCTGAGGGTGCTGTCATTGGGGGCAAAGGTCGGCACGTCCGCGCGGCCCGTTGAATCTGTAGTACGATGCGGTTCTGATAACCCAGTTTGAACGCTGGCTCGCCAAGCTTCGAAGGAAGTGGAAAGGATGTCCGGCGCCCCTTCAGCATGCACTGGATCACCATACGCCATGAACCTGCTGATGCTTATGGACAGGCATACCAGCGCAACAATCGCTGGAATAAGGCAGAGGTAGTACAGGGAAATGCCCGCAAGTCTGGGGGTTCTAGCCATGGTCGGCATCTCTTTGGCAGACTACGATGCGTGCCTGCTCAAGCTTAGGTTGAGTGTGCACTCGTTGAGGAACCACCAATGGCGGCGGGGCCGCGAACTTCACCGGGCGGCTACACAACCCCTCAACACTTCAATCCCGCATGGTGTCTGGAAAGTCTCAGGCGAGACAGACCAATGGTATGGGAGGATGTTACATGTTCCCTGCTAGAAATTCAAGGACATCTGGATGGGGCAGCTGACAGATCGCGTTCTTTGCTGAAGACCCCCAGTTCAACTCGTGATTTCCGACCTAGCACCGTTGGAGGTGCTCCACATATGCCTCCGGAGAGATAGAGAAAAAAGTAGGCGTTGGGCGGGATCCAACGAAGGTTGTGAGGCCACCAGAAAAAAGGGGGCCTTGAGGCCCCCTGGTGTGGTCGGATGATCACCGCCGATTACCTCATCAACGCGAACTTCTTCGTCTCCATAGATTGCCCGGCTGCAAGCCGATAGAAGTAGATCCCGCTGGAGAGCCCTGAGGCGTCAAACACAACCTCGTGATACCCGGCCTCCTGTTCACCCTCGACCAGATTGGCTACCACCTCGCCAAGCGTGTTGAAGATGGTCAGCGTTACGTGCGAACGCTCCGGCAATGCATATCTGATCGTCGTACTCGGGTTGAAGGGGTTGGGATAGTTCTGACACAATTCGAACGAAGCGGGAATCGGACTGAACGACTCCTGCGACGATGTCACCATCTCTGCCAGTGTTCGCTGCCATACACCGGCGCCAAGGGTTCCCGCATACAGATCCATCCCCATGACCGTAAGCGAGAGAACATTCACACTCGTGAGACCATCGTTGACCTTATTCCATCTGGCTCCCCCGTTGGAGGACGTAAAGACTCCACCAGGTGTCCCCGCAAAGAGACTCGTCCCGCTGACCGTAAGTGCCCTGATAACGAAGTCCGTGAGTCCCTGGCCGACCGAACGCCAGCTCGCGCCGTGGTCAGTGGATACAAACACGGAGGCGCCACTCGTGCCCGCAAACAGATTCGCTCCACTGACCGCAAGCGACAGGATGAAGGGGTTTGGGCCGACGCTCGGCTGACTCCAGCTCATGCCGTTGTCGGTCGACAGAAAGACGCCAGAGCCTTTTGTGCCCGCGAAGAGATGCTGGTCGGATCCAGCAAAACATGTGACACCCGGATATCGCCCGAACTGATCCTTCGGGAAACCGGCATTCGCGGTAACCCAGCTTGTGCCGTTGTCTCTCGACAGGGACACTCCGCCATCGGCAGGACCCACAAAGAGGGCCGTCCCGCTCACAGCAAGAGACAGAAGCCTTGTGTTCGTCAGACCGGCGTTCAACGCGGTCCAGGTTGTCCCGCTGTCAGTAGAACGAAAGACGCCGGCATTGGATGTTCCCGCAAAGAGTGTTGTCCCCTTCACCCCAAGCGACACAACCGAGGTATTTGCGAGGTCAGCGGAGCCCGCAGTCCAGCTCATCCCGCTATTGCTGGACGCAAACACCCCGCTGTACATGGTGCCCACAAACAGGTCCGTTCCGCTCACGGCAAAACTCAGAGCCGTCATGCCGGTCAGGCCAGCGTTGACCGGACTCCAGCTCGCACCATTGTCAGTGGAACGGAACACCCCGCGTGTGGTACCCGCGAAGAGGTTCGTGCTGCGCGTCGCAAGAGAAAGCACATTCACGTGTGAAAGGTAGGAGCCGACCTCAGCCCATCTGGTCCCGTTGTTGGTTGACACAAAGAATCCGCCCGAGGTCCCCGCGAAAACATTGTCCCCGCTAACAGCGAGACAGTTGACATCCTTGTGACTCAGCCCCGTATTGATTGCGGCCCAACTGGTGCCGGCGTTCGTCGAGAGAAACACGCCACCACTCGTGCCGGCAAAGATATTGACCCCGCTGACAGCAAGGCATTTGACGATCCTGTTTGTCACGCCCTCGCTGACATCACTCCAGCTTGTTCCATTGTCGGTCGAAAGGAAAACCCCGTTTTTTGTTCCTGCGAAGAGATTGGGGCCCTGCGACGGCGAGTGCCTGAACGTCCCTATTTGACAGGCCGCTCGCGACTGACTTCCAGTGTGCCCCGTTGTCAGTCGAGAGAAAGACGCCGTCGTTCCAGGTGCCTGCAAAGACATTCGTCTCACTCACCGCGAGACAATTCACGAATCTGTTTGCCATCCCTTCACCGACGGGAGTCCAGCCTGTGCTGGCGTTGTCCGAGTGGAAGATGCCGCTATTCGTCCCGGCAAAGACATGCCCCCCGCTGACAGACAGACAATTCACACCTCTGTCCGTAAGGCCCTGGTTGATTGCAGTCCAGCTCCCGCCGTCGTCTGTGGAGAGAAACATCCCCCCTTGAAATGTCCCCGCTATAAGATCTGTGCCACTAACTGCAAGGGTCTGGACAACGCCCCCGAAAGGACCATTGCTCTGAACCCACTGACCGGACGCACCTGTGCACAGCAGGACACTTGCAGTCGCAAAGAGGACGGATCGTCTTTTCAGTTTGTCCACCTTCATATTCAGAAACTAGAATGGATGGAATCTACCAACCCGATGCAGTATACCGGACGGGGCTTCAACATGAATCAACAGAAGGGATGAAACAGTAGTTAATCCCGGGGGGAGGAACTTATTGCCCCTCGCGGGGACCTGAGGGGGGTCGTTGGAAGCAATATCCCCACCGGACCCAGTCCTGAACGTGGCCAAGGAGCAGATGTGGAGGGCGGGAGTACCGTCCTCGCTACGTGGCAACATCTCGCAACCCTGTCCCTGTCGGAAAGAAGGAGGTCTTGCACTCGGGACAGATCCCATGCGTCACCTCCACGTTGGAATGCTCATGGATGTACGCCTCGACCGCTTGCCAGTAGCCATGATCGTCACGTACCTTCTTGCACCACGAACACATCGGGAGCAGCCCGGTGAGGGTCTTTACCCGTCCCAGAGCCTCCTCCAGCTCTCTGATGAGTCTCTTCTGCTCGGCAAACGCTTCCCGGAGTGCCGACAGAATCAGAGCCACCGTGAGGAAGACGCCGAAGAGCGCCAGCATGTTCAGGAAGGGAATCCAGACTGTCGTCGTCTGATGCAAGGCCGCAGTCTCTGCGACAAACCAGATGAGCGCGCTGAATGACGCAACAAAGACAGCCTCTCCCCTCGTGAGCTTCCAGCTCGCCAGGGCTATGGGTACAAGATAGAGGACCGAGACCTGCAGTTCATTCCTGGTGAAGTAATCCAGCAGGGCGACAATGAGCGTCAGCGGAATGCCGACGAGTCTCCACGTGTACTGCGACGGAGACGACACCCCGAAGAATCGCCTTGGAATCGGCGGCAATACAGCCTGATGGGACAAGTCTCTGGCGGCAATCATATACAATTCCCTCGTCTACGTACACTAACTTCAACAATCGCGCCAACCGGTCTGTTCCCCGTCCGGCGACGTCGTCTGGGGACAGTGGTCCTTGTCGTGCGAGGGGTCCGTACCGCGAGGTGACGCTGCCGCGAGGTGACGCTGCCGCGAGGTGACGCTGCCGCGAGGTGACGCTGCCGCGGGATGACGCTACCGCGAGGTGACGCTGCCGCGGGATGACGCTGCCGCGAGGTGACGCTGCCGCGAAGTGACGCTGCCGCGAGGTGACGCTGCCGCAGGATGACGCTGCCGCGGGATGACGCTGCCGCCGGTCAATTCTTCGGGCGCTTGAAGATGTAGTACAGATCCTTCCCGTAATTCACGAACGAGCACAACTCCCATCCCTGCTCGCCCAGGGCGTTCATCTGAGCGATGTTCAGGTTCGCGCCATCGGCGTACTCCCACTTGACAACCTTCGGAGCCTGCTGCGGCGCATTCTGCGCCTCCGCGGTCCTGCCTATGATCAGTGCGGCCATCACAAGAGCCAACCCGACGACAACAACGAATCGTCCCTTGATGTTCATCGTGGATTTCATGCGCGCCTCTATTGTGTCGATATCGAACACCCCCCGCGTGGGGGCTCAGACTTCCAGGAATTCGGCCACCCTGAAACTCCTGTCCTTCACGGTAACCTTCAGTGAGCCGGCTTCCTCGTACACCACGTGGTTCGGGAAAACCTGTTGGATATCCCTGACCGCCTCTTCACCGCTCCCGAATACACTCTCCTCCAGCCTCTTTCGCGCAACCTCCGGCATAAAGAATTCTCCCCATACCTGCTTGATTCTCATGATTCCTGCCCTTTCTGGTTGTCTTACTCATGAGTACTCATCACATGCAGAAGAGACAAGGAATATGCCACCAGACATCGTTCTCTCAGGCGACGTTTCTCTCATTTCGACGCAAATCCAGGTGGTTGCCGACGGCATGAGTGGGCAAACTCGGCCATTCATATCTCGAATTGTAGAAACTACATCGCCGACAAGGAACCTTGCCAGTCCCCTGGCCGTTGGAGTAGTATGACACAGTCTCGAATCTCCGGAGAACCCCTATGTCTACCGATATAAAAGTGAGAGGTTACGCCAATCCCGATTCGCTCGTGTCCACCGCCTGGGTGGCAGAGCATCTGAAGGACCCGTCGGTCCGGATGGTGGAGTCGAACGAGGACACCCTCCTGTACGCCTCCGGCCATGTCCCGGGTGCGGTGCACGTGGACTGGACGAGCGATCTGAACGACCAGCTCCGACGCGACTACATCACGAGGAGCGGCTTCGAACAGCTCATGTCACGCATCGGGGTCACGCCGGGAACGACCGTTGTCTTCTACGGCGACAAGAACAACTGGTGGGCCTGCTACGCATACTGGGTGTTCCGACTCTTCAACCATACCAACGCAAAGATCATGGACGGCGGGCGACAGAAATGGGAACTCGAAGGACGCCCCATGACCCGGGAGGTTCCGGTCATCGCGAAGACGGCCTACAAAGCACCCGAACGCGATGACAGCTCTGTGCGAGCCTTCAGGGATGACGTGCTCGTCCACCTCGAAAAGGGTCTGCCACTCGTCGATGTCCGTTCGCCCGAGGAGTATACAGGCGAGCGGCTGCACATGCCGAACTATCCCAACGAGGGCTCTCTCCGGGGCGGACACATCCCCGGCGCGAGGAACGTTCCGTGGGCCCGCGCGGTCAACCTGGAAGACGGCACGTTCAAGCCTGCGGACAAGCTGTGGGAGATCTACATCGGGGAGCAGGGACTCGCAGGCGACGACGACGTTATCACGTACTGCCGCATCGGCGAGCGGAGCAGCCATACGTGGTTCGTGCTGACACACCTGCTCGGGTTCAAGAACGTCAGGAACTACGACGGCAGCTGGACCGAGTGGGGCAACCTGGTCAACGTGCCGATCGAGCGATGAGCACGATCGCGACCACAACGCTGCCCGACCACCTCCGCGAGGTTATCGAAACTCTCAACAGCACGCACGACTCCGAAGAGCGTGCGGCGCTCCTGATTCACTGGGCGGACCGCTACCGGCCCGTCGACGCATCCGTTGCGCGGCGACCGTACGATCCTGCTCACCGCGTGCCGTACTGCGAATCCGACGCCTATGTCTGGGCGCTCAGAAAGAACGACGGGACGCTCGATCTCCATTTCGCGGTCGAGAACCCTTCGGGGATATCGGCAAAGGCGCTCTCCGCTATCCTGAAGCAGACACTCTCCGGACTTCCCGCGGTCACCGTGGCCGCCGTCCCTCCCGACATCGTCCTGGAAATCTTCCGGCAAAACATCTCGATGGGCAAGGGGATGGGGTTGATGGCCATGGTCCAGGCCGTGCAGGCGCTCGCGCGAGTGGCGGCTTCCGGCTCGTAGCGCAGCTTCGTTTGCCTATTCACTTTCTTCTCGCGAGATTAAGGCAACCATCCGCTACAAGCCGGTTCTCTTCGCGATCGGCATCTCAAAGGCTTGCCATGAATCTCAGGCCCTTTCTCTCCGTCCTGCTCGTCTGTGCTCCAGGCGCAGCCCCCTCCTTCCCCCTGTTTCCAGAGAAGACTCCGGGTGAGCGTACCGACACCGTGTATGTCCTCCCCGAAGTCGTCGTCACGTCGTCCCGCTCGTCATTGACCACCGGCGATCTGCCCCTGGCGGTGACCGTCCTGAAGCCGGCGGACATTTCGTTCGTCCGAGGGATCGGCCTGGATGAGGCCCTGCGAGGCGTCCCCGGCGTACTAGCCCAATCCCGCTCCGGATCCCAGGATGTGCGGATCACTATCCGCGGCTTCGGCGCGAGGGGCGCCGGCGAACGCTCGAACGCCGGAACCTCCCGCGGGATCCGCGTGCTGCTCGACGGACTCCCCCTCACAGAACCTGATGGCCGCACCTCGTTCGACCTCCTGAACCCCTGGTCCGTGGGATCGCTAGAAGTCATCCGGTCAAACGCCACGACCCTCTGGGGCAACGCGTCCGGCGGCGTCATCAATTTTCGTACGGACATGGATTTCGATACTCCCTTTGTCCGGATCCGAACGGCAACGGGAGGATTTGGATTTCTAAAGACGGTCATCGACGCGGGCCTCCCGATCGACGGCGGCAGCATCGGGCTCTCCTACGGAACCAGCGGGTATGATGGATGGCGCGAACACTCGCGAAGCACACAGGATATCTTCAATGCGCTGGCCGCGATCCGGGCGTCCGCACAAACACGGTTCGACATCTCACTCGCGGCCGCGCACAGCACGTTCAGGATTCCAGGAGCGCTGACGCCATCGCAGTACTCCTCCGACCCGCGGCAGGCACAGGACGACCCGATCAATTACAGTCCGACGTACGTGCAGCGGGACGAGCACAGGGATAATACGCTCGGCCGGTTGGGCGTCCGCATGGAGCACGAGTTCGACCCCTCACAAACGATTATGCTCTCCACGTTCGTTACGCCAAAATTCCTCCAGCGTTCCGAGCGAAACACGTTCAGGGACTTCACGCGATACCATGTCGGCGGAGCCGCGGTGTACAGAAACCTCTCCGCGCTCTCGGAGGATATCACCAACACGCTGCACGCCGGCGGCGATGTCGAGCTGCAGGATGGATCTGTCCTCTTTTACAATCTCGCGAATGGGGGCCGCGGGGCACTCCGCACCGATAAACGGGAGAACGCTCTTGCCGCGGGACTGTTCATCGAGGATGACCTTATTCTGGACAATGGCCTTGGGATTTCGCTCGGCTTCAGGTATGACGACATCACCTACACATACGAGGACTTCTACGAATCCTCCGGCACCCCGCTCCTGCATGACCGCAAGTCGTTCACCGGATTCACGCCGAAAGGCGGGCTGCGGTGGGAATTCTCGCCAGGTTCCATGGCCTATCTGAATGTCGGCGGCGGATTCGAAATCCCGGCCGGCAACGAGACGGACCCGCCGTCGACGACGGGCGAAGACACGCTGTACGCCATAAACCCCCTGCTCGAGCCGTCCCGATCGCTGACGCTCGAAGCAGGTACGCGCGGCGGCGTAGAGTGGGGCGGCGGAGCGTTCCTGAGCGAGGTCACGTATGACGCCGCGGCGTATTTCATCCGAACCCACAACGACATCATCCCCTACAGGAATGGGAGATTCTATTTCACGGCGGGACGAAGCGAACGGATCGGCGTGGAGCTGAGCGGCACGGCCCGGACATCAATCGGACTCTTGCTCGAAGGGTCGCTGACGCTCTCGCAGAATACGTACCGCTCATACGTCATCGACTCGGTACACTACGGGCGGCCAGGGGCATCAGGGGATCTTTCGGGGAACGACATGGCCGGTCTGCCGTGGAACTTCTACCATGCGAGGGCCCGGTACGCACACCCGGATGTGCGCTGGGCCTTTGTCGAGATGACAATCCAGGGGGTCGGAGCATACGTGGTGGATGACTACAACCGGTTCACCGTGAGCCCGTGGACGGCAGTGCATGTGGCGGGAGGCATCGACGGCGTGGAGCCGTTAGGCAAGGGGCTGGCATTGAGCCTCACGGCCGCGGTGGAAAACCTGCTGGAAAGGCGATACGCCGCCTCTGGCTGGATCAACCCGGACGTGAACCGGGCGGGGGAGGCGATCTACCTGGAGCCGGGGATGGGACGGAATCTCGTGGTCACCGCAGGCATTCGATGGGAGTACTAATAACCCGCGCTCTTCACGCTTAGGCGTTTCCGCAAGGCGTACCCGATCCCGAAATCCGTGCTCGCTCCCCGAAGGCTTGCTCCATGCGTGCAGGATTGATGGATAGCACAGGGAGATCAGGCAGGGTGAGCAGCGACGTCGTCACTTCTCCAGGGTGGCAGGGGAACTCGCCCAGGCAGAGAGATGATGCGCCTGTTATGAGCCTGCCTCCTCGGTCCCTTTGGCCGCGGTATCCGGCCCGGCAGTCTCGGTCTTCGGCGTTTCCTCGGGCGCGCCATCAGACATGTCGAAGTACTCGCGCACGCGCTCCGCGACGGTCTGTCCCACGATTTCCGCAAGCTGATCCACTGTCGCGAACCTGACCCCCTGCACCGACCCGAAGACCTCCAGCAGCTCTCCGGCACGCTTCTTCCCGATCCCCTTGATCAGGTCGAGCTCCGTCTGCAGTGTCCGCTTCGAGCGGAGCGTGCGATGATAACTGACGGCGAACCTGTGCGCTTCGTCGCGGATCCTCTGCAGGAGGCGCAGGCTGGTTGATGCCTTGGGAAGGATCTCGGGCTCGCTCCTGCCCGGCATGAACACCTCTTCCAGCTTCTTCGCCAACCCGATCACCGGCTGACCCGGCAGGTCGAGGTCGCGTAACACCTCCACCGCGCTCGAGAGCTGCCCCTTCCCCCCGTCGATGACGATCAGGTCCGGCAGCGGCTGCTGCTCCTCCTGCAGTCGGGAGAGCCTTCGCCTCACGACCTCCTGCATGCTGGCAAAGTCGTCGGGACCGGCGACCGACCGGATCTTGTATTTCCTGTACTCGCTCTTTCTGGGCTTTCCGTCCACGAACACCACCATCGACGCAACCGGGTCGGTCCCCTGGATATTCGAGATATCGAAGCACTCCATGCGGCGCGGCAGCCGGTCGAGGCGGAGATCCTTCTGGAGCGACTGCACGCCGTGCGGGATCACTTCCGACCGCTTCAGCCGCTGGAGCTTCAGCTCGTCCAGCAGGAACTTCGCGTTGGTCGCGGCCAGGCGAACGAGCGTCGCTTCCTCGCCCTCTCTTGGAACGACAAGCGTCACATGCACTCCCGCGCGTTCGGAGAGCCAGCGCTCAAGCGTGGCAGTTTCCGCAGGGGCGACGGGAACGAGCACTTCACCGGGGACATCGTCGGCATCCAGGTAGTACTGCTGCACGAGCGCTTCAATGATTTCCCACTGTTCGCGCTGATCGACGTTTGCCAGATAGTAGTGGCGCCGTCCGATCATCTTCCCTTCCCGAAGCCGGAAGATCACCCCGCACGCATCGTCCCCCTCCACCGCCACTGCGAGAATGTCGCGGTCGACCGCATCGAGGTTAGACGCCTTCTGCCGCTCGCTGTACGCCTGCAGCCCCTTGATCCGGTCGCGCAGGATCGCCGCCTCCTCGAACCGCAGGGAATTGGCTTCACGGTCCATCTGATCGGTCAACTTCGCGATCAGGGAATCCGTCCGCCCCCGGATGAGCGAGGCCACCTGCTCGATCATCGCCCCGTACCGCTCGTGTGAGACAAGTCCCTCGCACGGCCCTTCACACTTCTTGATGTGGTAGTCGAGGCAGACCTTCACCTTGCGTTTCCGGATCGACTCCTCGTCGATGAGGTAGTTGCAGCTCCGGACGGGGAAGATATCCCGGACCGTCTTGAGCGCTGCGCGCACGTTCTTCACGTCCGTGTACGGGCCGAAGTAGTGCGATCCGTCTTTCCGGACCTGGCGGGTCACGAACACGCGCGGGAACGGCTCGTTGGTGATGACGATGTACGGATAGCTCTTGTCGTCCTTCAGCGTCACGTTGTAGCGCGGCTTCATCTTCTTGATCAGGTTCGACTCAAGAATCAGCGCCTCCACTTCGCTGTCGGTGACGATCACCTCCAGGTCGGTCGCGCGCGAGAGCATCTGCTCGATGCGCGGACCCATCGAACGGGACTTCTGGAAATACTGGCGCACCCGGTTCCGGAGGCTCTTGGCCTTGCCGACGTAGAGCACCGTCCCGCCCGCATCCTTGTGGAGGTAGACCCCGGGACCCGCGGTGAGCGCCTCCAGCTTTTCGGCGAGGCCCACCTCCTGCTCCGAGAGCCTGATCGTGATGCCGTCCGGGCTCATCCCGCCTCCTCCCCAACCCGTCGGATCCGCGCAGCGAGCGCCTTGCCATTCGCAACCGCAATCCCCAGGAGGACGAGCGCAGCTCCCGTCAACACCGTCGGCCCCAGATGTTCGCCCATGAATACCACGCCCAGCAGAACCGCGACGATCGGGTTGATGAACGAGGTCAGCGATAGGTAGACTGCGTCGGTGCGCTTCAGGAGCCAGTAATATGAGACGAATGTCACGACCGACCCGAACAGCGCGAGGTAGACGATCGAAAGGACTACCTGGGAGGTCCATACTGCGGTTCCGACCGGCTCAAACAGCAGCGCGAGCGTCAGCAGCCCCACCGCCCCGATCGCCATGCCGATCCCGTTCATCGCAAACGGACTGATCGGTCCGCCGTACTTCTTCACGATGATCAGCGAGAACCCCTGCAGTGCGGCGCTGGTCATGACCGCGATCATGCCCGGGAGCGAGGACGACCCGGTCCACTCGAGGTCCCGCGAGAAGACGACGACAAGGCCGATGAAACCGATCGCGATGCCGGCGGCCTTGTAAGCATTCATCCGCTCGTTCGGGAGGAGCAGGATCGAGAAGAGTGCAACCCAGAACGGGTATGCTGCAAAGAGGATGCTGCCCAGCGCGGAAGGGATGAACTGCGTGCCCCAGTAGACGAGGGCGAACGGGATGGTGAACGAGAGGAGACCCATCGTGGCGTAGACAATCTTCGCTTCACGAGTCTTCGGGATCGACCCTTCTCTGAAGCGCACGATGAGCAGGAGTATGCTCGACGCCAGGACAAAGCGCAGGCCTGCAGACAGGAACGGAGGCACGGTCTGAAGCCCGATCTTGATCGCCAGCCAGGTGGAGCCCCAGATGGTGCTGACGGCGAGGAACGCGAGGAAGATCTTCAGGCGGTCGGACCCGGTTGCCTGCATTGTGCGCACCCTGCTCAGGAGGGTCCGTAGCCGAGCCGCTTGAGCCAGTCCTCCTGCTCCCTCCACCCTTCGCGCACTTTGACGTGGAGCTCCAGGAAGACGGGGTTCTGAAGGAATGTCTCGATGTCCCGGCGGGCCGCCGATCCGATCTCGCGCAGCTTCGTGCCCCCCTTGCCGATCACGATCCCCTTCTGCGAATCCCGCTCGACGTACACATCGGCGCTGATGAACCACTTCCCGTGCGCGCGCTCCTTGAACTCGACGATATCCACGGTCGTCGAATACGGCACTTCGTCCTGGCAGGCCACGAAGATCTTCTCGCGGATGATCTCCGCGACAAAGAAGCGTTCCTGGTGATCGCTGACGATATCGGGCGGATAGAGCGGCGGGTGCTCCGGCAGGCCGCGCTCAATGACACGCAGCAGCTCCTCCACCCCTTCACCGGTGAGTCCCGATACGGGGAGGATCTCGCCAAACGTGTAGCGCTTCGCGAAGGCATCGATGACGGGTAGAAGTGCCGCCTTCTGGATAAGATCGATCTTGTTGATGACCAGGTGGACCGGCTTGGTGAGGCCGGTGAGCCGCTCGAAGACCTGGGCGTGCGAGGCGGGGTCGTCGGAGCCCGGGGAGGTTGCGTCGATCATGAGGAGGATGACGTCGGCGTCCTGGATCGCCGCCCCCGCCGACCGCATCATCGCCTCGTGCAGGGCGTAATGCGGCGTGATGATGCCCGGCGTGTCCAGGAAGATCATCTGCGCGTGATCGTTCGAAAGGATCCCCAGCACCTTGTGGCGCGTGGTCTGGGGTTTGCGGGTGACGATGGAGATCTTCTGCCCGAGCAGCCGGTTCATCAGCGTGGATTTGCCAACGTTCGGTTCACCCACAATAGCGACGTACCCGCAGCGGAAACCTGACGGCGTGCTTTCGGGTTCGCTCATAGGAGTTTCTCGGCCATGCTCAGAATGACGGGCCCGTCCTCATCGACGGTCGCCGCAACAGGAAAGGACCGTACGGCCGGAGCTACAGCGCGTCCTCGCCGGATTCTCCGGTGCGGACGCGTACCACGTCGTCGATGGTGGAAATGAAGATCTTCCCGTCGCCGACCTGGCCGGTTTTGGCTGCCTTCAGGATGACGTCCACCACCTGCTCGACCATCTTGTCCGCGACGACGATCTCCAGCTTGAGCTTCGGGAGGAAATCGATCTGGTACTCGGACCCGCGGTACAATTCGGTATGCCCCTTCTGTCGGCCATACCCCTTCACTTCGGTGAGCGTCATTCCCTTCACGCCGATCTCCCCGAGAGCTTCACGGACGTCATCGATGCGAAACGGGCGGATAATGGCTTCGATCTTCTTCATGGCAGATGGACCTCAGGATTGATCGACCAGGAACCTACCTTATTTGCCGTGGCACTGCTTGTACTTCTTTCCGCTGCCGCAGGGACAGGGATCGTTGCGTCCGACTTTCTCCCCGACCTGGATGGGCTGGGGTTTCCCGGCCTTGGGCGGCTGTCCGCCCGCGGCCCCCGGAACGGGCTCCCTGTTCCCCTGGAACCCGAGGCCGTCGGTGGCCTGGTGCACCGCGTGCATCTGCTGTGGCCGCTGCGGCCCGCGCACCGGCAGCGGCTGCGCCGCCGCGGGAAAGAGCTTGAACACCAGACCGATCGTCTCGGTGTTGATCTGGTCCAGGAGTTCCATGAACATCCTGAACCCTTCCGTCTTGTATTCGACCAGCGGGTCCTTCTGGCCGTAGGCGCGCAGATGGATGCCTTCCTTCAGGTCGTCCATCTCCCGCAGATGGTCCTTCCACTTCTCGTCGATGACCTGGAGGACGACCATCTTCTCGATGCGCGCGACCATCTCGACGCCGAGCCGCTCTTCCTTCCGGTGGTAGAACTCGCTTGCGGTCGCAATGACCTGTCTGGAGACGCCGTCCTTGCCGTTCTTCTGCCACTCGTTCGGCGTGATCGGCACGTCCACGAGCAGCTGGGTCCGGATCTCGGTCTGAAGACCCTCGATGTCGCCGGCATCGTAGTACTTCTCGACCGTCTTCTGGACGTACTCGTCCAGCAGGTCCATGATGTCATCCTTGATCCGGTCGGCGACGAGCGCGCGGCGGCGGCGGGTGTAGATGACTTCGCGCTGCTGGTTCATCACGTTATCGTATTCCAGCAGCCGCTTACGGATGCCGAAGTTGTTCTCCTCGACCTTCCGCTGCGCGCGCTGGACCGAGCGGGTGATCATCGGGTGCTGGATCACCTCCCCTTCCTTGAGGCCGAGCCGTTCCATGATCGAGGCAATCCGGTCGCTGCCGAACAGCCTCATCAGGTCGTCCTCCAGCGACAGGAAGAACTGCGAGGACCCCGGGTCGCCCTGGCGGCCTGAGCGGCCGCGGAGCTGCCTGTCGATACG
The DNA here is from genome assembly GCA_963701735.1 of uncultured Ignavibacteria bacterium. GTDB lineage: Bacteria > Bacteroidota > Ignavibacteria > UBA10030 > UBA6906 > CAWABB01. Next base: position 4,748 of record CAVPBI010000015.1, on the reverse strand, counting down.
GCGCGCCTCGTGGCGCTCCGTGCCCACGATGTGAAGCCCGCCCGCCTCCCTGACGCCCGGCCCGAGCTTGATGTCCGTGCCGCGGCCGGCCATGTTCGTCGCGATCGTCACCACGCCCGGGAAGTCCCGCGTGCGAGACGATTTCCGCCTCGCGCTGGTGCTGTTTCGCGTTCAGGACGTTGTGGGGGACGTTCTGGCGCTTCAGCATGCGGCTGATCGTCTCGGACACCTCGACGCTGGTCGTGCCGACCAGGACGGGGCGGTTGGCTTTCCGCAGCCGCTCGATCTCCTCGATGAGGGCGTTGTACTTCTCGCGCTTGGTCTTGTAGATGACGTCGTCCTGGTCGTCGCGGACCATCGGCGGTTCGTCGGAACGACGACGACGTCCAGCTTGTAGATATCGAAGAACTCGCCGGCTTCCGTCTCGGCGGTGCCGGTCATGCCGGCCAGCTTCTTGTAGAGCCGGAAGTAGTTCTGGAGCGTGACGGTCGCGAGCGTCTGCATGTCGCGCTCGACCCGCACGCCTTCCTTCGCCTCGATCGCCTGGTGAAGTCCGTCCGAATACCGGCGGCCCGGAAGGAGGCGGCCGGTGAACTCGTCGACGATCATGACCTTCCCGTCGTCGGACACGACGTACTCGTCGTCCTTCTCGTACAGCGAGTACGCGCGCAGCAGCTGCGTGACGGTGTGGATGCGCTCGCTCCGCTCCGCGAACCGGATGTTCAGCTCATCCTTCCGCTGCTGCTTCTGCTCGGCGGACATGGTGTGTTCGTTTTCGAGGAGACTGATCTCTGTGCCGACATCGGGCAGGATAAAGAAATCCTTGTCGCCGACCATCGGCATCAGGAGATCCCGCCCTTTCTCGGTCATGTTGATCTGGTGGTTCTTCTCGTCGATCGCGTAGTACAGTTCGTCGTCGATCTCGTGCATCCTGCGCGACTGAATCGCGCAGGTACTCGATCTCGGTGTCCTGCACGAGCTTCCTGAGCGACGGCTCCGAGAGGGTCTTCATCAGCCGCGGGTGCTTCGGGAGTCCCCGGTTCGCCCGGAGCAGCTGGACGCCCGCCTCCTCCTTCTTCCCTTCCTCGAGCAGCTTTTCCGCCTCAGCGACGATCTTCGCGACGAACTGCCGCTGCGCGCTGACAAGCCGCTCGACGTGCGGCCTCATTTCGTTGAATTTGTGGTCCTCGCTCTTCGTGGGACCGCTGATGATGAGCGGCGTCCGCGCCTCGTCGATCAGGACCGAGTCCACCTCGTCCACGATCGCGTAGTAGTACTCGCGCTGGACGAGGTCGATGGCATCGACCACCATATTGTCGCGCAGGTAGTCGAAGCCGAATTCGTTGTTCGTGCCGTACGTGACGTCGGCAGCGTACTGCTTCCGGCGCTGGAGGGAGTCCATCGTGTTCTGGATGCACCCGACCGTCAGCCCCAGGAATTCATATACCTGCCCCATCCAGATGCTGTCGCGCTTGGCGAGGTAGTCGTTCACGGTGACGAGGTGCACCCCGCGCCCGGGGAGCGCGTTCAGATAGACCGGCATCGTGGCCACGAGGGTCTTCCCCTCGCCTGTGGCCATTTCAGAGATCTTCCCCTGGTGCAGCACCACGCCGCCCACAAGCTGGACGTCGAACGGAACCATGTCCCATACGGAGTTGTGGCCGAGCAGGTCGAACGAGCGGCCACACAGCCTGCGGCATGCATCCTTGACGGCCGCAAAGGCCTCCGGGAGCAGCTCGTTCAGCGTCTCCGCCGTAATCGCGTCGCGCTCTTTCTCCAGCTCCTGGACCTGCTCCAGCAGCTTCTCGCGTTCGGCCCCTTCCAGGTCGGGATTCAGCTTCGACCGCAACTCCGTCAGCTCGGCCTGGGTCTCCTGAAGCGCCTCTGCAATCCGCCCGCGAAATTCATCCGTTTTGGCGCGCAATTCGTCGTCGGACAACGACTGGTAAGCCTCGGCATGCCGGTTGATCTCCGCAACCAACGGCATGATCGCCTTCACGTCCTTCTCGTGCTTCCCCCCGAACAGCTTCTTGAATATCTCGAGCATCTCAGTCCATCATCTATGAATAGCGCGCAAATTTATGTAATATAGCCATATCCGCTGTGCCACGCAAACCATCAATCAGGCCAATGAGAACCCTTGCCCTCCTGCTTCTTACCGCCGTCCTGACCGCCGGCTGTGCCCAGACCTCCAGAATCCCCAAATCGCCCCATGTCTCGTCCGTCCCGGCACTGACCAGTATCTCGGACTACCAGTCGATGAAGACGGCGATCGATACGCTTTTCGCCGATACGCTGTTTCCGCCCGCATTCACTGGCATCAAGGTGATCCATCTGCGCACCGGGAAGGTCCTCTACTCGCTCAACCCGGACCATCTCTTCAACCCTGCCTCGAACGAAAAACTGTTCACTGCGGCGACAGCGCTGCGGACCATAGGTCCCGGCGCGCTCCTATCGACCGTCGTGACCGCGGATTCGGCCACGCGGACGATCGGCCTGAAGGGGATGGGCGACCCGTTGCTGTCCACGGCCGATATGGAAAGCCTTGCCACTCTCACGGCCGCGGCGCTCCCGACAATCCCGTCCTGGCGCCTCAAGGGCGACGCGTCATACTTCGATGACCTGTACTGGGGCGACGGATGGACATGGGATGGAGAGCCCGAGTCCTACGCGATGTTCGTAACCCCCCTGATGCTGAACTCGAACGCGATCGAGGTCCGCGTGCGCGGGTCGTCCCCTCCGGGACGGCCGCCGGAGGTTTCGCTCGACCCCCCGACAAAGCTGCTGAGCATCGAGAACACGGCCGTCAGCGTGGGGGCGGGCGACTCGATCCGGAACCGCCTCGAGATCTCGCGGCGATGGAAGGAACGGTCAAACACGATCACGGTGACGGGGGAAATTCCCGTCGGTCGAACCCGCTCCGCCTCGTTGAGCGTGTGGAAGCCCGACCTGTTTGCGACGCAGCTCTTTGCCGGGATGCTGCGAGCCCGCGGCGTCAGTGTGATATGGCGTGGGTTGATACGGTCGCCGTGCCGGGAGTCGAGGTCGCGCGGGTCTCGCATACGCTCGATTCCGCCGTGACCTACATGAACAAGGTGAGCGACAACCTGTCGGCAGAAGCGTTGATGAAAGGATCAGCCGCCGTCCGATGGCGGGAACGCGGTTCGACGGGCAGGGGCATCGAGATCCTGAAGGAGATCCTCACGCAGGCGGGGATCGACACGAACTCGATGCGGGCCGTCGATGGCTCGGGGCTTTCGCGGTACGACCTGACAACCGCATCGGCGGTGAGCGGACTGCTGGTGGCGATGTACAACGACTCGCTCCGCTTCCCGACGTTCTACGCCTCGCTCCCGATCGCGGGCGTGGATGGGACCATCGACCGGCGCATGCGTGGCACTCCGGCCGAAGGGAACCTTCGCGCAAAGACCGGAACGCTGAATGGCGTCACGGCACTCTCAGGCTACGTACGCACGGCGGACGGAGAGATGCTCGCGTTCTCGATGCTCATGCAGAACTACCTGAGCGGGTCGACGCCGTACCGGAATGTCCAGGACCGCATCGGGGCGTTGCTGGCGGGGATGAAGGCTCAAGGATATCCTCGAGGATCGCTGAAACCTGCAGGAGCTCGAGGATTCCTGAATCACAGCGGATCGCCTCGCACCGGAAACGACCTCCGCAGTTGGAGGGGCACTAGCCCGAGACTCCCCGTGGCCACCCTCCCCCATCCGGTCGGTGGCCTCGACGACAATCTTCTTCCCAGGGGCCGACGGCCTCGCGTGGAAGAGATGGTCGGTGATGTACGGATCCGCCCACGAGTGCCGCGCGGGGAGATCCGGACCCGAGTACAGCTTCACGGCCATCGGATCCAGTCCCTGGCGCATCTCCATCTTCCCCTTCCGCTCGCCATCCTCATACCACACAACCTTCCACGAAGGGTCGTAATCCCAGACATTCGCGATGATGCTTTCCGGAATCTGCGGCTCGCTTCCGGCAGGATACACGGCGAGCTGGTGGTCGGGGGCTAAACCCGTCGACTTGTACCGCCAGCGGACATCACTCCCCTTGATTTCGTAGATACCGTACCCTTTCGGCGTCCCGTCGCCGCACATCGGGCCGCTCCACCATGCCCCGCAGACCGCACCGCAGACATGGATATGCGCCCCGCCGTCCGTCAGGTGCTCCGATTCATGCATGTGCCCCACGACCACGTGCGCCCTGTACGGCTCCAGTGCCCGATACAGGAGGTCCCGGTTCACAACAACCATTCCGCGATCCGGCCGCGGCTTCCCCTCCCTGATATGCTGCGTACAGTACGAGGGAATGTGCATGAAGACCACAACGGTCTTCCCCTTTTCCACAAACGAGAGATCCGCCTGCAGCCAGTCCACCTGTTCCTGGCTGAGGTACCCGATGTAACCATCCCCGATCCAGAGCACATCGTCAAACACAACGTAGTGCACCTCGCCTCTGTTGAACGAGTAGTTCGAGGGTCCGAAGTGCCGGAAGAATGTCTCTGCAGAGGCCTCGTCCGTCCGCGCGATGCCGTCCACGTCGTGGTTGCCCAGAACCTGGAAGAACGGGATTCCCGTGCGCTGGACGGCTTCCTCGTAGCGGGGATAGAGCTCAAGATGATCAAACATGATATCCCCGCACGACACTCCGAACAGAGGGATTGATCCGAGGCGCTTGCGGGTTTCGATCACATCAGGAATGGTCTCCGCATTGAAGCTCGTGACATCGGCGGT
>CAVPBI010000014.1:0-32670 GCA_963701735.1 uncultured Ignavibacteria bacterium | reverse complement strand
TGAAGAATCCCTTGTTGCAGTGATGCAATGAGGGATTTGCCGTTTGTGGCGGTTCCTTCATCAAAGCTCGCCCGTCTCGTAGCTCCATAGATTCGCGTCCTCTGTGTACTCAATTCTGTCGACCTGCGATCAATACACGGTGGAACATGGGTCATTGATTCCGCGTCTTCCAGCAAGCGAGGGAAAAGAGCGCCATGAAGAGTCTGCATACCTATGACGCGCACGTGACCGAACGGATGCAACGTTTCGCACGGCATGCCGCTCGCGTCTTTCACGAGACGTGCAGCAGCGTTTGTCATCGATTTCCTGATTGCCTGGCTCCTGTTCCTGGCTATCCTGATTCCGGGCGGACGTCTGGCACATCAGATGGGTTTGCTGACAGGGGATGTCAATCTGCGGTTTGATTTTGGACACTGGTACAGTCTGCTGTTCCTTGTAGTCTTACTTCGCGCTTTCGACGTACTGGGGGAGTGGCCGAACGATCGGCAAACGGTTGTTGGGTATCCGTATTGTCATTCGGGATCGAAATGAGCCGGCCGTGCCGGAATAATGCGGTCCCTCCGTTGCGGACTGCGAAGTCAAAGACTGCTTCGACACTTTCGCTGCCGGACGGTCCGACGCTGTTCCAGAATTTCCCAAATCTGTTCAATCCGACGACGATGATCAGGTACGATATTCCCGAAGCCGAGAGTCCCGGGGGGGCGTGGCAAGCGGCGTGTTTCTTTACAGACTAACTGCAGGCAGCTTCGTTCAGACCCGCGAATTGCTTCTGGTCCGATAGGATCTCCTGATAGGCGGCATGGTCTGGCGGCATAGCCAGGGGAGCACCGGTCGTGGCCGGCCCGTTGAAACCTCTCCTCCGCGAACGAAGGGGGGTGATCCGACCTCCCGGAGCCTCTTGCGGTTCTTGTGGATAGTTTGCATTGTTCGGCAGTTCATTGACATCCCATAAGGTCGTGGAGGAAGGGTTGATCCCAAGAATTCGCCTTGTCGCGCTGCTCTGCCTTCTCTCCATCTCACCGAGGGTGGAATCTCAGCCGTCCATCACGGCAAAGTTCTTGTTCAGGAGCCACTCCGCCCAGGGGATAGTCCTCCCCTACCGCCTCTTCGTGCCCGAGGGGATGGTCCCCGGCGTCCGGTACCCGATCGTCCTGGCGCTCCACGGGGATGGTGGGCGAGGCACGGACAATCGCAGCCACATCGAGGCAATTCGCCTCGCCACCGTTTGGGCCGACCCCGTCAACCAGGCAACATACCCCTGTTTCGTGGTCGCGCCGCAGTGTCCACCCACGGGTCTCTGGTATACAGACAGCCCGTTCCTCCTCAGCACGCCCATGTCGGCGACGGTAGACATGCTGGATTCGCTCATGCGCGAGTTCCCCATCGACACCAACCGACAGTATGTGACGGGATTGTCAGGCGGCGCATTCGGAACGTGGGCCCTCCTGTTCAACCTTCCGGCCAGATTCGCGGCTGCGGCACCCGTGTGCGGCCGGGCTGACCCGGCCGGCGCTCCCATCATCCGCGATGTCCCCATCTGGAATTTCCACGGAGCGGTGGACGACCTCGTGCCGGTCCAGAGGTCGCGCGTCATGATAGAGGCGCTGGAACGGGAAGGTCGTCGGCCGGTCTACACGAACTGCAGGTACCGCGACTGCCGGGGCCTTCCGGACAGTGTTGTCGCTTCGGCGGTCGGGTGGCGTCAGGATCTCTTGTACACGGAGTACCGGGGGTCGCGCACAACGCCTGGGATCCGGCGTACGACGAGCCCCTCCTCATCCCCTGGGTCTTCGGGTTCTCCCGGCGCGCCCCGGACGCAATTCGCCTGACGTCATTGACGTCCCCGGCCGTCATCAGTGGAGAGCACACGCTCACCTGGACAACCGCGACGCCCGGAGACAGCGTGGAGCTCTGGTTCAGCGGCGACGCAGGGGACAGCTGGAGGCTGCTCTCGGGTCCGGTGCCCAACACGGGATCCTATGTGTGGAAGACGGACAGCGTGGCAGATTGCGCGTTCGGCCGCGTGCGCGCCGTCCTGTCGGAAGGAGGGAGGGGTCACCGCCGGATCTGACCAGACCGCCATCTTCTCCGTCGACAATGCGCCGAACGGCCCTCCGACGGTCAGGATCCTGAACCAGGAGTTCTACAAGGATCCTCTTTTCGATCAGGACAGCGTGGATATCAGGCTGCTTCTTGGCGACCCGGAATGGGGTCCGGTGGACGTGACGATTGCCTACGATGCCGGCGCAGGCGGGACGCTCGAAGGAGTCGCGTCCTTCCCGGCCGCGTCGGATACCGGGGAGCAGATACGGCGCATCGGGATCGCCGGGCTCCCGAATTCGAATGTCGGCGTGCTGCGGGCGTTCGTGTCCGACGGAACATCAGTCGGGTCTGCGAGCACTCCCCCTTCGAGAAGAGGACGCCCCGCTCCTCAGGGCCTGCAGCGGAGCATGTTGAAGGCGGTGGGGACCAGACGTTTACGTGAACGTGGTGGACCTTTCGCCCTGACGGGGCACTCCTATTGGGTGGAGTTCACGCACCCCCTCCGTCGACGACCGTGTACGACGTGATTGACGCGACCGCATCCGCGACCCTCCTCACCGGCATCGGCGGGCTCGACGGATGGACAGAGTCCCCCGCCTTCGACGGTGTCCGCCTCCAGGTGAAGAATTATCCCGTGGCGACGGCAGACCCCGACAGCTCCCGATGGGTGACGGGGCAGGCGTCGCTAACCGCGAGCATCTTCGTCCCCTCGCGGAACATCGGAGGCGTGCAGTACACCGGGATAGCGTACCCCTATGACTACGTAATCACGCTGGCCGCTTCGGTGGTTGACACGTCGATAGCCGCGTTCGGGCTGGACGCCGCGCCCATCAAGTTCTCGGCATTCAATCTGACCCTGGGCGCACAGGCGGACGTCGGATTCTTCGATGGGGATGGGGACGGGACCATTTCGTCGGTGGACGAGGTTGACCTCCTGGAGCGCGGCTCCGTTGGGGGGATTACAGTCTTTCATGGGCCATCTTCTTTGTCGCTGAGGCCGGAGATACGCCCCCCGTTCCGGGGATCAATTCCGCGTGCGCATCCGCAAGCCGCTCAGGTCGGACGATGTCTACGAGTTCACGACATTAGTCTCCTCGGCCGGGGATGCGCCGTTGCCGACCTCATTCCGGCTCGAGCAGAACTACCCCAACCCGTTCAACGGCGAGACAGTGATCAGGTACGCTGTCGGGCCGCCCACCGCCGGCGGAGGTGGGCGGTCGCATGTTCGTTTGAGGGTGTACGACATGTTGGGTCGGGAGGTCGCGACGCTTGTCGACGGTCCTCTTGCGCCTGGCGCATACCAGGCCCGCTTCGCCCCGGGTCAATTCGCGACCGGTGTCTACGTGTACCGGTTGAACGTGGACGGAGCTTTTTCAGGCCAGGAAGATGCTCTACCTCAGATAGTATCAGCAGCAGACAATTGCAGCAAGATCCGGGCAGCGATGACCCCGACTTCGTTTTGCATAGCGCTCCCTTCAGTGAAGCCTCAGTGGCCCCAGGAGCTCTATTACTCTTCTGCACTGCAGCCGGGGTTTCTCCACCGTGCCTGCCGTGCGTGCGGGATGTGTGACAAAAGTGTATGTCAAATCATAGTCCGTCTGCTTGCGGCCAGCTAACGCCGAGGCCGCGAGGCGGTGTATGTGTTGCGCAGGAGGTTGGGTTTTCAGGTGACTTCTGGTTTGCAGCTAGACTGAAAATCCATGTATGGGCGGTTCGATGCCGTCCCTGTCCACGACGAAGCCCCGGGGGATGTCCGGGGCTTCGCGCGTTTATGTCCCGCCAGGCCCCTTATCCCGCATACGCCAGCCCAAGCCACCGAAGAATTCATGACAAATCCCTGACACCAGGGTCCCGGTTTCTTGATAGATTCTCACAACATCGATGAGGTGTCGTGTGAGAAGCACAGTTCGGTTGGCAGTTCTCCTTACCCTTCTCGGCCTGATTGGATTCGGCGCTCTCGGGCTGCTCGCTCTTTGGGTACGCCATCGGGGATATGATCGACAGCGGTCAGGAGGTGGATTCGGCCGTCGACTGCGCGCGTTCGGCAATGGCGAATGTTGGAGCAGGGGATTCGGTAGGGATCGACCTGCTGGATGGCGGATCCCTCGCTGGCACATTCATTGCGCTCACACTTGAGGATAACTCCTCAGACTATGAACGCTGTCTGTCATTTCAGAAACGTCTGGCAACGCCGGCTGGAATCCCGCTGCCCGGCGATTCGATTCTCATCGTAGGACATGACGGGGATTATCCAATCCGCTTAATCGGGAGGTTTGCCCGGTATGATGACACCGGCCTGTGGAGGTATCGTGTGCACGGAGATCTGCGGGCAACTCCGTATAGCGTGATCGATTCAGCGTTCTCTGCCGATGGCGGGATCGTGACGGGCGCGTGGCTCCGGGAGGCGGCGCGAAAAGGCCTTCTCCCGCTCCCGGGCGGGGAGATTAGTATCCTGAGGTCGACACAGGTCGTCCGTGTCCCGCTCGACAGCGTTGCCGCTTTTCATCTTGCCTCGGAAGGAAATGCGGCGTTGATAGGGTTGTCAATCGGGATCGTCGTAGACGTTGCCTGTGTGGCATATGCGATAATTGTTGCCTCGTCGTTGTCCTCTATGGGGGAGTGATCACTCCTCAGCCGGCAATTCTATCCAAGAGTCGTCGAGGCGAATGAGCCTCCCAGAGCATACCGCCCCCACGTGCGTCACCAAGGGGACGCACGTGGCCCCCCCCCCCGAGCCCCTTCTGTGACGCCGGGATGACAATTCCCTGACATTGGTCCCCTGAGGGACACCTACCTTTCCCTCAGAGAATGCGGAGGGACCATGTCACGACACCTTCTTTCAATCCTCGCGTACGTCGCCGCACCCCTGCTGGCCGCCACCTCCCCGGGATGCATGCTTATCGGCTACGGAATCGGGGCAGCCATTGACGCTTCTGCATCAATCGATCCGCCGGCTGAGGCATCTGCCGCGGATCTCGCTTCGATCCAGGTCGGCGACACGGTAGACGTCATCAGCATAGACGGCACTCACGTTGGCCAGGGATCTCCCGGACACGCTCCGGCGGGCAGTGCGGCGGACACCGTGGCATACGCGAGACCGCGCGCGGAGCAGTCCTTGTCAGCCCGCGATTCGCTGCCCTACCCGCTCCGCGGGGATCCGCTGCACCTGATTCCTGAGGAGTCGCTGCTCTCCATGCGTGCCGGCGATAGACTTCTGAAGTACGATGACATCAATCTGTGGAGTCCCGGGGTGGGGGTGCATGGCCGGACGATGTTTGCCTCCCCCGACACAGTCTACGTCCCAAAGGTTGACATTGAGGCCAGCAATACCTCTCGGGGATCAAACCTGCAGGCCAGGTGCTGCGACGACCGGGGCTTTCATAGGTGCGCTCATCGATGCCATCATCATCATCGCAAGCGTCGTTCTCGCATGAGGCGGCCGGTTTCATCCTGGAAGCTTCCGGCACACCGTGGCTCTCGAGGATGGTCCGGCATGCTACGCCGGTTACCTCTGTCAAATGCAGCGCGGGCCGGCGCGGGAGCACTCGCGTGCCGGCGACTCGATGAGGTTGGTGACGCAAAGTCGTGGGGTTTAGCGATTGGAGTTGGAGCAGGACACGACCCTGGCGGCGGTCGTCCCAGGCGAGGCCGCAGTCCGGGATGGCCGAGTCCTTCTGCCCGGAAAAATGAGACTTTCAGTTGACTTCTTCCCGCTATGCACCTACCTTTAATCCGTTGGGTGAGCGCCTCTACCGTGCTGCCCGGTTTCACGGTCTTAATCCCCTCCGTTGCAGAGTTCCTTCTGGTTATGCGAACACTAGGTTAGCACCACCACCCACTCTTTCAGGAGAAAGCATGAAAACATTCACATTGGATTTCTGGAAGGATGGCGACTGGTTTGTCGGCCGGCTTCGAGAAGTGCCAGGCGTGCTCAGCCAGGGAACATCCGTTGAGCACCTCAAGAAAAACGTTGCTGACGCGTACAAGCTCTACCATGACGCCGAAGCCACCACCGTCCCCTCCCGGAAGTTCCAATCCACCGAGGTCACGATATGAGCGTCCGCCAGAACGAATTCATCCTTGAATTGCGCCGCGCCGGCTGCTCGCTGAAGCGGTATGGCTCCAAGCACGACGTGTTTGAAAACGAATCAGCCGGGAAACAGGCGACAGTCCCGAAGGCTCCGGTACTTGCGCCCAGCATGGTCAAAGAAATCCGGAAGCAGCTGGGACTGAAGTCCTGAGCTAGTTCTGATCCGTTGATTCCCCGCGCGTCTCTGGCTTCTGTTCCGGCGCCGTGGTGTCCCCTGCCGCGGTTGTCAAATGTTCGATTCCGCCTGTCATTCCGCCCGGCCGATCGCCCGATCGGCCGGGCTTGTCTTTCGGGGATGACTCCACCGTCGTTTTCACTGACCTTTACCGATCGCCCTACCTGGAGGAGATAGCATGCGGCAGTACATGTGCTGCAGCAGGCCTGTGACCCCGTTCGCGCTGGTCCTCCTGTTCCTCGGCGTGCAGTGTATGACCGGCGTGGACAGCACGCGCCCTGTGATGAAGATGAGCGTGCAGACGTTGAGGGATAAGATGGAAGGCGGGTGGGTCGGTCAGATGATCGGCGTGACCTACGGCACCCCCTGGGAGTTCAGGTACAACAGTGCGATGATGCCAGACAGCGTGCGACCTTCCTGGTCCGCGGATATGCCGGGCAAGACATACGCGGAAACGCCGGGCGCATACGATGACCTCTATGTGGATCTGACGTTCCTTGAAGTGTATGCATGGAACAGTCAATCGTCCTCGTTGGAATATGCCGAGGCATTCGGCAAAACCCGCTACTGGCTCTGGTTCGCAAATCAGATGGCTCGGAGCAACATCCGCAACGGCATTATGCCGCCGAAATCCGGCCACTGGATCTGGAATCCGGAATGCACGTCGATTGATTTCCTGATCACGTCAGACTTCATCGGCCTGGTCAATCCGGGGCTTCGGGCTGAGGCGCTTGCACTGGCAGATACGATCGGGCACATCACGGCGTACGGCGACGGCTACTACGGTGGCGTGTTCATTTCCCAGTTGTACGCGTCAGCGTTCCTCACGAACGATGTCGCTGCGGTCATCGACTCTGCCCTGGCGGCGATCCCCAGGCAGAGTCTCTTCTACAGCATGATCAATGACGTCATCGAGTTCCACCGGCGGAATCCTCTCGACTGGAGAGCGAACTGGCAGTACATCCACGACCGGTACGCCGATGAGAATGGGAGTCCGTTCGGCGTCTTCGATCCCTGGAACATCGAGGCATCGATGAACGCTGCGCACGTTGTCACCGGCCTGCTGTACGGAGACGGCGACATCGGGAGGACGATGGAGATCGCGGTGCGATGTGGGGATGATGCCGACTGCAATCCCGGGACCTGCGCCGGCATCCTCGGTACCATGAAGGGCCTCACGGGAATACCAGAGGAGTACAAACGGAGTCTCCCGGATGTGTACGACCGACACTTCATGGGATCGGAGTTTTCGCTGCAGGATGCAGTGGAGATCTGCATGACTGCGGCGCTCCGGAACATCGAAGAAGCGAGAGGCGATGTCGGTGACGACGGCATCGTCATCGTCGGAACCGACGCACCCGTGGCCCGCCTGGAAGTGGCGCGGCCTGATCACCATCATGTACAGCGGGTGGATTTGACCAGGAAGGTAAATCCTGGAGATCCGCTGGCCCTGAAGTGCCTCTCAACTGGAGAGAGAGGGGCCGACGCCGGTCCGAACAGTGACAGCCTTGTGATCGCCCCGGACCTGTTCAACGCTCCGCACGAGTTCTCGTTTGAAGGGAACGGATTCTGCACGTTCGGGAAGGTCGTCAGCGATTCCGCCGGGGAGTGGAACTTTGTCGACGATACCACGTCGGCCCTGGTGTTTGTCGACGGAGTCTTCTCCGAACGGGTTATCTTCCCTCTTGGCTTCGAAAATCGCAGGTTTCTGGCCTTTTTCGACTACACGCTGACCCAGGGGGTCCACACCGTGAGGTTCGTGGCCGAGGGGGAGCGGCCGCCAGGTTATCGCTTCGAGCTGTACCACACCATCCTGTACTCCAACAAAAGGCCGTGACCCGACCGTAACCGCAAGACCGGCCTGCGCTGGACGAGAGGTCCGTAGCAGTGGGCTCTCCGGCGCCCGGCTCAAATGTCGCGCACATCCAGGTAGATCCGCGAGCCCGGCGCAGGGACATTCGTTCCTCCTGCCACGAAGACGTAGGGAAGAGTCAGGTACCGGTACCCCGCCTCCCGGAACGCCTTGATCGTCGGATCTCCCTCCTGCATGAGCACATATACGAAGTCCTTCCCGCTCTCGAGCGCACGGGCGCTGACCTCCGTCAGCAACCGACGCGTATCCTGAACTCCACCTGCGAACAGATCGTGCAGAAACCAGCTTCGCACCATCTCGCCCTGCCGGGGGATGCGGGGGAGGAGCCGAGCGTTCGCCAATGGACGAGCCACGAGGCCAAGGAACTGCAGATGACGGGGGAGACGGACAACCTCCTCCGCAAGCAACGATTCGTTTGTCCAGATCGAGCAGCCGGCCGATCCTCCTTCGAGGCGGACCGAACAGACATGGCCGGCCAGCAAATCCGCGCGGAAGGGAGGGAGCATGTCGAGCGGTCCGGCGTGCCGCAGGAACTCCTGATGAATCTCCTCAGGACCCGGGTCAACGCACGCTGGACGGCGCCGACGGCTTTTCATGACCGGTAGGATGAGGTAGACCAGAGGGATGGTGCACGCAGCCCCGAACGCCCGCTGCGTGAAACGAACAGCCAGCCGGTTCTGTCCGGCCACGAGAGAGTAGCGGCAATCCCCACCCCCGAGGCTTTCAATCACCGCATTGCCGAGACGCTGGGCCGTGCCGCCTCGCCGGAATGCGGGATCGACACGGAGGTCGTATCCATAGACCGCCCGCCTCACCTCGCCGTTCAGCCCGACATTCTTCAGCGCCCCGGCAGCGATCCCCACCAGGCGCCCGTCTGATTTTGCGCACAGGATCACCGACGTTTCGTAGACAGAAGACCGTGCGTGGAATGATGGCCTGCGGAATCTCAGCGCGATTGCCTCGCCCTGGTCCAGCGTGGCTTCCAGGGCAATCGCGTCCGAACTGTCTCCGGCGGCGTACGGGACTATTTCAATCCGATCCATCGTGCTCATCTCACAGTTGCCACGACAAAGCTGTAGAATGTGGAATCGTCCTCCCGCTCGAGACGCTCCTCGAGCGTGCGGTTGCGAGTCGTGAGTGCGGCAGCGCTGTCGGGAAGTTCCCGGTGCACCAGGAACTGGCGTTCGCAGATCCGGGCGCCCGGAGCGGCGGCGCGGCAGACGGCTGTCCAGATCCTCGGATACTCTTCCTCGCTTGTATAGGAAGCGACGTCGGACAGGGAGAATGCGCTGATCGATCTCGGGGGTAGCGCAAGAAGAAAGGCGTCCAGCGGTGCAGTGGCTGCCAAAATTCGATCGCATGACCCCCGAAGTGTGTCGAAGTTCTCGGGCCGCAAGTGGAGGGGCAGCGCGTGTGCGTCGAACTTCCCGCGAAGCAGGAGGGAAAGAAACGGGCTCTCCGAGAGCTTCCGGGTCCGGAACGCCGCGTCGAAGCGCTCCAGCAGGTAGCTGCCTCGGGGGAACGCGCGAGGCACGTGCTGGAAAAAGCCGGGGTCACCGAAGGCGTACCGGCACAACACTTCGCTTGCGGAGGCCTTCACGAACGAGCGCCAGATGACGTCGTTCCATTCCGCGTCATAGATCGCGGCCTGCCCGCTCACATCTTCGGCGCTGAACATCCGGTCGATCCTCTTGCCACCCATCATCGAGAGAAGCGTCGTGGCTTTGTGAAAGTATTTCTCCCAACGCCCCTCAAAGAGGACCCCTCGCTCCACGGCATCGATGTGATCGTCCCAGTATACGGTCGCCTCGGTCGACAGGAGATGACGGCATAGACTGTAGCTCCTGAGTCGGGTCTCTTGTGGCGTAACCCCCAGAAAACCGATCCACTCCTCATAGTCCAGCTTGCGCAGGCCCGCAAGCTTCAGCTCGAGCAGATGCGTCTGACAGGGATTCATGTCCACGGAATGGATGCGGCCGGGATGTCCGAGGAGCAGATCCAGGGTTCTGGAGCCGCTCCCGGTAATGGTAACAACAGTGTCAGTCGGGGTCAGGCGGAGCCCGAGCAGCTCTGACCGGCCGTCCTCGTTCGAGGAGGAGTAGTTCAGCGTGTTGAAGAAGTGGGTCATGGCCTACTCACGGAGTCTTCCATCTTCCATTGTCAGGACCCGGTCTGCAAGATCGCGGATCCGGGGGTCGTGGCTCACGATCACCAGGGCGCTGCCTGCCGCGCGCGCGCGGTCGCTCAGCACTTTCATCACGGTGCGGCCGCTCTGTGAGTCCAGGTTGCCGGTCGGTTCGTCTGCAAGGATCAGACGCGGTTCGTTGGCGAGGGCACGGGCTATTGCGACCCGCTGCTTCTCCCCTCCGCTTAACCGGGCCGGCGGGAAATCCGCCCGGTGCAGGATCCCGAGATCCGCGAGTCGGGCGGCGGCACGTGCGCCAGCCTCACGGGCGGGAACGCCGGCAAG
The DNA here is from genome assembly GCA_963701735.1 of uncultured Ignavibacteria bacterium. Taxonomy (GTDB): domain Bacteria; phylum Bacteroidota; class Ignavibacteria; order UBA10030; family UBA6906; genus CAWABB01. The sequence goes on along the minus strand of CAVPBI010000014.1, from coordinate 22,019 downwards.
CACCATGGCCAGGCGGACATTCTCAATGACGGAAAGACAGTCGAGAAGCCGGTACGACTGGAAAACGAATCCAATCTTCGCTCTTCGAAGTGCCGCCATTTCGGAGGCCGGTGTTGTAGAAAGATCTCTGTCGAACACTATGAGGCGTCCTGACGTGGGCCTGAGCAGGCAGCCAAGCATCGAAAGCAGCGTCGTCTTCCCGCTGCCGCTGGGTCCGAGAACAAGGATGATCTCTCCGGCCCGGACGACCAGATTGACATCGTTGACCGCGGTCGTCACCGAGTCAGTGATGCCGTTGTAGACTCGCGTGAGCCGTTCTGCGATGATCAATGATCCCGCTTCAGGAATCGACGGATTGTGGGTCATGACCGGAACACCTCCTCCGGGTCGATCCCCGCGAGCTTGCGAAGCGGCATAAGCGCGCCGGTTCCCGCGATCGCAACGGCCGCCAGAGCGACAAGGGCCAGGACGTGCGGCGTGAGACTGACGGTGAGTTCGGGGACGACGTACGGGAGGACTGGCGCGAGCGCGGCCGCACCGGCGATGCCTGCAGCGGCCCCGCACGCGGAGGTGACGAACGCCTGCCACAGGACGATGGAATACAGATCGGAGGTTCTGCCCCCGATCGCCTTTACGAGTGCGAAGTCGTGCCTGCGGCCAACAACGGAATTATAGAGGAGGAGGGTGACGATCGTCCCGCCGACGGCCATGCTGAGCATCGCGACCGTCCAGAGGATCGGAAGAACTCCCGTCTCCATTTCGCGCAGCGTGTTGTCGATGAATTCGCTCTTCGTATGCACTGCCGTACCCGGGAGCGCGGTGCTGATGTCCCGGATGGCGGTGTGGGCGTTGGCGCCGGGGTTCAGCTTGACGAGGAGAAAGCTTGCCGCGCCCGGGAACCCGAACAGCGTCTGAGCGTCGCTTAATGTGCAGAACGTGAACTGTGCCAGGATCGCGTTCGTCGCGGTGGAGAACCCGGCGATTCGAAACCTCCGGTCCTGAATGAGGAGTTCGTCGCCGACGTCAAGGCGGTGCTTCCGCGCGAACGACTGGTCGACGATCAGCGTGCCGTTCGAGAGCTGCGTGGTTCCGGCGCCGATGAGAGGGGGTTGAGAGACGCCCGACGCAGGATCGATCCCGAAAAGGAAGAGCGTCATGGTCTCTCGGTCCGTGCGCGCGCTTGTCAGAATCCTGAGGACAGGTGTGACCTCCTGCGCGCCATCGATGCCTGAAATCTCATCCGCGAGGGAGGCCAGCATGAATGAGTTGCTGCGGAGGATGTTGTTGCTGTTGCCCCTGCTTACCCAAAGGTCCGCGGAGCTCGAGGCGATGTAGCCTGTCGAACCCTTCCTTGCCCCCTGATACACGCCGAGCAGGAGCGCGATCAGCAGGGCGGACACCGCGACTCCCGTCATGGTGATCAGGAAATGCGACCCCTGGCCCAGCATCATCTTCACCGCCATCCGCCCAAGTGCCCACCGTTCTCTGCTCATAGCCTGATTCTCGTAGGTCCGCTCTGCCTTCGTTCCGAGGGCAAGATACCTCCCCGCCGCCGGGGGGGTGTCACGGAGTTGTCAATCTCTTGCACGGCCCTCCCCACCCGCGCGCACGCCACACGTGCGTCACCTAGGTGACGCACGTGTGGCGGTGTGCTGTCGCGGGGCGTGGGGGAGGCCGCCTGTCGGTCCCCGCTGACGGTTTCATGACAGAAGCCTGACATCCATCCCGAGGGGGTTTGGTATGCTTCTCATGCAATCACACATCCCTCACCAGCCAAAGAAGGAACGCCCCATGCAACGAATCACAGTTCTTGCTCTTCTGATCGGATCCCTGGCCGCCATGGCCGGGTGCTCGAAGGACGAACCTGTCGGCCCCTCCGTGGACGAATCGGTGTCAATGCTGGAGAAAAGCGAGATGGGTAACGGCGAACTCAAGGTCATGACGTGGAATATCTACGTCGGCGCGAACGTGGACGTGGTGCTGGAGGCGACGAATGAGGACGAGGCTGCCCAGAAGGTGGCGGTCGCGTACGAGGAGCTGAAACAAACGAATTTCCCGGAGCGCGCCAGGGCCATCGCGGCCCAGGTGGCGCGACATCGCCCCCAGCTGATCGGTCTCCAGGAGGTCTCACTGATTCAGCGCCTGAACCCCGCGTCCGGCGAACTGCTGGAGGAGATCGATTTCCTGAAGATCCTGAAGGGCGCACTCCGTCAGCGGGGGCTCAGATACAGGGTAGCGGGCTCGGTGGACAATGCCGACGTGACCGTTCCGCGGCTGATAGGGATCGAGAACGGGGACCCGGTGATCGATTACGTGCGGCTGCTTGATACCGACGTCATTCTGGTGGCCGAGGACGTTGCCGTGTCCGGAAGCACGTCGGGCCGCTATTCCGCTGCTTTGCCTGTGCCCGATCTCGGCGCGGAGATTCCTCGCGGATACGTGTCGATTGTGGCACAGGTCGGAGCCCGCAGGGTGCGATTCGTGACGACCCATCTCGAATCCGCATTCGAGGAAGTCCGCCTCCCGCAGGCGCAGGAGCTGGCTGAGATTCTCGCGAAGGAAACGCTCCCGACGATCGTCCTTGGCGACTTCAATACGCTCGATCCGGCTCCGCCGAATCCGGCTAACGACGGAACCTATCAGTTCCTCACAGGTAATGCTGGCTTCGCGGACGCCTGGGTGCTGCGGAAGGGCAATCCAAACGACGTCGGGTTTACTTCCCCCCATGCGGCTGATCTGCGCAACCCGGTTGCGGACCTGTACGAACGGATCGACCTCGTCCTGCTCAAGAACTTCCCCCGAAATGGGGAACGGTTCTCACCGGGCTCTGTCCATGCGGAGGTAATAGGGGAAGAGGAAGCGGACCGGACCGCCTCAGGGATGTGGCCGTCGGATCACGCGGGGTTGGTGGTGAAACTCAACGGGAAGGTTCCCCTGTGACGTGAAGAACTGCCGCCGGCGGGCGATCGGAGCGGGGGGTTCAAGGGGATCGCCTGCCGGTGGGCAGACGAGGGTGACGGTGGCAATGCGGACAAGGCAACTCAGGGCAGCCCACGTAGCAGCCACGTGCGTCACCTAGGTGACGCACGTGTGGCCTGTGGGCCGGCGACGCGACTGCGCCGGGCTATTTGGCTGCCTTGAGGACGGTGAGGACCTTCTCGGCACTGGTCCTCTGGAACTCCGCAAGCTCCCGCGAGGTGGGCGACTTGCGAACCAGATCATCTGTGGCGGTCAGGATTTCTCGCTCTGTCTTGAGGAGGCCGGGCAGCCAGCCGGTGCCTGCGGCGTTGTCGAGCCTCGTGATGTCCGCATACTCGCTCCTGTCGTTCCCCTCAAGCGGGTGAAGGATCTTCCGCAGTCGCAACGCCTCGGCTGCGATCGGCGCATCCTTCCCCTCGCGCACCTGCGGTGGCGTCTGGCCCGCGGCCACCCAGAAGGGGAGAGCGATCGAACAGACGGGCTCGCCCAGGATCACCCAGAGCGTCGCTGTCGACGGGTCCTGTCCCGGCTTCGCGCCATGGATGAGGATCGTGCACGCGGTGCTGGACCGGTTGATCGTGTGGTTCGCGTGGACCCAGTATGGACGGTCGGCCGGAAGTGACTTCCATGTCTCGGGCTCGGGGTTCTTGAGCAGCGCGTGTCCCATGTCGCGCGCCGCGGTCTGCAGTATGAAGTCGCGTGAGAATCCACCGGGGGAGATCTTCCCGAACAGCCGCTGCTCCCTGTCGAACCGGAGGTATCCCGCCCCCTGGTCGGGCTTCCCCGACCTCGAGAAGTTCGTGTTGAGCATGCATCCGCCCACGGCCGTATCGGCCGGCAGCCTCACATACCCCTTGTTGTGCGTCTCGAAGATGGCGGCCCCGCCGCGCGCATCGATCACGCAGTAGTTCGTCCAGGACCCAAGCCCGGGCCCGATGTTGGCCTTGAGGTACCGCTCGAAATCGTCCACCGTCGCGCACGTCCGAAGCGCGTCGCCCATGACGTGCCCCTCCAGGTCCTCGAGGCCGCCCGACTTCGGCAGGTTGTACGCCACCGAATTGATGATCGCGAAGCCGGCGTCATTCAGCCCGCCCCAGGCGATCCGTCCTGATGTGTCTCCCGCGTTCACGACCGCCAGGTACTTGTGGGGAACCTCATCCACGAACAGGATCTTGTTGGAAAGGTCATCGGTATCCCGGTTCTTCCAGAGGAGCGGACGGCCGTCGATGGTCCCGGCACCGGTGATGATGGCGGTCGTGCATTCGTCCTGGGCCTGGGCGGGACTGAGTGCCAGGGCGATGATGACTGCAAGATTCGACAGCAAGAAACACAAGCGCTTCACAGGGGTCTCCGGGGGCGTTTCTGGGAGGCTGCATCGTCTGGAATGAGAATGCATCAGTAGTATACTCGGAAATCTCGCCGGATTCAACGCGGGGGCCCAGGCGACCAGCGGAAGCCCAACCTTTGCGGGGCGGGAGAGGGCTGCCGCCCATCCGCTGGAATTAGACCCGGAAAGTCCTTAGGTTGGCAACCACTACCAGTTGTACCCCCCACTTCAACAATAGCGCTATTCATTGGAGAGCCTGTTCCATGAGTGACCGCCGTACGTTCCTGCTCGACGAGAGCCGCCTCCCGAAGGCATGGTACAATATCAACGCTGACATGCCGGTGCCGCCGCAGCCGGTGCTGCACCCCCAGACACTCCAGCCCGTTACGCCGGACTTCCTGAGCGTCCTGTTCCCGATGGAAATCATCAAGCAGGAGGTGAGTTCCGAGCGCTGGATCGAGATTCCCGAGCCCGTGCGCGAGATCTACCGCCTCTGGCGCCCGACGCCGATGTACCGGGCGCTCCGGCTGGAGCGCATGCTGGACACCCCGGCGCACATCTACTATAAGTACGAAGGCGTGAGCCCCGTCGGTTCGCACAAGCCGAACACAGCCGTCCCGCAGGCGTTCTACAACAAGCAGGCGGGAGGAACGGCGATGACCACCGAGACCGGCGCCGGGCAGTGGGGGACAGCCCTTGCGATGGCGTGCAGTTTCTTCGGGCTCGATCTCGAGGTATTCATGGTGAATGTGTCGTACCACCAGAAGCCGTATCGTCGCGTGGTCATGGAGAACTACGGCGCGAAGGTCTACGCGAGCCCGAGCACGCAGACCGCGTTCGGGCGACAGGTGCTGGCGGAGACGCCTGACTCAAACGGCTCGCTCGGCATCGCCATTTCGGAGGCGGTGGAGGCTGCGGCCACATCGGGCGGCAAGAAGCGCTACGGCATCGGATCCGTGCTCGGACATGTGCTCCTTCACCAGACGGTCATCGGCATCGAAGCGCTCGAGCAGATGGACATGGCCGGCGAGTACCCCGATGTCGTAATCGGGTGCGTTGGAGGCGGATCGAACTTTGCCGGGTTCGCCTACCCGTTCCTGCACCGGAAGTTTGCCGGCTTGAACCCCTCTACTCGTGTCGTCGCGGTGGAGCCGTCGTCCTGCCCGAGCCTGACGAAAGGGAAGTACACGTTTGATTACGGCGACACGGCGGCGATGGCGCCGGTCGTGAAGATGTTCACGCTCGGTCACACATTCATGCCGCCGGGAATCCACGCGGGTGGTCTGCGGTACCACGGGATGTCGCCCAGCGTGAGCGCGCTGGTGAATCACGGGGATGTCGAGCCCAGGGCCGTGAAGCAGCTTGCGGTGTTCGATGCGGCGTCGATGTTCTCCAAGGCCGAAGGTATCATTCCGGCGCCCGAGGCGGCCCATGCCGTACGCGCGACGATCGACGAGGCGTTGCGCTGCAAACGGGAAGGGCGCAAGGAAGTGCTGGCGTTCAACCTGTGCGGACACGGGCACTTCGACATGACCGCATACGAGGCGTACCACAACGGGAAACTCGAAGACTACGAGTACCCGAAGGAGATGGTGGAAGAGGCGATGACGCACCTTCCGAAAGTGAACCTGTAATCGAATCGGGGAAGCGGCGTTGAGCATCGGGAAGGCAGGACCTGGACATGGTCGGTAAGCGCATACGGCAGTATGAGATCCGCGAGGAGCTCGGTCGGGGAGGCATGGGAGTTGTCTACAAGGCCCATGACGCCACGCTGGACCGCACCGTTGCCCTGAAGCTTGTTCCCGAGGCAAAGGGAGCCACTGATGAGCAGCGCCTGCGACTCTTGACCGAGGCGCGAGCAGCCGCCGGACTCAATCATCCCAACATCTGTACCGTGTATGAGGTGGGGGAGGACGCCGGCGTCCGCTATATCGCGATCGAATACGTTGAGGGCCTCACGCTGCGCGAATACATCGAGCGGCATCGGGGGAACGAGCCGGGCCTGCCGGTTGCCGAAGCCGCCGGCATCGCGGCTCAAATTGCGGACGCGCTGGAGGAGGCACATAAGCGCGGGATCGTCCACCGCGACATCAAGTCCGAAAACATCATGATCAACGCCCGCGGTCATGTGAAGGTCATGGACTTCGGACTCGCACGCCTGGCCGGGGCAACGCGCCTCACGAAGACATCCAGCACCGTGGGTACGCTTGCCTACATGCCTCCCGAGGCGATTCAGGGGGGAGAAGTGGACGCCCGGTCGGACCTCTTTTCTCTCGGCGCCGTGCTCTACGAAATGGTTGCAGGGAGGGTTCCGTTCCGGGGCGAGCATGAAGCGTCGATGATGTACTCCATTCTGAACGAGGATCCGATTCCGCTTACCGACACCCTTCCGGATGCTCCGCCGGGCCTGCTGCACGTCATCGATCGATCACTGGAGAAGGATCCCGCGGACAGATATCAGTCCGCCTCCGACATGGCGATCGACCTTCGCCGATTGAAGAAGGACACCGGCCGGCTCACGCGCACGAGCAGACCGGTGGTCCCGCCGCCGGAGCCGGTTCGTCAGGTGCCGACAGGAAGCGTCCCGGCCGTGGCACACAGAGTGGAAGCGGCTGGCACAGCGGGTGGGCAGGGGTTGGGAGGAACGACGGGGGTGGTCGAGGCGGCAGGATTGTCCGGCGCGGCAGGTGCAGGTCGCGGGGCAGGAATCCGCGCCCGCCTTCCGTGGATCATCGGAGCTGTCGTCATTCTCGCGGCAGTCGTTGTCGGAGGCATCTACCTGTTCAATCGCCCCGGCGATGCCGGTGAGGGAGAGGCCACCGCCAGGAAGATGGTGGTCGTTCTGCCCTTCGAGAACCTGGGCGATTCCGAGATGGAATACTTCGCGGACGGCATGACTGAAGAGATCACGGGAAAGCTCGCGAGTCTCTCCGGCCTCGGGGTCATCGGCCGTTCCAGCGCGCTGCAGTACAAGAAGACCAGCAAATCGTTGAAGGAGATCGGCAGCGAGCTGGGCGTCACCTACGTGCTCGAAGGAACTGTGCGGTGGGAGAAGACGCCGAGCGGCGAGAGCCGCGTGCGCGTCAGTCCTCAGCTGATCCGCGTGAGCGATGCGACGCAGCTCTGGTCCCGTCCGTATGAGGGCGTCGTCTCGGGAGTGTTCGCCATCCAGTCGGAGATCGCGGAGAAGGTTGCGGCCGCGCTCGACGTGACCCTGCTGGCCGACGAGCGCGCAACGCTGCATGTCGGAGGCACATCGGACCCCGAAGCGTACGACCTGTTCCTTCGTGGAAGTGCCTTCCGCGCGCGCGGCTATGCGGAGCGGGATCTGAGGTTTGCGAGGGAGATGTTGCAGCGCGCGATCGAACGTGATCCCAAATTCGCGACCGCACACGCGATCCTTTCCGTCACGCTCTCCGACCTCTACTGGTTCCGTTACGAGCACACGCCCGAGGTCAAGGAACTCTCGAAGGCGCACGCCCTCAAAGCCGAGGAGCTCCAGCCGCTGGAATCGTCGGCCAAGGAGGCGTTTGGCTGGTACTACTATCACTGCGACCTGAATTACGATCTGGCACTGGAGCACTTCCGTGAGGCCATCCGCCTCAGGCCGCAGAGCTCGAAGGCGTATGAGGGCATGGGTGCCGTGAACAGGCGGAAGGGAAATTTCGAAGAAGCGCGGAACAACTACGGAGAGGCTGTGCGGTTGAGCCCGCGGGACGCCATCATGCTCGATCAGGCGGCGGAAACGAGCTGGTTGATGCGCAAATTCGACGAGGCGACCGAGCTTCTCGACCGGGCGGTCCGGGTCAACCCGGAGAACACGCTCCTCTGGACGACGCGCGTGCACAACGTCCTCGGCCAGAGCGGTGATACCGCCAAAGCGGCGCTGGAGCTGAGAGACGCGCTCGATGCCGGGATCCCGCTGCAGGATCTGCAGCCTGAGATCGCGCGTGTGGAGATGCTCTCGGGCAACTACGCAAATGCCCTCAGGAGAATCGACGGGGCGGGCGACATCTTTATCGACGACCAGTTTGTCTTCTTCCCCTCATCCCTCGTGCGGAGCGAGGTGCTCGTTCAGCTCGGGAAGAATGACGAGGCGCGATCCCAGGCGGAGGCTGCGAGGCAGTTCCTCGAACAGAAGGTCAAGAGCCAGCCCGATGATCCGCGGTACCATGCATCGCTCGGCATTGCGCTTGCACGGCTGGGGAGGAAGCAGGAGGCGATTGCCGCGGGGACGCATGCGATGGAGTTGCTCCCGATTGAGAAGGAGGCGTGGCGTGGCGCCGTGCTGATGGAGCAGATGGCGCGGATCCACACGATTCTGGGAGATCAGGAGGAGGCCATCAGCCTGCTGGAGACGTTGTTGTCTCGCCCTTCGCGCCTTTCCGGACCGCTGCTCAAGATCGACCCCGTCTGGAAGAATCTCCGGGGAAATCCCAGATTCCAGAAGCTGATCCAGCAGAGCACGTGAGTGGCGGTGCCGGACCCCGGGCCATGAGTGGGGGTTGCGGGTCCCCGTTGTGAGGGGATGTCGCAGGCCCTCATGCCGTGAGTGGAGGTCACAGACCCCGGATGGTGAGTAGGATGTCGCAGGCGCCGTGCCGTGAGTGGAGGTCACAGACCCCGGATCGTGAGTGGAGGTCACAGACCCCGGATCGTGAGTGGAGATCCACAGACCCCGATCGTGATGGAGTCGCTGACCCCGGCCGTGAGTAGAGATCGCAGACCCCGGATCGTGAATCGTGGTCCCGCACTCCGGGCTATGAGGCGGGGCGACCCGGACTTGAGGTGGCGCGCCCCCGAAGTTCCTCGTGCACCCGCCTTCCGATGCGCACAACGATGTCAGGGATCGCCCGCACGTCCTCCCGGGTCGTCCTGAAGTTCACGATGCACGCCCGCAGATAGTACCGTCCGTCCACCACCGCGTTCGACACGAAGACCTCTCCGCCGACCTGTATCCTGTTCAGGATCTCCTGATTCACCGCCGTGAGGTACTCTTCCGCCTGATCCGGCGATCCCGGGATATCCGCCGGTCGGTAGCGGAACGTCGTGATGCTCAGATTCTGGCGGTACGCCTCCAACTCGGCGTGCCTGCGGACCTCTTCGAGAAGTACTCGTGCAAGCTCGATGTCCTCCCGGATCAGCTTCTCGTATCCCTCCCTCCCGATCTGCCTCAGCGCCAGCCAGACCTTGAGCGCCCTGAATCCGCGTGAGTTCTGCAACCCGAACTCGTAGAAGTTCACACCCGGCTGATCGTCGGTCGGGACAAAGTGGTAGTACTCGGGATGAAAACTGAACGCGTCGATGAGGTATGCGGGATCGCGGACGAGCGTGCATCCGGCTTCGAGCGGAGCGTACAGCCACTTGTGCGGATCGAGGGCCACGGAGTCGGCTAGGGCGAGAGCGTGGAGGTCGTCTGACGCTTCGGGCAGGCATGCCGCCGGTGCTCCGTACGCGCCGTCGACATGGAACCAGAGATTCTGCTCCTTCGCGATCCGTGACAGCTCGCGCAGCGGGTCTGTCGCGCCGACGCCCACCGTGCCGGCAGCACCCACGACGAGGAATGGAATGAACCCTCCGTTTCGATCCTCCCGGATCCTGGTCTCGAGCGCGTCGGTCTTCATCCTCCGTTCATCGTCCACTGGAATCCATCTGATGGCATCGAGGCCGAGTCCGAATAGGTCTGCCGCCTTGTGCAGCCACGTGTGTGTTTCGACCGACGCGTAGACCACAAGCTGCCCGTTTCCGGCACGAAGCCCGGTCTCGCGCACATTCCACGGGGCCCTTGCCTTCCTGGCCGCGAGGAAGCCAGTGAAGTTGGCCACGTTTCCTCCGCTCACGAGGAGGCCGCCGCAGGACGGCGGGTATCCGATGAGCTCCGCAATCCACCGGACTGTCTGCGTCTCGATCTCGCTGGCGACTGGCGAGAGCGCCCAGGCGCCGACATTCGGGTTAACGGACGCGGCCAGAAGGTCGGCCAGGGCGCCGATGGGGGTGGCCGAGGATGTGATATACCCCATGAAACGGGGGTGACCGTTGAAGAGCGAGTGATCGAAGAGGAGTCTGGAGGTCTCGTCCAGTAGGGCCTGGGCGGATCCTCCTGAGGCCGGAAGTCCGGATTCCCCCAGCAGACCGCGGATGTCCCGGGGGCTTTCGCCCGGGGTCACGGGGCGACGGGGGAGGGTCTCCAGGAAACCGGCGATCTGGTCCACGAGCCGATGCCCCAGCCGCGCGAACTCCTCGGGAGGCATGTCCAGCGGGGAACGGCGGTGGACGAGCAGGTCTTTGGGTTCTTGTATCTGCACTGGACCCTCCGGATGAGGAACAGGACTATCCTACCACCTTCACCACAACGAACGTCATGTCGTCGTTCAGAGGAGCTCCGCCGCTCCAGCGCTCGGACGCGGCGGTCATGTGATCGATCACCGCTTCCGGCCCGAGCATCCCGCACTCGCCGAAGATCTCCTTCACGCGGCCGTATCCGAGTATCTCGCTCTCCAGGTTGAATCGCTCGGGGAAGCCGTCCGACAGGAAGAGGACCGTATCGCCGGACTGAAGGTCGACGCTGGTCTGTTGATACGGAAATCCCGCGTACGCCCCGACCGGCATGCCTTTGAGAACGATCTCCTCGACGCTTCCTGAAGCTGTCCGGTAGACATAGAAGGGCGGCATGCCGGCGGACGAGACGGTCAGGCGGCGTCCTTTCAGACGCGCGATCTGCAACGCCATATAGAGCTGCTCCAGGTTCATCCGCCTGATCGCCGCGGTGCAGTGCTGGAAGAAATCGGGGATGTAGAAGCTGTGACCGGACACGTTGAAGAGGCTCTTGATGAGCGTGACCATGATGCCGGCCTTCGTGCCGTGGCCCGTGGCGTCGCCGATGACAATTGTGAGCGAGCCGTCGTTGTCCTGCCGGAAATCGTAGTAGTCGCCTCCCACTTCTGTCGCGGTCTTCATCCGGACAGCGATGGAGAGGCCCTCCAGGTGCGGCACATCCGAAGGAAGCATCGCGAGCTGCACCTTCCGTGCCTCCTCGAGCTCCTTTGTCTTTCGCGCGTTGTCGGCTTCAAGGACGCGGCGGGAGAGGTCTTCCTCGTGTGCGCGGCGCTCCTGCTCGAGCGTGCGCGCGGAGAGCGTGCGCACCTGATCGAGCTGGGCTGCGAGTTCGCGGTTCAGGGCTCCCGCACGGTAGGCGAGTTGAAGCGAAATCGCAACGGCGAATGCCACGAACCCGACGTAGAAGGGGGGAAAACCGCTCACGATGAGCGGTATCAGACCGAGATCTGCGGCGAGCTGATAGAGAACTCCCAGGACGAAAATCGCGCCGCCGATTCCGAGGATCCACCCGTGCGGACCCTGCCGCGCGTGTGGGTGTGTGTTTCTCAACAACCCGAAGACGACGAACCTCAGCAGTTCCAGCGCGGAGAGAGCCAGCAGGACAGAGAAAGCGATGTTCCAGGAGAGAGTGCGCGGGACAAAGAAAAACCAGACGATCAATCCCACGCCCAGCACGGCGCACACGTAGAACTGAACGGGCATGCGCCGGGCGCCGAACGTGTAGACTGCCGCGAGGCTTGCGACCGAGAGGCCGATTGCGCCAATGACGGAGAGGCGGCTGAGAAAAACGGCATCCGAACGGGTTGTGGAGAAGAACGGCTGAAGACCGGCATACGCCAGCAATGCCATCGCCAGCATCAGGAGCGAGAAGTACAGGTTCCCCCGTTCCGGCCGGTGGAAGACGTACAGGAAGAAGTGGAGTGCGGCGAGGAATAGCGCGAGCGTCACGAGGCCGGTCTGCAAGACCGAATACGTTCGGGTCGTGGTCGAGTGGGTCTGTATCGACGCATCCGCATCCATCAGATAGAACGTGAACCCGGTTGGCTGCCCCAGCTGGCGGATCCGCCCTGCGCCGAAGTCCGAATACCGAACGGCGAGAATCTGGTCGCCGCCGCCGTCAAGCAGGATGGTGCGGGGGACGCGGTCTTCGTACGGCTGCTCGTCCGCTTCGGAAGTGCCGACCGTCCCGAGCCGCCCAATCAGCCGTCCGTTCAGAAATACCTCAGAAGCTCCTGTCTGGCTCATGACCCAGGTGAGGGGGACATGTCGGAGGGTGCTGTCGACGTTCATATGCAGGCGGAACCATCCGCGCTTCACACGCTCGGGAGGCAGAGCCTCGCCGGGAGGGATCAACGAAGGGACGGTCGCCCATTCTCCGTCGTCGTACGCAGGGGATGCCCACGCCAGGGAATCCCCGGGCCGGTACTTCCAGCGGTCGTACAGCTCAATCGTCCCGACCTTGTTCGAGAGTCTCTCGAGAGAGATGGGAACGGGCCCGCTGGACATATCGCGCCACATCGGAATGTGATGATGGACGGTGGTGTCGCCTCCGGCCTCCAGGACGTAATTCGGAAGTTCGATCCCGTCCTCACCGACGCCTTCCGTCCGCCATGTGCCGCGCGTGAACTTGTATTCAAACGTCTCCCCGACCGGGATGTCCAGTGTCGTCCGCCATGTTCCGTCGTCCCCGGGCGTGAGGATCCGGGCGTCCGGGTCCCAGGGGCCCATCTCAGACAGACTTCCTGCAATGCGAACGGCCCCGCCGGACGGGACAGAGTCGGCAGTAACAACAAACGTCACGCGCGCCCTGCCGGGCGACGAACCTTCGCCGCATCCCAGGAGGATGGTTGATACTAGAAGCGCTCCAAAAGGGAGAAATCTGGACCGGGGGGACATGGCATGAAACATACGACATGGCCCTGAAGCATTCAAGAATTGAAGCATTCAAGAATGCCCCCGTCATTGATTCTCACGGCCCGATCGTCTATTTTCCCTTCGAATGAATGGCCGTATGGACCTCGTCGCCACCATAACGCTGCTGGGCATCGTCCAGGGTTTCTTCATGGGCGGGCTTCTCATCCTGAGCAAGGGCCCCAACCGGAGGGCCAACAGGTTCCTCGGGACGCTTTTCGTCTGCTATTCGCTCAGCATACTGCATTTCTTCCTCGACAGATCCGGACTGTACGTTCAGGTCCCGCACCTGATGAGGATCGGTCTGCCGGTCCTGTTCCTGTTCGGCCCGCTGTTCTACTTCTACGTCAAGGTTCTCACCGACAGGACGGTCAAGCTGCACGCCCGCGATGTCCTCCACGCTATCCCCTTTCTGGTGTTCGTCGCCTTGATGATGCCCTTCTATCTCTCCGGCACGGAGGCGAAGCTCGCCGAGATCGGCCGCCTCAAGGAGTTCGCGGCCGAGCCGGCGTTCCTCCTGGTGGGGACACTGCAAGTCGTGCATGTCTTCATCTATATGATCGCCGTTCGGAGAATCCTGAAACAGTACGACCAGAAGATCCACAACACGAAGTCCTCCCTGGAACGTATCAACCTGAGGTGGCTACAGTCGGGCACGATCCTTTACCTCGCGGTCTTCGGTTTCATCCAGCTCCTCACGACCCTTCAGGCCTTCGGGATCCAGACGGTGGAGGTCTACCACTTTTCCATACCCCTGATCGTCACGGCTATCATTTACGGGCTCGGATACATGGGCCTGCGTCAACCCGAAATCTTCTCGCCCGCGGAGGAGATGGCGGCGGGCAAGAAATACGAGAAATCGACGCTCACGCCGGAGCTGACGCTCGAATACTCCGCCAGAGTGAAGGGGTACGTGGAGGCTGAGAAGCCGTACCTGGACAGTGAACTGACCCTTCCCGGCCTGGCCGACCGGGTCGGGATTCCCGCATACCAGCTCTCGCAGGTCATCAACGAATCGCTTGGCGCTAACTTCTTCGATTTCATTAACGGATATCGGGTCGAGGAGGCGAAGCGCCTCTTTCAGGATCCGTCCAAATCGGCCTATACGATCCTGGCAATAGCTGAAGAAGCCGGCTTCAATTCCAAATCCGCCTTCAACGCCTCGTTCAAGCGGTTCGCCGGACAGACCCCTTCGGAGTTCCGCCAGACCCTCAAGAAGGACGCAGTTCTCTCACCTGCCGCCTGATTCCGGGTGTGCGTTCCTATCGGGACGCACCACCAGACCACGTCCGACCCTATCGTCCGGGACGACTTGGCCCCTTCAGCATGCTATTTTGGGGCCATGCACAATCTCGGAGGATCCGTCATGTTGCGTTTCGTTTTTACCGTCTTGCTGATCACCGCTGGCCTTGCAGCTTCCCCTGCCACCGCGCAGACCCCGTCGGGGGGTGTCAGGGGTACGGTGATTGACAGGGAAACCAGGGAAGGGCTCCCGAACGTCACGGTTGTCGTTATGAGCACTCAAAATGGGGCTAGCACGGATGAGAAGGGGAGGTTCACGATTTCCGGGCTGCCGGCTGGGACGTATTCGCTTCAGTTCCGGCTGGTTGGCTACGAACCCTTCATCCGGACGGATGTCCCTGTGACGCCTGGAAAGACCACCTCGGTGCAGGCGGAGCTCCACGAGCGGGGGGTCGTTGCCGAAGAGATGACTGTCACCGGCGGCTACTTCGGGTCGGAAGAGGCAGTGGAAGCGATGTCGGTCGGTTTCAATGCCGAAGAGATCCGGCGCTCCCCCGGCTCCGCCAACGACGTCAGCAGAATCCTCATGGCGCTTCCGAGCACAGCGAAGGTGGCGGACAACTCCAACGACCTCGCGGTCCGCGGGGGCAGCCCGATCGAGAATGGGTTCTATGTCGACGATGTCCCGGTTCCGAACATCAATCACTTTCCCACGCAGGGATCGACCGGCGGTCCGATCGGGATCCTGAACATAGATTTCATTGACCAGGTCGACTTTCTGATCAGCGGGTTCTCGGCGAGCTACGGCGACAGGCTTTCGTCCGTCGTTGACATCGACTTCAGGAACGAGGCGCCCGATGATCTGTACGGGAAGGCATTCCTGAGCTTCGCAGGCTTCGGTGCAATGGCCGAGGGGCAGCTTCCGTCCGAGTCCGGCTCCTGGATGGTGTCGGCCAGCAAGAGCTACCTTGACCTGATAGTCGGTGCGATCGGGACGGGCGTGGCCCCGAACTACGGGGATGTGCAGGGAAAAGTCGGGCTGAAGTTCAATGACCGGCACAGCCTCCGGCTTCTCGGGATCGGCGGGAAGAGCACGATCGATTTCGACAAGGAGACGTCGATCGACGAGGGGCAGCGTCAGTATGGGAAGAACGAGAATTCGCAGGGGACGCTCGGCCTGATGTGGAACGCACTCTGGAGCACGGGGCACTACTCCACCACGACGCTCTCGTATTCGGGCGCGTCGTACGACAACGACTTCCTGAAGGTCTCGACCGACCTGCCGTATCTCACCAGCTCGAACGTCGACAGGAACGTTGTGGTGCGAACTGTGCATTTCGTGCAGCTCTCGAAGCCGCTCCGGCTGGAGACCGGCCTGGAGGGGAAGGCGCAGATGGGGGAGTTCGATTCGTTCTTCGCATCGGATACCAACCGCCTGGGGCAGGTGGATTCCGACCGGTTCGTCGATCGGAAGATCACGTCGGTCGTTGGGAGTGCATTCGCGACCTTCATCGCGTCCCTCTCCGGGGGGTGGACGCTGAGTGCAGGCCTGAGGGCTGACTACTTCGACCTGAACGGGTCGATGACGGCCTCGCCGCGAGTGGCGTTGTCGTATGAAGCGACGAGCGACCTCACTCTTCATCTTCGCGGCGGTCTGTTCACGCAGCAGGTCCCGCTCATCGTTGTAGCGGGGAAGCAGCAGTTCGAAGAACTGCCTGTGATGCGGGCGTATCATGCAAGCATAGGAGCCGACTACATGCTCCAGCCGGACACCAAGCTCACCGTCGAGGCGTACGCCAAGGAGTACCGCGACCTCCCGCTGGACGCGGGCGATCCCACGCTCTCTGTCGTAGATGACGGGCTGTTCAATCAGCGGTTCAGGGTGTACGACGACCTTTCGGATGCCGGGAAGGCCTACACCCGGGGGATCGAATTCATTCTCCAGAGGAAGATGTCAGACGGGATCTACGGGCTGGTGAGCGGTTCCTATTCGCGCAGCCGGTACAGCGACCTGTTCGGGACGTGGCACGATCGGGTGTACGACAACCGATGGATTTTCAGCGTGATTGGCGGGTACAAGCCTGATCAGTTCTGGGAGTACAGCATTCGCTGGACGTACGCGGGGGGAGGGCCGTACACGCCGTTCGACCAGGAGGCGTCGACCGCTGCGAACATCGGGATCATCGACCAGAACAGAATCAATGCGGAGAGGTACCCGGACTACCATTCCCTGAACCTGCGCGTCGACCGGAAGATCTACTTCAGCAGCCACATGCTGGACATCTACCTGAGCGTCTGGAACGCGTACAACCGCAAGAACGTGGCCGGGTACTTCTGGAATGCGACCGAGAACAGGCAGGATACCCAGTATCAGTGGACGGTGTTGCCGGTTCTGGGCGTTGAGTATGAGTTCTGATGTGCGGTGCCGCAAGCGCGGGACCTGGGGATACAACGAGGGCGTTCACATTTCATGCGGGGCGGGAGGGCGGCTTGCTCTCTCCGCCCCGCTTTCTTATACTTGCTTGATACGTTCTGACCGTTCGCCGCCTTGATTCTCGGTCACGCTCACTCCTGACGTGGAGTACCCAGGATGCGCCACAACCCCCTTTTCTTCATCATTGCCGCGCTGCTTGGAGGCTTCTCAGCTTCGATGCTCGCGCAGCCCGCGACGCTGGCCCCGACGCTCCAGCTGCGGACGCTCGACGGCGTCACCGTGCCGTACCAGAACGGCATGCCGATGCCCGGGTTCGAGAAGCAACAGCGGACGACGATGTCGTTGAACGGACCGTGGCGCTCCAGGCGCTTCGCGGCTGCTGACGGGGTCAGCGTGACGCGGCGCGATTCGGCGGGGTACGCAGCGGTGATTGCTGAGGCCGCGGGAAGACAGACGATCTCGTATGATGACGGCGCGTGGACGGTGAAAGCCCTCCCGGCGGTCGAGAACCAGCTCCTGGGATACGAGAAATGTCCCGAGTTCTATGAGGATGGCGTCTGGTATCGCCGCAGCTTCGATGTGCCCGACTCGCTTCGGGGCTCCCGGGTTGTGCTGATGTTCTACTCGGTGAACTACGTCGCGGACGTCTGGCTCAACGATCAGTACGTCGGATACCATGAGGGGGGCTATACGTCGTTTGCATTTGACGTCACGGATCAGGTCTCGTACGACACGACGAACGTGCTCGCAGTCCGGGTCGACAATCCGGCCTGGGGAACACGGCTGGATATCGTGCCGTATCAGCGGTGCGACTGGTTCAATTATACGGGTATCGTCCATGAGGTCTACCTCGAGTTCTCGAAGAAGACCGCGGTCGTCCGGGCCGAAGTGATCCCGCTGGATACGCTGGGCACGCTCCAGGTTTCGACCACTGTGGTGAACACCGACAGTGCGACAGGTGACCTGGACCTTGAGCTGATTCTTCATCGGGGGGAGTGGGATGCGGTGACCCTGGGGTCCGAGCGTCCGGCTGACATCGCCGGCCCGATCATTGCGGTCGGCGGGCAGGCATCAACCACGATTGCTGTCCCCGCTGATTCCGCACGCGCCTGGCGGACCACGCTCTCAGTTTCCAACCCCAGGATCTGGTCGCCGTGGACACCGAACCTCTATGTGCTGGAAGTGGTCCTGCGAAGCGGTGGCGAGGTGGTGGATAAGTTCCACACGCAGTTCGGCATCCGAACGATCTCCACGTCCGGCCATCGGCTGTCCCTGAACGGGAAGAACACGTTCCTTTCGGGAGTTGCGCGGCATGAGGACCATCCGGACTACGGAAGGAGCGTGCCCCCTGCAGTGATCCTTTCGGACATGCAGGTCATCAAGGGGCTGAACGCCAGCTTCCTCCGGACGGCACATTATCCCAATCATCCGTTCACATACATGGCGGCGGACAGGGTGGGGCTGATGGTCAAGGAGGAGATCCCGATGTGGTGGTTCGATGATGCCGCCGCGTGGACCTACCAGAACCTTCTCCGGAAGATCCATTATCAGATGTGGAGGGAGATGGTGTTCCGCGACAGGAACCGTCCGTCGATCATCCTTTGGAGCACCAGCAACGAGAACAAGGACGTCACGAACCGGACGGCGTACAACCTGACGCTGAACACGGAGCTGGATTCGCAGTACCCCGACGGCCGGCTGGTGACTCAGTCGGCTGCGGCGGACAGGCCCGGGCCGGACGATCCGTCGCAGGCCAACTGCGACGTGGCGGGTTGGACGATGTATTTCAAGGTATTCCATGGCGGAACGTACTACGAAGGGACGAAGCAATTCCTGCAGGATGCGCACGCGAATTATCCGGACAAGCCGGTGTTGAACACCGAGATGGGGGTCTGGGGGGAGGGGGGGAGCAGATCGTGCTGTTCGACTCGACGTTTGCAGCGCTGGCCGAGTTCAGCCAGATGAACCCGGACGGCTCCGAAAACCCTGACGGGTTTGTTGTGGGGGCGACCTGGTGGTCCGCATTCGACTGGTACACGCATCTCGCGCCGAAGAGCTACCAGTACATGGGGCTCATCCACATGAACCGGACCACCGAGAAAGCCACGGCCGCCAGGGTCCGCGAGACGTATCTGCCGTACTATCCTCCGCCGGCATCATCAACGATGTGGCCGGGCGGGATCCCTTCTTGCCCACGGCCGGTCTGCCGGCCGCCTTCACGCTCGAGCAGAACTACCCCAACCCCTTCAACCCCTCGACCACGATCCGCTACGGGCTCCCAAGCCGGTCGCATGTGACTCTGACTGTCTTCAACACGCTCGGGCAGCAGGTGGCGACGCTTGTACAGGGGGAGCAGGAGGGGGGATTTCACGAGCAGTGTTCGACGCGTCGGGCCTCTCCAGCGGAGTGTACCTCTACAGGCTGCAACCTGGCAGCACCATGCTTACCCACAAGATGCTCTTCATCCGATAGACGGTGAGATCGGCGAGAGTCAGTGAGGGATCGCGGCTCTTGTTCCCTACTTCCGCTCGTCCTTCAGCGGGATGCTGAGCGCGTAATAGTCTGCAGTTCGGCTCTTGTCCTGCTCGAGCCGCCGCACCGTGACCTCAAGGCGCTCACCGAGCCGCCGGACGAACGTGTAGTGGAATCTCGGCTTCACGTGCGTCGGGGACAAATCGGCGTGCTTCTCCTCGTTCCCTGTGTACCTCGGATGCTGAAGGCCGCCCCCCCTCCGATCACCAGGAAATCCTTCCCCTCCTTCCTGAAGTGCTCGAAGACGTGCGCGTGGCCGCTCATGAAGAGCCGTGCCTTGGGCTCGGCGAGAAAACGGGGGACAAACCGCTCCTGTGACTGCAGGGATGACCCCACCAGAATGCTGTTGGTGAAGGGCGAATGATGGCAGGTAACGACGATCGCGGCAATGCCCGGGTCGCGGGAGAGATCAGTCATCGTCTGCTGGTACCACCGCTGCTGCGAATCCAGCGCGACGTCGTCCATGATGCTGACATTCGAGTTCAGGAGGACGACCGCCATGCTGTCGACGATCTTCACATACCCTGTGCGGCGGTGGGAGGGGAGGCGCCGCTGGAATTGCCCCTCTCCCTCGGTCGCGAAGAACATCACTTCGTGATTGCCGAGAATGGCGTTGACGGGAATCCCCTCCGACCTGAGCCCGTCGATGAGCGAACCCATGATCCGCCACTCGCCCTCGTCGATACCCGAGGTTGACGACGTCCCCCAGGATGAAAACCGCCAGAGGCTTCCTGGCGCCAATCTCCTGGAATATCCGCGCGGTGGCATCGCGGTTCCGGTCCTCCTGAAGGGCAAGCGTTTCGACCCACAGCGGCGCCTGCGTGTCGCTCACGAACACGGTTTCGTGAGCTCTGAGCGAATCTGCCGGGAGTGCTGCCGCGGTGAAAGGGGGAAGGGGGGGCCATCCGAGCAGCCAAGAGCATATGTCAGACTGGCGGCCAGGAACCACGTTGCAGGCAAACGGTAACCGAAGGGCATCTTTCAGCATACCTGACATGGACGAAAAATGCAAGCCGGAGGCCTTGACCGGGACATGCGCGAGGTGTAGATTTGGACATGAAGTTGCTCAATGTACAGGCAGTCTCAATCGCAATCGTCGGTGCCGCGGCAATCCTTCCCCTGTGCTTCGCCGGGTGCAGATCGGCGGACGGCAGCACGGGTGACGCACCGTACGAGATCCAGATGATCAAGGGGGTGGAATGGGTCGAGGGGCGGGAGGGCTACCGTCCGGAACTCCCCGGGTTCGTCCTGGACGGCGACATCGGCACCATCTCGCTGCGGGCGAGACACTCAGGCGCACCCGATCGGGTCGTCCTGCTCATCCGGACAACTCCGGCCCAGCGCCCGAATCTCGAAGGCTTCACGTTCGCTCCTCCCGGACGCGCATTCTCGACGTCGCCGTTCTTGCAATCCGCGACGGTGGAGGTCCGGGAGTCGGGGAAGAGCACTGTTTCCGGCCGCGTGCCTCTGAACGGCCTACTTCGACTTCCGGGTCGAGGGCGAGTTCGTGCGCGTCACCTTCCTCCCGTCGGCCACCGAGTTCATGACCGAGGAGTGCAAGGTGTCGTGGGTGGATTGGTACCGGCGCTAGCCCGCTTTTGCTTTTCTACGCCCGTTTGTCTATCATATTGCATCACCGTATCACAACCCGAAGGAGTGAAGAATGAAGAGACTTGCAATCGCCACACTTGTCGTAGCCCTCAGTTTCGGCATCACAATGGCACAGGACAAGCCGGCGACGGACAAGCCCGCCGCGCCCAAGACCACTGAAAAGGCCAAGGACGCCGGATGTATGGACAAGGCCAAGGACGCCGGATGTATGGACAAGGCCAAGGACGCCGGATGTGGGGAATCGACAGGGTGCTGCGGTGACATGAAGAGCTCGAAGGACAAGAAGGCAGAGAAGAGCCAGAAGTCCACAAAGAAGACGACGACTGAAGCTGCCAAGCCTGAAGCTGCCAAGCCGGCGAAAGTGAACTGACCGGTCGCGCAGGATGACTATGGGCCGTTATCCCGACCGGGGTAGCGGCCCTTCTTTTTTTGTGAGGGGAAGGCCATGGCGACTGACGAGTTCGGGAAGTTCAGCGTCGTGTCGTTTGACTGTTACGGCACGCTGATCGACTGGGAGTCGGGGATCCTCTCGGCGCTGAAAGTAGTCCTCGCGTCTCGGGGCGTCTTCCCGGCAGCCGGCGAGATTCTCGCCCGGTATGCAGATTACGAGGCTGAAGCGGAAGCCTCCGCCTATATCCCATACCGCCAGGTGCTTCGCGAGGTGGTGCGGCGTTTCGGTGCGACGTATGGATTCTCCCCGGATCCCGGCGAGCTGGAATGTCTTGACAGGTCATTGCCTCAATGGAGGCCGTTCGATGATACTGCGTCCGCGCTCGGGCGGCTCCGGAAACGGTTCAGGCTGGCAGTTCTTTCGAACATCGATGACGACCTGTTCGCGCAAACGCGCGCGAAGCTGGGAGTCGCCATCGACCATGTCGTGACGGCGGAGCAGGTGGGGGCGTACAAACCGTCCCCCGCGATGTTCGCGGCACTCATCAAACAAACGACGGGGGATCCCGGCTCCATTTTGCACGTGGCCCAGAGCGCTTTTCACGACATCATCCCGGGTCGCGCGGCCGGGCTCGCGACTGTCTGGGTCAGGCGGGACTCGGCGCGCGCTGGTTCCGGCGCGACGCCTGCCGTCTCGCCACAGCCCGACATGCAGGTTCCCGACCTCCTCACACTCGCAACGCTTGCCCAGGTCTA
>CAVPBI010000013.1:0-208635 GCA_963701735.1 uncultured Ignavibacteria bacterium | reverse complement strand
CTTCCTGCTTCTCCTGGGGGCTATCCTGGACATGGGGCTTCCCATCAACAAGAACCTCTGGACGAGCTCGTACGCCATCTTCATGGCGGGCTGGGCGCTGGTCTGCTTCGGCACGATGTACTGGCTGATGGACGTGAAGAAGATCCAGGGGTGGGCCAAGCCGTTCGTGGTGTACGGCATGAACGCGATTGCGATCTACGTGTTTGCGGGGATCCTCGCGCGGCTGTTGTACCTCTTCACGGTCACGACGGCCGGCGGGCAGGTCATCACCTGGAAGGACTGGCTGATGCAGACCGTCTTCTTCCCGATCGCCAGCCCGCTCAATGCGTCGCTCCTCTTCGCGATCTGTTTCGTGCTCGTTACGTACCTCGTCGCCTGGATCCTCTGGAAGAACAAGATCTTCATCAGGGTCTGACCGCCATGGTGCGCGCACACATACTGGGGTGCCTTATGCTCGCAGGGACTGCCGCTTTTGCCCAGTCAACGCCGCAGGACTACGCCCTGGCGGAACTGCAACGGCTTGAAGAGCGGTACGGCGGACGTCTGGGAATCATGGCGAAGAACCTTGGCACCGGCGTGGTGATCCGGTACCGGGCTGACGAAAGGTTCCCGACAGCAAGCGTGATCAAGCTGCCGATCATGGCGGCGTACTTCCACCTCGTGGAGCAGGGGACAGTGGACCCGGCCATGCGCGTCGAGTTGACGGCGGCGGACAAGAAGCCCGACTCGGGGCTGCTGCAGTTTCTCGACGCGGGCGCGACCATGTCGCTCAGGGATGCCGTGAGGCTGATGATCGTACTGAGCGACAACACCGCGACGAACCTCGTGCTCGACCGGCTCGCCTCGACGCACGAGGAACGGCTGGCCGCCGTGAACTCGTTCCTTGCCGACAAGGGGCTGAAGAACACGCATCTCCTGAACCGGCTGTATTCGTGGGACACCAAGAAGAACACGCCCGAGGCCGTCCGCTACGGCATCGGCGTCTCAACGGCCGAGGATATGGTGCTCCTGCTGGAGCAGCTGCACGCCCGCACGCTGGCCGATTCGGCATCGTGCGACGAGATGCTGGAAATCCTCAAGGGGCAGTTCTACACCGACATCATCCCCCGGTTCCTGCCGGCGAACGAATGCACGTATCTTACGGTGGCGCACAAGACGGGGAGCCTCAACGAGAGCAGGGTCGATGTCGGATTGATCTACTCTGACAGGGCGGACATTGCGATCGCCGTGTTCGTGGACAAGCATCCGGACCACCGGGACGCGATCGACAACGAGGCCGTGCTCCTTGCTGCGCACGCCAGCCGTGTCGCATGGAACGCCCTGACCGGCGACCGATCCCCGATCGTCAGGAAGGTCGCGGAGGGCGACGTGGACTGGAACGTCATCCCGGGAGGGTCCTGGGCCATCTACCGGACGCCCAGCGCGCCGTTCCCGCATCCGCAGAGGGACGAAGGGCTGAGGAGGCCGGACGGGACGTTCTATCCTCGCTTCCCGCACTACTCGGACAGCAGCGTCGTCGTGGTGGTCCCGAAGAATTTCAAGGAAACGGCGGAGGGCACGAACGTCATCGTGCACTTCCACGGACACATGAACGACAACCTTGGCGTCCTGGAGCAGATGATGATGCCCCAGGCGCTCATACGCGAGAATATCAACGCGCTGCTGGTTATCCCGCAGGGCCCGAACAGGGTCCGGGATTCGTTCGGCGGGAAGATGGAAGACCCGGGCGGGTTCGAGCGGCTCGTGCGCGATGTGCTGGAGACCATGAAGAAGGAAGAGGTCGTGAAGACGACGAACGCAGGGAAGATCCTGGTCTCCGCCCACAGCGGGGGCTACCGTCCGGCGGCCTACGTTCTCCACCAGGGCGGGCTGCGCGACCGGATCACGGACGTGTTTCTCTTCGATGCCCTCTATGCCGAACAGGCGTACTACAAGGAGTGGCTCCTCGGCTCGCGCGGGAACCTGCGGGGCTGCTTCACCGATCACCTGCGCGGGGAGTACACAGCGTTTCAAAAGGAGTGCGGTCCCGCCGCCGGTGCCAGGCTCAGCTTCACCCCGACGGACGTCGACCATCATGACGTCGTCCGGGAGTACTTCGGGCCCTGGCTCCAGGGGCTGGATGCCTCCTGGAAGGTCTCGGACACGCAGAAATAAACAGGAACAATTCGAGAAGATGCATTCAGGAAATCCCATGAACCTCCCCCGTCAATACTCCTCGGCGTCCTCGGTCGAGACCACGGAGCTTTCCCGCAGCGGCAGGAAGCTGATGTATGCGCCGACCGAGAAGATCCCCATCATCGAGGTCGAGAACTTCCCTCTCCTCGGGAAGTTGGCTGCGCTCAGATTCATCGAGTGGACCCTTGCAAACCCCGGCGGGGTGATTTCCCTCCCGACCGGGAAGACGCCGGAGCACTTCATCCGGTGGGTCCAGCGCATCCTGGAGCGGTGGCAGACGCCGGACATCCAGCGCCTCCTCGGGGAGTTCGGGATCGATGCCAGGCGCCCGCCGGACATGCGGAGCCTCTCGTTCGTGCAGATCGACGAGTTCTACCCGATGGACGCGCAGCAGCAGAACAGCTTCCACTGGTATGTGAACGAGTTTTACATCCGGGGATTCGGACTCGACCCGAAGAAGGCGGTTCTGATCGATGCGACGTCCCTTGGAGTGCCACCGGGCAAGACCATGTTGGAGGTGTTCCCGGACAGCGTCGTCGACCTGTCGTTGCGCGTGCGTCAGACGAGGACCGACCACGAGCGCCTCCAGCGGGAGACCGTCAACCGCATCGACCAGTGGTGCATGGAGTACGAGACGAAGATCCGCGAGCTCGGCGGAATCGGGTTCTTCCTCGGTGGCATCGGGCCGGACGGGCATATCGCGTTCAACGTTCGCGGGTCCAGCATCTTCTCGGTGACCCGTCTGACGGGGACGAACTACGAAACGCAGGCGGCCGCGGCGACCGATCTGGGCGGGATCGAGATTTCGAGAAGCCGGCTGGTCATCACCATAGGCCTGGCGACGATCACGTACAACCCCACCGCGACGGTGATCATTATTGCCGCGGGCGACGCGAAGGCGGAAGTGGTCAGGGCGGCGGTTCAGGAATCGATGGTGCCGCAGAACCCCGCCTCGGTCCTGCAACAGCTTCCGAACGCACGGTTCTATCTGACCAAGGGGGGGGCCAGCCGCCTGGTCGAGCGGAAATTCGAGGACTTCGAGAAAGTCGCAACGCCGACGGCCGAGCAGATCGACGACGTCGTGGTGGGCGTGTCGCTGGGTTGTGGGCGCCCGCTCCACGAGCTGACCACTGCCGATCTGGACAGGGACCGATTCGCCAGATTGCTGCTTGCGAAGGCAGGAGGGGACGGCGCTGCGCTGGCGACCGGCGTGCACGAGCGGATGGTGGCGAAGATCGAGCGCGGGCTGAAAAGCGTGTCGAACACGGTGTTCCTCCACACGGAGCCGCACCATGACGACATCATGCTCGCCTATCTGGCCCACATCTACCACCTGGTGCGCGACCCCTCGAACCACCACTATTTTGCCAATATCACGTCCGGCTTCACGGCGGTCTCGAACCCGTACTGCCTCGGGCTGGTGGAGAAGCTGGAGCGTCATCTCGATACGCCCGAATTCACCGCCATGCTGCGCGCCGGGTACTTCCGGCCGCAGGACGTCGTCAGGCGGATGGAAGACGTCTATCTCTTCCTTGACGGCGTTGCCGGGAGGAGTGACGAAATGAAGGAGGAGGCGGAAGCCCGGCGGATGCTCCGGAACCTCATCGAGGTGTACCGCACGTCCGACATGAAAGTCCTGAAGCTGAGGACCCGCGAACTCCACGAGTACTTCGTCACCCAGTACCCCGGAGCCAAGGATCCGCCGGATCTCCAGATGTTCAAGGGCACCATCCGCGAGTGGGAGGTGGAGTTGCTCTGGGCGTACTTCGGGATCGAGGCCTCGGCCATTTCCGCCCTCCGGCTGGGATTCTACAAGGGCGACATCTTCTCGGAAGAGCCCGAAGTGGACCGCGACGTCATTCCGCTGCTCCAGCTCCTGAAGCAGGTCAAGCCGAACGTGGTCTCCGTGGCGTTCGATCCGGAAGGGAGCGGTCCCGACACGCATTACAAGGCGCTGCAGGCGGTGGCCGAAGCGCTTCGCATGTACCAGAAGGAGACCGGCGAGCAGAACATCCGCGTGTGGGGGTACCGGAACGTGTGGTATCGCTTCCATACCTCGGAGGCCAACCTGATGGTTCCGGTGTCGCTCAACTCCCTCTCGCTCCTGCACACGGCGTTCATGAACTGCTTCGGGTCCCAGAGCGCGGCGTCGTTCCCGAGTTACGAGCACGACGGTCCGTTCTCCGAGCTCGCGCAGAAGATCCAGGTGGAGCAGTACGGCATGATCAAGACGTGCCTGGGAAGCGAGTTCTTCCTGCATCACGCGCATCCGCGGCTTCGGGCTGCGAGAGGCATGATCTTCCTGAAGGAGATGGAGCTGCCGGAGTTTCAGGAGAAGGTGCGCGAGCTGAAGCAGCTGACCGAGGCACGGGGCTGATGTGCGGCGCGTCGGCGTTTCACACAGCCGCCGCGGCGTAGCAAGGAGGTGTATGACAAAGTTCGTTGTCGCGCTGGTTCTCGCATGGGCGCTGCCGTTGCAGGCACAGGTGCGCGTCACCGCTGTAGAGCGCGCCTCGCTTGTGGATGACCACGCATGGGGCGGCGTCAGGTTTTCGCCCGACGGCGCGCGTGTGTACCTGACCCCGCCTGACTACCGCGGGATCTGGGAGCACACGATCGCAACCGGGGGGCTCCGGATGATCACGGCCGACCAGGGGTCGGGATTCGGCTTTGCGCTCTCCGATGACGGAAGACGGATTGCATACCGACGGTCCTCCTACGACGAGCCGTCCCGATCGCGCCGGCAGGAGATCGTCGCCGTGGACCTCACGACAGGAGCCGCGGAAACGCTCGGCTCGGGACGCAGCGTGGGGACCCCGGCCTTCGCGGGGAATCAGGTGATCGCCCGGGTCGATGAACGGGATCTCTCCGCACCGGTCTCGAACGCCCCCATGACTGCGGTGCTCGGCATCGAGCAGTTGAAGATCGCGGTGATGTCGGGGGGCGCCCGGAGATTGCTGGAGCCGCTCGGCGCCGGCCGGTACGTGTGGCCCGTGCTGTCTCCGGACAAGACTCGCCTTGCGGCTTATGAGCTCGTCCAGGGTGCCTTCGTGTGCCGGCTGGACGGATCGGAGGCCGTCGTTCTGGGGCCGTACAGGGCTCCGGCGTGGACCCGTGACGGCCTGTGGCTTGTCTGCATGGACGACCGGGACGACGGTCATCAGTTTGTCGGCTCGCGCCTCATTGCCGTGAAGCGCGAGGGAGGCCCTCCGGTGGAGCTGTCGGGAACCGGGGCCTTCAACGCGATGTACCCCGCATGTTCCCCCGTCGAGGAGCTGATCGCGTGCGTGTCCATGGCCGGTGAACTGTATTTCGTCCGGTACGCAACGGAGGCTCGATGAGGCGGTTGGCGTTGGTCGTGCTGGCGACTCTCCTGGCACCCTCGTTCCTCTTCGCGCAGCGGACGGACCTGAGCGGCCTGACGATCTGCATCGACCCCGGGCATGGCGGATACGATCCAGCCGACGACCGGCACATCGTCCCGGACCCCGGGATCGACTTCTGGGAATCGGAGAGCAACTGGCAGAAAGCGCTCCTTCTCCGGACCCTTCTCCAGGAGAAGGGTGCGACCGTGCTCCTCACGCGGGGGAGCAACAACGTGGATCCCGCCCTCTCGTCCCGCGTCGCCTTCGCAAACGCGAACAATGCCGACTGGTTCCACTCGATTCACAGCAACGCGGCGAACGGGGTTACAAATCTGACCCTCATGCTCGTGCGGGAGCAGATCGTCACGGGTGGTGATCCGGTGTACGGTCCCGGAACCGGCTCCCCCGAATGGCCGGAAGCGTGGGACATCTCGCGCCTGTACCTTTCCCCCTATCTCAAGTCGGCGCTTCGCACCTCCTCGTATGTGACGTATCTCGACTGGACCTTCTACGGAGGTGCGAACGGTGGCTGGACGCTGGGCGTCCTGCGCGGGCTGACGATGCCGGGGCAGCTCTCCGAGGGCTCGATGCATGATGTGTATCCCGAGA
Organism: uncultured Ignavibacteria bacterium; assembly: GCA_963701735.1. Lineage (GTDB taxonomy): Bacteria > Bacteroidota > Ignavibacteria > UBA10030 > UBA6906 > CAWABB01. The sequence continues at coordinate 202,486 of CAVPBI010000013.1, read as the reverse complement.
CCCGGCGCCTCATGAACAACGACTACCGGAAGATGGAGGCCTATGCGATCCGGAACGCATTTCTCCAGTATTTCGGCGTTCCTTCGGATGGGCTGGGGATCATCGCAGGTCTTCAGACAAACTCGGCGGGGGCGAAGCCGCTCAACTATTCTGCGGTGCGACTGGAGCCCGGGGGTCGAACGTACGCCGGGGACGCTTACAACAACGGCTTCTACGTGTTTGACCGCCTCGCCGCCGGGACCTACACCGTGCACTTCGAAACCCCGGGTTTCCGTCCCGACTCCGTCCTCGTGACGCTTGCCGCGGGCGCGACGGTATTCCGGGACAGGGCGCTGACGATCTTTGCGGCACCCACGGTGGTCAGTTCCACTCCGTCCGCGGGCTCCGACAGCGTGGCCCCGCACATCCCTGTGACGCTGGCGTTCACGAAACCGATGAACACGGCCTCCGTCGTCTCAGCCTTCTCGATTGCTCCTCCTGCCGCGGGGACGTTCAGCTGGGACGGAACGAACACTGTCCTGACATTCACGCCGTGGCCGCCGCTCCAGGCGGAAGTCGACTATGTCGTCACCGTGGCGGCGACCGCGACCGCGGCAGACGGTCAACAGCTCGATGGCAACGGCGACGGCACTGCGGGAGATCCGTTCTCGCTGCAGTTCAGAACGGTCTATGTCGACGTCTATCCACCTTCGATCGCGCTCGAAAGCCCCGACTCCGGCGCCACGATCCTGACCACGAACCCCGTGCTGAACTTCGTCTTCGACGAGCCGCTGAGGCTTTCCTCGGTTTCGTCCACCAACTTTGTGGTCCAGGAAATCGGAGGCTCATACCAGGCGCGTGCGGTGGACTATGCCGAAGGGGCAGGGCGGGGCGGCGTCACGGTATTCCTCCCGTACGGCGTGAAGCCGGGCAAATCGTACCAGGTGAGGATCGCGGGCGTGGCTGACGCGAAGGGAAACGCGATACCCCCGGGCGCACCGATCTATCGGACCTTCACTGTCGGACCCGACAGCTATACGTTCGGAATCATCGACTCGCTCACCGGGCCGCTGGGCGCCTGGGCCTCGCCGGCGAGTAGCCCGAACACTACCGGCGCGACCGGCGCTTCGTTTGTCGCTTCGGCTGACAAGAGATTTCCGTCGTATGCCACGTCCGGCACCACCGCCAGTCTCACGTATGCCTGGGACACGGACGCACCCGAGCACCTGATCGACCTGGGGTTTCGACACGACGCTGACCCCGCTCGTCCGGCCGGTGTCCGGCACCGTACTGCAGACGTTTGTGCACGGGGATGGCGGCTCTGCGCTCTTCCGGTTCGCTGTCGAGGACGGGTTCGGCGTCGATCCCCCCGGTGGGGTTGGGGGGGTGGAGGTGAGCCCCTGGCACGTCGTCAACTGGGCAGGGTGGCGGCTCGTCGAGTGGCCGCTGGAGTCCGTATCGCCGGGTGCTTGGACCGGCAATGGAGAGCTAGAAGGGGAAGTCCGGTTCCGCGGGTATCACATCGGATACGATCCCGGGGCAAGCGCACCGTCAGGGGCCATCCGTTTTGCGAAAGCGCAATTTGCGGACAGGACGGTTACCGGCGTCGATGACCCCGGTGTGCCGGTCGCGTTCGAGTTGTCGGAGCCGTACCCGAACCCGTTCAATCCGTCCACATCCCTGCTCCTGGAGATGCCGGCGCGAGCGCAGGTTCGCGTGGCGGTCTTTGACATTGTGGGTCGTGAGGTCGCCGTCATCATGGAAGGGGAGGCGGGTCCGGGGCGGCTTCCAATCCGGTGGGATAGCCGCGATTCCGGAGGGCAGCCGGTCGCCAGCGGAGTCTACATCGTGCGAGCGACCGTGTCCGGGCAGGGGGCCGGCGCCGGCGTCACCATGGTTCGCAAACTCCTCCTCGCAAAGTGACCCCGGACGACCGCTCGCTCACGATCGGGCACTGGACACTGGGCGATCTCCAGGTCTTCAGGGAGATTCTGCGCGAGACCTGGCATGACGCGTACGGTGGCTTCATCGCCGCTGTCGATCTGGACGGGTACCTTGACGACCACTATTCCATCGAGATGCTGAGCGAGCTCTTCCGCTCGCCGCGTGTGACCGGTTACATCGCGCGGGTCAACGGCGAGCCCGCGGCCCTGATGCGCACGGAGTTCAACGATGAGAAGCGCCGGCTCTACGTTTCGTCGATGTATGTGCGCCCCCGGTTTCAGGGGAGGGGCATCGGCGGGCATCTGCTCGGGCGTGCTGAAGGCGAAGCCCGCGAGCGTGGCGCCGACTCCCTCTGGCTCGGGGTCATGGTGAAGAACACGCGCGCGCTGGATTGGTACAGGAGGATCGGGTTTACGTTCGTCGAAGAAGCCCCGTTCGTCATGGGCGCGAGCAGCGCCGACCATCTGATCGGATTCCGAACCCTCACGTCATGAGCACATCCGCCGACACGCCCGCTCCCGGAACGACCTCGCCTGACGGGTCCGCTCACCGTACGCCCCCGGGCGGCATGGATTCACCCCACGCACCTGCGCGGTCGCCCTGGGCCTGGGTCCCATCGCTCTACTTCGCACAGGGAATCCCGTATGTCGTGGCGATGACGGTCTCCGTCATCATGTACAAGCGGTTCGGCATCTCGAACACTGACATCGCCCTCTACACCAGCTGGCTGTATCTCCCCTGGGTCCTCAAGCCGCTCTGGAGTCCGTTCGTGGACATGTTCCGGACGAAGCGGTTCTGGATCGTCGTGCTGCAGTTCGTGATCGGGGCCGCGCTGGCAAGCGTTGCCGTGACCATCCCGCTCCCCGCCTTCTTCCAGATGACGCTGGCGATTTTCTGGCTCATGGCATTCGCATCGGCGACCCATGACATCGCGGCGGACGGGTTTTACATGCTGAGTCTGCCCGAGCACCAGCAGGCGGCGTTCGTCGGCGTCAGGAGCACGTTCTACCGTATCGCCATGATCACCGGCCAGGGCCTGTTGGTCGTGGTGGCGGGGAAGCTCGAGGCCAGCGGAGACCTCAAGACGGCATGGTCCATCACGTTCGGGCTCCTTGCAGCCATCTTCCTCGGCTTCTCAATCTATCACCGGTTCTTCCTCCCCCGGCCGGTCTCGGACCACCCGGTGCGCAGCGAGAGTTCCGGGGGCGTGCTGGGCGAGTTTCTGACGGTTTTCGGCCGGTTCTTCAGGAAGCCGAACATCCTTGCCATACTTGCGTTCCTCCTGTTCTACCGGTTCGGGGAGGCTCAGCTCGTCAAGCTCGTGACGCCATTCCTGCTCGATCCCCGCCCGAACGGCGGGCTCGGGCTGTCGACGGAGGAAGTCGGCATCGTCTACGGCACCGCTGGTGTCATCGCCCTCACGGTTGGTGGCTTGCTCGGCGGTTATGTGGTCTCCCGCCACGGCCTCCGTGCCTGGCTCTGGCCGATGGTCTTCATCATGCACGTGCCTGACCTGATGTTTGTGTACCTGTCGCAGACCCAGCCCGAGCACTTATTGCTGATCACGTCTGCTGTTGCGCTGGAGCAGTTCGGCTATGGATTCGGGTTCACCGCATACATGATGTACATGATTCTGGCGGCGGAGGGTGAGAACAAGACCGCTCACTACGCCCTCTGCACCGGGTTCATGGCGCTCGGGATGATGCTCCCGGGGATGGCGAGCGGAGCAATCCAGGAGGCGCTCGGATACAAGGCGTTCTTCATCTGGATCATGCTCTCCACGATTCCGAGCTTCATCGTCCCCGCGCTGGTGAAGATTCCGGAGCACTTCGGAAAGAAACACAAACCGCATTGACCATGAAACCTTCCATCACAGCATTCCTTTCGTACCGCGGACGGTCTGCCACGCGGGAGACCGTGCGGCAGCTCCAGGCGTCTTCACTCGTCAGGAAGATCTACCTCCTCGCCGGTGACAGCGGGGTGGAGGCTCTTCCGGGCACGACGCTCATCCGCGTGGACAGCATGCGCAGCAGCCGGACCATGCGGACGATCGTCGCGAAGGCGGGAACCGGGCATATACTGCTCATCACGCAGGATACGCCGGTCCTCTTCGGGCAGTTCGCCCTGGAACGCCTTGTCTCGATTGCCGACGCGACCGGCGCGGGGATGGTCTACTCCGACCGCTATGACCTGCGCCTGAACGTCCGCACGCCGCACCCGGTGATCGAGTACCAGTCCGGCAGCATCCGGGACGACTTCGATTTCGGGCCGGTGATGTTCTTCGCCGCTTCCATGGTGCGCGCTGCCTGGACGGATATTGCCGGGGCTTCATACGCGCACGCCGGACTGTACGCGCTGCGGCTGGCGCTGTCGCGCCGGGCGCAGCTCTTCCGCGTGGGCGAGTTCCTGTACACGGTCGCGGAGCTGGATGCCCGGGCGTCGGGCGAGAAGCTGTTCGACTACGTCGACCCGCGGAACCGGGAAGTCCAGATCGAGATGGAGGCCGCGGCGACGGCGTACCTGAAGAAGATCGGCGCCTATCTGAAACCGGCGTTCAAGCCGGTCGATCTTGCCGCCGGGACATTCCCCGTGGAAGCCACGGTCGTGATTCCGGTGCGTAACCGGGTGCGGACGATTGGAGACGCGGTCACCTCCGTCCAGCGCCAGCGGACGTCCTTTGCGTTCAACTGCATCGTCGTGGACAACCACAGCACGGACGGAACCACAGACATGCTCCGGGACATCGCGCAGAAGGATCCCCGCGTCATCCATCTCATCCCCGGGCGCGACGACCTCGGCATCGGCGGCTGCTGGAACGAGGCGGCCCATCATCCGCAGTGCGGGCGGTTCTGCGGTGCAGCTCGACAGCGACGACATGTACCGCGACGAGACCACGGTGCAGCGCATCGTGGATCAGTTCTACGCGGGACGCTACGCGATGGTGATCGGGTCGTATCAGATGACGAACTTTGACCTGCAGGAGATTCCGCCGGGCCTCATCGATCACCGGGAGTGGACGCCGGAGAACGGCAGGAACAACGCTCTCCGGATCAACGGCCTCGGCGCCCCGCGCGCGTTCGCCACGGCGGTCCTTCGCACGCTTCCGATCCCGAACGTGAGTTACGGGGAAGACTACGCGCTCGGTCTGGCCATCTCGCGCGAGCACCAGATCGGCAGGATCTACGAGCCGGTCTACATGTGCCGGCGGTGGGAGGGGAATTCGGACGCCAACCTGGATGTCGCGCGCCAGAACGCCTATAATCACTACAAGGACAAGATCCGCACCATCGAGATCTCGGCACGGCAGAGACTAAACGCCGCGGCCCGGGCGCGAAGGAAGCGCTAGACCGTGAGAGACGGGCTCCTCAGTGGTCCTGCCGACCTGGCTCAATACGGCCCTGTTGGCACGCTTGCCGAACAGGCTGCGACGCTGCTCCGCCAGCAGCAGTCCGGATGGGAGCTTCTCCGCAGGGGCTACGAAAGCCTGTCAGGGGTCAGGACGCGTCGTATCATGGTCGGCGCGATCCCCTTCGACATTCAGTTCAATCCCGGCCGGATCATTTCGTCATCGGCCGACGTGGACCCGGCCGCGATCAGTCAGCGCCGGTGCTTCCTCTGCCACGAACATCTTCCGCCGGAGCAGCACGGGCTCGCGTTCGGCGAATTCCTGATCCTCTGCAACCCCTATCCGATCTTCCCCGCGCACTTCACGATCCCTCACCGGTCACACGTAGCCCAGCGGATCGACGGCGCGTTCTCGGTCCTGCTCGACCTGAGCCGGCAACTCGGCAGCGGTTTTGATCTCCTGTACAACGGCCCCCGGTGTGGCGCCTCCGCGCCCGACCATCTCCACTTCCAGGCGGGGAACAGCGGGTTCATGCCGCTCCCGCAGGCGATCGATGATGGGTCTGCCGCTGGAGGGGTGATGGCCAGGGGTGGATCGGCCGCACGAGCCGTGATGGTTCTGGAAGGGATGGGTGTGGATGTGGCCGCGGTGGACGACGGGATTCGCCGGTGGTTTCAGATTGACGGGGAGGATGCGTCGCTCATCGAACGGGCGTTCGATGTCCTTCTCGGCGTCCTTTCCCGCGAGGAGGATGAGGGAGAGGAACCGATGATCAACATTGTCGCCTTCTGCAGGCGGCAGTGGACCGTCCTGGTCTTCCCGCGGAAGGCGCATCGGCCATCGTTCTACGGCGCGGAGGGGGGGATGATCATCAGTCCTGCTGCGGTGGACATGGGAGGGGTTACCATCACGCCGCGCCACGAGGATTTCCTGCGCATCCAGGAGTCCGACATCCGGCAGCTCTTCGGCGATGTCTGCATCGCGCCGGATGACTTCGTGCGCGCGACTGCCGACCTGCGGCGCCAGCTGGGATAGCTCGTTCCTGTCGGGGTCGAGTTTCTTGATTGTCAGACGGTCGTTGGGTACATTGGGGCACCTACACCTCTCACCAACCAGCTGAGCGCATGGGCGGCCCGTCCTCTCTGATCTTCGGCGCCGATGGCGGCGGCACAAAAACACTTGGAGTGCTTGCAGACCGCGCGGGCCTGCATCGTGCGCAATGCGATGCCGGTCCCTCGAACCCCACGACCGTGGGTGTTGAGCAGTCGGCGGTGACGTTGCACGAGCTTATCGCCCGCTGTTGTTCACAGGCGGGTCGGCGGCCGGAGGAGATCGCGGTAGCTGTTATCGGCCTCGCCGGCGTGGGGACGCCTACCATCAACAGCGACCTTCAAGCCGCTCTCATGCGTCGGTTTGCGGCGGACCGGCCGGCTCCGGCGATCTTCCTGGAACCGGACAGCCGGGTCGCCCTCGAAGGCGCTTTTGGGGGAGGGCACGGCGCGATTGTCATAGCCGGGACCGGATCGAATGTCCTCGGGAAGGACCACAATGGGTGCCTGCACAGCGCGGGTGGGTGGGGAAGGGTTCTGGGCGACGAAGGCAGCGGGTACGATATAGGCCTCAGGGCCCTGAAGTCCGCGGTCCTGGAGATCGACGGGCGTTCTGAGCCAACGGCAATCGGCCGGGCGCTCCGGGACCGTTTCGGATGGTCCACCCGGGACCAGATCATCGCAGCGGTGTACCGGGAGCAATTTCCGGTCGCGACGGTTGCCCCGGTGATTCTGGAGCTGGCTGACGCCGGCGAATCTGCCGCCGCAGAGCTCCTCCGTTCGGCGGCGGCCCCGCTGGCTGACCAGGCTCGGGTCGTGCTCCGGCGGCTCGGGCCGGATCCGCGGGCAGCCTTCGTCGGTGGCCTGGTGTCTCACCGGACTTCATACTCCGACATACTTTCCGGGGCCCTGAAGGCCGTCGTTCCGGGACTTTCGATCATTTCAGCCGCGCACACGCCCGTCGAAGGGGCGCTGATGATGGCTCTTTCCAGACTGACCACCCCACATGCAGGCCAGGCACGTTAACACGGTTGTGATGCTTGCGATCGGAGCCGTTACGCTCCTGCTGTTCCGCTCGTGCTCTTCTTCGGAAGCCCTCGAGTCCCCCGTGCTCGCCCCATCGGTGATCCCGGCTGCTGGGCGGCTCAACCAGGAGGACTGGGTCGACAGCGTCCTCTCCACCATGACGCTCGAGGAAAAGGTCGGCCAGCTGTTCATGGTGGCGGCCACGGGGCACTACACCGCCGCCGACGGGGAAGAGTTCGTGCAGATGCGATCGCTGGTCAGGGACCGCCGCATCGGTGGGATCATGCTGTCGCAGAGCGACGTGTATGAAGCAGCCGTGATGCTGAACGCGCTCCAGGCCGAGGCGCGAATCCCGCTGCTGGTCAGCGGAGATTTCGAGCGCGGCATGGCCCTGCGCGTCAGGAGGTCCACGGTGTTTCCGGACGCGATGGCGATCGCCGCCACCCGGGATCCCGATCTCGCCTTCCGCGCCGGGCAGGCGACGGCGCGGGAGGCGCGCGCGATCGGGGTGCACCAGAACTTCGCCCCCGTCGCGGACATCAACACCAACCCGCTCAACCCGGTCATCAACACGCGATCGTTCAGTGACAACGGCTGGCTGGTCGGCGTCATGGTGAGCGCATACCTGCGCGGAACGAACGACGGCGGGGTCATCTCAACCGTCAAGCATTTCCCCGGTCATGGCGACACGAAAACGGATTCCCACCTCGACCTTCCCGTCCTTCCGTTCGACCGGGCGCGCCTGGACACGATGGAGCTGGCTCCGTTCCGCGGGGCCATCGAGGCCGGGGTGAAGTCGGTCATGGTGGCGCATCTGGCGGTTCCCGCGATCGGCGGTGGTTCGAGAATTCCGACATCCCTTCTTCCCGAGGCGATTGACACGCTTCTCCGCCGTGATCTCGGATTCAAAGGGCTGGTTGTGACGGATGCCATGGAGATGCGCGGTGTTATGCGCGGATATTCGACCGCGCTCAGTTCGGTCATGGCCGTCAAGGCCGGGGCGGATGTCGTCCTGATGCCTGCGGATGAGGAAACCGCCTACGCAGCCGTCATGAGGGCTGCACGGTCCGGCGAGATCCCCGCGCAACGCGTGGACGAGTCCGTACGCCGCATCCTCGCGGCGAAATACTGGGTCGGGCTCGACGGGCAGCGAACGGTGCCGCTGGACAGCATCCCGTTGCGCGTCGCGACGCGGGAGCATCGCGCACTTGCGCGCGATATTGCCCGGCGAGCAATCACGCTCATGCGGAACGAGGATCAGGTCCTGCCGCTCGTCGAGGGTGTCGATGGCCGCGTGGCGGTCTTCGTCCTGACCGATTCAGAGGACAACCGGACTGATATTAATCGTCCCGGGCCTCGATACACGACCGAGGCTCCAGGCACGTATTTCGTACAGCAGCTTCAGAGGCGCATCGGCGCGGTGCAGACGCGTCGCCTCACCTCATCGAGCAGCAGGGGGGACCTCGAAGCGGCCATGGCACAGGCGAAGGCCAGCCGGCTCGTCATCATGCCGGTCACTCTCAGGATGCGCGCCACGTCGGACCGCGTCACGCTCCCCGAGAACCTCGAGGGTTTCCTTGCGGATCTCTCGAAAGTGAAGAGTCCGGTTGTCGCGGTGTTGTTCGGAAACCCCTACGCCCTGCCGTCCTTCGATGCGTTCCCCGCGGTCCTGTGCGCCTACGGCGATGCCGAACCGTTGATGGAAGCTGCCGTCGAAGCGCTCATGGGCGAGATCGATATCGGAGGAAAGCTCCCCGTGCGCGTATCGGACCGGTTCGCCATGGGGGCCGGCATCCCGCTCCGGCAGTCGGTTCTCCGCCTCGCTGACCGGTCGACGACGGAGCGAGATGCGGAGGCATTCCGTGCGGTCGATGAAATCGTGCGCACGGCCATCGCGGATTCCGCATTCCCTGCGGCGCAGGTCGCCGTGGTGCACCGGAGCGCGCTCGTCTACAACAAGGCCTTCGGGACATATACATATGAGCCGGCATCGCGCGACATCGACCTGACGACGATGTTCGACCTTGCATCGCTCAGTAAAGTCATCGGCACGACGACGGCCGTCATGAAACTGCACGATGAGGGGCGGATCGGGCTCGACGACCCTGTGTCGCGATACCTCCCCGCGTTCGCGGAAGGGGAGAAGGCCGCAATCACGGTCCGGCATCTGCTGACGCACAGGGCGGGGTTCCCGCCGTTCCGCCAGTTCTGGACGTTCTGTGCGACGCCTGCGGCGATGATCGATTCGGCGTTCGCGACGCCGCTCGTCTCGCCCCCGGGCGACTCGACGATCTACAGCGACATCGGGTTCATCACGCTCGGAAAAGTCGTCGAAGCCGTCAGCGGGACGACCCTTGACGCATTCCTGCAGAAGGAGTTCTTCGGGCCGCTCGGCCTCCGGAGCACGATGTACAATCCGTCGTCGTCGCTGGTCGACCGCATCGCGCCCACGGAGGTGGACACCTCCTGGAGGAAGCGGCTGGTCTGCGGCGAAGTGCACGACGAGAATGCGGACTTCCTCGGCGGAGTGTCGGGGCACGCAGGGCTCTTCTCGACGTCGAAGGACCTCGCGGTGCTCATGACAGTGATCATGCAGCAGGGGACGTACGGCGGCCGGCGCTACCTGGGTGAGGCAACGATCGAACTCTTCACGCGCAATCCCGCGCCCGGGACCAGACTGCTCGGCTGGGACGTGAAGTCGCCGAGCGGCTCGTCGGCCGGGTCGCTCTTCGGCCCGTCGTCGTTCGGTCACACAGGCTTCACGGGCACGTCCATCTGGGTGGATCCGGACCGCGAGCTGTGCGTCATCCTTCTGACGAACCGCGTCCATCCGACCCGGGCGAATACGAAGATCTCCGGCGTGCGGCCGGCCGTGCATGACGCCGTCGTACGCGCGATACAGTGACACCATCCACAGGAGCCTTCATGAGTACCGCCAACTGTGAGCGATGTTCGTCGGAGATCTCTGATCTTGACGAATTCTGTCCCGTGTGCGGCGCGCTCCTCGAGGGATCGTTTTCGTGCACGCTGCATCCCGATCGCCTTGCGAGCGGGGCGTGCGTCATCTGCGGCTCCGCGTATTGCGGTGGCTGCGGACACTGGACAGGCGGCGTGTTTCTCTGCAACGAGCACCGGCAATTCGAAGTGCGGCAGAGGCATGTCCAGCTCTTCGCCTCCCGGAGCAGGGGTCAGATCCTCGATGCGATCGGAGCGCTCAAGGGTGCGGACCTCCACGCCCAGCTCTGGTCGCCCGCCGGCCAGAAGATGCCCGTCCAGACTCTCGAGGACGGGATGCCGCCCGGAGATGACCTGTTGGTGATGGTCCCACTCCCCGAGGCACTGATCGCTCTGGACGTGCTGAGGGAGCATGGTCTCCTTGAGGCTGGGGGAGACCCCGGCGGAGATCTGACCGAGCGCTGAACGGGCGTCTCACGACCCCCGACCCTCCATACAAACCGCCCTGCGTTACCCATGTTTAGCCATAGGTGCAAGTCAGGGATCCATTCTCCCCGGTTTCTCTCCCGCTGAGCGGTTTGGGCCTCCAGGCACTTTTGCTCAATCTACAGCCTCATCGGCGGTCAAAAGCACACGTGCCAGACCGTGGGCGGTGCATCCTCTCGTCTGCGCGCCGGGTTGGGGCAAAATCTGACACCTGTCCTCGTTCCTCGCGTGGCATGCGCTTTGCCCGTTACCTCTCCGGCGAAAACTCAAGAAACGACCGACGGACCAGCTATGAGCGAGAGCGATCATACGTTGTTGCGACATACCGGACGTGTCACGGGCATCAGCGAAACGGCCTACATCGGGCACTACCACCCGGTGCGTTCCGGTCACCAGGAACGCGTATCGGCGTCCCTGCGCAAATTCATCGAGGGGACGGAGCCCCACCTGTCGAGGTGGATCGAGCTTGCCGCCCCCCGCGTTGCCTCGGGACTATCCTTCGACCTGATTGTGCGGGTCCTTCGCCACGATGAAATCGCGGCCGACGGCAGCGCTCCGCTGGACAAGCTGTGTGACGCGATCGCAGCGGCAAGCGGCAAGCCGTACGTCCTGCATCGTCTCAAGAAGAAGCATGCCACGAAGCCTCTCGAGGAACTGGTGGGGAAAGCCGCCCGCGCCGCCGAGATGGACGGCGTGCTCCAATTTGACGGCTCATCCATCAGGGACGAGGCACGGATTCTTGTCGTCGATTCGCTGCTCTGGACGGGAGCGACGATGGAAGCCGTGGCTCGTGCAATTCATGAGCCGCTTCCCCGGGCGGCAGTGGTCGCATTCGTCCTGACGCGGGCCGACTCGACATCGCACAACAGCCACCTGAACGCGGACTACTTTGAAGGAACGTCGACCGATCCGGCCGGCGCTCCTGACAGAACCAGGAAAGAGCCTTCCCTCGCACAACAGGCGAAGGACGCCCGGCCCGTCCCGGCGGAGATGAAGGCGGCGGATGCGGCACCTGTTCCGGCGCGACGGTCGCGGATCTCCGCATCAACACTTTTCATCGGAGGGATGGCGCTGGTGTTCCTGATCATCGGCGCGCTGGTCCCGTTGCGGTCCAGCAAGAAGCCCCCCGATATGCCCGATCCGCTCGTCGAGCCGTTCGAGATCGGCCCGCCGGACAAGACCGACGCGGTGCCTCCGCCTCCCGCGGTTCATCCTGTCCGTGCCGGGGAGCCGGCGTATCCGCAGGGCGTCGTCGTCGTTCCTGACGCGGGTCTGCGGCAGTCCGCATCGTTGAATGCCCGCATGGTCGGCAAAGCGACCCTCCGGAATGGCGAGCAGGTGAGCATCATGAAGAAGCAGAGACCGGACTTCGGCCCGAGCTGGGTGCAGGTCAAGACGAAGTCCGGGAAGGTCGGCTGGGTCTTCGCGTCGGTTGTCCAGGAAAGGAAGGCCCGGAGAAAATAGATACGCGATTCTGTCCCTGCGTCACTGCCACGAATCCCGGTTGCCGCCTGCGCCGGGATTCGTGCTTCTGACCCGTGTGCGGCACGGGCCTTGCACACCTGAAGAACTTTCTTAATATTCAAGGGATCGTTCATGCGCATCGTCGTCGACTCGAAAAACAGCTTCGTCCAGGAGACGTTCCTGCAACTCGGCCGGGTTGACGTCCTGCCCACCGAGGCCATCACGCGCGACGCGCTTCGCGATGCGGATGCTGTCATCGTACGTTCTGAAACGCGCGTCGATGCGAGGCTTCTGGACGGCACGACGGTCAGGTTTGTCGGCACGGCGACGATCGGCGTCGATCACCTCGACACGGTATATCTCGCCGATCGCGGGATCGCCTACGCCAGCGCCCCTGGGAGCAATGCGGAATCTGTCGCGCAGTACGTTGCCGCAGCGCTCCTCGTGCTGACGGCCGAACGGAAGGCCGGGCAGACCGGAATGACCATCGGGATCGTCGGCGTCGGGAATGTCGGAAGCAGGGTGGCGCGTGTGGCGACGGGCCTCGGCATGCGGGTGCTCCTGAACGATCCCCCGCTCCAGCGTCTGACCGGCGATCGGCGGCTTGTGCCGCTTGATTCCTTGATGAACGCCGACATCGTGAGTCTCCACGTCCCGCTGACGCACGCTGGTGCGGACGCCACATACCATTGCTTTGACGAGGAACGGCTGGCTGCGATGAAGCGCGGAAGCGTGCTCATCAATACCGCCCGCGGCGCCGTCGTCGAGACCCAGGCCCTGAGGCGCGCCCTTCGCGACGGGCACCTGGCCGCGGCCGTGATCGACGTGTGGGAGCATGAACCCGCCGTGGACGTGGAACTGCTCGGGCTCGCGCGCATCGCGACGCCACACATCGCCGGATACTCTCTTGACGGGAAGTTGAACGCGGCGCGGATCATCTTTGAGACGTTGCGCGCGCATGTAGGCTCCGATGCTTCCTGGAAATCTCCCGCCTCGTTGCCGCCTCCGGCCGTGCCGGAGATCGACACGCGCGAATGCACTGCCGGCGGCCCTGCCCTGCTGGACGACGTGGTCCGCAGGTGCTATGATATCAGGCGGGACAGCGACGACCTCCAGCGATCCCTGCTGATGCCGCACGCCGAACGCGCGCACCGGTTCCGCGTCCTTCGCGCGGACTACCCCGTGCGCCGCGAGTTCGGCGCGACAGCCGTTCTCGTTTCAGGGAAGCGCCGTGCGCATGCCGCCTCCTTCGCATCCCTCGGGTTCATGGTCCGGGAAGCCTGATGGTCCGGGCCGTCATATTCGATCTCGACGGAACGCTCCTCGACACGCTCGAGGACATCGGGCGTGCCGCCAACCGCGTGCTCTCATCCAACGGCTTCCCTGACCATCCTCTGGAATCGTACAAATACTTCGTGGGCGACGGCGCCGCGGTCCTCTTCCAGCGGGCGTTGCCGGACGGGCTCGCCCGTGGCGACACGCTGGAGCGTTGCCTTCGTCAGTTCCGCGACGATTACGGACGGGCATGGAACGTCGCGACGAAGCCGTATCCGGGCGTCCCGGACCTTCTCAACGGCCTCTCCGGACGCGGCATACGCATGTCCGTTTTCTCCAACAAGCCGCACGCGATCACCGAGGCGTGCGTCCACGGTCTCCTCGGCGGCTGGGCATTCGATGTAGTCCTCGGACACAAGGACGGCGCGCCGAAGAAGCCCGATCCGTCGGGCGCGCTCGCGATCGCTGTCCGGACGGGCGTGCGGCCGGACGAGTTCTTGTATCTCGGCGATACGGGAACGGACATGGACACCGCGCATCGGGCGGGCATGCGCCCGATCGGAGCCCTCTGGGGATTCAGGACACGGGAGGAGCTGGAGGCACACGGTGCCGAGCACCTGCTCCAGCATCCCACAGAGCTCATCGACCTCCTCTGACCGGACGCGATGGACGGCCTCCTTCCGTACCTTCTTCTCCCGCTCATCGCATGTGCCGCATTCTTCCTCAAGGCCGTGAGCGGGTTCGGTCCGGCGCTCGTCGTCGTCGCTCTCGGCTCGCTCATACTCCCTCCGCATCTCGTCGTCGCCATGAGCGCGCTGCTGGATGCGGTGGCCGGCGTGGTCCTGTTCGCAATGGATCCGGAGACAAAGGGCCGGCGGTTCTGGATCCCTCCGGCGATCGCGATCGTCGCCGGTTCTATTGTGGGAGGCATCCTTCTCTCGGCGGTTGACCCCGCGATCTTCAAGACCCTCCTTGGCGTGTCAATCCTGCTTCTCGGCCTCTGGTTTGGAGTATTCAGGGGACGTGGGAACGGGGAGGGATTGTCGGGTGCGCTTCCTGCGCGTGCCACGGGTCCGGACGTGATTGCGGCGGGCCTCGGCGGGGTCATGGGCGGTTTTCTAGGGATCAGCGGGCCTCCGATTCTGTGGCACTTCGGAAGGAAACTGGGCAAAGAGCCGCTGAGAGCCATTCTGATTCCGATCTTCCTTGCTGCGGCGATCGCCCGGGTCGCCACCTACGTCGGGACCGGCGTGATCACCCGCCAGGTCCTGCTCGCGTTTGCGGTTGCCCTCCCCGGGCTCATCGTCGGCATCGTTGCCGGCAATCGCGCGTTCGTCCGGATCTCCGAGCAAGCGTTTGGCCGCATCATTGGCGCACTTCTCTTCCTGGTCGGCATCCGGCTCCTCCTCCCGTAGGACGGCGCCCGGTGCGTCGGACGTTGCGACAAGTACCGATTCCTGCGTACATTGTGACGCATTCTCAGCGCCGGGTCCTTTCGTGAGGAGGGAGGCCCGTTATCACTGAGAAACCCAATTGAAGATCAGGAATTGAGGGCACGTTGTTGTCGGTCCGGCGAACCATCCTCGAGGCGATCGCGGGTTTCGGCAGCCGACACACAGATGCAACGATATGTCCACATGGCCCTGCGCCCGGACGCCGGCGGTTTGCTCCTTGCGCGGGTTTTGTCCATATTGAGTTTCAATCCACGTCGGAGTGCGTACGAGTCAGGAAGCTCACATGGAGCCGCGATGCCGCATCCTTCTTGTCGAAGACGAGATGATCGTCCTGGAGGACCTTCGCCGGCGGCTGGCGGGGATGGGGTACGAAGTCGCGGCAACGGCAGGCTCGGGGCGCGAGGCGGTTGAGAAGGCGTCCGCGCACAGGCCGGATATCGTCGTGATGGATATCAGCCTGCGTGGTGAGATGGACGGGGTTGAGGCGGCGGAGAAGATATTCGAATCGACCCGCATCCCGGTCGTCTACGTGACAGGGCTCGGGGATCCCGAAACCATGCTGCGCGCGCAGGTCACCCCGGGGTTCTCATTTGTCCTGAAGCCCGTGGACGACCACGAGCTGAAATACGTCATCGAGATGGCGCTGCACAAAAGTTCTATGAGCCAGCCCGGAGCGCGGTAATCCGGACCACGACGACCGTCCGGTCGTCCGTCTGTCGTTCCCCGTCTGCGAATTCCTCCACGGCCCGGAGGACGGCGTCGCGCACCGCAGTCGCGTTCTCGCCCGCACATTCCCGCAGCACCGCCATCACCCTCTCCTCGCCGATCTGCTCGCCTCCGGCGCGCTCGGCCTCTGTCACGCCATCGGTGACAAACCCAAACAGGTCGCCCGGCGCGAACGGTATCGAGACTTCTTCCAGCTCTTCTTCGAAGAGGGGGCTTGAGTTCAAGCCTAACCCGAGTCCCCGCGGCAGAATTCTGGCCACCGCCCGCTCACCGGCCCGATAGTGGTATACCGGAAGGTGCCCGGCCCGGGCAATGCGCACGCGGCGATCCGGGGATGTCAAACCTGGCACCCACGGCGGTGACGAACGACCGCTTCTCGATGTCGCCGTGGAGCAGGGAATTGGCACGCAGCAGGAGATCGCGCGGCCCGAGTCCGAACGCATGGAGCGAGCGCATAATCCCCTGGACTTTCGACATGTAGAGCGCAGCCGACGTTCCCTTCCCGCTGACATCACCCATGATGACGGTAAGCGTGCCCGCCTCGCCGGTGAGATAGTCATAGTAGTCGCCGCCAACTTCCATTGCCGGCACGGAGGATCCCGCAATATCCAGCCCTTCGACACGGGGGGTGCTCTGCGGGAGGGATTCGAGCTGGATCTTCCGCGCGATTCTCAACTCGTGCTTCATGCGCTCCTGCTCCGCCAGCTCTTCGTAGAGGAAGGAATTCTCGATCGCGACCGACGCCTGGTTGGCGGCGGTCGTGAGAAACGCAAAATCTTCCTCGTGAAACGATGTCTCGGACTGTTTCTCCCCGACCAGGAGTGCCCCGATCAGGCGGTCCTTCGAGAACACAGGGACCACGACGGCGAACTCGCTCTGGCTGAAGCCCTGCGCGACGGCAGGGGGGAGAGCGCTGACTGCAACCGGTCCGCGAAACCGCTTGAGTCCCTCGGCGACAGCCCGGTCCGACCGAACGCAGAACTCCTTCCATGTGACATCCTCAAACCCGTAGGCTTCGTGCCCGCAGCACGCCACCTCATCCCTGAAGAACATCACGCCGGCCCGCTTGACCCGCATCAGGACCGCCAGTCGCTCCACCATCCCCTTCGCCAGCTCGGTCATGCTCTGTGTCCGCGCCATCACTTCCGACAACTCGTTTGTCGCCCTCCGGTAGTCGTATCCGGAGCGGTGGAACCGGCGGTCCAGAAATGAAAGGCCCGTCGATCCGGCTTTCCAGAGCACGCCCGTGAGCAGCAGCGCCGCCCCCACGATCATGATGTTCTGCAGCACGCGCCTCTCTTCGCCGGTCGGAGGAGTGTCGCGGACTTCGAGCGATGTCCCTGTCAACTGGATGTTCGGAACGTCCGGATCCCAGCGGGACAGGACGACCAGGACCACCCCGAACAGGATGATGGTCCCAAGGCGCCAGGATGTCGCCGCGAACAGATACTGAAGGTTCCTGCGGATCCGGAGGTCCAGACCGAAGAGCCGATGTCTGCCGATCACGTAGAGGTAGGACGCCGGTATGAGCAGCAACGGGATGCCCGCGAGACCAATCCACGTTTGAGACTGATTGTTGGTGAGGACGGCGAGGCTGGTCGAACCGATGGCGATCACCACGGCGCCAGCGACCGCCAGCGACCATGCGATCGTGATCGGCCGCGTGATCTCCTTGACCCGGATCGGCTTCTCTTTGTTGTGCACGATCGCGACGACGATCTGGAAGGCCGCCAGAGCGATCAGCGCGAACGCGAACCAGACCCCACTCCAGACCGCGCTCAACAGGATTCCCGCGAGCGCAATGCCGTATGCCACATAGCGAATCCACGGCCGGCTGATGTATTGCGGCTGATCCAGGGGGAAGTAGTGCTCGGCGTGGAGTGCGATTGGAAACGCCAGCAGGAATGCTGAGACGCGGGCGATATCCCTCACGATCACAAACAGATCGAACGTCGGCTCGCGCTGGAGCGCGAGGACCGTGATGCCAAATCCAAGGAGAACAAAGAAGATGCCGAGCAGTCGAGCCCCCGGATACTGCGGCCGGGAGAGCCCGAGGAGCAGCCCTGTTGCGATCCAGAGGATCCCTGAAACGACGAGGACGATGATGCCGAACGGAAACCCCCACGCGGCCATCGTGACCTGCAGCGTCCGGGGCGTGTTGTCCCGGAGGATGTCATACTGCAGTGCCTTCCCCGACTGACCGAGGCGCATCAGCCTGTCGGCCTCCGAGATTGTGGAGAATGTGCTCCCGTTGATCCTGAGGATCAGGTCCCCGACCAGCATGCCGGCGCGGTCGGACGCGCCGCCCGGGCTGACGGCGGTCACGTAGGCGCACGACGGGAGGACCCTGACGCGCAGCGAATCCAGGTCGTGTGCGGCCATGCGTCCCAGGAAGCGCTGGTTGGCCGCGAGACGGTGAAACATCACGGTGTGGCTGTCGCGCGAGGCCGATTGAACGACGGTTCTGTAATTCAGCCCCGTGTTCACGTTGATGTTGTCGATTGCAACGATGACGTCGCCGGGAAGGAGGAAGGGCGCGACCCTCTTCAATGTCACGGGGTTGACGCGGACCGAATCGAGGGCATAGACATGAGACGGAGTGCCCGTGAAGAGATTCTCGTCCGTGGGGATGCTGCCGTACCGGTAGAGCGACACCCCGGAGAGGACCAGCAGGACTCCGGTGTTCGTCAACAGGAAAGCCCGGAACAGTCCGGGCGGAATGCTCATGAGGGTCATCGGCTCGAACTCGCAGGTGTGCCCGGAGATTAATGAGAAGGGCTCAGAAATCCAAGCTCCTGGCTCTCTCCGTTATACGGGGCGGGGATGAAATAGTTCAAAGGCAGCGCAGGCGGATGTGGCGGCGGAGTGGGGCCGGGTAGCCCCCGTCCGGAGGGGGTGGCGCACGGCCTACCTCAGCACGCCCCCTTCGAGGATCTGGATGACCTTCTTCTTCGGGACGAGTCGGACGTCAACATTCTGGTGCTCCCCGGCCCTCAACGAGAGGTGATACGCGTCCTTCTCAGCGCGACGTCCGTCAGGGACGTTGCCTCCAGCGACGCGAAGAATCCACACGCCCGGCCGCATGTCCCGGAACTCGAACCTGCCCCACTGGTCGGTCAGCCGCCGCACGAGCAAGTCACCGTTGACCGCTTCGACCACGACTCCAGCCTGGACGCCGGAGTCTGATGAGGACAGCCGTGTGCTGTCTGCTTCCACGGCCGAATCCGCAGCCGCGAGGATCACGGTCCCCGAGAAGCTGACGCTCCGCATCGTGCGCAGCTCGATCTCGCGGTCCTCGCCGCCCGTCACGACGACCTGGTTCGAGCCGTTCCCGGCCAGCATGGTCCCTCTGGGAAGAGAGGAGAGGTCCACCGTCAGATGCTGGGGGCCGGGCGCCAGGCCCGGGAATTCGAACTGGCCCGATTCATCGGTTGCCACCGCCTGGCCGCCGGCGGAGACCAGCGCCCCATCCACCCCGAGGCCGGTCTCGTCGTTGATGAGCCGCCCCGAGAGGGTGCCCACGCCGGCATCGCGGCCGATGGGTACGCCCAACGGGACGCTGTACTCGAGAAGAAAGGCGGCATCGGATCCCGCCAGAGAAGGCGTGTACCGGGTGAACCGACCGCGAGCGCCGACTGTATGGCCGAAGGGAAGTTCATGGAGGATGCCGCCTTCAAGGACCTGATATGTCTGGCGGGGTTCCGAGATCGTGCGGCTCAGGTGAAGGTTGACGTCGACCCACGTGTGTCCGCCGATTGCATCCCGGCCGTTCAGCGTTGCGGCGATGCGGTCGATCGGTGCCCCGGTCTGGAGCTGGAGGTCCTTGAAGTATTCGAGGTTGACGCCGAACTGATGACCGCTCCACGGGGAGAACCCGGTGAACAGCATGAGCCTGCGGTACGGGCCGGATGTGTTGTACGCCCGCTCGGCAATCGTGCCCGCCTCTGCCTCTGCAAGGAGCGTCATATTCCCGGCGCTGTGCCCGCTCCGGATCAGCACGGTGTTGTCGTGTCTGTCGAACTTCTTCGCCTCGAGCTGGTCGACGTAGCTTGACGTCTTGTACAGAACGGTCAGGTAGTTGCCATACCCGGCGCCCGCCTGCAGGTGCTTCTGTCGGGGGGCGGCGTACAGCGCGGGGTTCCTGTCGAGGTTGCGGTCCTCGTCGCGGAGGTATGCCTCCAGCCTCAGCAGTTTCCACGGGTACACCACGATGGAGGCGGTTCTGTGGTCCGTATCCCTGTAGTAGCCGGTGAAGTTCGGACCGGCGAGAATGTAGGTCAGGTCATACATCACAACCTGTGTCCGGCCGCTCAACCTCAGTGCATACGCGTCCTCGTACTCACCGCCGGTGAAACTGCGCGCGAATTCCCCATCGATCTGCGAATACTCGGTCGGTTCGATAAGCGTACGGAAGGAGGCGATCGAGCTCTCGAACTGTTCGGACTTCCCGAGATACTGCAGGGACATTTTCGCCTGAGGAGTGACGGAGAGCGCTGCGAAACCCGCGACCTCCTGTTGATTGGAGGCGGCCAGACGATTGCGGTTGTAGAACCCGCCCAGTTCGATGTCCCCAAGTTCGACCTTGCCCCCGCCGCCAAAGGCGAACCTGCCGTATTCGGTGAGCGGCGTGAGCGCATATGTGGCGTCGCCGACGACGAGCGTGTACCGCTGACCCTCGAGTGCGGCACGGTATTCGTCGATCTGCCCCAGGATGGATATCTCCTGAAGATTCGGAGTCCTCACAAAGAGATCGAAGCGGTCTTGCTGGGCGGCCCCGAGATACCCCATGCCGGCGAGCTCGCCCTGAAATCCCGTGCGTCCTTCTTCCCCGGCGAACCTGAGCGTAGCGCGCATGGGGAGCCGCACGTAGGGGTCCGGACCTTCTGTGGACGTCCGCGGAATCATCTCGATGACCGTGGAGGCCTGGCGGGTGATCGCGGAATCGTTGACGACGGTTGCCGAGAGCGATATCACGGCTTGCTGTCGCGACCGGGTATGCTCCGGCGACTGCACCCTCACCGAGACGTCCCGCGCCTCGCCGGGCCGCACATACACGATGGTGGACTCAGGCGCAGCCTGGCCGCCCCCGGTTGTCGACGCGTTGAGGTACAGCGAGACAGGGATGTTGCCGCTATTCTGCACAATGAAGCGGACGATGGATGTCTCGCCCGCGGGCAGCATGGCTGGGCCGTCCAGGAACTGGACGCTGAATCCTTTCCGTGCCGCGACGCGGACGGGGAGCGGCAGGGTCACGCTGCCGTCCATGCCGGTTGGGGTGACGGTGTACCGGATCTCGTGAATCCCTTCTTCGGCGGTTGCCGAGAGCGACACGGAGACGAGGCGGGTGGCGGACTCGCCCGGCTTCAGCGCAAGCCCGGCCGTTCCCGCAACCACGTTCCATCCGCGGGGAGCGTCGAGGCGATCGGTCACAGACACCGTGGAGTCGCCGCGGTTCTCGATGCGGAAGGGGAGGGTCTGGATGTTGCCCGGCCTGAGCGTGTCGAACGGTGCGAAGAGAGCCTGCACGTAAATGCGGGCGGCCGGTTCCTGGGCAGCGGCACACACGGGTGCCAGGACCGCCGCGAACGTCAGCGCGAGGCGGAGGAGCACGCGGATCCGTGTGGGCGCGTTCCGCATTGAGAACCTGTCAGAGCTTCACGGTGTATTGGGCGCCGAATGCCTGCTCTCCGCCGGCATCAACGACGACAAGCGCCGTGTAGTCGCCGGGAGGCAGGGACGGGAGCCTGATCTCCTGCCGCACGCACGTTCCCGGGTACATCCGGAATTTACTCCCCTCGATGCGGCCTTGCGATTTCCCGGATGCGTCGAAGAGCTCGAGGTACACGTCCGGACGCATCCAGGTCTCGCCTGTGTTGGTGATCGATACGCGGAGAGCCTTCCCGACAGAGTCGACCTGTGTGAGGGCTGGCTCCGAAAACTGGACGGAAGAGGTTCCGGTGCCCGTGATATGTGTCGCGATCTGAACCGCGTATCGGATCTTCTGCTGCAGTCCCATGCTCTGCTGGTTGGCGGAGGGGAGAGCGGACTCAGGCGATCCCGAGACAACCTCTTCCACCATCAGCATGCTCCAGTAGCACCCTGTGAGCGAATCGTTTCCGGCGTTCCGGGGAACTTTCACCGAGTACTGGACCACCACCGATCCATGGGGGGGAATCACAGGGCGGTCCGGGCGAAACTCGATCCACCGGGCGTTCGATCGCGCCAAGCGCCCGGGCTCGCCGTACTCTGTCTCGCCGTTGCACGAAAAGCTGTAATCGGTCTGATAGATCTTTGCTTCTGCAGGCTGGGCCCCGTCGTTCCGGAGGGTGAAGGACCCTTCGTATGAATCGCCGGGGGAAGCCTGGCGGTCGTAGCTCAGGTCGCCCACGAGCGCGATTTGCGCGGCGGCCACGGTCGCGCACAGGGTGACGAGCAGGATGACACATGCTATATGGGGGAGTGGTTTCATGGCGAGCGGTGCTATTGTGCTACGAGTGTGAATGTGATGACGTGGGCGTCCGCGCCGACTTCGTTGCTGTTTCCCTGCTTAAAGCTTGCGCTGGCGGTGTACTCAAGCGTCGCCGTGCGGCGGCGCGGTCTGCCGCCCTCGGCCGGTATGTCCCTGACCAGATCGGCCGCCGGCATCCCGTTGGTGAGTGTGACTGTCGGGGCGGGAGTTCCGTCCTGAACACTGACTGCCCTGACGCGCAACGTGAAGCTCTGACCGGGACAGCTTGTTGATACCGTGATCTTGGACGTCTGTGGCTGCCGGCGATACCTGAGGTTCGTCGCCGTGTTCACGACCGGTGTCGGTTCCTGGCCGGTCTGTGCTGACGTAATCTGAAGGACCTGGTTCCCTCCCCGGACACTCAGATCCTGTGCTCCTGCCATCGCGGCGATGCACATCAGAACCGCGAGAAATCCGAACCGCAGTGGAGCATTCATTGGGTCGTGACCGTGAACGTGATCGTATGGATGTCTGTCCCAACCCCCCGTGAGGCGAGCGCCGTCCCTGTGTACCGGAGCGTGCAGCTGCCAAGCGATCGGCCGATATCGAGCATCAGGTTTTGCGGCGACGTCCCGAGGAGCATCTCCGGGGCTGGATTCCCGCGCGTGTGACCCACGGCGGCCAGCCGAAGCTGAAACAGGGGCGCCGCGAGGCTTGTCTGCGCGGTGATCTTCCTGGCGCTGCTATTCGTGCCCCAGGCGAGCCGCGTGGACTGATCCTGCACCGTCATGGCGTCCACCCCCGCGGTCACATTTGCGTCCGTGACGTTCAACATCACTGCTCCCCCCTGGACAGCCAGGACTGTGATCGGGGAGACCTGGACGTTGATGGTGTGCGTGCCAATGTCGAATATCTGCGCTGATGCTGTCGGAGTGGAGATGATGACCGCGACGAGCGCGGCTGCAAAGGCAAGGAGAGCGGCTCTCCTTTGGCGCATGGCAGCGACCGGTGGCTCCGGGGTTCCGCCCATTCTCCCTCGAAAGTCCGATGTCATAGGGTATCCCATCAAAGCAACATGTCGCCGCGCGGGCCTAGCGCACCCCCACGCGGCGACCATGTTCGGTTCCCGGAAAGTCCCACCGCCCTCCGGGCCGTATGAATGATTGAATGTCCGGGGATCTCTCCCCGGGGCTCATGTCACTCCTAGTTGGTCAGCGTCAGCGTCACGGTTCTGGCGAACGATGACATGGCACCGGCAGACGCGTCAGCGGAAAACGTATAGGTGATCGAACGGCCTGCATCCGCGCCCCTGGCAATTGAGGTGACGACGGGCACTGCCGTCGCCGCGGCTGAGGTGATGTCCACTGTGCTCCCGCCCGATCCCTTGCTGCTGGCGAGAGAGATCTCAAGCTTTGTTCCGCTCGGCATGTTTGCATCCAATGCCGCGGTGATTTGCAGCGGCGTGTTGGAGTTGTGGGTGATGCTGTAGGTTGTCAGCGCATTGCTGACAGGGGTCAGGGCGTCCGTCCCTGGCGTTCCAGCGGTGATCGACAGCGGTGCAGGACTACCCGACACGGTGATCCTCGCAATGGCAGCGACCGAGAAGTTCAGGGTCTGGTTTGCGGTGTTCTGGGAAAGGCCCGTATTGGACGCCAGGACCAGACATACCAGAGCCGCGAGCAAGGAGAGCTGTATAGCGCACAGATACCTCCACGATTTGGATGATGGATGATGGATTCGACTGTGTTGCCGCGCATTCGAGGTTCATATCGCATGCCACGGGTTTCTGGGCTGGAATTCGAGCTTTTTTCAGTCGCCGAACATGAGGTTTTGTAGAATATCCAACCACACAGAGGTAACTCCTACACCCGGGCTCCCGTGTTGCATTGCAGGCCCCTGGTTTCTAGATTTCCGCATCTATCCATCCTCCATCCGGATTGCCCTATGCCCCCATCTTCCATCAAGCTGAACTCATGCAGGTCGGATTTTCCATCCCTGGCCCGCACGGTCGACGGCAGGCCCCTCGTCTTCCTTGACGGACCCGCCGGCACGCAGGTCCCGCGGCAGGTCATCGCCGCCATGAACAGGTACTACGAAACCTCGAACGCCAATACGCACGGTACCTTCCTCACATCGGTCGAGACCGATGCCGTCATCGACGGGACCAGGCAGGCGGCGTGTGCATTCCTTGGCGCTCCGGACCCCGGGACCATTTCGTTCGGGGCGAACATGACGACGCTCGCGTTCTCGCTGAGCCGCGGGCTGGCACGGACCTTCCGCGAAGGGGACCGGGTTCTCGTCTCGGCCCTCGATCACGAGGCGAACCGCGGTCCGTGGCTCACGCTCGCGGAGCGCGGCGTGGTCATCGATGAGATCGGCATCACGCCCGGCTGCACGCTCGATGCGGACGACTTCCGGAGGAAGATGACTCCCCGTACGCGGCTGGTGGCGATTGGAGGTGCGTCGAATGCGTTCGGGACGGTGAACGATATCGCTCTCGCGCGCGATCTGACCCGGAAGGTCGGCGCATGGCTGCTGATCGACGCCGTCCATTTTGCGCCGCATTTCCTCGTCGATGTCGTGTCGCTCGATGTCGATTTTCTGCTCTGCTCCGCGTACAAGTTCTACGGTCCGCACGTCGGGATCCTGTATGCGCGTGAAGGGCTGCTCGAATCGCTGGATGTCGATCGACTCCGGACACAGGACCAGAGCGCTCCGTTCCGGATCGAAACAGGGACCCTGAACCATGCGGCCCTGGCGGGCGTGACAGCCGCGATCGAGTATCTTGCGTCGTTCGGAGACGGGGCGGGATTGCGCGAGCGGATCGTGGCCGCCATGGGACATCTCGGCCGTCACGAGCGGTGGTTGGGTTCGATCCTTTTCGAGTTGCTCCGGCGGATTCCCGGAGTGACGGTGCACGGTCAACCGTTTGACGTTCCGCTGAGGGCGCCGACGCTGGCCATCACGTCCGCGCGCATGCAGGCACCGGAGTTGTCTGCGCGCCTTGCGAAGCGTGGCATCTTCACGTGGGCCGGGCATTTCTATGCGATCCGCCCGATGGAGCTGCTCGGTCTGCTCGCGCGAGGCGGCGTGGTGCGGGCGGGCATATCCGCCTACACCACGCCAGACGACATCGAAGCGTATGCAGAGGCGCTCCACCAGGAGCTCCATGGCTAGCGCGGGAATCGCTTCCGGCGCGCGTGCATCGCACTGCTCCCCCCGGGGTGCTGCGGCTCGTTGCGACCCTCTCCCTCACATGTGTCTGGCTTGCCACACCGTCAGCTCAGACTACGGCCGTCATCCGAGCCGTGACGGACGGCGACAGCTTCGAGGTCATGCTGAACTTTGTAGAATCCGCCGTATCCTTGACCCCCTGCACCGCCCGCGGGGTGTCGTTTTTTCGGGCGGAACGCTGCTTCTCCTTGTGCACGGCATTTGCGGCAACTGAGCCGGTCACACATGTCTGACAACGATCGGTTCCTCATGAAGACTTCTTCCAGCGTCCGGCGAGCCCGCGGCACGGTGCGAGTGCTCGTACTCCTTCTCATGCTTTCCGCGACAGTGCAGACCGGAATCGGCGCCGACTTCTCCGCCGGGTTCATGGCGGGCTACACAAGCGGCTTCACGATGAGGCTCACCGGGGGCGTCGAGAAGCTTCGCCACGGGATTCCCGCTGGGAGTCGAGGCGGGCTTCGGGTACGCATGGATGGACCCCGGGATACCGATGGACGCTCGCCATGCCTTCATCAATGACAACACCAACGGCACTCCTGAAGAGGCCGGATACGCCTGGGACATCCGCCTCGATTTTCTGTACGATCTGAAGCTCCTGAAGGCGAGCAAGACGTTTCTCTTTGCCGGCGTGCGAGGCTCGTTCTTCACCGGCAACTTCAACTTCGTCGGCGGGAACGAGGATTTCGACGTCACGACGGAGCAGATCGGTCTGGGTGGGGGGATCAAAGGCGCGTTCGCGATGGGGCGGAACATCGATCTCGTGATCTCGCTGGGAGCCGATTACTTCTTCCCGGCGACGCTCTCGGGACACGACACGTCGTACGGCCCGGACGGGGAGGATGTAAACCCGAGGGAAGGATACGACTACGACGACGCGGATGCGGCGGTCAACCAGCCGAAATTCCAGCCGTCCATTCTGGTGGGGGTAGGGTACCGGTTCTAGCGGGATTGGACCCGCAGCTTTCGCCGGAGGACGCGCAGCGCGCGGGTGATCTGGTTCTCTACGGTCTTCTCGGTCACGCCCAGGAGCGTGGCGATCTCCCTGTGGCTTCTTCCTTCAAACCTGCTCAGCAGAAAGATCTCCCTGCAGCGATCCGGGAGGCTGGAGCTGACGATTCGTGCGATGCGCTCCTCGAGCATCGCACGCGTGAGCGCTTCCTCCGGGTCGTCGCCTTCGGATAGCTCCGGCCGAGGTATGAACGCCGCCGTTCTCTCGCGAACCGCGCGGTGGCGCGCCGCATCGCGCACGAGGTTAGCGCTGATCCGCAACACATAGGCGAGGAAGCTTAGCTCCGGCCGGAGCGATCGCCTGCGGTCCCAGATCCGGACGAATGTCTCCTGCACCACGTCGTGGGCAGCGTCCGACTCGCCAAGCTGATACATCACCTGCCTGAACACGATCGGCTGATACCGCTCGAAGAGCGCACGAAAGGCGTCGGCGTCCGATGCCTTGACGCGTTTCAGCAGTTCCGGATCCGTGTGACTGTGTTCCATCGAATGTTGACTGTCGGGCAGGGGACCTACAAGATATGAGATGGCTCCTATCGGCGCAACTTCAGCTCCCGGTCGGCCTGTGATCATCGCCCTGTGCCCGTCGCCGGCGTCCATCACCAAGCGCGTATGGTCCTGTGATCATCACCCTGTGATCATCACCCAGCGCTTATCGTCCCGTGATCACTGCCGTGTGGTCGTTACTCCATGTCAGCGCCGATGGGCGGATCGCGATTGTCCCACCCGTCGTAGGGGCATGGGGACCCTGAACCGTTGATACGGTGGGAGGTGCACGAGCTCCATTGAAAACCGCCCGCGGATAGCATCCACCCACATTCCGGGGACACCATGAAATCGCTCCGCGTCCTGCTGGCTCTGATGATCGTCTGTTCCGGGTCACGAGTCGTATCGCAAGAGTCGCATCCCTCCTGGACGGCGCAACCCACTCTGTCGCTGGGCAAGTTATTTCCCGGTTCGCCGCTGGATCAGCATGCGGACCCCATCCCGCATGACCTTCAAACGTTTGCGCCCCCCGGTACCTCGACTTCCGTTACGAAGGGACAGCCCTGAATGTTTCCGTCCGGCTCTATCCGCCTTCCCTGAATTGGCTCGCCCTGACACTCGGCGGCGGTGTGACATGGTTTTACCGTTCAGACGAGGTGCCGGTGATGACCGCTCAGCCGGCAGACGATGGCATCGCCCGGTCACTGATCCCGGGCGATTTCGTGGCATTCCCGGTCTCCGCGGGCGCCCAGGCGATTTTTCCGGCGGATCGCAGGCATGATTTCGCCCTGTATGCGGGGATTGAATTCGCGGCGCACTTTATCAGCGGTGACGTGGCTGTAGTGAACAGATTCAGCCGGGGTTCGGGATTTCGTGCGGTTTTGCAGTCAAAGTCTTTGAATTTGGCATCAGGTATCAGTCGTTCTCCGATATGAGGAACCTGGGCGCTTACGGGGGGATCAGATTTGCCCCGTTTGACCTTTGATGAGACTCCGGCGTGCCGTCCCCTGGCCTTGGGGGGTCGGGGGGTGGAGAAACGTTACATATGCAGGAGGACGAATCGGCATGCGAGCATTGAGACTCTTCGGACGTAGCAACCGCGATGTGGAATCGGGGGAATTCGACGGGGCGCTGGATTCCAGCGCGCAGAGATTCAGATCGGTGGAGCCCGAGACGGACAGACAGTGGCGGATCCTGAATGCCGCACTTGCCGGGCGCGGCGGGGCTGTCGCCGCTCGCCCACGCTCCCGGTTCGCATGGGTGCTCCGCCCGGCCGTGGGGCTGGCGGTCATTGCTGGCGTCATCGTCGTCGGCCTGGTGCTCCGCACGCCCGTTGCCGAAAGCACCACATACGAGACGGCGCGCGGCCAGCAAACGACCCTGGATCTGGCCGACGGAACCGAGGTCATGATCAACCACACGTCTGCGCTGACCGTCGAGGGAATGAACGGGAGCGACGAGCGCCGCGTCTCCCTGACCGGGGAAGCGTTCTTCCGCGTCCGGAAGACCGGCGCTCCGTTTGTCGTCGCCACGAGCGTCGGGACGGTGACCGTGCTCGGGACCGAATTCAACGTGCGTGTCCGGGATGGACGGATGGAGGTTGCCGTCGTTGAAGGGAGCGTTCGGGTGGCCGGCGGGTCCGCGGTGAACAGCGCAACGTGAGGCTTACGGCGGGCGAGCTGACGAGCTGCGATGCCCGGGGCGTCCCCGAACCGCCGACGAAGCTGCGCCACGCATCGTACCCCGGTTGGATCCACGGGCAGCTCCTGTTCGAACGGACGTCCCTGTCGGTGGCCTGCCGGGAGCTTGAGGACCATTTCGATATTGCGCTCACGCTGCACGTCCCGCATGCGGACGACATCACGATCACAGGTGCCCTGGACGCAAGGAACGCAGACCTTGCAGTCGCCACGCTCGCCCGTTTGACCGGAGCCACATCTTCGCATGACCAGAGCGGCTACACGCTTCGCTAGCTCGCTCCTCGTAGCCCTCGCCGCCTGTGCGGTGGCGGGTGCGCAGGATGGGGCGACACGGCGCTCATTCGACCTCCACGAGGCGAGTCTCCGCTCCGCCCTCGACTCGCTGATGCGATGGTATGCGGTGTCGGTGATTTATCTCGACGCAGACGTCGCAGACGTAGTCGTCACGGCCCAATGCGACCGGTGCGATCTCGAGGGTGCGCTCGACAAGGTACTGGGAGGCGGTACCCTGACGTGGGTCAGGACCGGACAGCAGATCGTGCTGATGAATCGGCCCGTTGCGCCGCCGCCTGCCGTCGCTTCGGTCTCCGGGAGCGTCACGGATCTGCGGACGGGAGAGGCGATCGGCGCGGCGAGCGTCAGCCTGGCGTCCGGACAGGCTGCGGAACGCGAATCGGTGAAGCGCTGGTGTCTGCTGAACGAGTACGGCTATTATGCGTTGCGCCGCATCCCTCCCGGAACGTATGCGATGGAAGTTCGCGCGGTAGGGTACCAGCCCTTCAGGGATACCATGACGGTCGATGGCGGCGAGACGCTGAGGCGGGACATCACCCTCGTTCCTGTCGAGATACGCATGCAGGAAGTCATGGTGGAGGCACAGAGGACTGCGCTCCTGCCCGCGGAGGGGTATGCGCGCGGGACATTCCTGCGCGCGGCTCCGACTGACCAGAACCAGTACCTGCTCGACGGCGTCAGGATCTACAACCCGACCCATTTCGGAGGCGTCCTCACGACATTCAACGGAGACGCCCTGAATGAGGTGGATGTCAATCGAAACGGCCTCCCGCCCTCGTACGGCGGAAGGATCGGGGGGTTCCTGGATCTTTCGATGCGGAGCGGGTCCCGGCACGCCCTCTCGGGCGGCGCGGGAACCGGGTCGCTCGGATCGCATGTCGCTCTGGAGGGACCCCTCGGACCGACGACGTTCCTGATGTCGTGGCGCAGGGGCTATCCCGATCCCGCCGTGCCGTTCCTCGAGTCATACGGCACGCCGAGCCCGCTGGGCACTACGGAGCTCATCGGAAAACTCAGCGCCAGGATTTCAAGCAGCCAGCAGGTTTCCGTCAGCGGCTACGCCGGGCGGGACGCGTACACCAGCATGACCGTAGAGCCCGATCTCCAGCTGAGCAACAACTTCGCCTGGCGGAACGACGCGTTTGCCGCACGATGGGCCGGGCTCGTTTCTCCGTCACTCTTCATGACGGCGTCCGCCGCGTATACTGGCTACAGTCTCGACCTGGAACATATCCTGAGTGGTGCTGCCGCCGGGCCGGAGGCGGGGCGCATGGCGTCCGACTTTTCCATCGATGACGTCAGCGTCCGTGCCCAGGCGGAGCACTTCTATGACGATCGCCACACGATCCGCGGCGGGCTGGAAATTGCCTATCGACAGGCCGGCGGCACGATCCAGAAGTTCTCGACGCTCATTGCGCCGATGCCGATCCCGGATGCCGACACCTGGGAGCTTGCAGTCTATCTGCAGGACCAGTGGGCGATCCTGCCCGATGTGGTCGCGGGTCTGGGAGTGCGCGCGACCAGCTACTCCGGGCCCACCGGCTCGTTCTCCGGTATCGATCCCAGATTCTCGCTGGCCGTCGGCCTCAGCGACCGGAGCACGCTCTATGCGTCTTTCTCGTCCATCTCCCAGTACCTGCACCCGTACAGGAGCAGCGGGTTCTTCCTGATCTACCCCCCGATTTTCTGGTATCCCTCCACCGATGCCGTGAAGCCTTCCACGGCGATGCAGGCCTCGCTCGGCATACAGACGGGTTGGGGCGAGGGCTCCTACGGCTTTTCGGCTGAGACATTCTACCGGGTCACACGAAACCAGCACGGCTTCTATCAGAGTTCGTCGGACGGACAACCCGCAACGTTGACCGATGTTCTCAGGCTGGGGTCTGGCTACAACTACGGATTGGAGCTGGGGCTGCGCAAACAGATCGGAGATGTCCGGTGGTCGATGAGCTACACGCTGGCCTGGGCGGAGGAGCAGTACGACGAGATCCGTGGGGGAGAGAGGTTCGCGTCGCAATTTGACCGCAGGCATGAGGTGCAGGCCGCTCTCATGTGGGCGCCGGCCGAGGGATGGGGCATCGGCGCCCTGGCGGTCCTGACGTCCGATGATAATCTCGACGCAGGGTACACGGTTGAAGGGATGCGGCCGGGTATCTCCGATCCATCATTTGAGGGCATCGCAGCCGTGGACGTCAACGGCGGCCGGCTCCCGGGCTTCCAGCGGCTCGAGGTGGAGATCCTCCGGACATTCAGGATCGACAGGTTCGTGTGTCAGGCGTCGCTCAAGCTGCTGAACGCGTACGGACTCGTCGACCCCTTTGCGCTCGACCTGCGGACGGGGCCGACAGGCGTCACGTGGAGAGCCCGGCTCGAGGACCTGGACTTCTTCCCGCTGTTCCCGACGATTGCCTTGAGCGTGAGATTCTGAACCGGGGGGAAAGCGAGTGTGACGGCCGCCCTGACGGGGCGGTGAAACGTAGGCGGGTGGCGGACGATGACGCAGTACCATGGAGGCTAAGGAGATGGTGGTAAAAAGACTTGTCCTGCTTGTGATCGCCGGGGTCCTCGTGGTCGCAGCCTGGGGGTGCGGCCCGGAGTCGACGGGAGTGCTTGACGGGCTCGCGGACCGCGAGACCGGCGCGAGAGGAACCAACGCGACGTATCTCTACACGGGGTATGATTCCTCGGGGAGGGAGATTGTCAGGGGGGAGGTTGTTGTGGCGGTTGATGATTCCGGCGACGTGACGGGATCGTGGAATCTGGATGCGGTGGGCGACCCTTCGCCGATGATCGGCCCCCAGGTTGGCCAGGGGAAGCTGGTGGGGAGAGCAAAGGGGACAGTGTTCGGCGTGGGCCTGAACCCGGACATGGTTGACAACAATGTCGTCCTGCTGGGAACGATTGTCGAGGACAGCATCACGGGGATCTGGGAGTTCATCGGATTTCCGGGGGTGCTGAACCAGGGGACCTTCAGCGCCTCGAGGAAGCGCTGAGCGCTGTCCGCAGCCGTCTCCGTAGATCGCCGTCGTCTCTGAGGCACGGCCTTTCATGACACCCTGCAAAAATGTGGAGAGCTTCACCATGGCAACCAGAGTCGTGATCGTTTCGCTTCTCCTCGCACTCTCGATGACAGAGGCTGCAGCCCAGTACTGGGGTGAGCGCGTGCTGGAGAAATCGTTCGAGCAGACCAATTTCTTCTTCACCCCGTCGTACGTGAACCCGTACGGCATCGGATCGTTCTCGAAGACGACCCCGGGCCTCCTCACCGACCCGTTGCTCGACTTCATCGTGAACCCTGCGCGCCTCGATCTCGATTCGCTGAAATCCACCTACCTGTATACCGACTTCCGCTCCTCGCAGGAAGTACAGGACGAGGGGTACTACCCGCCCTGGATCTATGCGGCCGAGCGGGCGAACTACGCTGATGCGCCGGCGAGGGCCGACATGGCGTATTACCCCTTCTACTTCTCGCCCGCGAGGAAAGAACTCGAGCCGGTTTTCTCCGGGGCGCTCATGGTTCGCCCCGCACCCGAGTCGATCCACGGTCTGATTACCGGGCTCACCTATCAGCTCGTGCTTCAGGACGACAAGTACTACGGGATACCGCAGGACATCTACAAGTCGACGCTCGGGTACGACTACAATGGCGCGCGGTCGGCTGCGGAGAGCACCCTGCCGACCGTCGACAAGTACAGCGGCTCGGACAACATCAGCCAGACGGGGCATTTCCTGACGGGGTTCGTCCGGTACGCCTTGCCGTTCGGACTCGATCTCGGCGGCAAGGTGAGCCGGGTGACGTTCGCGCGGGAAGGCTCGTACGGGTCGTCGAATCTCTGGCAGAATTCCTACTACGGCACCGGCACGTCGCTCTGGTCGAACCTC
This sequence comes from uncultured Ignavibacteria bacterium, assembly GCA_963701735.1. GTDB lineage: Bacteria > Bacteroidota > Ignavibacteria > UBA10030 > UBA6906 > CAWABB01. Next base: position 169,730 of record CAVPBI010000013.1, on the reverse strand, counting down.
GAGGCGCGCGAACAGGACTACGGGCATTGGGACATCGCCGGGGGCGCGCAATACCGCCTGACTGACCAGCTTACGGTGGGCGCCACGTTCGGATATCTCTGGGGCAACGTGACACAGAACCTCGTGCGCGATGACTCGTCGTACTATGACAATGCGTATACGGGCGGAAGCAGCTACTATTTCCGGTCAGCCGACAACGGAAACGACTGGAACCACGATGGGCACACGACGTACGGCGGCATCGACCTCACCGTCCGTCCGACCCCGGCGACCGTGGTGACGCTTCTCTACCGGCGTGAGCGCGCCACCGTCGACATCGGGCTGGGCAGCGCGATCCGGGATACGAGCTACAGCAGGTACGTGTGGACCGAGAACACCGTTCCGGTCACCAGCTATTCGGAATCGTACCTCAACGACAACCGGTATGGCGGCGGGTCACAGCTGAACGATCTGGACCGCGTCACGGGGTCGCTGCAGTGGACGATCAGCCCGGCGGTGCGCCTGTCGATTGGCGCGATCGTCGAGTGGCAGCGTGCCGAGACGAAGACGACCGAATCCGTCCTGATGGACAGCCACTCGCGGTACTGGTCGACCACCGGCACGTGGGATTCGCGGTACGGGCAGCAGGAGTCGAAAGATCTGGACTGGACGTTCACGGCGAAGCGAACCAACTTCTCAATTCCCGTGTTCGTGAATATTAGGGCGTCGGAGGTGGTGGGCATCCTGCTCGGGCTCAACAGGGTCATGACCCAGTGGGAAGCCGATGACGTCACGCTGGCGAGGTTCCGGTATCGCGTGATCACCACCAACGAAGGCGAGACGCGTCAGGAGAACTTCGGCGAGCGGTACACGGCGCCAACGGAGACGACAACGGATGTTCAGACCACGTTCCTGGCCGGGCTGACGGTCAATGTCGCGAAAGCATTCGGCGTCCGGCTGCTTGTGGTTCCCACGTATCACGAGACGTACGAAGGCACCGAATTCCAGGACCTGCAGTGGTGGATCGGCCTGACGCTGACGCCATAAGGAAGAAGGACGAGCGTACACCATAGTCACGGATGTTCAACCAACGCCAGAGTCTGTCCGGCCGCATTCCCGGCGACCCTGAGGGAGAGGGAGATATGAAGAACGTACTGGCGGTACTTGCGGTGCTGGTGATGGTGCCATGCCTGATGCTGGCGGGTTCGCTCAGCGGAACGGTTGTAGACCGGTCGACGTCGCAGCCGATCGCCGATGCGCTTGTCACGCTCCATGTACTCCTGCCGGATTCGATTGCCTACCCTGACACGTCAGGGGCGAGCGGAGAGTACGCTATCGCTGATATCGTGACGGGGAACGAGATCTATGTCGTCATGGCGGGGAAGCCCGGGTACAAGCCGTACTATTTCCGGTACGACGCTATCGGCGTCGGCAGCTACACGTTCGACATCGTCCTGGAGCCTGACACGGCTTCGTCGGGAGGCGGCGGAGGCGGCGGGGGCGACTCGACCGAGGTGAGCGGCCAGGTGCTCGGGAGGGACAGAGTCTCCGGTGTGTTGACTCCGCTGGCCGGGGCCGAGGTCAGGCTTGTGTCGGGTGCCCAGGAATGGAATGTCGTCACGGGGGTCTCAGGGTCGCTACGGCTCGCTCGTGCCGTCGGGGAGTTATGCAGTGACTGTTTCCGCGTCCGGTTATGGCACGGAATCATCGGGAGGGGTCTTTGTCGGCGAGGACGGCCTGACGTACGGAACGATCCTGGTCAGTTCGGTCACAGATGTTTCGGTCGGCAGTCTTCCTCCTTCCCGGTTCCAGCTCCTTGGGGCGTATCCCAATCCGTTTAACCCAGGGACGACACGATCAGGTTCAGCGTGCCCGGGCCCGGTTCCGTCCGGCTGACGGTGCATAATATCCTCGGGGAGGAACTCGCAACCGTCGTTGATGCAACACTTGCGGCGGGCGCGCACACGGCGTACTTCAATGCGGCCGGGCTGGCGAGCGGCGTGTACCTTATCCGGCTGCGTGCCGGGAACGATGTCGCGATCATACGGGCGGTCTTGACGCGCTGAGAGCTTCCCGTCCGGTGAGAAGGGCGGCCCTGAGGGCTCCGGCCATGCGCGGTGGTGCTCTCAGGGCCGCTTGACATTATCTCCCCGGTGGCCCATATTGTCGGGGCGGACACGACAATCGTGTCAGCCTTCTGTTTATCTCCCCTGTGGCTCATATTGTCGGGGCGGACACGACGCGCGTATCCGCCGCTGTTCATTTCCCCATCCCAGGACTGCCGCGCAATGGGGCATCGCCGGTGAAGTTGCGTCATCCATTCTGAATCGACACCATCCTTTTTCACGGGAGTTGCTCCATGGCCAGTGCCGGAGACATCCTAGCTCAAAAAGGGGCCCACGTGTATTCTGTCGCCCCTCAGGCCAGCGTGTTTGAAGCGCTGTCACTTCTCGCCGAGCACAATGTCGGCGCCCTGATGGTCGTGGAAGGCGGCAGGCTTGTCGGAATTTTTTCCGAGCGGGACTACGCGAGGAAGGTCGTCCTGAAAGGGAAGGTTTCGAAGGACACACCGGTGCGCGAGATCATGACGTCCGATCCGGTCGTGATTGACCGTGCGACCGAGGTTCCGCGCTGCATGGAGTTGATGACGGCCCGTCAGGTCCGCCACCTGCCCGTCGTGGAGGGCGGGAAACTGGAAGGAGTCGTCTCGATCGGGGATGTGGTGAAAGCCCTGCTTGAAGACCAGCAGGACTCGATCGGCCACCTGGAGCGGTATATCAGGGGGCGGTAGGGCCCCGACGGCGGCAGGCTCCCGAAGCAGAGGCGCAGCTCCATGGAGCCTCCGTGTGCTCCGCGGGGCTGCGTGTGTGGCGGTGTTTGACGGTTGCATCCGGGGTGGGGAAATCCGATCTTTGGCACATCTTTCAGGGTCGGGATCCGCCCATGTTACTCATTCCAACTCTTCCCCTCCGTTCACAGGGTCTCGACCGCCGGCGAAACATGGCCCGACCTTGCCATCCCGGCTCTTCTTGCGCTGGTTCAGTTCGTCCTCCAGGTGGCGTTCCACGATCGCTACGGGTACTTCCGTGACGAGCTCTATTATATAGCGTGCAGCGACCACCTCGACTGGGGGTATGTGGACCATCCCCCGCTCTCGATCGCGCTGCTCTGGGCGAGTCGGGCGCTTCTCGGAGACTCGCTGCAGGCGATTCGTCTGTTGCCGTCGCTTGCCGGAGGCAGCCGTGGTGATTCTTGCTGCGCTGATGGCGAGGCGGCTCGGAGGATCCCGCGCCACCCAGGTATTAGCGTCGCTGGCCGTGGTTGTGGCTCCCGTGCTTCTGGGGCATGGCCGCTATTTCTCGATGAACCCCTTCGATGTGCTGTTCTGGGCGCTCGCCCTCTACATCCTCCTACTCATTTTTTCCGGGGAGTCGCCCCGGCTCTGGCTCCTCTTCGGCGGAATCATCGGGCTTGGCCTGCTCAACAAATACTCCATCGGATTCCTGTGCATTGCGCTCGTCGTCGGCCTCGTGCTGACCCCGCACCGGAAGAACCTCCTGAGTGCATGGTTCTGGCTCGGCGTGATCGTGGCCACGGTTCTCTTCCTTCCGCACGTGCTGTGGCAGGCCGCACACGGTTTCCCGAGCCTCGAGTTCATGCGAAACGCAAGCACGTACAAGAATGTCGACATGGGCGCTCTGGAGTTCATGGGTGGGCAGGTTCAGTTCCTGAACCCCGCAGCCGCGCCATTGTGGCTGCTTGGCGTGTACTTCTTCCTGGCTCGTCCCGAAGCCAGGCAATACCGGCCGTTTGGATGGATCTACTGCAGCCTCGTAATCCTGATGGTCGTCACCAAAGCCAAAGTATACTATTTGTCGCCGGTCTATCCGGTGCTGTTTGCCGGAGGGGCCGTCTGCCTCGAGCGGCTGCTGAAGCCGCAGATCGTAAAGTGGGTGCGGCCTGCATATGCAGGTGTACTCGTGGCGATCGGACTGATCGCTCTTCCGTTTGCCCTTCCCGTGTCTGCCGGTGGACGCGTTCATAGCGTATCAGGACCGGCTCGGCATGAAGCCCAAAGCCGAGGAGACCAACCGCGTCGGGGCGCTCCCGCAGTCCTATGCCGATCAGTTCGGGTGGGAGGAGTTCGTTGCCTTGATTGACGGAGCATACAGGACGTTGACGCTGGACGAACAGTCGAAGTGCGTGATCTATGTGAGGAATTATGGCGAGGCAGGGGCAGTCGATTTCTTCGGGAAGAAGTATGCCCTGCCAAACGCTCTTTGCGCCCACAACAGCTACTGGCTGTGGGGGCCCGGGACGCGCACGGGTGCGGTGTCCATCGTCGTGGGAGCGCATCGGACCCTTGCAGAGAACCTGGATGATCTCCGGGGCGCGTTCGACGAGGTGACGCTGGTCGGGACCACCGACTCGAAGTACGCGATGCCGTTTGAGGTCGGCCGGCAGATCTTCCTGTGCAAAGGTATGAAGACGAGCTTCCAGGCGATCTGGGCGGCCGAGAAGTTTTACATATGACGACCGGATCGAATCGCTTCAGTCACCGAGTAAGGAGGAAGGACAATGCTCGTGGCTCTACGGGAAGAATTCGAAAGCGAAGGAAACTGGCTTTTCCGATGGAGAAGCTATTTGCCGCTGGTACTTCTCGTCCTGGTGCTCGTTGTGATGGAAGAGTTCAACTATCTGGGGAACAGCATGACCCTGGATATCATGTGGGAGGTTTTCTGTGTCCTGGTAAGTTCGGTTGGCCTTGTTGTTCGGGCATTCACTATCGGGTACGCTCCGCGAGGGACGTCGGGCAGGAACACGGCGGGGCAGATGGCGGAGGTGCTCAATACCACGGGGATCTACTCGATCGTGAGGCATCCGCTGTATCTCGGCAACTTCATCATGTGGTTGGGGCTTTCTCTCTTTCCGCACCTGTGGTGGCTGACGGTGATCTACGTCCTGGCGTTCTGGCTGTACTACGAGCGGATCATGTATGCCGAAGAGCAGTTCCTGCGGGGGAAGTTCGGTGAGCAATATGACGCGTGGGCGGAGAAAACCCCTCCATTCATCCCGAACGTGAAGTTATGGAGGCCGCCAGGCCTTCCTTTCTCGTTCCGCAACGTCCTTCGGCGTGAGTACAACGGTTTCTTTGCCATGATCGTGACGTTCTTCATGCTCGAAGTCCGGGGCGATCTCGCAGTCGAGGGGAGATTGATGTTTGAGACCGGCTGGTTGATCCTGCTCGGGGTCAGCTTCGCGATCTGGCTTGTGCTGCGGACGCTGAAGCGAAAGACCGCAATTCTCGATGTTGAAGGGAGGCAGTGAGGCTCTCGCCCTGCCACTCCCGGAGCGGGCGAGGCTCCCAAACCTCACGCCCGCGGCCGGCTCCGAGCATCTCAGTTGGCATGAAAATTGTAAAAACGCTTCGACATACAAATCCCCCCTATTAGATCCCATTTTGTGTTTTTTCTTGTTGACATTCTCGAAAATCGGCGTATCTTAGAGAAGCGTTTCGAGACTCACCTCATCCGTTGACTCGATCTTTCACCGGATTTACCCCACCGCCGTACTCAGGTGATCCTGTGAAGCGGCCTTCAATCAAAGACGTCGCGCGAACTGCCCGTTGTTCGCTCTCTACGGTTTCCCTTGTTGTCAACAACCGGGGGTATGTGAGCGAGGAGATGCGGCAGCATGTCCTGAAGGTCGTCGAGGACCTTGGCTACCACCCTACGCGCTCGGCGCGCGGCCTTGCTTCGAAGACCAGCGGCAACATTGGGTTCATCCTGCGCGATGATCGCTTCTATCTGGCGGAGCAGTTCTACAGCAGGGTGTTCATCGGTGCCGAGGTTGCCGCCCGCGACCTCAAGTACTACCTGCTTCTCACCACCGTCCCTGTACGGTTCACGAAAGACGATTTGCCGCGATTCCTCCACGAACGGAATGTCGATGGAGTGATCATCGCCGGGAAGGTCGATCTCAACCTTCTGGATCGTATCGAGCGCTTCGGCCTTCCGGTCCTGCTCGTCGATTTTGAGGTCAAGCGCCGGCGGTATCCCGCCGTGCTGATCGACAATCTGGGCGGGGCCCGGGCGGCGGTGACGCACCTGGTCTCCCTTGGACATCGCGAGATCGCCTTCGTCGGCGGCGATGTCGACCATCCGAGTATCGCCGAGCGATTCCAGGGCTACCGTGAAGCGCTTGCGGAGTGCGGCATCACGCCACCCGAGTCGTTCATCGAGATGTCCGAACCTGAATCCAGTTCGCCCTGCGGCGCCCGCGCAATGGCCCGGCTCCTTGCACGGCGGCCGCTGCCCACGGCTGTCTTTGCCGCCAACGACCCGATGGCCTTTGGCTGCATGCAGGAGATCCGGAAGGCCGGGCTCCGAATTCCTGGCGACATTGCTGTTGTCGGATTCGACGATGTTGACGCCAGCGTCCTTGTGCAGCCCCACCTCACGACGGTGCGTGTGCGCAAGGAGGAGCTCGGGCGCCATGCGGTCGAACAGCTTGCCAGTATCATCGTCAACGGAACCACGCATGTCACGACAACGCATGTTCCAGTCGAACTGATCGTGCGTGAGTCCACTGGCAGTCATATCTCTCCGGTTCGTGCCGGGGAGGCAGTTCTCTCAAGCAGCTAGACGTTCCTGTTTTCTTTTTTCATCACTCAACACGGAGGTCCGTATGCGATGGCGTAACACAGTACTGCTTCTCTGCATCCTTGCCGTCGGCGGTGTCGCCACGGCATTTGCGCAGACACCGAACATCAACCAGATCGGCGGATTCGAGGGGACGTTGCCGGCGTTCTGGAACATGGGGAACACCGGCGGAGCGACGCTGAGCTGGGCGACAGACCAGCACCGTTCGGGGTTGCGCTCGATGAAGATCGAGAAGACGACGACGGGCGACAGCTCGGCGTGGGTATCGGACAACATGTGCGACATCTGGTCGCCGACGCACTCGAAGAACGTGGACATCTTCCTGGGGGCATGGGTACGGACAGAGGGCGTGAACGTGAACCCGGCGACGGAAGATGCGAAGTGGTATATGGCGTGGGAGTTCTATGATGATCTCGGGGCGCCGATCGGGACGTTCCAGCTGCCGATTCCTCAGTCGGTGGCGTCGACGGGGGCGTTCGTGGCGGACACGAACAATCCGGGCGACGTGATCCTGCCGAAGGACTCGTACACGACGATCATCAAGTTCGTGGCGGGGAAGAACGCGACGGGGACGGTGTGGGTGGACGACGTGATGTTCTACGGTCGTGCGGGCGTGTGGGCCGGCCAGCACTGGGGCTCGAACCTGGAGTACCCGACGGGCTGGTACTACTGGATGCCGCCGATCGGAGGGAATGACGGCGAGCTGACGAAGGGGTACCAGAACACGGTGGTGACGACGGAAGCGGCGCACAGCGGGCTGAAGTCGCTGAAGTTCGACCTGCCGTTCGACCGTGAAACCCAGGATGGCTTCGTGGGCGGACGCAGGGTGTCCCTCAGCAGTCTGGGCGGCGACATCAAAGAAGGCGACCATCTCCGGTTGACGGTCTGGTTGAAGGGGTCGAACCTGGTGCCGGATTCAGCGGCGATTGTATCCGGGGACGTGGTCGGTGGGGTTGACGCCGCTGTGGTTCGCCAAGGGCGGGAACAACGACGGGTACGACGTGATCCAGGCGAACGACTTCACGTGGCAGTTCCCGGCGGCGACGTCCTTTGACTGGACGCCGTACACGCTGGATGTGACGGTGCCGGCGCTGGCGAAGGTGCTGGAGGTCCGTCTGCACATGTATTCGCGGTTCACCGGGACGATCTACTGGGACGATCTGACGGTGGAGAAGCTGGATGTTCCGGCAGATCACGGAGATCGGCGGATTCGAGGGGACGTTGCCGGCGTTCTGGAACATGGGGAACACAGGCGGAGCGACGCTGAGCTGGGCGACAGATCAGCACCGTTCGGGGTTGCGCTCGATGAAGATCGAGAAGGCGACGACGGGCGACAGCTCGGCGTGGGTATCGGACAACATGTGCGACATCTGGTCGCCGACGCACTCGAAGAACGTGGACATCTTCCTTGGGGCCTGGGTGCGGACCGAGGGCGTGAACGTGAACCCTGCGACGGAAGACGCGAAGTGGTATATGGCGTGGGAGTTCTACGATGATCTGGGGGCGCCGATCGGGACGTTCCAGCTGCCGATTCCTCAGTCGGTGGCGTCGACGGGGGCGTTCGTGGCTGACACGAACAGTCCGGGCGACGTGATCCTGCCGAAGGACTCGTACACGACGATCATCAAGTTCGTGGCGGGGAAGAACGCGACGGGGACGGTGTGGGTGGACGACGTGATGTTCTACGGTCGTGCGGAGTGTGGGCCGGCCAGCACTGGGGCTCGAACCTGGAGTACCCGACGGGCTGGTACTACTGGATGCCGCCGATCGGAGGGAATGACGGCGAGCTGACGAAGGGGTACCAGAACACGGTGGTGACGACGGAAGCGGCGCACAGCGGGCTGAAGTCGCTGAAGTTCGACCTGCCGTTCGACCGTGAAACCCAGGACGGCTTCGTGGGTGCCCGGAGGGTGGTCCTCGATCCGGGCGGAACGATGGAGCTCAACAAGCCGGTGGACATCACGAAGCTGGCCGGCGTAACGGAAGGCGATCATCTCCGGTTGACGGTCTGGTTGAAGGGGTCGAACCTGGTGCCGGATTCAGCGGCGATTGTATCCGGGGACGTGGTCGGTGGGGTTGACGCCGCTGTGGTTCGCCAAGGGCGGGAACAACGACGGGTACGACGTGATCCAGGCGAACGACTTCACGTGGCAGTTCCCGGCGGCGACGTCCTTTGACTGGACGCCGTACACGCTGGACGTGACGGTGCCGGCGCTGGCGAAGGTGCTGGAGGTCCGTCTGCACATGTATTCGCGGTTCACCGGGACGATCTACTGGGACGATCTGACGGTGGAGAAGCTGGATGTTCCGGCAGATCACGGAGATCGGCGGCTTCGAGGGGACGTTGCCGGCGTTCTGGAACATGGGGAACACAGGCGGAGCGACGCTGAGCTGGGCGACAGATCAGCACCGTTCGGGGTTGCGCTCGATGAAGATCGAGAAGGCGACGACGGGCGACAGCTCGGCGTGGGTATCGGACAACATGTGCGACATCTGGTCGCCGACGCACTCGAAGAACGTGGACATCTTCCTTGGGGCCTGGGTGCGGACCGAGGGCGTGAACGTGAACCCGGCGACGGAAGATGCGAAGTGGTATATGGCGTGGGAGTTCTACGATGATCTCGGGGCGCCGATCGGGACGTTCCAGCTGCCGATTCCACAGTCGGTGGCGTCGACGGGGGCGTTCGTGGCTGACACGAACAGTCCGGGCGACGTGATCCTGCCGAAGGACTCGTACACGACGATCATCAAGTTCGTGGCGGGGAAGAATGCGACGGGGACGGTGTGGGTGGACGACGTGATGTTCCTACGGTCGTGCGGGCGTGTGGGCCGGCCAGCACTGGGGCTCGAACCTGGAGTACCCGACGGGCTGGTACTACTGGATGCCGCCGATCGGAGGGAATGACGGCGAGCTGACGAAGGGGTACGAGAACACGGTGGTGACGACGGAAGCGGCGCACAGCGGGCTGAAGTCGCTGAAGTTCGACCTGCCGTTCGACCGTGAAACCCAGGATGGGTTCGTGGGCATGCGGCGCGTTGAGCTCGATCCAACGATCGTAGAGGGTACGATCCTCAGGCTGACGGTCTGGCTGAAGGGGTCGAACCTGGTGCCCGATTCTGCGGCGCTGTATCCTGGGACGTGGTCGGTGGGGTTGACGCCGCTGTGGTTCGCCAAGGGCGGGAACAACGACGGGTACGACGTGATTCAGGCGAACGACTTCACGTGGCAGTTCCCGGCGGCGACGTCCTTTGACTGGACGCCGTACACGCTGGACGTCACCGTGCCTGCCGGCGCGAAGCGTGCTGGAAGTCCGTCTGCACGTGTATTCCCGGTTCACCGGGACGATCTACTGGGACGATGTGACGATTGAAGTCATCGGCTCGACCACTGCGGTCCGTGATCCGAATGCTGAAGTGCCCACTGTCTACGAGCTGGGGCAGAACTATCCGAACCCCTTCAATCCGTCGACGACCATCAGCTATGGCGTCCCCCGGAACGGGGAGGTCACGCTCGTAGTCTACGACATGCTCGGACGGCAGGTGCGTGAGCTGGCTCGTGGCTATGCGTCCGCGGGCCGGTACACGGTCACCTGGGACGGTCACGATGATCAGGGCCATGCCGTTGGTTCAGGCATGTATCTCTACCGCCTGACGGCGGGTGATCATGCGATGGTGAACAAGATGGTGTTCGTGAAGTAATTTCCTGGTGCGAGGGGCTGCCTTCAGACGGCAGCCCCTCGCCTGTTGTTTGAAGCACAGGAGAGTCACCATGCGGACTGCGGGTGCCATCATTCTGGGGCTCGTTGTCGTTGCCATGACCTGTGCGCATGCGGGGACGACCGGGAAGGTGGCCGGGAAGGTCCTCGACGCGCAGACCGGCGAGCCGCTTGTGGGCGTGAACGTTATGCTGGTCGGAACGACGCTGGGAGCGAGTTCCGATATTGAAGGGGATTATTTCATCCTCAATATCCCTCCGGGGACGTACGGCGTCAAGGCGTCAGCCGTCGGGTACAGTCCGGTCACGGTGACTGCCGTGCGGGTGACCGCCGATCAGACGACGCGTGTCCCGTTCTCCCTCAAGCCGGAGACCGTGGAGATCGAGGACGTCGTCGTGACGGCGACGCGCCCGATGGTTCAGAAGGACCTGACATCCACGACCGCGTCGGTGAGCGGCGACGAACTGCAGGCGCTTCCTCTCGAGGATGTCTCTGCCGTCGTCAACCTCCAGGCGGGTGTGATCAATGGACATTTTCGCGGCGGGCGATCGGATGAGGTGAAGTATCTGATCGACGGCGTGTCGGTGAACGACGTGTTCTCGGGCGGATACACCATGCAGGCCGAGGTGAACAGCATCGCCGAGATCCAGGTGCTCAGCGGGACGTTCAACGCCGAGTACGGGGAGGCGATGTCCGGCGTTGTCAATCAGATCACCAAGATCGCGGGCGAATCGTTCACGGGCGAAGTCTCCGGGTACGTCGGCGGATACATGACGGACCGGACGGAGCTGTTCGCATATCGACCACCCGAGAAGTTCCTCGGGTTTCCTTCCCGACCTCTACTCGAACGTCACAAATGTCCAGGCGAGCCTGAGCGGACCCATCCCGGGCACCGACGGCATCCTCAAGTTCTTCGCCTCCGGCCGGTATCTGAGCGATGAGGGCTACATCTACGGCGAGAGGACGTTCAACCCTCCCGACTCTTCGAATTTTTCGGCCAACGACTCTGCGGACTGGTATGTCGGCTCGACCGGGGACGGCGCGAGCGTGCCCATGAATGACGCCCGTCGATGGACGCTGCAGGGCAAGCTGCAGATCGGCGTGGGGCCCGGCAAGGGGATCACGCTGAACGGCCTGTACCAGACGAACGACTACCGCACGTACAATCATGCGTTCCGGCTCAACCCCGACGGCGACTACGAGCGACATCTCGACAGCTATCTTCTGAGCGGCAGCTACACGCACGTGTTCGAGGCGTCGTCGTTTATTGACGCCACGGCCTCGGCATTTGTGAGCGATTATCAGCAATACGTGTATAAGAACCCGCTGGACCCCCGGTATGTGAAACCCGAGCGGATGCAGGATGCCGGCGCCAACGCGTTTCTCACGGGCGGAACGGAGAACTGGCATTTCTACCACAAGACAACCACGTGGACCGGACGCGCAGACCTGACATCGCAGGTGACGACGATTCACCAGATCAAGGGTGGCGTCGAGGGGAAGTACCACACGCTCGACTATGAGGATTACCAGGTTCACGTCGACGCGGCGAGCGGCTTCGTGCCCTATGTCCCTCCCGCCGGGAAACTTCGATCACAATGTGTACTCCAACAACCCGTATCAGCTGTCCGCATACGTCCAGGACAAGATCGAGCTCGACTATCTCGTCGTGAACATCGGCGCGCGGTTGGACTACTTCCAGCCGGACGGCATGTATCTGCTGGATCCCGACAGTATTTCCGCTCTGGACAACATGTCGCCCCCGTACAGCGGGTCCCTCTTCGCTGCGGCGGATGTGAAGGCCCAGGTGAGTCCCCGCATCGGCATCTCCTATCCGATCACCGATCGCGGAGCGGTGCACCTCTCCTACGGCCATTTCTTCCAGATCCCGCCGTTCGAGTACCTCTACAAGAACCCGAACTTCCGCATTCCCCTCACGGGAAACTACCCCGAGTTCATCGGGAACACGATCGGCAACGCGAACCTTGAACCGCAGCGGACGACGATGATGGAGATCGGCCTCCAGCAGGAGCTGACGCCCACGATCGGGTTCACGCTGACAGGCTACTACAAAGACATCAGGAATCTGCTCGGCATCGAGGTGCACATCAAGAACGATTTCAAGAAGTACGGGATGTACGTTAACCGGGACTACGGCGCGGTTCGGGGGATTACCCTCTCGGTCGAGAAGCGGATGTCGGACGGATTCGGTGGAACCGTGGACTACACGTACCAGGACGCCAAGGGCGATGCCTCCGACCCGGAGAACGACTTCAACAACGCCCAGGCCTCGCCGCCGATCGAGGGGAACAAGGTCCTCGTGCCGCTGGACTGGGATCGCCGGCACGCGCTCAACGCGACGATCATGGTCGGCACGCCCGACGATTTCATCGCAAGCGCGATTGCCCGGTACGGGTCCGGCCTTCCCTACACGCCCTCGCTCCAGAACCAGCGGACCGGACTGGAGAACAGCGACAACCGGCCGTCATACTTCAATATGGATCTGTATCTGACGAAGTACTTCAGCTTGGCGCGGTGAACATGTCGGTGTTCTTGAAGGTCTACAACGTGTTCGACACGGCAAGCGAGCTCGAGGTGTACGGTGATACGGGGAGAGCGGGATACACGCTTGAGCTTACGCGCGCCCAGGAGGAGCCCCGGGGCGTGAACACGCTGGCAGAGTACTACGCGCGTCCGGATTTCTATTCCGCACCGCGTCAGGTGGTCGTTGGCATGTCGGTAGGTTTCTAAGAGTCCATTCAGGAGACGGTGACGATGCGCTGCGCGCCACATCACGCTACGCGAATCGCTCTGGTGCTTGCGCTTTGTTCTGTCACCCTGGGGAGTGTCCGGGGCCAGCTCATTGTGGACAAGAACAAAGGGAACCACCAGGAGACCAAGAAAGGGGTTCATGGACGGGAACCTTGTGGGGACCGTCTACTACAATTTCGGCGAAGTGGGCGACTGGCTCAATGAGCCATCAAGGAGCGGGGTCTGGCCCAAAGGAACCAACCACACGTACGTCGACGGTGTGGCGATGATCGTGCAGGCCGAGGCGTATGCGCCCGATCCGGCGAACCCATCGAACAACCTCGTGTTCCATCCCCTTGAGACGAACTACTACGAGTACACGCGGTACGACCGGTCGACGGGTGTGACGTACGGCTGGTGGCCCATACCCGGCTATGCCGCGAGATTCCAGCCGAGTCCGGCCGTGAGCAACGATGATCTGACCTGGCCGGACCACTGGCCCGACCGGCCGGCGGACTGGGATGGCAGGTGGAACGGCTACTTCGGGAAAGGGGTGCAGAACGCGGACCTGGAGACGTTCTTCGTGTATGACGACGATGAAGACCGCGAATATCTTCTCCGGTACAACTACCGCCCCGATCGGGACGACACCTCGCGCGGCGGTCTTGGTATGCAGGTACGGGCCCGCGGATTCCAATGGTCGCAGGTGCTCGCCGAGGACGTGATCTTCTGGCACTACGAGATCACGAACATGACCACGACCGACTACCAGAAGGCGCTCTTTGCGGAGTATGTCGACTGGGGAATCGGCGGGCATGACAATTCCTCGAACAATGCGGGAGATTACGACAAGCTCCTGAACATCTCGTACGCGTGGTCGACGGTCCCGACGGGGAGTCCGGGCAACTGGAGTCCCGTCGGACTTTCCGGCTATGCGTTTCTCGAGAGCCCCGGCGTGCCGGACGACCTCCGCGACAACGACATCGACGGCCTAACCGATGAGCGGCGCGATAATCTCCCAACACGGTTTGTCACCGATCCGGGCAGCGACCCGTTCCTGCGGGACGTGGTAAGGGACACCGCACAATTCCACCTCTATTATGGACGGCCCTGGCGCCCGCACTGGGATGCGGACGAGAACTGCAACTGGCGTCCGTTCGTGGACCTGAACGCCAACGGCGTATGGGAAACCGGCGAACCTCTGGACGATGATGTCGGGATCGACGGGATGGACCGTTTGACGAAGGCTACGCGGGCCCGGACCCGGACGGCTCGGAGGGGAACGGCCGCCCCGACCAGGGTGAGCCGAATTTCGGCGCACTGGACAAGGACGAATCGGACCAGCTGGGTTTGACGGGATTCCTCATCTCCGCGGTCCACACGTACGACCTGAACAATGACGAGCGCAACTGGCAGGCGCTGTCGGCCCTCCCGCCGCCGCGCGGCGGAGAGTTGGTCGGGGTCAACCTTGCAAACCATTTCTCCAGCTATCTCTTCACGCTCCTCGGGAAGACCTCGTATTCGGCGTCAACGGGCCGCATCGAAGAGACCGGAGAGACGGAGCGCTTCTCCATGTCGCTCCTGTTCGGGATGGATACGGACGACCTGTTCCGGCGGAAGAGAACGGTACAGCAGATCTACAACGCCAACTACCGGTTCGCGAAGCCTCCCGAAAAGCCGACGGTCAAGGCGATCGAGGGAGACCGGAAGATTACGCTGTACTGGGACGACAGGGCGGAGCGCACCTTCGACCAGTTCTACCAGAAGTACAACTTCGAGGGGTACCGGGTCTACCGCAGCACCGAGCCGAACTTCCTCGAAAACAAGGTCATCACGGACGCGTATGGGAAATCGACCTACCGCAAGCCGATCGCGCAGTTCGATGTCGTGGACGGGGTGATGGGGCTGCATCCCATCAACGTGAACGGCGCGATGTTCAATCTCGGCGACGACAGCGGACTGGAGCATTCCTTCATCGACTCGACCGTGCAGAACGGGCAGACGTACTACTATGCGGTCGTGTCATACGACCAGGGTTTCACCACGACGACCGTCGAGGGGGAATTCATCGGCATTCCGCCGTCCGAATGCACCAGCATCATCAAGGTGGACATCAATGGTAAGGTCAAGACCGACGTCAACACCGCTGCGGTGACACCGCGCGTTCCTGCGCTCGGGTATGTCGACGCTCAGCTCAAGCAGGTGGCTGCGACCGGGCCCGGCACGGGGACGGTGACGGCGTTGATTCTGGATCCGGACTCGCTGATGGACAACCATACGTATGCGGTCTCCTTCATCGATTCCACCGCATACCACGACGCGCCGGATCCCCTGTACATGCTCATCGATATGACGACGGGAGACACGCTGATTTACCCCGTGCGGATGCCGTCGCCGCGGGTTGTCACGCCCGTCCTTGACGGCTTCAGCATCACAATTCAGAACGACCCCGATGTCGTCATTGACCGCGAGAAGACGGAGTGGGTGAAGGGAAGCACGACGTACAAGACCGAGGCGGGATTCAATTCGACCTACGGGCAGGGAGCGCTCGCGATCCGCCGCGTTGACTACCCTGCGGACTTTGAGATCACGTTCACCGAGCCGGGAATGGGGACACTGGCCCTTCCGAAGTCATCATTTTCGCAGCCCAACCCTTCGAATGTGATCATCAAGAATCTGACCGAGGGGAAGGACAGCATGGCGCTCGTGTTCTTTGACGAGAACGCGAATGCGACTCTGGACTACGACGAAGCGATCTTCATCGCCGTCGGCGACTCGGCCGGCAAGCCTGCGACGTCATTCTCCAAAGCCCGCTTCACGTGGTCGCTGGCGTTCTTCAAGGACACGCTGCTGGCCGAGGAAGATCAGCGGCCTCCCGCCGTCGGCGACGTGTACCGGATCGTCACGCGGAAGCCGTTCCGCACCAACGAGTCGGTTGCGGTCCAGAGCGAGGCGCCCGGCTATGATGCCGGGATGGCGCAGCAGGATCTCAACAAGGTCGCGGTGGTCCCGAACCCGTACCCGGGGGCCGCCTCATGGGAGCCGGCGACGACATCAACGGGACGCGGAGTGCGGCGGGTGTACTTCATCCACCTCCCCCGGAAATGCGAGATCCGCATCTATACGATTGCCGGCCGGCTCGTACAGACCCTGAAGCACGAGTCCACCACCGATGATGGAGAAGAGGCATGGAATCTTGTCTCCAGAGACGGACTGGATATCGCGTACGGGGTGTACGTCTTCCATGTCGACGCCGAGGGAGTGGGGACGACCATCGGCAAATTCGCAGTCCTGAAGTGAGGTGACAGCCATGCATGCACACCGATTTGTGCCCGTCATGGTCCTGGCGCTCCTGGCGCCGTGTGCTGCACGGGCCCAGAGCGTCTCCAAGGCAGGGACTGTCGCGGCTCCCTTTCTGGAGATTCCCGTCGGCGCGGCCGCGATAGGAATGGGCGGCGCCTTCGTCAGTCTCGCGAACGATGCCAGCGCGCTCTACTGGAACGCTGCGGGAGCCGCGTTCCAGGAGAACACGCAGCTTCTGGTATCCCACATGGAGTGGATTGCCGATACCCGCTTTGACTTTGCCGCGCTGGTTGTGCCGATGGGAGATTTTGGAACGATCGGCGTTACCTTCACCGCGCTCGGGATGGGGGACATGAAGGTGAGGACCATCGAGCTCCCTGAAGGCACCGGCGAGTATTTCAGCGCTTCCGACATCGCCGCAGGGCTTTCGTATTCCCGTCGCCTGAGCGACAGGTTTACCGTCGGTGTCACTGCGAAGTACGTTCAACAGACGATATGGCACGAGACCGCGACCGCATTTGCCTTCGACCTGGGGACCATGTTCAGGACCGACCTCCTGGGAGGCCTGGTGATCGGGGCTGCGCTCTCCAACTTCGGGACGGACATGCAGCTCGAGGGGCGCGACATGCGGCAGTTCATCCGCGTCGACCCGACAAAGCTCGGCTCGAACGACCAGATTCCGTACACGCTCGAGGTGCAATCGTGGGACCTCCCGCTGCTCTTCCAGCTGGGCCTGTCGTTTGCTCCTGTTCGGGATGACGAGTACCGGTGGACCATCGCGGCCGATGCGATCCATCAGTCTGACAACTACGAAAGCGTGAACCTGGGCACGGAGTTCGCGTTTCAGGAGTTCCTGTTCGTCCGCGCAGGGTACCATTCGCTCTTCCTGGCGGAAAGCGAAGGCGGGCTTTCGGCGGGACTCGGCGTGGCATCGTCCGCGCTCTTCTCGACCACGACGGTCTTTCAGGTCGATTACGCGTACCGTGATATGGGGCGATTGAATGCGGTCCACACCCTATCCCTGAGCATAAGGTTTTGAGACCCGCGTCTCCGGCAGACGCGGAAGGACATCAGGTGCGCGTCCCACGGTCCGCGTGGCCAATCGTGCTCCTCGCCGGGATGATGGTTGCGGTCGCGGCGGCTCCCGGCCATGCGCAGGAGATTGAACCCCCTCGCAGCGACGTCGTGCCCCTCCTCGATTCGCTCCGGAACCCCGATGCCGTGATCGTGCGCGTCGGCCCCCTGAAGATCACCGCGCGGGAATTCTTCTTCAGCTATATCTTCGGGCCGGCGTTCCCGAAGAGGGGATCGGACTCCCGTCGCCGCTACCTCGACTTCATGGTCAACGAGAAGCTGCTTGCGCTGGGGGCGAAGGAACGGGGCCTCGAGGCGGACCCGAGGGTCACATCGGCGCTGGTGCAGCTTGAAGGGGACTTCGCGACAGAAGAGCTGTACCGCGACGATGTCCTGAGCGGTGTCAACGTCACCGACAGCGAGATCGACCGTGCCGTCGCCGAGGAACAGGAGACGGTTTCGCTGCGCTGGTTGTTTTTTCCGGCGGCCGGGGAAGCCGGGCGCGCTGACGCCGGGCTCAGAGCCGGCGGGAGCTTTGATTCACTGTTCTCCGCGCATCTCGCCGGCGGCCGCGTTCCCAAAGAGGACAGGATGTCCACCACCTCGCGCTTTCGACTCGCGCGCCAGAATGCCGCCCTTGCGTCGGTTGTCGGGGATCTCCCCGTCCGTGTTCCCTCGTCACCCGTAGCGGCGCCTGACGGCTGGTATATCGTGCAGGTGGACTCAGTCCATCGGCGCCCTGTCGTTACAGAATCCGATGACGCTGAGCTCCGGCTCTCCGCGCGGCGGGCGCTCACTCAGATGAAGGCGGATTCTCTTTCCGGAGAGTATGTCCGCTTGATGATGCTGGATGCCGACCCCGTCATTCAGCGGCGGACATTCGACATTCTGCGGGCCTGGATCGGCTCCAGACGGCTCTCGCCGGAACGGTTCGAGGCGTTTGGGCTTGCCGGGAGATTCAGGGCGGAGGGGGACTCTGTCGACTACAAGAACATCCGCCTGTATGCGGACAGCACGCTCGTGGTGACGCGGCAGGAGAACATCGCTCTGGGCGCTTTCCTTGCGTGGTACGAGCCCCGCGAGGCTCTTGTGTCCCTTCAATGGACCTCGCCCCAGTCGTTCTTTCTCTCGCTTGAGGACATCGTCTGGAGAATGGTGCGCGACCACGTTCTCGTCCAGCGCGCGAGCGCGCGTGGGTTGCAGAAGCGGCCGAGCGTGGTGGAGCAGACCGGGTGGTGGCAGCACAAGCTGCTCTACCAGGCGGAGAAAGACGTGGCGGCGAAGAGCATCGCCTGGTCAGACTCAACGCTCCGGGCTCACCACGCGGCGCATCCGGCCCGCTTCCGGGGGACCGGAGGCGCCTCCCGGACGTTTGAAGAGGCGAAGGACGACGTGCTTCGCGACTGGTATGCGGATGCGATGCAGGAGAAACTCTACCGGCGTCTGACCGCACTGCGGCGGACCTATCAGGTGTCCGTGGATAGCGCGGCGCTGGCCTCGGTGCCCGTGGACGCCGCGCAGGATCCCCGCACGATCGACCTGTACGCCGTCAAGAAAGGGGGGACGTTCCCGCACCCGGCGTTCCCTTCAATCGACCCGGCATGGCAGGCATGGGAGTGACATGACTACGCGAAGCGGCGTCGGACTGCTCCTGGCTGTTCTTCTGTTTTCCGGATGCGGCGCGCGTGACGAACGGGCGTCGACTCGGACGGAAGCTGTTGAGCTCACGTACTGGCCCGCGCCCAATCCTCAGGAGGTCCGGCTCGCCGATTCGCTCGTGCGGCTCTGGAACGCGCGGCATCCGGAGATCCATGTTCGCATGCAGCCGATTCCCGTGAGCCAATCCACGGAGGAGGTCCTGCTCGCGGCGATCGCCGGGGGCACAACCCCCGATGTCTGCTCCAATATCCAGCCGGGAGCGCTGTACGACTACACCCGCGCGGGCGGACTGATCGCGCTTGATCAACTCCCCGGCTTTGACACGCTTGCGCGCAACCGCGTGGATTCCGCGCTGCTGGAGACGTTCCGGAGCCCCGACGGCCATTTCTACCAGCTGCCCTGGAAGTCCAACCCTGTCATGATGTTCGTCAATCTCCGTCTCCTGCGCGACGCGGGTATCGAGCGGGTTCCAGCCACATACAGCGAATACCTCGATGCGGCAAAGAAGGCGACGCGTGACCTGAACGGAGATGGACAGATTGATGTCTGGATGGGAGAGCGCGATATCCGGCCGATATGGTGGCAGCGTCTCTACGATTTCTATCCCTTCTACGTTGCCGCCTCCGGGGGGAGGACGCTCTACCGGTACGGTGAGGTCTCCGCCGACGAGGACGCGGCGGCCGCCGTGTTTGCGTTCTTCCAGTCGTGCTACGCGGAGGGGTACTTCCCGCGCACCTACTTCGCAGGCGCGGATCCCGTTCCTCCTGGAGCAGAAGATCACGCATTTCTCCGGCCCCTGGCAGGTGGCCCAGCTCCGGAACTACGCCCCGTCGATGGAGTATGGCGTGGCCCCGGTTCCGGTGCCGGACTCGCATCGCGGGCCCGTGCACACGTACGGTGATTTCAAGAATATTTCGATCTTCAGCACCACGCGGCACCCCGAGGCGGCCTGGGAGTTCGTCCGCTTTCTGGTGCGCGCCGAGCACGATCTGCAGCTCCTGGAAATGTGCGATCAAATCCCGGTTCGCAACGACCTCCTGGCCAATCCCCTCTTCGCCGGGTACTTCCAGCGAAATCCCGTCATGATGGAATTTGCGCGGCAATCCCTTCTGACTCGCGGTGTCGATTCGGCCCCCGACCTCAAGGAGATCTTCGATACGCTCTCGCAGACGTACGAACGGTGCTGCGTGTACGGGAAGATCGGGCCCGATGAGGCGGTCCGGGAATTCCTCCGGGCCTCGTCGGTTATCGTGGAGTGGAACCGATGAGCAAACTTCTGCGCACCGGACGCGGGCTGCTCTCGCCGCAAAACCGTTCGGCCTACGGCCTTGTCCTGCCGTACGTCCTGTTCTTCCTGGCCTTCGTGGCCTATCCGCTGGTCTTCTCGCTCATCCTTGTGTTTCACCGGTGGAATATCGTCACCCCGATGGAATGGATCGGCCTGAAGAACTTCGGGAGGCTGGTGCAGGATCCGCTCTTCCTCAAGTCGATCGTCAACACACTGTTCTTCCTCGTGATTCACATTCCGCTGCAGATCGTCGTCGCCCTGGGTTTCGCCATGCTGTTGAATGGGAAGATCCGCGGGCGGGGGTTCTTCCGCGCGCTGTATTTTCTGCCGGTGGTCGTCTCCGGAGTGGTCGTGACCATCCTCTGGCGGCAGCTGTACGGGTTCGACAACGGGCTGCTGAACGTGATGCTCCGGTGGTTCGGCGCGGATCCGCTTCCGTGGCTCACGGATGCCCGGCTGGCGATGCCTTCCATCGCGATCATGGCGACGTGGAAGAATGTGGGGATCTATATCGTGCTGTTCCTCGCAGGCCTGCAGAGCATTCCCCAGGAAGTCTATGACGCGGCGGATGTCGACGGAGCGCCGCCGGCCACGAAATTCTTCAGGATCACGCTGCCGATGCTGAATCCTACCGTCATGGTTGTGATCGTCCTCTCGACGATCGGCGGGTTTTCGCTGTTCATCGAGCCGTACGTCCTGACCGGGGGCGGTCCCATGCAGAGCACGCTGTCGGGGATGCTCTATATCTACAACCAGGGTTTCTACTTCAGCCATATGGGGTACGCCGCCACGCTCGGCGTCGTCTACGCGGTGATCATCCTCGGGGTCGTTCTGTTGCAGCGCCGCGTGATCGAACAGGAGACGTATTCATGAAAACGGCCGTTCGATACGGTGTTCTTGTTCTCGGAGCGGTGGTGTTTGCGTACCCGTTTCTCTGGATGGTCGCCGCCTCGCTCAAGCCGGAAACACAGCTCGCGGACCTCGGACTCTGGTCACATGAGTTCTCCCTGAAGAGTTACAACCTGGTCCTCACCAAGATCCCGATCGGAAGAGCTTTTCTGAACAGTGTGCTGGTCTCGGGGGTGGCGACCGGGTCCGTGGTTCTGTTCGGGTCCATGGTCGGGTATGCGCTCGCGCGCCTCCGCTTCCCCGGCTCGACGGTGATTCAGGCCCTCATCCTCTTCACGATGATGATCCCGTTCCAGATCGTGCTGATACCGCAGTACATCCTGATGGTGACGCTGGGGTGGACGGACTCGTACATGGGGCTCATCGCGCCGACCATCATGAGCGCTTTCAGTATTCTCCTGTTCCGGCAGTTCTTCCTCTCGATTCCGGAGGCCCTGCTTGACGCCGCCCGGCTCGACGGAGCAACCGAGATCACGATCCTCTTCCGGGTCGTCTGGCCATTGTCCCGTCCGGTCATCGCAACCGTGGGCATTCTGACGTTCATGACATCCTGGAACGAGGTGCTCTGGCCGCTGCTTGTCGTGCGCGAGCGGACGTTGATGACCATGCCGCAGCTCGTCACCATCTTCACCATCGGCGGTGAGGCGGAGTCGCAGCTTGGTGCGCAGCTCGCTGCGGCGACGCTGCTTGCTCTCCCCGTGATCATCGCATACGCGTTCTTCCAGCGATCCTTCATTCAGAGCCTTGCGTCCACCGGGCTGAAAGGATAACGTGAAACGCTCCGCGTGGACTGCTGCATTGATGCTGGTCGCAGGGCTGGCGTGCAAACAGCCCGCACCGCAGCCTGAAGATCCGGTGGCCGTCGATTTCGACAGAGGATATGGACAGGTTGAGGTCGGCGGTCACTACGTGGGACTCGAGTTTCATGACAGCCGTCCTCTCCCGTCCAGAGTGAGCTTCTACGCCCCGGTGGCCAACAGTCTGGACCTCAGCACCGACTACTGGAAGCGCGGGGAGTCCAGACCTGTCGTCATTGGCATCAGGGTGGATGAAGGGCCCAGAACCTGGCTCGGGAAGCGACCGTGGGGATACAGGCTCTCGCCGCACAGCGTGCGCTTCTTTGCCACCGAAGGGGACCTCAGGCTGACGCTGGCCTACGACTTCTGCCTGAACGAGCCCGCTGCCGTCATGTCGCTCACGATGTACAACGCCGGGTCGAGCGCCCATACTGCGGAGGTCTACACGCACACGGCCATCGTGCTGCGCAGCTGTCAGACGTACGCCCGGTTCGATTCGGCCCGGACCCGAAGCACGGGTGATGGCATTGTCGCCTCCTTCGATGAGCGCGCACTCGGCCGTGCCTCGGTCGCGGTGCAGAATGCGGGACTGCAACCGGCATCCTGGACTTCAGATGCATCCGCGCTTGCGCTGTCGGATACCGGATGGTCGAACTGGATCGACGGCGGAGGGGAGCTGGCCGGTACGCTGTCGCCGGCGGGAGGGAGAGTCCGTGCTGCAGCGGCGTTCATGTATCGCGTGGCGCTTCAGCCGGGCGACTCGGCGACGATCACGCAGCTGTTCAGCAGTACCGGACCCGAGGAGATCGATCGAACGATGGAACGGTTGCGGGCGACGTGGCGCGAAGAGGTGGCCCGCTACGACTCGGCCGTGCGGTCGGCGGTAGATCGCGGACTGTTCCGGAGCGGAGATCCGTGGACGGACAGGGCGGTATCCTATTCGAAGGCTCTGCTTGAGTCGAACCAGCACTTCCTCGATGGCGCCATCGTGCCTATGCCGTGCCCGGCAGAATACAACTTCATGTTCACCCACGATATTCTTCTGACCAACCTCTCTGCGATCGTCTTTGATCCCCGGCGCGTCAGGCGCGATCTGCTGCACCTTCTGGCTCTCTCCAGGGACAGTGTGCTGTCTCACGCATACTACTGGAAGGATGACGCATTCATCACCGAGTACTGCGCCCCCGGAAACTGGAACCATCTCTGGTTTGTCCTTGCCACCGCCTCGTATCTCCGCCACACGTCTGATACCGCGACCGTCACGAAGCTCATGCCTGTTGTTTCACAAGGCATCGCCCTGACGCTCAAACGCCGCCGCGGGAACCTCATGATGGGGAACGAGCCTGACTGGTGGGACTTCGGGCACGCCGAGGGTACCCGCGCGTACCTTACGATCCTCACGATTCGCGCGCTGGAGGAGTATCAGTATCTCGGCTCCGTGCTCGGCATGAAGGCCCCGGCGCTTCGCGCCTATGAGCAGGTGGCCGCGAAACTGGAGACCGGTCTGCGCAACGAACTCTGGGACGACGCGGCAGGGTATCTCTATAATACGACCGGCGGGTTGCGCGACCGGCATGTCTATATGGGTCCCTTGCTGGCCGCGGCCTACGGGACGCTCCCACCAGACCTGGCCCGACGCCTTGTCGGGACGGCGCGGCGAGAGCTGCTCGATCCTGCGATCGGGGTGCGCACGGTGGCGCCGGCGGATTTCCACACCGATTCGGTCAAGAAGTTCTATAACGTGAAGGGGAACGAAGCGGGCGGCCCATACCTCTATGCCAACGGGGGAGTCTGGTACCTGGGGAATGCCTGGTATGCATGGGCTCTCAGGGCAGTGGGAGAGCTCGACTCCGCCTTCGCGTTCTACCGGCGTACGATGACCGTCGACGGAATCACGCAAAGCCCGCGCGGCCAGCCAGCACTCTACGAGTACCGGTTTTCCGACACGCAGGCCCACGACCACGGGTGGGTGGACAAGCCGACGATGATGTGGTCGGCCGGATTTTGCATCGGGACCGCCTATCGGATGATCGGCGTTGACGAGAACGCATGGAACGTCTCGGTCGGCGGCGGACTTCCCGCTGCGCTCCACGATGTCGAAGCCGACTACGTCTGTGGGACCACGAAAAGAATTCGTGGTGTCCGGGCACGGCTCGACGATCGCGCGCATCCTGGTCGACGGCGCGCTCGTTCCTTCCCGCGTGATCCCGCGGGGAGCTTCCGGGGCACAGTCGATCCGGATAGAGCACGGGCCGGTCCGGTACCCCTACCTCGATGGAGTCAACGCGGTTCTTCATGAAGCGAAGCTGGATACGGCTGGCCGGAGCCTTTCCCTCACGCTCTCCTCGTTTGAAGGGCACGCCACGGCGGTGAGCGTGGTGAGTCCGTGGGACCCCGACTGCGGCCTCGCTCAATGGGGCGAAGATCGCTGTGACCGGGGGTGAGCCGGGGAGTGAAGGTGTGCAAAGGCTGACGATCGAGTATCGTGCGACGAAAGCGGTTGATACGCTCATCCTCCATTTTGGAACGCCATGAAAGCCGTCCTCTTCAGCAAAGCCCATCACATGGAAGTCACAACCCAGGACCTTCCCGGGTTGGGCGACACCGACATTCTGGTGCAGGTCGAAGCGTGTGGCATCTGCGGAACCGACCTGCACATCGTCGAGGGAGTCGCGCGCTCGACGCCGCCGGTCGTCCTCGGGCATGAATATGCGGGACGCGTCGTGGAGATGGGGAAGAGGGTCAAGGGGATCCATGTGGGGGAACGGGTGGCTGTGGACCCTAATATCTCGTGCGGGACATGCTTCTACTGTCGCCGGGGTCTCGTACATCTCTGTTCCTCGCTCGTGGCGCTGGGGGTGGACCGGAACGGCGGCATGGCGGAGTTTTGCGTCGTGCCGGCGGAACAGGCGTTCGTGCTGGGTGAGGAGATCCCCGCCGAGGTTTGCGCCTTTGTCGAGCCCCTTTCGTGCGCCGTCCACGGCATCGACCGCGCGGAGATCCGGCATGGAGACACGGTGGTGGTGCTGGGCGGCGGCCCGGTGGGACTGATGATGCTGCAGCTCGCGCGTCATGCGGGAGCGGCCCGTACCGTCCTCGTCGAGCCGCAGGGACACAAGCGCGCCCTGGCCGAGATGGAGGGTGCGACCGTTGTGGTCGACCCCGCCCATGAGGATGTGATGGATCAGGTCCGATCGCTCGCACCCGAGGGTGCGGACGTCGTTCTGGAATGCGCGGGCTCCCCCGTGACCGCCGAGCAATCGTTGAAGCTCGCGCGCCGGGGCGGGCGCATCGTGTTCTTCGGCGTGTGCCCGATCGGCACGACGATTTCCGTTGAGCCAAACCTCGTCTATTCGAAAGAGCTCACGATCACGGGGTCGTACGTCAATCCCCACACGTTCAGCCGCGCCATCTCCCTGCTCCAGGCGGGAACAGTGCGTGTCGACCGGTTTCCCGTGCGGTACTTCCCGCTGGACGGCGTGCATGAAGCGTTCCGCGTCCATCGGGAAGGGATCTCTCTCAAGAGTATTCTCACGCCAGGAATGACGGCAGGAGCGTCATGAGATGACAGCATGGCCATCAGAGGCGCGCCGCATGGACGGTGCAGGCATCCGCTCATCAGATAGTCCGGCGGTCATCGGGCTGGTGGTGTCGGCATTGCTGTTCTTGCAGCTCTCCTGTGTGACAAGTGACCGGAGCACGCTTGTGAATTTCAGCCATCTCGACCACCTCAGCGAGGCCGTGACTGTGGAGGGGAAAGCCGTCACGATCGCTCACATCTACTCCCGGTATCCCGATTACGCATGGGTGGACGCGAAGGAGTCGGGGCCCGAGGGCATCGCCTGCGTGGACGATGCCGCACGGGCGGCCGTCCTCTGCCTTCGCGATTTCGAGTTGCACGGACGGCCGGATGGATTGAAGCGTGCGAAGGGATTTCTGGATTTCGTGCTGGCGATGCAGGCGGACGACGGTGACTTCTACAACTTCGTGTTCGAAGACCGCTCGATCAACCGGGACGGCAGGACCAGCTTCAAATCGTTCGGGTGGTGGGCTGCCCGGGGCGTCTGGGCGCTGGCGAGCGGTGCCCGGGTGTTCAGGGAGCACGACCCTGCGTTTGCGGCCACACTCCGCAGTGCCGTCGAGCGATCCCTCCCGCGCGTCCGCGCGCTCGTTGAGCGGCACGGCGAGGAAGAGGTCGAGGCCGGCTTCCGGACTCCTCGTTGGCTCCTCTACGAATCCGGCGCGGATGCCAGTTCGGAGCTCCTTCTGGGTCTGATCGAGTATTACCGGGTTGCGCCCTCCGATGATGTCGCCGCGACGATGAGAAAGCTGGCGGACGGACTCATGATCATGCAGGACGGGAGAGGGGATGTGTTCCCGTTCGGGCTTCATCGGTCCTGGCAGACGCTCTGGCACAGCTGGGGCAACGGGCAGACGCAGGCCCTCGCCGAAATCGGCTGGATCCTCAACGATTCGACCATGATCGCCTCCGCGAAGAGGGAGGCCGACGGCTGGTACTTCCGGCTTCTGTGTGAGGGCTTCGCCAAGGAGATGGATGTACGCGATCCGGCGAGTCGACAGGAGTACGAACAGATCGCGTACGGCGTCCGGCCGATGGCTGTGGGTCTCATCCGCCTGTACGAGGCGACCGGAAAGGCTGAGTATCTCCGTATGGCGGGTCTGGCCGCGGCGTGGCTGATGGGGAACAATCCCGCCGGGGAGCCCATGTATGATCCCGGATCCGGGCGCGGGTACGACGGGATCTCCGCGGAGCAGGGTCTGAACAGGAACTCCGGCGCAGAGTCCACCATTGAGGCGCTCCTGACGCTCACGGAGGTGGAGAAGTATCCAGAGGCCAGGAAGTATCTGGGATACAGGCGAGTTTCCACGACCTCTGTCGAAGGCAGCCCGCAAGCGGTGTTCGTCGGGCCCGGCGGAAACAGGGTGACACTGAAGAGAGACACGACGGGCGTGGTGTTCACTGAAGGCGGTGAGGGATAAGGTGATGCAACATCCTGATAGGCACGCGTTTCGTCGCGGCATCTTCGTCATGCTGGTCGTGAGCGTGATGGCCGATGTGCGGGGGCAGCAGATTGCGATCCCGCGCATCGAACAGATGCCGCGCAAACCCACTCCCTATCTCATGCGAGACTGGAGGCAGGTCGCGCTCGGCTATGACTCGCTGGCCTTCGACCTGTCGAAGACCGGGCAGTACCTCCCGCTCGTGTTTCTCAACACCTCCACGGTCAACTATCCGGGGGAGATGAGTTTCGGGCTCAGCTCGTATGTCGGGGACGGAAGGTCGACGGGCGAAGCGATCAATGTGCTGCCGGCGGTCGTGGGCGCGACGCTGTGCGGCGTGGACAAGAAGGTCCAGTTCGGCCGCAATTGGGCTCGCATGTGCCAGGAGTACTTCAATAATCGCCCGGAGGAAAATGTCTATCTGAACGGGGCGGAGGCGACCAGCGGAGATGACTGGTGGTATGACACGATGCCGAACGTCTTCTTCTATCAGCTGTACTCGCGGTATCCGACGGAAGGGGAATTCCAGCGCCAGTTCAGGATGGTTGCCGACAGGTGGAACGCGGCCGTGTTTGCCATGGGTGGCAGGTTGACGCCCTGGTCGCACCCGAATCTGAACCACCGGGGCTGGCGTCTGGCGTCGATGACACCGAACAACGAAACCCCCCATGAGCCGGAGGCGGGTGGTGCGATCGCCTGGCTTCTCTATTCCGCTGCGAAGGAGACCGGCGAGCCTGCCTATAGATATGCGGCCGAGCTGTGCCTCGAAGAGCTGGCTGCGTACGGCTGGAGCCCCGCATATGAGCTGCAGCTCTCGTACGGGACACTGGCGGCCGCACGGATGAACGCAGAGCTGGGGACGCAGTTGAACGTGGAGAAGATGGTGAACTGGTGCTTCGACGTGTCGCCGCTCCGCAGCTGGGGCGCCGTGGTCGGACGGTGGGGGGCCTACGACTGCTCGGGGCTGATCGGGGAGGTGAACGGCACCAGCGATTACGCGTTTGCGATGAACACGTTCGAGCAGATCGGGGCTCTCGTCCCTCTCGTGCGGTACGATCCCCGGTTCTCGCGGGCCATCGGGAAATGGGTACTGAACGCCGCGAACGCCGGCAGGCTGTTCTACGCGAACTATCTTCCGGAGTCAAATCAGGACAGCCGGAGCTGGTCCGCTCTGTATGACCCGTCCTCATGGCTTGCCCACGAGGCGTTGCGGCAGAGCGGTCCAGGCGGCGTGAGCCCGTACGCCACCGGCGATGCGATCGGGGGTGGGTGGGCTCCGACGAACCTGTCGCTGTACAGCTCGTCGCACGTCGGAATACTCGGAGCGATTATCGATACAACGGAAGTTCCCGGCGTGCTCAAGCTCGATCTGCTTGCAACCGACTACTTCCATGCGCCAGCCTATCCAAGCTACCTCTTCTACAACCCCGATTCGGTGGCCCGCCAGGTTACGCTCGATGTCGGGGGTGAGGCGCGGGACCTGTACGATGCGGTGGGGAGGTCGTTCATCGCGCGCGGCGTGGCCGGTCCGACAGCGATCCAGATTCCGCCGGATGGAGCCGTCCTTGCGGTGCTTGCGCCGGCAGGAGGCGTCGTGACCTACGACCAGGAGCGACTTCTGGTCGATGGAGTTGTCGTGGACTACCACTCGGGCGTTCTCCCGGCGAATTTCCGTCCGCGTGTGAAGGCGCTGGCCGCTGCCGCTTCCCCGGTCTACATCGATGGGTCAACCCGACTCTACTGCACGGCCACGGACCGGGACGGGGACACCATCGCCTATGCATGGTCCGCGAACGGTGGCGTTCTCTCCGGCAGCGGGCCGTCCGTAACCTGGACCGCCCCCGGCACGGTCGGTTCGTTCTCGATCGGGTGTCGTGTGGCTGATAGCCGGGGTGCGGTGGATTCCGCGGTGCTGGCCATCGCGGTCGTTGACTCTCCGCTGTCACAGCCGGTCATACAGGATCTACGCGCCCGGCCGGGGATGGTCGATCCGGGCAGCGCGACCACGATCGCCTGCACGGCGAGCGATCCCGCCGGTTACGCGCTGTCGTATTCATGGACAGCAGCGCGTGGCTCTTTGCAGCCGCTCGACTCGACCGCCGTCTGGACCGCCCCGGACAACACGGGCAACATGGTTGTTGTCTGCGAGGTGACGAATACCGTTGGCGGACGCACGGTGGACAGCATCACCATGCCGGTGCGGGATTTTTCCAACCCGTCCACCGGACCGCCGATCCTGGACCTTCGTTTTGACGGCGACACACGGGACGCCAGCGGATTCGGGAATCACGGGACGCCGACGGACGTCCTGTTCGTGGCCGACAGATTTGGCGTCGCTACTCGCGCCGCAGGATTCAACGGCGCCACCAGCAACGTGAGAATCCCGAACTCGCCAAGCCTGAGCGTGGATTCGGCCATCACGGTCAGCCTCTGGGTGAAATCCAGCCTGCTCTTCAATCGCGAAATGTTTCTGGTCT
Organism: uncultured Ignavibacteria bacterium; assembly: GCA_963701735.1. Classification (GTDB taxonomy): domain Bacteria; phylum Bacteroidota; class Ignavibacteria; order UBA10030; family UBA6906; genus CAWABB01. Next base: position 140,093 of record CAVPBI010000013.1, on the reverse strand, counting down.
CCCACGGGAGCTGGCAGAACCGATGGAAGATTTCCGTCACGCCCGAACGGCGCATCCGGTGGACCGTGAAGACCGCCAGCGGGGTGAAGGACGTAGACTCGCGCACGCTGATGACCACCGGCGGCTATCTGTGCGTGACGGGGGTGTATTCCGGATCGGATCTCGTGATCTACGTCGACGGGGAGCTGGAACGATTCACCTCGCTATCCGGCCCCATGCTCACGCCGAGCATCGATCTGCTCGTCGGGCAGATGCTCCCCGGCGACGCGAACTACAATTTCCAGGGGGTCGTGGACGACCTTCTCATTTATCCGTACGCGTTGACGTACCCGCAAGTGGTGGAGCTGTACAACAGGACGGTGCCTGTGGTCGAGGATCTCCCGGCCGTTCCGTTGCGGCACAGACTTCTGGGCAATTATCCGAACCCGTTCAACGGAGAAACCGTGTGCCGGTTTGAGATCTCCGAGCGGACCGGCGTGAAGCTCGGCGTCTATGATCTGCTCGGACGTCACGTCGTTACACTGGTCGACGAAGAGAAAGATCCGGGCGTCTACAGCGTCCGCTTCGACGGCAGAAATCTTGCGAGCGGCGTCTACGTCTGCCGGCTTGAGGTCCGCCCTCTGGATCCCGCCATCGGGCGAGACTCCAGGAGCGGAGCGGGGACGTCATCCGAGACACAGCGCATGCTTCTGATGAAGTGAGCGGGGGAATGCTCATGCACGTCATCGATCTGAACGGACACTGGAGCGTGAAGTCGGGCGGCGCATCGCCATCCATTCCCCCGGGCGCCGCGGCAGCGCACCGATGGATGGACGCAACCGTGCCCGGGGTGATCCACACGGACCTGCTGAAAGCCGGCGTCATTCCCGATCCGTTCATCGGAACGAATGAGAACCTCGTGCAGTGGGTGGCCGACGTTCCATGGGTGTACCGGCGAACGTTCGAGATCCCTGCAGCCGTTCTGAAGGAGCGGCGGATTGAACTTGTCGCGGAGGGGCTGGATACCATCGCGCGGATCCGCATCAACGGAAGTCAGGTCGGGACCTCCCGGAATATGTTCACGGCTGCCAGGTTCGAGATCCGGCGGTTTCTCCGTGCCGGCACGAACTCGATCGAGATCCGGTTTGATTCGCCGGTGAAGAGCGCGAAAGCCGAAGAGAAGGCGCACGGGCGGCTTCAGGTCGAGCTGGACCCGCACCGCGTCCATATCCGGAAGGCACAGTACTCCTTCGGGTGGGACTGGGGTCCCCGGCTCACGACCTCCGGCATATGGCGGCCGATACGGATCGAAGCGTTTACGGATGCCAGGCTTCGGGACCCATTCGTGCGAGTAAAGGGAATTCGCGGCTCTGCCGCCGCGCTCGTGGTCTCCGCCGCAATAGACGGGCGATCCCGAAAGCGACGGACGCTCCGGGTCCGGATCGAAGGCCATGGCGCGAGAGTCGACAAACAGGTCGCGGTCTCGGGGCGGACCGCGCAGGCGGCCGTTACGCTCGATCGTGCCCGTCTCTGGTGGCCGAACGGCCACGGCGATCAGCCGATGTACACGGCCGAGCTCACGCTCTTCGAGGGGTCGCGGGAAGTCGATACTCTCAAGGTGCCGTTTGCGGTACGAACCGTGCGGCTCGTCCAGAAGCCCGACAGCGAGGGACGGTCGTTCATCCTGGAGATCAACAAGAAACGACTGTTCTGCAAGGGAGCGGACTGGATCCCGGCCGACTCGTTCCTGCCGAGAGTGAGCCGCGCTACCTACGAACGCCTCCTCACGCTCGCACGCGACGCGTCGATGAACATGATCAGGGTGTGGGGCGGAGGGATCTACGAGGACGATGCGTTCTATGATCTGTGCGACCGGCTCGGCCTCATGGTCTGGCAGGATTTCATGTACGCGTGTGCGGAGTATCCCGACCATCCGGCCTTTCTGAAGGAGGCGGGCAGGGAAGCGGAAGTGAATGTGCGCCGGCTGCGGAATCACCCCAGCATTGTGCTGTGGTGCGGGAACAACGAGTGCGAGTGGATCTTCTGCAGACGGAATCCGGGGACGAGACCCGACGACATGCGCGGGACGCCCATCTTCAGAGACGTCCTCCCGCGTGTGGTCCGACGATGTGACGGGACCCGACCGTACTGGCGGAGCACGCCGTTCGGAACAGGCTTCCCCAACGATCAGGGGAACGGGAATCATCACCAGTGGGCGGTCTGGAGCGAGTGGAAAGACTTCAGGGGCTACGAGGAAAACACCGCACGATTCGTGTCGGAGTTTGGGTTTCAGGGACCTGCCAACCGCGCCACGATGGAGCGGGTACTGGGACCTCGCGATCGCAACCCGCAGTCCCCGGTGATGGAGCACCACAACAAGCAGGTCGAGGGGCCTGAGCGCCTGTTCCGGTTCATTGCCGCCCATTTCGCGGTCCCCCGTACCTTCGGGGAGTTCATTCATACCGGTCAGGTCCTGCAGGCAGAGGCGCTGAAGTGCGGGGTGGAACACTGGAGGCGCCGGAAGTTCCGCACGGCAGGGGCTCTCTTCTGGCAGCTCAACGACTGCTGGCCTGTGACCAGCTGGGCCGTGATTGACAGCGACCTGCAACCGAAGGCCGCGTACTACTATGCGAAGCGGTTCTTCGCGCCGATCCTCGTGAGCGTGACACGGAAGGGCGGCGCACTGGAGGTGTGGGGGACGAACGACACACTGTCTGCGGTACGGGGACGGCTGTACGTTGCCCTGAGCTCGGTGAAGGGAGAGACGCTCTGGAAGGGAGCGTATCCTGCGCGAATTCCGCCGAACGGGTCGGCAGTCCTTCGCATCATCCCCGAGGACGTTGTGAGGCGGGCGGATCCTCGAACCGCGTATGTTCGCGCCGAACTGCGTCTCGGGCGGCGGTCCCTCTCGGTGAATCGATACTACTTTGGCGAATTCAAACACCTGGATCTCGGCAAACCGGACGTGGGTGTCTCGTTGAAAAAGGTGGGACGGGAGAAGTGGACCGCGGTCCTGACCAGCTCAAGGCTGGCGCCTGCGGTCGCGTTGTCCTCCCGATCCGGCGAGGCCGAGTTCCCGGACAACTACATGACCCTGGATCCCGGCCGGCCCTGCCGGCTGACCATAAAGAGTGCGATGTCGGCGGGCAGGCTTCGCCGCGACATCGTTGTCCGCTCTCTCACGTGAGAGAGCGAATCGCCGTTGAGGAGAATTGACGCATGTCTCAGGCACGAATGAAGGTGGAGCGATGCAACGGGGGGATGCCGATTATCTCGCCGTCTGATCGATGGTGGGAGAATGGAGTCACGTTCAACGCCGCGGCATTGTACCTGGAGCGTTCAGGGGCGAATGATCCCATTATCCGAACGCTCCTTCCGGGGCGGCGTCTTGACGATCCGTTGCTCGCGGACGGCGTCGTGGTCGTTCACTACCGGGCCCGGCCCGAGACCGATCCCACAGTTCCGTTTGTCCGGAGTTTCGTGGGCCTTGCCGTGTTCACGCCCGACTTTCGACCTTCTGGTACGGCTGCCCGATCCCGTCGTCGTGCCGGAGGCATCACCGGAGGGTTTCGATTACCTGGGCGTCGAGGACCCGCGCATCACCCGGATCGGGGACACATTCTACATGGTGTACTGCGGTCTGAAGGCCGATCCCAGGACGATCTATCACGCCCAGCTCTGCATTGCGCGCTCCCGGGACCTGCTGCACTGGGAGAAGCTCGGACCGGTCCGCGGGGACGTCAACGCCCGGTACAACAAGGATGGGGTCCTTTTTCCGGAGGCTGTGAACGGAATGTATTTCTTCCTTCACCGGCCGTGGTGGAACGGACTTCAGCATTCAGAGTATGCGATGCACGTCGCCAGAAGCGCAGCGCCCGACGGGGAATGGGAAGACCTCGGCGAGATGCTCCGCTCGTTTCGAAACCCGGAGTTCACCGAATCGTGGGTCGGCGCGGGATCGGTCCCGATCCATGTCGGCGGGCAGCGGTACGTTATGATCTATCATACGGGGAACAGTCGGGCTGACGGGCTTCTGGAGTACGATCTGGATGTCGCACTGGTCGACCTCGGCAGGATTTCGAAAGGCGCCGGTGCGATCGTCGTCTCGCGGATCGAGCATTTCATGGTCCCCGAGGTTCCCGCCGAGCTCGCATCCCAGTCGAGCCTGCAAGTCCAGAATGTGTTGTTCGCCTGCGGTTCGTACGTGTACGACGGGTTTGTGTACATCGTCTACGGTGGCGCCGACACGTATACCCTCGTCGCGCGGGTCCGCCTGTCCGAAGTGCTGGCGGCGCTCGAATCGGCCGATCTCACAAACCCGTTTTTGGATTGATGCGCTGTCAGAAGTTTGTTTCGGGAGGCGAACACGGAGATGACAAGCATGAACGCAGCCCCGGCCGTTGAGCGACTTAACGGAGGAGCACCGATCCTCACGAGGATGCAGACGCATCCGTGGGAAAACAGGGTGACATTTAACCCGGCGTGCGCTCTGGTGACGGGTGAGGATCAGCTTGTACCGATTCTGAACGGCCTGCCCCTCGGCGAGAGTGTCCGGGAGAAGCTCCGGTCGCACGCAGCGCTCGTGTTCCTCCTCTATCGGGCGCAGGGTTCTCCCACCGAATCGTATGACCACACCCGGTCGTCGATCGGGCTTGCCGTCCTGTCGCCGGAGATGACGCTGCTGGCGCGGTTGGATCGCCCGGTCATCCTCCCGGACGAGTCGTACGACAATCTGGGCGTCGAGGACGCGAGAATCATGAAGGTCGGTGACCGTCATGTCATGACGTACACCGCGTACGCGACGGGCCCGGACCGCAACAGGGTGCGCATTGCGCTGGCCTCTACCACGAACTTTGTGAACTGGGACAAGGGAGGTCTCATCGAGGCGGCGTTCAACAGGATCGACAACAAGAATGGGATGCTGTTCGAGCCGATCCAGGGCCAGCCGATCAGAATGTTGCACCGCCCGATGGAGGGACAGGACGGCATGATGATTCACTGGGCCGACGCTCCTTCCCTTGCCGGCCCGTGGAGGGATCGCGGGGTCTTGATGCGGCCGATCCCGGATCCGGAGTTCAAGGACGTCTGGATAGGAGGGGGCGCGCCGCCGCTGGCGCTCCCCGACGGGCGGTTTCTCGAGCTCTATCATATAGGCAAGCGCCGGGTGGACGGGACCCGCGAGTACGACCTCGGCATCGCCCTCATTGATCCCGATGCCGCCGACCCCGTGGTCCGCAGGCACGAACCGCTCCTCCGCCCCGCGACCGTGGCGGAAACACAGGGCGACGCGTCGCTTGGCGTGAACAACGTGGTCTTCATCTGCGGCGCGTACTTCTGGGGGGAGCACCTGTATTTTCCGTATGCCGGCGCGGATACGTGTGTGCTCGGGGGGAGAATCCGCAAGGCAGAGCTTGAACTCTTTTGCGCAGCCTGACTGACGCCTTGCCATGTCCCGCGAAAGGCAGCACATACCATCCGGCGTCTGGTCGCTCGGGGTTGTTTCCCTCCTCATGGACACCTCCTCGGAGCTGATTCACAGCCTCCTTCCTATCTTCCTGACAACCGTTCTGGGCGCAAACGCGGTCACCATCGGCCTTCTGGAGGGCGTGGCTGAAGCGACTGCATCGATCACCAAGGTGGTGTCGGGTGCCTTCAGCGACCTCATTCGGAAGCGGAAGGTGCTGCTTGTGGCCGGCTATGGCCTGGCGGCCGTGACCAAGCCGATCTTCCCTCTGGCGAATTCAGTGCTCTGGGTGTTCGTGGCGCGGTTCGTCGACCGGATAGGCAAAGGGATTCGCGGAGCGCCGCGCGACGCTCTGATTGCCGATATGACGCCGGTTGAAATGCGCGGGGCAGCTTTTGGCCTTCGGCAGGCGATGGATTCTGTCGGCGCTGTGCTCGGCCCGCTCCTCGGCATGCTCCTTCTCACCTGGGGCGCAGTATCGCTCAAAGGCGCACTCTGGTTTGCAGTCATTCCTGCGCTCCTCTCTGTCGGCTGGCTGATTGCCTTTGTACCCGAGGTTGCGCATGCGGGCAGCAGGAGAGAAGGATTGGGGAAGTTGTTCTCCGGCATGCGTCAGTTGCCCGGATCGTTCTGGCATGTCGTCGTGCTGGGAATTCTTTTCGGGCTCTCGAGATTTGCGGAGGCGTTTCTCGTGTTGCGGGCCGGAGGCACGGGGACGGCGATTGGCATGATCCCCGCGGTGATGGTTGCTACGAACGTCTGTTATTCGATATCGGCGTATCCTGCCGGCATGCTGGCTGACCGCCGGGGTCGAACAATCCCCCTCGCAATCGGCATCGCTCTCGTCGTCGTGGGGGATCTTGTCCTCGCATGGTCCACCGGATTCCTGCAGGTTATGGTTGGCTGTTGTTTGTGGGGGCTGCATCTTGGATTCACCCAGGGGGTCCTCGCAAAGATGGTGGCCGACACCTCTCCGGCCGGGCTCCGGGGGACCGCATTCGGCGTGTTCAACCTGCTGATGGGACTGGCGCTGCTTCTGGCAAGCCTCGTTGCGGGTGTGCTCTGGGACTCGTTCGGCCCTGAGGCGACGTTCCTGACGGGGGCGGGGTTCGCGGTGGTTTCCGGGCTCTGGCTGATGATGACCGCGTCAAAGAGACGACAGAGTTCCATGGTGTGATGCCGCCAGTCGTCGACACTGCGCGAGCAGGGGGACCAGGAGTTCGTGGAGTTCGTTTTTCCGATGGGCAGGTCAGATCAAGAGTGAGGCGGCGTGCCGGACGGATGTGATGCCGGGGTTCTGATCGGAGGCTGTCGGGTCTTTCCTGGGACCCGGACTATGAGTGTCGGGCAAGTCCTCAGCACCGGCTTCCCCTGGCTTTCCGGGGGGCTCTCTCAAGAAACGGGTTTCCAAGGCACATGTCTTCAAGGCAAAAACGTGTTGTAACTCTTGCTGTAACTCGTGTTGTAACTCGCGATACCGCCCTTGCTTGAATCAGGAGATGGCTTTACCTTCCGGCTGACACGCGCACACGGGTTGGTCACCGCATTCAACCTGGAGCTGACATGGACAACGCACCCGCTGCACCCCTGCCACTGGTCCCGGTTCATCCTTCCGAGCGCAACCCCACGATCGATGTTCTCCGCGGGTTCGCGCTCCTGGGGATCCTGGTGGTGAACATGGAGCTCTTTATCAACCCACTCCAACAGCTCCTTTTCCCGCTCGCTCCGACTGTTGGCACTGTCGATCGGTTCGCGGATTGGTGCGTTCGTTTCTTCGCCGAGGGGAAGTTCTACTCGCTCTTCTCGTTTCTCTTCGGCCTCGGGTTCGGGATTCAGTTGCTGCGGGCCGAGCAGCGCGGACGCAGCATCGTCCCCGTGTACCTGCGCCGATTGCTCGTGCTGTTCCTGATCGGGCTCATCCACCTGCTCCTGATCTGGGTCGGGGATATCCTGACGTTCTATGCGCTTGCCGGCATAGCGCTGCTCTTCTTCCGGAACGCGCGGCCCCGAACGCTCGTCATCTGGGCCGTCATCCTGTTGGCTCTCCCCTTCATGCTGAACGCCCTGGGTACCGCTGCGGTCGTCGTCGGCAGGGCCGCGAGCCCGGAGATTGCCGAAACAATCGATCGCACGTTCGCGGTTCAGGACAGCACGTTTCGCGCCGAGTGGGCGCGCGCCTATGAGGTGTATGCGCACGGCTCGTTCACCGACGCGATCGCACAGCGGGCGAAAGATGCCGGGTTTGTCGTCTTCGGGTATCTTGTCATGGGGCCGGCCATCCTGGCGATGTTCCTGATCGGACTCTACTTCGCGCGGCGGGGGATTTTCGCGGATGTGGGCAGTCACACCGCCCTCTTCGGCCGGCTTTTTCGCTGGGGGCTCCTGCTGGGTATCGCGGGAAACGCCGTGTACGCCACGATCGTTCAGAACGTGCCACGCACGGAGCCGGATATTCCGCTCCTGATCGCAATGCTCGGGTATGCGGTGGGCGTCCCCGCGCTCAGCCTTGCATACATGAGCGGGTTGACACTGCTGATGACCCGCGCGGGGTGGAAGGAGAGGCTCCGTCCTATCGGGGCGGCCGGCCGGATACCCCTCTCCAACTACCTTGCCCAATCGCTAGTCTGCACGCTGGTCTTCTACGGGTACGGATTGGGCTTCTTCGGGCAGCCCGGCAAGGCGGCGGGTGTGCTGCTTTCCGTGGCTCTCTACGCCTGCCTCGTCGGCCTCAGCGTCTGGTGGACGTCGAAGTACCGGTACGGGCCGATGGAGTGGATCTGGAGGAAGGGGACCTACGGGAAGGCCTTCTGACCGGCCCGGCTCAGTCGATTCTCCAGTACTTGCCGCCCCCGCCTTCCCGTGCCATGAACTTGTGGTCCACCAGCGCGCGCCGGAGCCGGGCAGTGTCCTCGTTGTAGTTGGCGAGAATCTGGTTTACCCGCTTCTCGGTGTAGCGGACGCCAGGCTCGAATGCTTTGAGGACGTGGCGGACCAGGACGAGGAACTTCTTCTCCTGCACGGGAAACGCCTTGATCCGTCCGTCGTGCGCCGTGAACGTGCCCAGGACCTTTCGGTCGAAATCGTCCGCCGCCCCCGCGGCGGCCGGGATCTCAGGCTGCGCATGCCGCAGGAGGTCCCTCGACATCTGTCTGAGGATCTCCGTATTGAGCCGGTACACACTGTAGTAGCTCTCCGCCCGCGCGGACACGAGACCTGCGTCAGAGAGACGCGAGAGGTGGTGCGACACCGTGGAGACGCCGATCCCCAGCTCCTTCCCGAGCTGCTCGACGGTGTGGGGGCGGCGGGCCAGCAGGCCGATGATGGCGAGCCGCTGCGGCTGGCCGAGGACCTTGAAGAACCGGACGAGCTTATCGTTGTGCGAATCGGTTTCCATGAAGTCTCCCAGTGAAACTATTTTGATGAATATCAAACTATTTTTATCAAGAGTCAACCCCGTGTCCCGGGTGGCCGCACTCACCGGAGTGCTGGCCGCACCACTCGTTGCGGTTGCTTTCCTCGTCTCTGCCGGTTGCTCTGATGCAGGCGCCCCGCCGTCGGCGGGAACAAACCGGACCATCGCCTCGGACGCCGATCTGTTCACGCTCATCACGGAAACCAGCCCGTTCACCGGATACGCCCTGTTCCCGGGAGTGGATTCTGTCGCGTCAGGGACGCTGAACGGCTCCACGGCACACCAACCGTTGGTCCGTGTTTCCATCAATCCTGAAGGTCTCGGCTCGCTCGTCGCTGACACTCTGCCGGCCGGCGGTTCGTTCGCGGACGGGTCCGTCATCGTGAAGGAGATCCGCGAAGCGGGAGAAACCACGCTGCTCGCCGTCCTGATGAAGGAGACGGACAACCCCTACGCCGCCGGAGATTGGCTATGGGCAGAGTACCGTCCCGATGGAACCGTGGTATTCTCGATCAACCGGCGCGGGGATGGATGCATTTCCTGCCACTCGCGTGAGCAGGGGCTCCGGAACGATCTTGTGCGAACGTTCGAGAGGCGGCATCCATGAGTATGGCAGGGCGCTCGTCAGGGCCGGTCTATACGTCCGTCGAAGCCCGCGACCGCACTGCGTGGAGGGCATGGCTGCGGCACCACCACACGACCTCGTCCGGCGTCTGGCTGGTGTATTACAAGAAAGGCAGCGGGATCCCCTCGGTGAACTATGCCGAGGCGGTGGAAGAGGCGCTCTGCTTCGGGTGGATCGACAGCAAGATCCATGCGGTTGACTCACTGCGCTACCGGCAGATCTTCACCCCGCGGAAGCCCGGAAGCACGTGGTCCAAACTGAACAAACGCCGCATCGCGACACTGATCAGAGGTAAACGCATGACCGCGGCCGGGATGGCGAAGATCACCGCCGCCCGAAAGGACGGGTCCTGGAAATCGCTCGACGAGGTCGAGAATCTACGCATGCCCGCCGAGCTAACGCGGGCCCTTGCGGCGAACACTCAGGCGCGGCGGTACTTCGAGGAGTTCTCAGACTCTACCCGCAAGCTCATCATCCGCTGGGTCACCCAGGCAAAGCGGCCCGACACCCGCCTGCGGCGCATCCGGGAAACAGTACGCCTTGCTTCACTGAACAAAAAGCCGTATTGATCCTCATCCGGCCCCACCAGCGTCCCTGAAATCCCAACAACCCTGCCGAAATGATGAATCAACCCATGAGACATTCCATCGTTCGCTCGCCTGCCACCGTCACCCCGACGGCGTTGGCCCGCCCGCTCGTGTGTGCGCGCCTGCTTCCTTGCGTCCTCCTGTGTGCGCTCGTTCTGTCGTTCGCCGCTCCCGCTCCGGCCGCATCCCCGCTGACCATCCAGTCCCCGGGCGGCACGCTGAGCCTCACGTTCTCCCTCTCCCCGAAAGGTGAGCCCACCTACGAGCTCCGCCGTGCGAAGAAGCGCGTCATCCTCCCGAGCAAGCTCGGGCTCGCGCTGAAGGACCAGCCATCGTTCCTGGACGGGTTCGCGGTACTCTCCGCTGACACGAGTTCGGTCGACGATTCATGGGAGCCCGTGTGGGGTGAGGAGAAAACGATCCGGAACGTCTACCGCGAGTTGAACGTGAAGCTGCGCCAGACATCAGGCGACAAACGGGAGATCGGCATCGTCTTCCGCCTGTTCGACGACGGCCTCGGGTTCCGGTATGTGTTCCCCGCGCAGGATAAGCTCCGGTATTTCATCGTCTCGGACGAGAAGACCGAGTTCCGCCTCACGGGCGATCATCGCGCTTTCTGGATTCCCGGGGATTACGACACGAACGAGTATACCTATACGGAGAGCAAGCTCAGCGAGGTGAACGCCGAGAAGGGGCGGGCGTTCGTGGAGATTGCGGTCCGGGAGATCATCGGCCCCAACTTTGTTCAAACGCCGCTGATGATGAAATCGGCGGACGGGCTGTACATCAACATTTTCGAAGCGGCCCTGGTGAACTACCCCGCGATGAACCTGGAGATCGACAAGAAGAAATCGATCCTCACCTCCACGCTCGTGCCGGACGCCGTGGGCAACAAGGCGTACATGCAGACGCCCTGCGTGACGCCGTGGAGGACGGTCATCGTCAGCGAGTCGGCGGCGGATATCCTCCGGTCCAGGATTGTCCTGAACCTGAACGACCCCCCGGTCATCGGGGATACCGACTGGATCCGCCCGATGAAGTTCGTCGGGGTCTGGTGGGACATGCACGTTGGCACCGCGACCTGGAACTATGCGGACGTCAACAACGTGCGGCTGAAGGGGATGGACTGGAAATCCCTCACGCCGAACGGCCGGCACGGTGCCACGACCGAGCGGACGAAGATGTACATCGATTTCGCCTCGAAGCACGGCATTCAGGGGGTGCTCGTGGAAGGGTGGAACGTGGGGTGGGAGGACTGGTTCGGAAACTGGAAGGAGGAGGTGTTCGACTTCGTGACTCCGTACCCGGACTTCGATGTCGAGGAGCTGAAGGAGTATGCGGAGGACAAAGGCGTGAAGCTGATCATGCATCACGAGACCTCCGGCTCGGTCACGAACTACGAGCGGCGCATGGACGAGGCCTTCCGCTTCATGAAAGAGAACGGCTACGATGCCGTGAAGACGGGGTATGTCGGGCGCATCATCCCGCGCGGCGAGCACCACGACGGGCAGTGGATGGTGAACCACTACGTGCGGGTCGCCGAGAAGGCTGCCTCGTACAAGATCATGGTCGACGCCCACGAGCCGGTGCGTCCGACCGGCCTCCACCGGACGTACCCGAACTGGCTTGCGTGCGAGGCGGCGCGCGGCAACGAGTACAACGCGTGGAGCATCGGCAATCCGCCGGCGCACGAGACGATCCTGCCGTTCACGCGTCTGATGGGCGGACCGATGGACTACACGCCCGGAATCTTTCAGATCGCAATGAGCTACTACGATCCGAAGAAGAAGGAGCAGGTCCACACCACCCTTGCAAAGCAGCTCGCGCTGTACGTGACGATGTACAGTCCGCTCCAGATGGCGGCGGACTTCCCGGAGAATTACGAGAAGCATCTGGATGCCTTCCGGTTCATCGAGGACGTCGCCGTGGACTGGGACGACACGCGCATCCTCGAGGCCGAGCCGGGCGATTACCTGACCATCGCACGGAAAGCGAAAGGGAAGGACGAGTGGTACCTGGGCGCGATCACCGACGAGAACGCGCGGACGTCGACGTCGAAGCTGGACTTTCTGCCGGAAGGTGAAACGTATGTCGCAACCGTGTACGCGGACGACGCGTCGGCGCACTATCAGAAGAATCCGATGGCGTACAGGATTGACCGGTGGCTTGTGACGAATGAGACCAGGCTTGCGTTGAAGCTCGCGCCCGGGGGAGGAGCCGCCGTGAGCATCCGGGAGGCGGACTCGGACGAGGAGGCATCGCTGAAGCCATTCCAGGCCGGGAAGTAGCGGACGCACGCGTTGTAACCGTTGTGTGGTAGGCGCCGCCGGGAGCGGGGAGGAGGGCTGTCTTCAGCCTGGCGCGAGAGGCGATTTCGCTTGCAACTGACACCGGAGTTGTGTATACTGAAGAGTTATTCAACTGTACACCGTGTTGGGCTTTTTGAGGTTCCGGTCACCCGGAGCCGTGTTCGCCGGCGTTGTAGTATATACCCGTAGCCGAACATCAGAGATCGCAACCGTGGTGAATCCGTGGTTGCGATTTTCGTTTCAAGGGCACACTCTGGATGAAGTTGGCCGAGTCCGCCGGCTGCGGATACTTACTCAACTGAAAGGAGCTGTTCCATGGAACAAGGAACAGTGAAGTGGTTCAACGGAGCTAAGGGCTTCGGTTTCATCTCACGCGGATCTGGCGAGGACGTGTTTGTGCACTTCCGAGAGATCGTCGGCGACGGGTACAAAACCCTGAACGAAGGCGACAAGGTCAGCTTTGAGGTGACCCGCGGTCCCAAGGGCCTCCAGGCCACCGGCGTCACGAAAGTCTAACGGCTTCCGTGCCCATTCTGCCCCGTCCCGCCATCAGGCGGGACGGGGCTTTTTTTTGCCCCTCCGCCAAGTCCCCCCCGCACATGAACACGTGCGTCACCTAAGTGACGCTCACGCTGGCTCACGCTGGCTGGCCTTTCTGCCACCTCCACGCGCCACCGGCCAACTGGTGAGAAAGAGGGGGCTTCCCCGCATGGGAGCCCACGGATGCCCACATGCCCACGTGCGTCACCTAGGTGACGCTCACGTGGGCACCCCACGTGGGCAGGGTTTCTGCTGACCTCTGCCCGCGCGGCCTGGCCGGCGGGTGAAAAAGTGTCCGGTTTCCCGTATATTTGGCCTGCACGTCTCGACGAGACCGCCGCCCCCGTAGCCGGATCAGGCAGTCTCGACCCCAAGCACAACGTTGGAATCCCATCCATGACCCTCCCACGCATCTCAACGCGCGTCCGGTACGGACTGCTCCTCCTGTGGACACTCGTCCCGCTCGGCCTGTCGGCCGTGGCTGATCCGTCGACGCCCGCGGGCGGTCCGCACGGACAGGCGGACGTGAACTACTGGCCGCTGCTGACGGTGTTCCTGCTCGCGAGCTTCATCGGGCTCGGAGTGATCGCCAGAGTGTCCCGACTCCTCCACACGCCGCTCATGTCCCTCACGAACGCGATCTCGGCGATTGCGGTCGTGGGTGCGATCCTTGTGACCGGTCCGGAGTATCCGATTGAGATCCGCATCCTCGGTGCCGTGGCGGTCTTCGCCTCGATGACGAACATCGTCAGCGGCTTTCTCATCACCGAGCGCATGCTGAAGATGTTCAAGCAGGAGAAGAAGGAGGGCGCGCAATGATGTACGGTCTGACGCAGCTCTCCTATCTCGCGGCGATGGCGCTGTTCATTCTGTCGCTGTACTGGATGAACGATCCACGCACGGCGCGCAAGAGCGTCCGTGCGGGCATGGTCGCGATGTTGCTCGCAGTCATTGCAACCTGGCTGCAGCCGCAGGTGGTCAATCACGGATGGATCATCGTCGCTATCATTGCGGCGTTCGTTGTCGGTGTGCCGCTCTCGCGTGTGGCGCTCACGGCCGTCCCGCAGCGAACGGCTCTCTCGCACGCCTTCGGCGGCCTCGCCGCGGGCCTGGTGGGTGTGGCGAAGTACTATCTCTGGGTGGGAGAAAGCCCCGAGATGTTGACCCCGTTCCGGATCGCAGCCATCGTGGCGGAGATTTTGCTCGGGTTCCTGACGTTCACGGGCAGTCTCATGGCGGCCGGCAAGCTCCAGGAGATCAAGTGGATTCCGCAGCGCCCTGTGACGTATCCGCTTCAGAATGTCTCCAACATCGGTTTGCTCGCCCTGGCGGTGCTGCTCGGCGTCTGGCTGGTCGTCGATCCTGTCGGGCCGTGGGCCCCGTTCATCTTCCCTGCGATCATCGTCATGGCGCTGACGTTCGGCGTTCTGCTCATCATCCCGATCGGGGGTGCGGATATGCCGACCGTGATCTCCATCCTGAATGCCTACGCCGGCCTGTCGGCGGTGGCCATGGGCTTCGTGCTTGACAACCCGCTGCTCATCGTTGCGGGCGCGCTTGACGGGTCCAGCGGTCTGATACTGTCCATCATCATGTGCAAGGCGATGAACCGCTCGTTCACGAACGTGCTGTTCGGCGCGTTCGGCCAGGTGCAGGCCTCGGCGAAGGGGCAGGAGGAGCGGCGCTACAAAGCGGAGACCATCGAAGGGGCGGCGCAGGTTCTGGAGCAGGCGTCGCTGGTGGTCATCATCCCTGGCTACGGGATGGCCGTCGCGCAGGCGCAGCACCGCGTCCGCGAGCTGTACGATCAGCTCAAGAAGCGCGGGATCAACGTGAAATTCGCCATCCACCCTGTCGCGGGGCGCATGCCGGGCCACATGAACGTGCTGCTCGCGGAGGCCGATATCCCGTACGACGACCTGGTGGAGATGGACGACATCAACAGCGACATGCCGCAGTGCGACGTCGCCCTGGTCATCGGGGCGAACGACGTCGTGAACCCGGCGGCGCGGTACGACAAGTCCACGCCGATCTACGGCATGCCGATCATCGACGCCGACAAGGCGCGGGCGGTCTTCGCGATCAAGCGGAGCAAGAATCCCGGATTTGCGGGCATCGACAACGAGCTGTACTTCCAGAACAAGACGTTCATGCTCTTCGGGGATGCGAAGGCTGTCGTCGGAGAGCTCTCGAAGCACCTCTCGAGTGGGGGCGGGATGCACTGACCCCCGTGGGGGTGTGCTCCCGCGGGGGGCGGTAGGGCGCGCCGGCTCCCACGTCGGGATCGGTTGGGACGACCTGACGCCTGCGGTGTGCCGGGGCCGGCTCAGCCGAGCCAGTTGAGGAAGAGGGTGATGATGAGGGCGTTGACGAAGTCGATGAACAGCGCGCCGACCAGCGGGACAACCAGGAAGGCGCGCGGCGCCGGCCCGTAGTGCTGCACGAGCGCGCGCATGTTGACGAGCGCGTTTGCCGTGGTTCCGAGGATGAATCCCACAAACCCGGTGCTCATGACCGCGGCGTCGTAGTCCCGGCCCATCAGCCGATAGATCAGCAGCGCGCTGCCTACGGCGGTCAGGACGACCTGTCCGACCAGGATGGCGAGAAGGGGAAGCGCGATCGCGGCAAGCTCCCACAGACGGAGACTCATCAGCGCGACCACCAGAAAGATGTTGAGCGACACGTCCCCGATGAAATCCATCGCCTTTTCATCGAGGCCGAACCAGTTTGTGCGATCGTTGACATTGCGGATCACCGCCGCGACAATCATCGCACCGATGTAGGCAGGGAGCGTGATGCCGAGGGACTCGATCCCGAGGCTCACCACGGATCCCACCCCCATGACCATCCCCAGCACCACCAGGTTCACGATCATCGGCGAGATTTCGCGCCCGCTCTCCGGGGCCAGGAGATCAGGCGTGCTCGATTCCTCTTCCGGCGCCCGGCTGCCATCGTTGTGCTCTGTCCCTGCCACGCAACTTGTGCCGTTCGATAACCCACGTGCCGACGGGACCCGCGACCAATCCGCCGAGCGTTATCCCGAATGTCGCCGATGCGATGGCGACGGCTGCAGCACCCTGAAGCCCCGCCTGTTCGAACAACGGCGCGAAGGCCAGGCCCGTTGCCGGTCCACCCACCAGCGTCACTGATCCCGCCATGACCCCCAGCAGGGGGTGAGCCCCGAACAGCTGCCCGATCCCCATCCCCAGAAAGTTCTGCAGGAAACAGAACGCTGCTGCGATGGCAAGAAACGTCACAACCTGAGGCCCCCCCTTCTTCAACAGAGGCAGGCTGGCGCCCATACCGATCGTCGTGAAGAACGTGATCATAAAGAGCGGCTGGGCGGTCAGGTCGAGCGTGACATTGAGGACCCGATCGTGGCACACAAGAACTGCCAGCGCGAAGAGAAGGCCGCCGAGGACGGCGGAGGGGATGTTCAGGCGATTGAAGAACTGAACCCTTGTACGGAGGGCGACGCCGATGGCGTACATGAACGCCCCCATGCCGAGGGTTTGAACAAGATTGAGCTGGATGGTCGGGACGGGTGCGGGATCCATGGAGCGCCCAGGAGGCGAGGCGAAAAAGTAGGCGAGGGAATTCAAAGATACAAGGGGGTGGCGCCCATTCGATGCGTAGGGTGGGAGAGCATACTAGAAATGTCAGGGTATTGCATCATTGGGACCTCAGCCCTAGCGGAGGATCCCGAGATGTCGGAGACATTGACTATGAGCACCAAGGAGCGACAACGGCTCCAGATCCTGGGCCACCTGCGTGCCATGGTGAATTCACATGGCATGGGTAGTCCTGCAGAAGCACGACGCCTTGAGCACGATATCCGAGCGCGCCCAGGCCGCCTGGAACCTCTCATCGGTCTCCTCGGCCTCATCGTGCCGGCCTGTTCTATGCAGACATTCCGCGAGCCCTTGTAACGCCCATCCATTGTTCGGATGGATCGCAAGGTCTTCGCGATACAACCGTTCAGCTTCCGCGATCT
Organism: uncultured Ignavibacteria bacterium; assembly: GCA_963701735.1. GTDB lineage: Bacteria > Bacteroidota > Ignavibacteria > UBA10030 > UBA6906 > CAWABB01. Next base: position 123,183 of record CAVPBI010000013.1, on the reverse strand, counting down.
TGCCCTGCTCCAGAAGAAGGGCTCCGAGTGAGTGCCGGATGGGCATCATCCACCCCCACGGCTCGTCGTACCTGAGGCTGTCGTCCCGCTGGACCGCCAGGGCGAGCAGCCTGAATGCCTTCGCGTGGTTTCCACGGCGGTATTCGTATTCACCCTCCGCCATCGGGAGCCCCACCTCAAGCACCTTGCGCACCGGGTTGTTTCCGATCAGCCTGCTCTCGGGTACTGCCGCATATGTCTCCCTGAATGCCTTGAGTTCCTCGCTCCGCTTCCTTGACTCGACCGAGCGCAGAAAACGCCACGGTGCGGCCGTATCGCCAGAACGCTGTCGTGCCGATCAGGTCAGCCGGCGGCGCGGGCTCGGCAAGAATCTCCTCCCACATCCCGAAGCGTACCATGACGTGGATCGGGACGGCGATGAAGCCGTCCAGGAAATCCGCGTACTCGCGCACGACCTCGATCGGGATGGTGCTCACCATGTCGCGCGCGGCTTTCATGGCGACCTGCTTTCGCCCCTCGAACATCGCTCCGTAGGCGAGGAAGTGGAAGTTGTGCGCGCGGTAGAAAGCGTAGAAGCCCGGCTGCGATAGCCATGCGCTGTCGGATGCAATGCCCCGGAGGTTGGCCTCGATCACGTCCTCGTAGTGCCCCAGCCGCACGTCGATGTGAGAGGGCATATGAAGAAGATGTCCGGCGCCGGGCACCCGACCGCGCAGGCTGTCGGCCGCGGCAAGAGCTTTTCCGGGCTCGTGCGAGGCTTCCATCGTGTGGATATAGAAGTGGCAGGCCCCGATGTGGGACGGCGAAACGCGAGCACTGCTCCAGTGTGGCCACGATTTCCGGCGTTCCCGGCTGCGGCTCCCCGGTAGGGAGCCAGAGATCCCACGGGCGAAGGTTCAGCATGGCGTCGGCGAAGAGTGCTCCGGCGTCCGGGTCCCCGGGAAAACGCTGCCAGACCGTCCGCATCGAATCGGCATACGCGATGTCGAGCGCTTTCCGGTCCTCCGGCCGGGGCCAGGTGTATCGGGCAGCGAGCGCGCCAATGAGGGCTTGCTCGAAGGGCGTTGTCCGGGGCGCCAGCTCCCGCGCTTTTCTGACGTTCTCCCACGCAAGACGGGCGGCGGTGCTGTCCATGAACGTGTTATTGATGTTCGGTCCGGCGGAGATCGCCTGCCCCCAGTACGCCATCGCGCATCCGGGATCAATCGCGGCCGCCTGCTTGAACGATGCTATCGCGGCGTCGTGATTGAAACCGTAGTACAGAACGAGGCCCTGGTCGAAGTATTGCTGCGCCTCTGGAGAGTCGGTCGTGATCTCCCGATGCATGACGGCGAGATCCGACCTGAGCGGCGTTACGCGATCGGCGGACGGACTCTTGCAGCCCGCAGCGATGACGAGGAAGAGAAGAATGAGGGCAGCGACGCGAATCGGATGGAATGTGCGTACGAGCATGATGCCCCGGAAGGCCGGGTGAGCCTCAGGGGACGGGCGAACACGGTGGGAGGGGATCGGGGATTTCCTCAGAAAACCTGTCCGGCAGAGGCGCACTGCGTGCGATCGCCGACGGAAGCGGATGGATGGAAGCCGCAGAGCGGGAGCGACAGGTGGATGCACGCATGGCACTTCCTCCCGGACACAGGTAATGTTCTGGGAAAGAACAGATGAAATACTTCGGGTATTGATAATCCTTTAGCAGGGGAAATGTCAAGCCTTGTTTATGCCGGTTCGCCTATGTATGTTTTGACGAGGTCCCACCATCGCCACCGGGGGCTCGCTCCCCCCGAAACCTGCAGGCACGTCCAGTACGCCAGTGCGCGCACGATACGTCTCACAGATCCATTCTTGCCTCCGGGCGGGCGTTGTGCTCGGGGTTGCCTTCGCCTGGGCCGCCGGAGCGGTACACGCGCAGCCGCAGTCCCGTTCGGCTGTCGTTGATTCCATCCTTCGCCAGGCCAGGATCGCGCTCTCGCACAACCAGGCGGACAGCGCGGAGACATTGTTCCGCGCGGCGCTCGAGGCCGACTCGCGGTCGCTTCAGGCGCTGATCGGTCTGGGACGCGTGGAGCTTGCCCGGGAGGATGGGTCGGACGCCCAGTCGTGGTTCGAGGACGCTCTCGAGGTCGATGCCGGCAACCTGGAGGCACACTACTATGCAGGCATTGCCGCGCGGGAGGCAGGCACGCAGCTGGCGATGATCCTGAGGACGATGCGCTGGAACACCGCCGAGGACCACTTTGAATTCGTCCTTGCCCGGGATTCGCTCTACCGGGACGTTGTCCTCCAGCTCGCAATTCTGGAGCGGTACAGGGGGGAGCTGGAGAGGGCACTCGACCTGGCCTACCGTCAGATCGCACTGAAGCCCGGCTTGCCCGAGGCGGAGATCGGGCTGTATCGGATCTACCGCTTCCTCCTGTATGACATGTCGCCGCAGGATGCGCTCCGGATGTTGAAACTGCGGCCGACCCATGAATCGCTCTTCTTCACCGCCGAGCTCCTCAGGCGTGTGAACCAGCTGGATGATGCGGAGAAGCTTCTTCGGCAGTTGCTCCTGAACCCGGGCGAGGTACCCGTCCAGGCGGCGCTTCTGTCGCTGACCCGCATCGACGTGAAGCGCGGACGTGCAGACTCCGCCGAGCATGCATACTGGGAGGCAGTCGACCGGGTGAGCACCGGCCTTGGCTCCGCGTTGCTGTTCGAGGATCTCAAATACATCGTCACGGACGCCGAGCTCGATGCATATGCTTCGCTCTCCTCCGACAGGAGGAAGCAGGCGTTCTTCCGCACCTTCTGGGCCCGCCGCAATCCGACGCCCTCCGCCCCCTCGAATCCACGGCTGCTCGAGCATTACCGCCGGCTGCTTCTTGCCGAGTCCGAGTTCGAATACTACGGGTTTCGCAACGCGTTCAATGATCCCGAACGTTTCCGCACGTTCCATTTTCCACGCTCCTTCGCCTTGAACAAGGAGTACAACGACAAGGGGCTGATCTGGATCCGGCATGGGAAGGCCGATGTCATCAGGCGCGCGCTCAACGACACCGAGGTCTGGATCTACTTTCAGCGGGGGGAGGATCCGCAGCGCATCTTCTCGTTCTCCATGCGCAATTCGGTGGCAAACAACTGGAGGCTGATCAGCATTCCTGATGCCCCGGAACTGATCGAGGAGCTCGCGGTGTACGACAGACGATACCGGGACCTGTTGATAGCCGATCCCCTGGCGAGGCTCGGGCGTGAAGGGGCGGTCATCGATCAATCCAGGGACAACGTGGAGGAGGCTCTTGCCACGGACAGGCATACGTGGCGGGAAGAGACCATCCCGCTGGTCATCCCGGGATCCGTCGACGCGTTCCGGAGCGACGGCGGAAAGACGTTGCTGGACATCACCTACGGCATCCCGCTCGACCAGATTGCCGAGAAACTGCCGGGAGGCACATCCGAAGCATTGATCGAAGTCGGCGTGGACGTCAGCACTCCGCAGGGTGTACGTCAGTCGGCGCGGATCGACACGCTGCGGCTTGCCGTCAACTCGGATTTCCGCGGGGCATATTCCGGGTTGTTCCGGTCGGTGGTCAGTCCGGAATCACTTGTCGTCGCCGTGCACGTTCGTGTCATCGGGAGCACGATGATCGGAGGTTGGCGGCACTCACTCGGGGTCAGGGACTTCGCCGGAGAGGGCCTTATGCTGAGCGACCTTCAGCTGCTGTTGCCTTCCTCCCGCGAGCCGGCGATCGAGATCGAAGGCGTGAAGGTGATACAGAGCCCCTTCCACCGGGTCCCGCGCGGAAATCCGCTGATGACCTATATTCATCTGTACAACCTGACGCAGGACGTGTGGGGGAAGACCCTCTACGCGGTACGATACCTGGTCGCCCCTTCCGATGCGGATCCGGGGGAGGATGAGGAGCTGCTCCTGGAGGAGACGCTCAGCGGGACATCTGCATTCGAAGCGCGGTTCAAGATGCTCAATCTTCGCGCGGTGGATGAGGGATCGTACAAGCTGATCGTCCGGGTGACAGACACAAAGCGGAACCGTGTGGCGCAGGCAGAGAGGCTCATCGAAGTGCTTGAGTAAGGAGCACATCGCAGGGGGGGGTCCATTTCCCTGTGTTCCATTTTCCCGAATTTTCCGCTTGACACGGTTTCTTCCGCGTATTATATTGCAATCGGTTTCGCAATCGATTACGGTATCGATTGATCTCGTCCCGCTCTGGCGGGACAGTCCATCCCACTCCCCTCCAAAGCATGTCTGCTCGAACGCAGCATCGCACCGGGGAACCCGACCGCGACAGCGACAGCGTTGCGCGGGCTCTCCGCGAAGTCCCACACCGCCGCAGGAATGCGCTCACCGGCGACTGGCTTCTCGTCTCGCCGCACCGCACGCAGCGTCCCTGGCACGGCCACACGGAGCCGCGCCAGACGACCGCGCGCCCGTCGTATGACCCCGACTGTTACCTTTGCCCCGGCAACCGCCGCGCCGGCGGAGCGGAGAACCCGACATACGCATCGACCTTCGTTTTCAGCAACGACTTCCCCGCGCTCACCGATAGCACCGTCTCGCGGCTGAACGGATCTTCGCCGCTCCTTGCCTCGGCACCCGTGCAGGGGGCCTGTCGGGTGGTTTGCTTCTCGCCGAGGCATGATCTCCGGATGTCCGGAATGAGTATCCCCGACATCAGGTCCGTGGTTGACGTGTGGGGGGAAGAGGTGGAAAGGCTCGGGGCGCGCTACCGATGGATTCAGATCTTCGAGAACAACGGCGCGATGATGGGATGCTCGAACCCTCATCCGCATGGACAGATCTGGGCCACGTCGGAGATTCCTCATGAGCCGGGGAAGGAAGACGTCTGTCAGCGCGAGTACCTCGCCACCCACGGACGCCCCTTGCTTGCAGATTACCTGACGAACGAGCTCGTCGCGCAGGAGCGCGTGGTCGCACAGAACGACGACTGGGTTGTGGTGGTGCCGTTCTGGGCCGTGTGGCCTTTCGAGACGCTGCTGATCCCGCGAGCGCACAGGCTGCGCCTTCCGGACCTCGGCGCAACCGAGCGAGACAACCTCGCCGACATACTCCGGATGCTGTTGCGCGCATACGACGATCTGTTCGACACCGACTTCCCGTATTCCATGGGCTGGCACGGCGCGCCGGAGCTCGGCGGGCGACATGAGCACTGGCTGCTGCACGCTCACTTCTATCCGCCGCTCCTGCGGTCAGCCTCGGTGAAGAAATTCCTGGTTGGCTACGAAATGCTGGCGGAACCGCAGCGCGACCTTACGCCGGAGGCCGCCGCCGAGCGGCTCAGGTCTCTGGTTCACGTTCCTCATCTATCACATCCATGACAGGCGACGTAGTTCAGGCCACTGCGTTCGACGTTGAATTCGACGCCAGCGACGGACTTGACGTCGCGCGCTTGACCAACCACGGCTCCCACGAGGAAGCCGAGGTCATCGGCGCGCACGGCGCGGTCCTCAGCAAGCTGGTGCTGGCCAAGGGCGGAGAGCCGTATTCGGTTCTCGAGGGCTTTCCTTCACGATCGCTGATCGATGCCGACCGCGCGTTCCGGAACGCCTGGCTGCTGCCGTTCCCGAACCGCATTGGCGGAGGCAAGTTCACCTTTGGCGGACACGCATATGCGCTTCCATTGAACTATCCGCACGAAGGTCACGCGATCCACGGTCTCCTCCACGATCAACCGTTCCAGAGAACCGGAACGTCCGTCACCCGGGATTCTGCGTCGGTCACGCTGGCCCACGCTTACCGCGGAGACCGTGAGGGCTTCCCGTTCCTCTTCGACGCGAAGATCTGCTACAAGCTCAACAACGGGACCGGCCTGACCTGCACGGCTGAAGTGGTCAACGCGGGGGACGGTCCCATGCCCCTCGGCATCGGCTGGCATCCGTACCTCAGCCTGGGGAAGCCGATCAACGGCCTCCGGCTGCGGGTCCCCGGCGCGCGCAAAGTCGTCGTCGGCCCCGACATGATACCGACCGGAGCAGTTACGCCGTTCAGTCGCTTCGTCGATCCCGTCGAGCTCGGCGAGCAGATGCTCGACGACACGTTCGAGGTCGATGTGTCGAACGGGACCGTGGGGACCGATCTGGTGGATCCGGAGGAGGGAATCACGGTGCAGGTCTGGCAGGAATGCCACCGGGATCAGTTCCGGTATGTGCACGTGTACACGTCGCCTGACCGGAAGTCGGTCGCGGTCGAGCCGATGACCTGCTGGGCGAACGCGTTCAACAATCAGCATGGGCTGATCGTCCTGCGCCCCGGCGAATCCGCCAGGGTGCGGTGCGGCATCAGGATCTTCTGAGTGCGATGCAGCTAATCGACAACATCCTGGATTCGCTCCGATCGCTCTACCCGGAGAACGCCGAGCGGGCGCGGGATCGTTACGTGCGCCTGAGCCAGTGGCACCAGGATGTCTTCGGTCATCTCCCCTCCGGATTTGTGAGCGCCCCGGGACGGACCGAGCTGGGGGGGAACCATACAGACCACAATCACGGGCGCGTTCTCGCCTCGGCGGTCGACCTCGACGCCGTGGCGGCCGTTCGACCGGTTCCGGGTGAAACGGTGACGCTTCTTTCCGAAGGATTTCCCGCGACCGTTCGTGTGGACCTGAAGGGACTCTCGCCCAGGGCTGATGAACGGTTGACGAGTGCTGCGCTGATCCGGGGTGTTGCGGCCCGACTCCGATCACGGGGATACAGCGTCGGAGGATTCGAGGCCGTCGCGTCGAGCGATGTGGGCGTCGGATCGGGACTCAGCTCTTCCGCCGCATTCGAGGTGATGGTCGGCGGCATTTTCAACGCCCTCTACAATGACAGCAGCATTCCGCCGACAGAGATGGCGCTGGCAGGGCAGGAGGCGGAGAACGGGTACTTCGGGAAGCCATGCGGGTTGATGGACCAGCTGTGTGCGGCGACGGGAGGGGCGCTCAGGATCGATTTCAAGGAACCCTCTCATCCGGTTGTCGGGTCTGTCCCGTTCGATCCGGAGGCCCACGGATACGCTCTGCTGGTCGTCGACACAGGGGGGAGTCACGCCGACCTCACCTCCGACTACGCGGCGATCCCCGGAGAGATGCGTGCGGTCGCGACGCTGCTCGGGGGGGAGACGTTGCGCGATGTGAGCCACGAGGCGGTGATGGAGAACCTCGCGCGCATTCGGGAGGCCTGCGGCGACCGTGCGTTGCTCCGGTGCCTGCACTTCTTCGGCGAAAACGACCGGGTCGAGATGATGACACTCGCACTCGTGCAGGAGAGATTCCAGGATTTTCTCGGACTCGTCCAGGCCTCCGGGGAATCCTCGCTCACGCTGTTGCAGAACGGTTATTCGCCCGCGACACCTGCGAGCCAGGGGTTGATGGTCGCGCTGACCCTCACCGAACGGTTCCGCGCGGGGGCCGACAGGCCTGTCTGCCGTGTGCACGGAGGAGGCTTCGCCGGCACGATTCAGGCGTACGTGCAGGAGTCCGATGTTGAGGCCTACCGCAACTATATGTCTCGATGGTTTGGCCCGTCCGCTGTCACACGGTTGAGGATCCGGACGCAGGGGGTGGTGGCGATTCACGTTCTCCAGGATTGAGCGCACAGCCATGAAGCGGTCGACCATTTTTGATATCGCCAACAAATTGAAGCTCTCGCCCGCGACCGTATCGCGCGCCCTCCGGGACCATCCGGATATCAGCGAGAAGACGAAGAAGCGTATCCTCGCGGCGGCGAAAGAGCTGAACTACCTGCCGAACCCGGTTGCCCGGAGCCTCCGGAACAAGACAAGCACGACCATCGGCGTGATCGTCCCGGAAATCCGGCACGACTTCTTCGCGTCGGCCATCAGCGGCATCGAGGACATAGCGTATGCGGCGGGGTACACGATCATCGTCTGCCAGTCGAACGAAGACCCTGCGCGCGAGGCCGTGAACGTCCGCACGCTCGCCATGAACCACGTGGCGGGCGCGATCATCTCCATTTCGCAGGGGACGACGTCGTCCGCGCACTTCAAGGTCCTGCAGGACTTCAACGTCCCGTTCGTGTTCTTCGACCGGGTCATGGACGCCTTCAAGGCGAGCAAGGTGGTCGTGGACGACTTCGGAGGGGCGTACGCAGCCGTCCAGTACCTTCTGAAGGCAGGCTACACCACGATCGCGCATCTTGCGGGGCCGGAGCATCTGTCGATCAGCACGGAGCGGCTGCGCGGGTACAGGATGGCGTTGAAAGAGAACGGCGGACAGGCGGGAGGCGAGATCGTGGTGCATGGAGGAATGAACGAGGAGGACGGCCTCGTGGGCGTCGACAAGCTGATGAAGCTCGTCGTGAAGCCGGATGCGATTTTCGCGGTGAACGATCCCGTGGCGCTCGGGGCGTTCAAGCGGCTCCGCGAGCACAAGAAGCGGATCCCGGAGGACGTCGCGATCGTCGGCTTTTCGAACAACAAGACGACCGAGCTGGTGGATCCGCCTCTGACGACCGTGGATCAGCCATCGTATGAGCTTGGAAAGAAGGCGGCCGAGGTGTTGCTGGATCAGATCAGCGGGAGAAACGGCGTGCGGCCGCGCACGGAAGTGCTCAAAACACGCCTGATCGTCCGCGGGTCCACCTGAACGGACAGGCGGGTGCATTCATTCACGAACGCATGGACAGATCGATGAGAGTCCTCATGATAGCACTCCTTACCCTGGGCATTGCGGCGTGCACGTCCCCCGGGCCTGCGCCCGACACAACCGGCACGTGGAAATTCCCGCCGCACACGGTCCTCAGCGACGCGGAGATTGAATCGGAGATCGCCGGGAAGATCGAGACGGTGAAGGCCTTTCTGGAGGCAGAGAAGCTGGACGCGATCCTGCTGACGCAGGTGCGAAACGTCAACTGGATCACGGCGGGAATGGCGAACACGCAGATCGTCCTCAACAAGGACGTCGGTGCCGCATCGCTCCTGATCAGGAAGGACGGATCCAGGTATCTGGTGTGCAACGGCGCCGAAGCCCCGCGGCTGATGGACGAGACGCTCGGGAAGCTCGGCTACACGCTGGCGTTCTTCGACTGGTACGAGGCCAATCCCGTGAAGGACGTCCGTGCGGACGTGCTGAAAAGGTTATGGGTAGCGGGAAGGTCGGGAGCGACGCGCCGTTCCCCGGGACGACCCTGGTGGCGGAGAGGTTTGCGCCGTTGCGCTACAGCCTCACCGACACGGAGATCAAGCGCTACCGCTGGCTCGGTCGCAATGTGACCGAGGCCGTTGAGCAGGTGTGCCGGGACATCGCCCCGGGCATGGATGAATATCAGATCGAGGCGATGACTGCGAACGCGCTGCATGCGCGGGGGATCCTTCCGACGGTGCTGCTGATCGCCGCGGACGAACGGATCGCGAAGTACCGCCACGCTCTCCCCGGCGGGGCAAAGGTGAAGTCGTACGCCATGGTCAACGTGGTGGCCGAGAAATGGGGGATGCCGATGTCCATGACACGCTTCGTCCATTTTGGCCCGCTGCCTGCCGACCTGAACGACAGGCTTCAGAAGACCGCGAAGGTCATGGCGCAGTATCAGGCGGCCACAGTGCCGGGCACTCCTGCCGCGGAAATCTTCGACAAGGCCAAGGGGTGGTATGCGGAAGCCGGCGTGCCCGATGAGTGGAAGCTGCATCATCAGGGCGGGGCGATCGGGTATGATGACCGTGAATGGGTGATCTACCCGGGTATTCGACAGGCGGTTCAGGAGAGGCAGGCGTTTGCCTGGAACCCGACCATCACCGGGGCGAAGGTGGAGGACACCATCATTGCCTACAGGGACAGCATTGAAGTGGTGACGAAGACGGGGGCATGGCCCACGATCGACGTCACAATCGGCGGAAAGGTCTATCCGCAGCCGGCCATTCTCGTCCGCTAGTCAAGCCCCGATCCGCAAAATGTGCTGTTCATCTCTCCCGCCGGAACTGAGGCGAGCCAAAGAGATGCGATTGCTCGTCATCGGCGCCCTTGTGCTCGTTTCGGCGATCCCATCGCCTGCCCAACTCCCCTTCCTCTCTTCATTGCATGCGACCAAGGATGCACCTCTATTCACCACGTATGCAGCGGCGATGGAGCGCTCGGAGTTCACGCTCGACGAAGGGTATCATCTGTCGTACTACGACACCTCGCGCGGGATCGAATTCACGACCGACAATGCCGGCGATTGGGGGCTCGCATTCCGGAGGGGCTCGCGCTTCGTCGTCGGCTTGAACGGGCTCGCACGTCAGCCCGTCGTGACCGTGTCGTACGCGGACATGGTGCGGTACTCGTATGCGCCGTTCGACGACGTCGAGGTGAAGGCGACGTTCGTGGTCGCCAGCTCGCACACGGCGGTGCACGAGGTGACCCTGACGAACACGGGACGCTCCAGCGTACAGCTCGACCTGATTCCGTTCCTCCAGAACCGCGGGCGAGCGTTCAACAATGTGAGTCTTCAGAAAGACCTGAACGCTCTCACGTTCACGCACGAGGAATTCCCGGATTCCTGGGTCCTGGAGCACGGCGTCCCGTATGTTCCGCTCGTGCACGATCTCCTCACGTTCTCGGAACCGGTCGACAGGCTGGTCAGCTTCATGAGTTACCGTTGGGGCGCCGTGGATATCCCGCCCTCCATCGAGTTGAACCGCGCGCCGGTGTTCGTCGTGTGGGGACGGATGACGCATGGAAACGGCGAGCGGTGCCTGCACACCGCCGCGGGCGTGGGGATGACGGTCGTATACAAGAATGACCCCGGGCGAATTCTGACCGAGACGGCTCCCCGCTGGGGATACACTGTTGGCTTCTCCTCCTCGGCTGCCCTCTACGGGACCGACGTTGCCAACTTCGGGCCGGTTCACGCAGGCGACTCCATCACGGTAATGCTACGCTGCAACGCCACCGGTGAGACTGCTGCCATTGCCACGGCTGTCGGCGACACGTCGAAGGAGCACGACCGCCGCATCGATGCGCAGTTCGGTCCGGCCGCCGGCCCCGTGCCTCCGTCAGGCGTGCGGCGCGACATCTGGGGGAGCGGCACAGAGCTCCGGCTGTACTGGAAGCCGAGTCCAGGGTTGCGCTACCTCGTCTACCGCCGGGAGTACCAAGCGCGCGGCACGTACGAGCTGGTCGCGGGACCTTCGGAACATCCGTTCTACACCGAAAAGAACATCGGAGACGACAAAATCTACGGGTTTGTGGTGGTTTCCATGGATGCCAGCGGCCGCAGGAGCGGCCACTCGAATGAGGTCAACAATATCGAGGGGAGCGACTTCCTGACCGACGTGAAGTACCCGGGGCAGGTCAAGGCCGACGCCCGGGATCTCGTGAAGGTGCTCGGGGCGTGGAAGCGCGTGGATCTCGCGCCCGGGCAGTCGAAGTCGTTCCGCGTCGTGCGGGCGGTGCGCCGGCCGGAGGCCAGCCAGGACACGTTGCTGGCTCAGGCGCGCCGGCTCCTCACGGCAGACCTGGACGCCTATCAGACGGCGGACGAGAAGCTCTACAGCGCGATCCCGCCGCTTCCCGGAGCCGACCCCGACCACCAGCTCCTGTACTGGAGCGCGTACTCGTTGATGCGGCAGGTCATGCTCCCGCCCGAGGGGAAGTGTTCGTACAACTACTACGTCTTCTCGCGCGAGCCGCAGTGGGGATGGGGGCACGGCGGACAGGTGTTTCACGAAAGCCTCACGATGCTCGCCTACGCGCTGATGGATCCCCTGAGCGCGATGAATTCCCAGCGCGTCTACCGGGAGCGCCAGTGGAAGGACGGGTATATCCTGTACCGTACCGGGCCGTACCTGGACGAATCCATCCTTCACGAGGGGCAGTACACGACGTCCGCGCCATGGTACGCCTGGCAGAACTGGGAGGTGTACCGCCTCACGAAGGATCGCAGCTTCCTGGAAGAGATGTACGAGTCCAGCACGAAGCTCTACGATTACTACGTGTCGCGCCGCGATCAGGATGGCGACGGGCTCTGTGAATGGGGAGGGCATGCCGTACTGGAATCCGTGCGCGACGCGCGCGTGGCGGTGTGGGATGAGGTGGGATGGCCCTCCAATTTCGAAGGGCTCGACCTGAACGCCATGCTTGTCAGCGAGGAGAAGGCGCTTGCGGCGATGGCGCGCGAGCTCGGGAAGAACGGCGACGCGACATCGTGGGATGAGCGCGCGCGGGTGCGGACAGACCTGATCAACAGGACGATGTGGGACACGTCGACAGGCTTCTACTATAATGTCGACCGGTCGGACAACGATTTCTCGTTCAAGGCGCCGAACGATCTGAAGCGTCGCGAGATCATCGGGTTCCTGCCGCTCTGGGCAGGGCTGGCGGACTCGATGCAGGCCGCGACGCTTGTGCGTTCGCTGCTCGACTCGAGCATGTTCTGGCGGCCGTATGGTGTGCCGTCACTTTCCGCGTCGGATTCCTACTACAACCCGAAGGGGTACTGGAACGGGCCGGTCTGGGTGGAGTGGGACTATCTGATTCAGCGCGGGCTCCAGCAGTACGGATACCATGCGGAGGCGAAGGAGCTCGTGAGCAGGGTGGCCGCCGGGATGATCGCGCAGTTGAAGAAGGACCACAACTTCTGGGAGTTCTACAGTCCGGACGAACCCTGGGCCGGATATCACAAGACGTACATCTGGGCCGGATTGATCGCGCGGATGATGGCCGACGCCAGTCATTGAAAGGGCGGCAATGAAGCCGAGACCTATCGTTCTCCTCGTCCTGCTCGCGCTCGGATGCGGGACCCTCGTCCGCGCCGAAGGGATCCGGGGCGTGGAATTCTCGCCAAAGGGTGGGCTATCGGTTGCAGGGTATACGGACGGCTCCGGGAAGGCCGTCCGGCTTCCTGCGGCTCTGCCGCTCTTCACGTGCACGGTCAACGATGCACTCAAAAGCTCCGCCGACTGCTCGGTCATCAGACAGGGCGATTCGCTGGCATGGTCGAGTCCGTTCGGGCTTGCGGGCTCGGTCCGCTGGACGCCTGGCGGGCCGAGGGGGTGGAAGGGCACGATAACCTTCAAAAACGCGTCGGATTCCACACTTCGTCTGGCCGAGATCGTGCCGCTGGGTGAGTCGTCCGAACGCGTGTTCATCCGCGCGTCCGGCCCGTCAGGCTATCAGTTCCGCCTGAGCCGCTCCACGCTCTTCCGCCCGGCGGTGGGCCCGATCGGGGTCGTGCTGCCTGACAATGCCTGGGAACTCGGGTTCTGCGACGCGGCGGCGGGCAATGGCAGATCGCTTGTGGCGATTGCGCGTCGCACCAATTCGGACAGCTCAGATGTGCGGCGGTTCAGGACCGAGCTCAAGCCTGGCGGATGGGTGCAATACGACATCTACGTTGATGATCACGCGGGCGACTGGCGGGACGGGCTGCGCCTCATGTTCCAGGACCGGTGGCTCTACGACCTGGAGTCGTTCGATGACACGCTGTTCAAACGTCCGGACCTCGCGTGGATCAGGGAGAGCTATCTGTTGATGCTCCAGTTCGCGTGGGACCGGGAGTACTATGACGCGCTGACAGGGACGTCGAAATTCAAGACCTTCCTCCCGTCCATGGACTCGCTCGTGGGAGGATATGAAGCATACATGCTCTGGCCGACATGGCCGCGGCTCGGGCTGGATCAGCGCAACCAGTGGGACATGTATCGTGACCTGCCGGGCGGGATTGCGGAGTTGAAGAGCCAGGTTGCGTTCGCGCGCACGCGCGGCACGAAGTTCTTCATTGCATACAATCCGTGGGACGAGAGCACCCGGAAAGAGGATCACCTCGCGGGCATGGAGAGCATGCTCCGCACGCTCGACGCAGACGGCGTCGTGCTTGACACGTGGGGCCAGTCGAGCCGCGATTTCCAGGCGGCGGCCGACAGGGTCAAGCCGGGCGTGATCATGTACAGCGAAGGGATGGCCGTGCCCGCCGACATGCCGGGCATCGTCGCGGGGAGAGTGCACGACGCGATCTACATGCCGCCGCCGCTCAACCTCAACAAGCTGATCAAGCCGGACTTCGCCATCTTTCGGGTCATCCAGCTTGCGGAAGGCCGGATCCACCGCGAGATCGGCGTTTCGCTGTTCAACGGCTACGGGAACGAGCTGAACATCATGCGGCCCGGGCGCCCGGACTGGATCGAGGAAGAGCTGGCGTATCTCGGTCTCGCGACGAAGGTGTTGCGCGAGAACGCGTCGGCATTCACCGTGAAGGATTGGATCCCGCTGCTCCCGACCACCGTGGACAGCGTCTGGGTCAACTGCTGGCCTGCCGCAGAGAAGACCGTGTACACCGTCTACAGCCTGCGCCCTGAAGGGTACAGAGGTCCGCTCTTCGCCGCGTCCCCGGCGTCCGACTTCCATTATGTCAGTCTCTGGCACCACGAGGAGCTTGATCCCGTCCGGCTTCAGGACACGAGCTACGTGCAGGCGACTGTGGAAGGGTTCAGCCGCGATTGGCTCTGGACGCGGCGCGAAGGGAGTGTCGATTGCATCGCGAAGCTTCCGCGGCTGCTCGACGTTTCGGTGGAAGGGGATTCGCTGTTCGTCTCGGGACGCCGAGGCACCCGGATCGTGGTCTCGGCGGGAAATCCGTCCTACTCGACGCGCAGCGCGGAGCTGTCCCCGGGCACGCATGCCGTGTCTCTTCTTGCAACGGTCGGCCGCCACGAGGAGAAGTTTGTCGTGCAGCTGTTCGAAGGCCGTGAGCTCCTCGACGAGCGGATCGTGAACGTGCCGCTCGCCACGCCGCGGATGATCTCGGGCGTCACCCGGACCAGGCCGGCGGGCAGCGCTCCGAAGGGGATGACGGAGATCCCGGCCGGAACATTCGTGTACAGCACGACCCGGAGCTTCCTGAGCCCCAACGAGGTCATTCCGTACCCCGGTTCGGGAAAGCCCGACACGCTCGCCATGCGGCGGTTTTTCATCGACACCTATCCGGTCTCAAACCGCGACTTTGCAGCCTTTTTGGCTGCCGGGAAGTACAAACCGAAGGATCCCGCGAACTTCCTGAAGCACTGGGTGAAGGGAAAACCGCCGGCGGGAATGGAAGACCATCCGGTGGTGTACGTGGACGCAACGGATGCGCAGGCGTATGCCCGGTGGGCCGGCAAGCGGCTTCCGACCGAGATCGAGTGGCAGTACGCGGCGCAGGGGACAGACGGAAGGAAGTACCCCTGGGGTCCGGCGATGGATTCGACACGCTGCAACTGGAAGCTCGAACACACTTCTTCCGTGACAGCATACCCCGGAGGAGCAAGCCCGTTCGGCGTCATGGATCTCATCGGCAACGTCTGGCAGCTCACGAACGACACGTACGACAACGGGACGTTTGTGTTCTGCATGCTGCGGGGAGGGAGTTTCTACAACCCCACGTCGAGCTGGTGGTACATCCCGGGCGGTCCGCAACCCGCTGACAATCCGCAGATCCTGCTGATGGTGTCGCCGGCGTTGAATCGGTGTGCGACCGTGGGATTCCGATGCGTGAAGGATGCCGGGTGAGGCGTCGGTGCGCCGCAAATCCCGAGTGACGCGCCGGGCTCGAGCACAATGGCTGAGATGTGGGACGTCAAGTCTGCTGCGTGAGGCGGCTGTCGGTCAAGGACGCCGACCGGCCTGCCTGCGCAGCAGGCGAAGGTCATGATTACATTCTATTGTGAAGGGCGCGTCATCATGAAATGCATCACGTGGGCGCTGATCATCACGGCGTGCTCCGCCGTCCCGGCGATCGCCCAGCCGGTTGCCGCACCCGACATCGATGCCCTCCCGTTTCTGAGGGAGGGCAGGCTGCTTCAGGTTTCGAGCTATGATCGAACGGGAGGGAACAGCGACTTCATCGCGATCAAGAGCGGCGAGACCGCGACGCTCGCGGACATCACAGGTCCGGGCGTCATCGTGAGAATCTGGGTGACGATCGCGTCCCCCGACAAGTATTTCCTGCGCCGGATCGTCTTGAGGATGTTCTGGGACGGGGAGGCGACGCCGTCCGTCGAGGTTCCGGTCGGGGACTTCTTCGGGACGGGTTTCCAGTACAAGCAGTACGTGACGGCCTATCTGGGGATGTCCAGCGGCGGCTACTACTCGTTCTTTCCGATGCCGTTCGGGAAGTCGGCCCGGGTCGAGGTGGTGAACGAGACGGGGGAGGAGATCAACTCGTTCTACTATCACATCGACTACCGGAAGCTCGAGAAACCGCTCCCGGTCGCCGCGGCATACTTTCATGCCCAGTGGCGGCGCGACACGAGGGCCGGGCGCAATGCGAACTACACCATCCTCGAAGCGACAGGCCGCGGCCACCTGGTTGGCGTGAACATGAACATGCAGAGCTACGGCAACGGGATGCAGTACCTCGAGGGCGACGAAATGGTGTACGTGGACGGGGAGAAGGAGCCCTCCATTTACGGGACCGGGACGGAGGACTACTTCACCAGCGGATGGTACTTCAACCGCGGGGAGTACGCTGCGCCGTATCACGGCCTCATCCTCAAGGACGACTCGCTGTCCCGGATTGCCGCCTATCGATTCCACATTCAGGATGCCATCCCGTTCACGCGCTCGCTCCGGTTCACGATCGAGCACGGCCACGGCAACGAGGAAGTCGCTGACTACAGCAGCACGGCGTACTGGTATCAGCTCGAGCCCCACCAG
Organism: uncultured Ignavibacteria bacterium; assembly: GCA_963701735.1. Taxonomy (GTDB): domain Bacteria; phylum Bacteroidota; class Ignavibacteria; order UBA10030; family UBA6906; genus CAWABB01. The sequence continues at coordinate 106,567 of CAVPBI010000013.1, read as the reverse complement.
GCGTTTCCGGCGTTGCCTCCGGCAGGGTTCCGCATACCGCTCCGGGTAGCGGTGCCCAACGGCGCGGTCGAAGCGGAGTCGCTGACGGTGTCGGGGAAGGGGCTGACCGCGAAAACGGAGGACATGAAGCGGTACGGCGCAGATTGGAGCGGAAATCGGCAGCTGGCGGTGGAGGGGGCGGAAGCAGGCTCGAAGTTTTCGGTTTCTGTCCCTGTCGCAGAGGAGCGGTATGATCTTTCCGTCTTCTATTCGATGGGCCCCGGATACGGAAACGCCGATTTCAGCCACGGTGGGGCGGTAGTCGGGTCGATCAAGGGATACGCACCCGATGTCGTACCCGGAGGGAAAGTGGCGTTGAAGGACCTCAGGGCGACCGGCGGCGTCATCCCCCTCGAATGCACGGTGACCGGAAAGGACGCAAAGGCATCCGGCCACGCGGTGGGGCTCGACGCGTTCGTTGCGGAGCCGAAGCGGGTATACATCCCGGAGTGGTATGTCATCGGACCGTTTCCGAACATGCGCGACGAGAAGCTGCAGCGGCTGGGTCTCGACGCGCCGTATCCGCCGGAGCGCGAGATCAAGCTGGACGCGCGCTACGAGGGTGTCAACGGGCAGAAGGTGTCGTGGGTGCTGAAGCAGACTCCGCCCAGGGGCCGGTTCGATCTCTACGATTTCGATCCGTACGAGATGGTGGTGGTGTACGCGCTCACCTACATCTATTCGCCCCGGGCCGCGACAGTGCCGTTCCTGCTGGGGAGTGACGACGGCGCGAAGGTCTTCCTGAACGGAAAGGAGATCCACCGCTTCCTTGCCGTGCGTGTCGCCGCGCCGGATCAGGACCGCATCCCGCTGGCGCTCAAGGAAGGCTGGAACGCGCTGCTCCTGAAGATCGAGAACAACTATGGCGGGTACAACTTCTATGCGCGGGTCATCGACAGGGAGAAGCAGCTTGTCATCAGCGCGACGCAGAAGCGATAGGGGGAGGGATGGGATGAGAGGGATCGCAATGAGGAGGTGCGAGGCGGCAGGAACATGCGTGCGTCGAACGCTTGCTGCGATTGCATGTGGGGTTGTCCTGACCGCACAGGCGCCGGCGGGCGTGACTGTCAGCGACGCATTCCTTCGACTTCGGGCCGCCGCGGACGACCCCCTCTTCACGACGTACGCGGCACCCATGAGCCGCTCGCGCTTCTTCGCCGACAAGGCGTACTTCATGGATTATTTCAGCCCGGAGCGCCCCGTCACGTATTCGAGCCAGTATGCGGGAGACCTGACCGTCGTCTGGAAATGCAACAACATGGTGATCTCGAAGACCCGCGAGTTCGCCGTGCGGCCGGTCGTGACAGCCTCCTTCCCTGACATGGCAGTGCTCGAGTACGAGCCGTTCGCGGGGCTCAGGGTTCAGGAGGTGTTCTGCGTGTACAGTTCCGGTTCGGCAATCGTCGAACTGACGATCACGAACGCCGGTGCGGTCCCGATGGCCCTGATGCTGTATCCGGTGCTGCATCGCCCGGGCGACTCCTTGCAGGTCGTGGGGTACGATTCGTCGCTGCACGGGTACGTCGCCACGCACCATGAATCGCTGATCCGGCTTCACAGCAATCTGTACCGGGACCGGGGCTATCCGGAGAACTTCAGGAACCTCCTCTCGTCCAGCGGGGCTCCCGACAGCTACGGCGCGTACGCCGCGTGTTCGATCGAGGAGTTCTATTTCGCGGCCAAGCGGCTGAGCAAGGTGCACGACAACGTCACAGCGCTGAACGTTCGGAAGGAAGGGGGGGCCGCGTTGATCGCGTTGCAGAAAGACGTCCGGCTTGCCCCCGGCGAGCAGACAACGGTACGGTTCGTGCGGAGCGTCCAGGATGCGCGGCGCCCGATCGAGGAGCTCGCCGCCGACGCCCGCGCCGCGCTCGCCGCCGACCTGCAGCGCTGCGTCGACGACAATGTCGCCCTCTACGCAAGGGTGCCCAGGCCTGCGTTCACAACCGCCGCCGAGAAGCTTGTCTACATCGGCGCCCTGAACCTGGTGCGCCAGTGCATGCTTCCGCCCTCCGGCCAGACCGCGCACAATTTCTATGTGTTTTCCCGCAATCCCGTGTGGGGCTGGGGCCACGGGCACCAGGTGATGCACGAGTCCCTCTCCATGATCCCGTACGCGCTGCTCGATGCCCGCTCGGCCGAGGAGTCGCAGCGGGTCTACATCGAGCAGCAATATGAGGACGGGCTGATCGCATACCGACACGGGCCGCGGGGGCCGCAGGTCTATCCGCATGAAGGGGTGCCGACAACGTCGGCGCCGTTCTTTGCGTGGACAAGCTGGGAAGTGTACGCGGCAGGGAAGAACCGGGACTTTCTCCGCGACGCGTACCGCGCGGGGGCCGACTTCGTCAGGTATCTGGAGCGTGAACGCGACACGGATCAGGACGGGATGTTCGAGTGGGGCCCGTACGGCATCATCGAGAACGTCCGAGACGGGTGGAACGTCGTGTTCCAGCTCTTCTCAGAGGGGACCGACGAGGGACGGGATATATCGCACGAGCTGGACGTGCTCGACCTGACGTGCGAGGTGGCCAACGAAATGCACTACCTCGGGGTCATGGCGAAGGAGCTGGGCGACACCGCTGGCGTGCGCGAATGGTCTCAGAAATTCTCGCGGGTCTCCGGGCTCATCAACCGCACCATGTGGGACCCACAGGACGGCTTCTATTATAATGTGTCGAAAGAGGACAACAGCTTCGTATTCGAGGGGGCGAGCCTGAAGCGCAAGGAGCTGATCGGCTTCCTGCCGCTCTGGGCCCGCGTGGCTACCAGGGAGCAGGCCCGGAGGCTCGTGACGCACCTGACCAACACAGGCTCGTTCTGGCGGCGCTATGGCGTCCCGACGCTGGCTGCTGACGACCCGCACTTCACAGCGTTCGTAGACGGCTGCTGCCGTTGGAACGGCGCGGTGTGGCTGCTCTGGGATTACATGGTGATGAAGGGGCTGAGCAACTACGGATACGACGATCTCGCCCGGAAGGTCGGCAACAAGATGATGCTTGCGGTGACGACGCAGCTCTCACTGAATCACCGTTTCTGGGAGTCATACAGTCCGGATTATCCGGTCCAGGAGAGCCCGTCGAACTACATCTGGGATTCGATCATGGCGCGCGTCCTGCTCGACATGTACGGCGCGCGAAAATAGGAGCTGTTCTATTATGACTTCCAGAGAACGATTGATCGCTGCCCTCGACCAGAAAGTGCCGGACCGGCTTCCGGTCACGACCCATCATGTCATGACGTCGTTCCTCCGCCGGTATCTCGGCGGGATTTCCAATGAGGAATTCTTCGAGCGCTTCGGCCTGGATCCCATCCGATGGCTGATGGCCTACCGGCCGAACGCCGCGGCCGGCGAGTATCACGACCCGGATCACGTGCCCGGTTTTCTCGAGGCACGACGCGTGGTATCCCCGCAGTGGAAGATTGTCGAAGAGCCTGTCCCCGGACAGGAATATCAGACCGTCCGATACCACTTCGTCACCCCGGGCGGGAAGCTCTCGACGGTCCTCCAGAGCAACGAACACACGTCCTGGGTCACCGAGAGGCTGATCAAGGAGAAGCGCGACATCGATCTCATCGGCCTGTATGCGGCCGCGCCCGAATGCGATGTGGACGAGGTCAACCGTCAGGCGGCCGACGTCGGGGAGAACGGGATCCTCAGGGGATTCATCCCGTTCTTTGACGTGTACGGCCAGTCGGGCTGCTGGCAGGATGCTTCCGTCCTGTACGGGATCGAAAACCTCATCATGGCAACGTACGACGACCCTGAATGGGTCCATGCATTCCTCAAGACCCTCTTCGATCGCAAGGTCCGGTATCTGAAGTCCATGGCGGGGGCGAGATTCGACGTCATCGAGCATGGCGGCGGCGACGCGTCATCCACCGTCATTTCCCCCGGGATTTTTGACCGCTTCGTCGCGCCGTATGATGCGGAGCTCATCCGCCACTCCCATGATGCCGGCCAGCGCGTGGTGTATCACACGTGCGGCGGCATGATGCCGTTCCTGGAGCGGATCGCGGACATGCAGCCCGACGCCATGGAGACGTTCACTCCCGCGGCGATGGGAGGCGACACGAGGCTTGGAGAGGCGAAGCGGCGGGTGGGACAGCGGGTATGCATGATCGGCGGGTTCGACCAGTTCCACTATTTCAAGGGCTGCACGCCGGAAGAGACCCGTGCCGCCGTGCGACAGGCGTTCCGCGATGCGGGCGAAGGCGGAGGGTTTATCCTTGCCCCGTCCGACCATTTCTTCGATGCCGATACAGCGCTGCTTCACGCGTTCGCTGATGAGGCCCGACAGTGCAGGTATGATCACCACGAGGCAGGAGGGTAGGACAGGACTATGGCTGAACATGACCGGCGCGTCTCGCATCGCCTCGGAAATCCAGCGGCTCAAGAAGGTGTTCGGACCGCGGTGGATCGTGAGCCCCAGCCACGAAGCCCTCCTTCCCGACGTGCCTCCGGCGAACGTCGGGGCCATGGCCGAGGCTGCGCGCCGCGACTGAAGATCAGACCTTTCTCCATTGTCCCTCCAGGCCGTGTCGGAAATCCCGCCGCGCCACCTCACGCCCGGACCACCATATAGCTCCGCCGTACAATTCCCGGTCGGTCGCTTGCATCGGACCGGCAATTCCGGTACAATTTAAGATCTATTCCCTGCCCGCAGGGTCCAATGAACACCATCTGGAGGGTTGCTATGCGTCTCTTGTTTGCATGTGTTGGAGCGTTGTCGATGGCGATGTTGGTGTCCATGGTCGTGCCAGGCCAAAGCACAGCCCAGATCCCGAACCCGGGGTTTGAAGCCTGGACCAACGGCAACCCCGATGGCTGGATCACGTCCAATGTTCCCACGATTGCCACCACCGTGACGGCTTCGGGCACCCGGCGCTCAGGATCGTTCGCGGCGCGAGGAGAAGTCGTTTCCGCGTTCAGCACAACCTGGCCGGCGAATCTCACATCGATCTTCCCGTATACCGAGGTGCCGCAGCGCCTGCAGGCGTACTATCAATTCGCGCCACAGGGCGGAGACGTGCTCGCCGTCGTCGTGATCTTCTACGACAATTTCAGCCCGGTGGCTGCCGCGGACACCGAGATCGTGGCTCCCGCGGGTTCGTTCACCCTGCTCGATCTGCCGATCGAGGTATTCTTTGGAGGGACGCCGGACTCCGCCTACATCTACTTCACGATCATCGGCACCGGCACGGAAGGCCAGCCGACGCTCGGGTCGTCGTTCATCCTCGACGATGTGTCGTTCTTCGGCGTGGCGACCTCCGTCGCGATCGACAACAGCGTGCCGGCGGTGTTCGCGCTGAACCAGAACTACCCCAATCCGTTCAACCCGTCCACCACAATCGAGTATGCGCTGCCCGAAGCAAGCCAGGTGCGTCTGGAAGTCTTCAACGCGCTCGGCGAGCGTGTCGCCAGCCTCGTTGACGCCAGACAGGAGGCCGGCACATACCGGTCGAGGTTTGACGCGTCCACGCTGCCGTCGGGGATGTATCTCTACCGCCTCAGCGCGGGCGGGAACGTGTCGGTGAAGCGGATGATTCTGATGAAATGATGCGTGTGCCCGCCCGTTCCCTTCCGGGGACGGGCGGGGCTTCTGTGTTTCGCGTCGGTTTTCGATCTCCCATTCCGCACAGACCAGGACGTGACCCGCGGTGCCGCCCCAGGCGCCGGCGGTCATGACGCCACGATGAAACCCCTCCCTCAGCCGCCCACGCCGGAAACGGTGATGCGCGACGTGACCACGCAAATCGTCAGGCGGGCCATCAAGCTCGGCCGACGGAATGGCCGCGAGATCAGAATCAGCAAGACGGCGAAAGGGAAGGGGTTCCCGGTGACGGAGCTCAATCCGGATACGCCCGAAGGTCGCACGCGGCTTGACGCGTTTCTGGCCGGGGGCGCCCGGCACTATACGATTGCCGGCCTCGGGGCTCCCGAAGAGCCCAACGCCATCAACTGGAGGGATCTCAATCTCCCCGTCGGGCGTAAGATGCTGCTGCTTGTCCTGGTGGCTATCTCCTTCTTCATGAGGGGTTCACCGCTGAAGAACAGGCTGTACCGGGTGATGGGCGTCCACATCGGCAAGAACACCGAAATCATGCAGATGGCCTGGCTGGATCATTTCCGGCCAGAGCTCATTTTCATCGGGGATCATACGCTGCTCGGCGCATTCACGCGGGCGACCGTGCACGCGTACGACGGGTGCGGGACGTTCCGGTACGGTCTGATCGAGATCGGCTCGCACTGCACGATCGGGGCCGGCACGGGGATCGGGCCGATCCTGATGGAGGACAACGTCCGGACGCTGCCCGGGACGACGCTTTCGCCGTATCTCGCCCGGATTCGGTCGGGCTCGGTCGTGGGCTATATGCCGCCCCCGGTGAAGCGGGACGAGGGCGCCTCCGTGCTACAGCCGCAGAGCGATGTCAAGTCCGATTGATGTGAACCCGACCGGCGTTCGTCGGTGACGTAAGACAAGGACGAGAGTATCCCATGGTTCGATTGCTCGCCGTTCCGATCATGCTTGCGATATGGTCTATTGTCGCGCTCGCCCAGGACGGAGTTGTCCAGAGAGTTGCCGTCGATACCTCTGGCGCTGCGCCCGTGGTCGTCGAAGGAGACACGTTGTTCGTCATCCGGGCTACGTCTCGCGGCATGTCGGTGGAGCAGCGCGCCGATGGCGTCACGGACAGAATTATCGCTCTCGCTGAATCCTATACGATCCGGGCCGAAGATGTCGTCGCAGACTCCCGGCCAGACGCGACCGAGATTCTCGCGACGGATCGGTTTGTCATGGGAGTCTACGACGTGGACGCGATGCTCGTGGGGGTCAGCCGGGACTCTCTTGCAAGCCAGTATGTCGCTGCAATACGCCGCGCGGTCGATGCCTATCGTGAGGCGCGGTCGTCGACATCGCTCCTGACGGGTGCGCTCGAAACCCTCGGGGCGACCGCGGTTTTCATCGTGCTCCTGTGGCTGCTGGCGCGCGGCAGGCGCTGGGTGCAGAGATGGATTGCGGGGGGGGAGGCGGCGGTGGAGAGCGGGGCGAAGAAGGTCATCCGCCTTGAGTGGCTTCAAGCCGGGGTCATCAGCATCGTCGGGCTGGTCAGGTGGGCGCTCGCTGCGATCCTTGCGTACCTGTACGTCGGCTTTGTTCTGACGAGATTCCCGTGGACCCGGGGGATTGCCGTACAACTCCTCGATCTGATCATTTCGCCCCTCAAGGTATTGTGGGAAGGGTTTGTTGCGTATCTCCCCAACCTCTTCTTCCTTGCGGTTCTGGTTGTCATCGTGCGGTATATGCTTCGGGGACTGCGCCTCTTCTTTCGAGAAATCGGAGTCGGAAGAGTCACGCTTCCGGGCTTCTACCAGGATTGGGCCAACCCGACGTACAAGATCGTCCGCGTGCTCGTGATCGCCTTTGCGGCCGTGGTCGCATTCCCATACATCCCCGGCTCCAGTTCCCCCGCATTCCAGGGTATCTCCATCTTCGTGGGCATCCTGTTCTCTCTCGGGTCGACATCCGCGGTGGCGAACGTTGTGGCCGGCGTCATTCTCACATACATGCGCGGGTTCAAGGTTGGTGATATCGTGAAGATCGGTGACACGGCCGGAAGGGTGATGGACACGACGCTTCTCATCACGAGGGTCAAGACGCCGAAGAACGTTGAGGTGACGATTCCCAACGCCACGGTACTGAGTGGACACGTGACGAACTTCTCGTCACAGGCTGCGGAGGGGAAGCTGATTCTGCCGACATCGGTGACGATCGGTTACGATGCGCCGTGGCGGCAGGTGCACGCAATGCTCCGGCAGGCCGCCGCGCGAACGCCCGACGTGCTTCAGGAGCCGGAGCCGTTTGTACTCCAGAGATCCCTCGACGACTTCTATGTGACGTATGAGCTGAACGTGTACACCCGGCGTCCTGATCGGATGGTGCGGATCTACTCCGACCTGCACAAGAACATCCAGGACGCATTCAACGAGCACGGCGTCCAGATCATGTCTCCGAATTACGAAGCGGACCGGGAAGCTGTGACGGTTGTTCCGAAGGAGCAGTGGTACGCTCCGCCGGCCCCCAAGCCCGGGGAGCCGGGTGCCGATGTCTGAGGCCCTGCGACTTCCCGGGCGGCAGTTCGTACAGTAGCACACGTAACGTCTGTTCTTTTCAACTCTGAGATGGAGGACTGATGCGTCCCCCCGCGCTCGCCGTGCGGATGCTGGCACATGCGATTGTGCCTGCGACCGTGCCTGCATTTCCGCCGAAGCCCGAAGCGACCGTCACTCCGGAGCAGCTCCCCGCCGCTGCGGTGCGGGATGGTTCCCTGTCCTCCAGCTCATCACCTCGCTCCGTCCATGCCCGCGCGCCCGGATTGTCGTGGCCTGGTCCTATCCCGTTTCAGCGGTCTATCCCCCGATCCCCGACATCGCAATCACGCTATCCTCTTCTCAATGTTGTTTGCTGTTCTCACATCTCACAACCATCAGAAGGAGGTCGCAATGATGCTCTCACGATCGCTTGCATGGTTCACTCTCGCTGCGGTGGCATGCTGTCTGCTCATCGCATCATCGCCCGCCCATGCGCAGGGGACGAAGGCCTCGAAGGCGAGTGTCGATCGAGGGAAATATATCGTCCAGACCGGCGGGTGCGGCGACTGCCATTCGCCGAAGGTGATGGGGCCGCAGGGTCCGGTCGAGCACCCCACGCTGGCTCTCTCGGGTCATCAAGCGAGCACGAAGGTTCCCGATGTCCCCGAAGGCGTTCTGGGCCAGGGGAAATGGGGGGCGCTCGCGTCACCCGACCTGACCGCGTGGGCAGGCCCCTGGGGTGTCTCTTTTGCTGCGAATCTTACCCCTGATCCCGGGACGGGGATCGGCGCATGGACGGAGCAGATGTTCATTGACTCCATAAGGAAAGGGAAGCACCTGGGCGCCGGGCGGCCGATTCTCCCGCCCATGCCTTGGGAGGTGTTTGCCCGGAAGACGGATCAGGACTTGAAGGACGTGTACGCATATCTCATGTCACTCAAGCCGGTTCAGAACAAGGTCCCCGATCCGATTCCGCCCAAACACTGATTGCTGCAAGTCGCCCGCAGGCGACTGCGGTCATGGTCTGCATGCTGCGCCCGGCGGCCGGTCACCCGGTCTCCGGGCGCTCCGCATTTCTCGTTGCTTCGATGTCCCGGAGGCGGTAGATTGAGAAGCATGAGGCCACACGCGTCCCAGCCAATCGAGATGACTCACCAGCTCAGCATACCTTTTGACCCCGCGGGAGGGATCACCGTGCAGGTCCTGGGCAGCTCGAGTGCGGGGAACTGTACGCTCATCCGTGGATTGCGCAACGGAATACTGATCGACTGCGGATTCAGCCCGAAGTACATCGCCCGCGGCTTGAACGCCCATGGGCTTGAGATGGCGGACCTGGCGGGGGTTCTCATCACGCACACCCACGGCGACCATCTGAACGACGAGGCGATTACGGCCCTGACCGAGGCCGGCGTGCCCATCTACTGCCCGGCTCCCATCCGCGGTCCACTCACGCGTCAGTATCACGCCGGGGCCGTGGCCTTGAGGAAAGGGTTGCTCCGGACCCTCGGGTCGGGCGATCCGATGATCGGCTCGTTCGGTGTCGAGGCATTCGAGGTGCCCCACGATTCCCCCGGCGGATGCTTCGGATACTCGCTCGTAGAAGGCGATGCAAAAGTCGCGTTTGCCACCGACGTCGGCTTTCCTCTGGAGCGCCTCGTGCGCCATTTCGCCGGCGCCCAGACGATTGTCATCGAATCGAATCACGATCCGGAGATGCTGGAGCGGTCCGGCCGGCCCGAGTGGCTCAAGCGGCGGATCCGGGAACGCGGCCACCTCTCGAACGATCAGTGCGCAGAGCTGCTGACCGCTGTGCTGCGGCGCAGCACCGTGCTTCCGACCACGGTGGTCCTCGCGCACATCAGCCAGGAATGCAATACGAACCCGCTGGCGGTCCGCACGGCCGGCGGCGCTCTGACGCGGGAATCCGCCGGGGGCGTGGCCGTCATCGAGAGCTTTAAGGACCGTCCGTCGGCGGTGGTGGGTGCGAAGCGATGACCTATCCTGAACTCCTGACTTCTCTCTATAAGGAGCACGGGTTGCTCCTGGACGTCTGGAAGCGTTCGGTTGAGCTTGCAGGCGAAACGGGCGTGTTCGCATTCCTTCCGGATACCTACGTATCGAGCGATGACATGAAGGAGGTCCGCTTTGAGTTCTGGCCGGGCTCCCGGCTTGGAGCGTATCTGCGCGATCAAGGAAGTACGGAGGATGGGTACAGGGAGCTTGAGGGCCAGATCGACACCGCGAACGAATTCCTCGTCTTCATTCTCGAGCCGCCCGACACCGAGGGGAGGCGCCCCGTGCATGTTCATCGGATCGGGCCGGTGGGCCATAACTGAACGTCGATCCGGCCTCCCGAGAGTTGCATCCCACCGCTCGTTTCAGTAGCATTTTGACGCACTGTTCTTCTGTTATACGTGTATCCTCATACGGGGGACCTGCGCATGCGACGTCGTTGCTTCCGACACTGGGGGGTTGGGGCCCTCGTGACACTCCTGTGGTCTCTTCCTGCGCCCGGCGCGGAGGTCACCCACACCATGGCCGTGGGCGGAGTCACCCACAACGCGGCCCGGTTCTGGGTTCGCCTCTCGGAATCCGACACGGTCACCGTTGAGCTCTCCACCGATCCCGCCTTCGGATCGCCGGTCGCCGGCGTGCCGCGCTTCACGACCGCCGAAGGGAACTTCGCCGCCCTCGTCGATGTGTCCGGACTCCAGCCGGATACCCGCTACTACTACAGGGCGGCCATCCGGTCCGTCCCGCAGCCGCGCGTGCAGTCCTTCCAGACCTTTCCTGTCCCCGGCACCGTCTCCACATTCACGTTCGGGTTCGGTTCCTGCCAGCAGAGCGGATCGCTCCTCCCGTCGCCGACACCCCCGGGAAACGTCTACCGTCAGGTAGTCGGCGCGCAGCCCCGGTTCTTTCTTCAGCTCGGCGATTGGGGATACCCCGATTCGACCGACAGTGACCCGCCGCCTCTCGACAGTGCCTTCTTCAGTGCTGACTACGCGAAGGTTCAGGCGGCCTATCTGTCGCGGTTCAGCAGCGACTATCTGATGGACACCCTGCTGAGCACCGCTCCGGTCGACTACGTGTACGACGACCACGACTTCATGAACAACAACGCGTCCGCGCTGACCTCAAGTTTCTACGTCCCCTTCCGCCCGAATCCGCTCAGTGCTGATTTTGTTGCGCTCGAGCTGACGAATCCTTCCGGCGGGCGCGAGAATGCGATTCGCGGGTACAGGGAGAACATGCCGACCTATCCGCTTGTGAACGAGTCTCGCGGGATCTATCACAAGTTTACGCACGGCAACGTCGACGTCTTTGCCCTCGACCTGCGTTCCCAGCGAACCCCGAACCTGGCCGGCTTCTACAAGGACAACGCCACCGGCTTCTGGCGCAACTCGCCGCCGGCAGGGCACTCCATACTCGGGAGGGACGACGCTCCGGGCAGCGGGCCCAACCAGCTCACCTGGCTGCTTGAGGAGCTGAGGAGCTCTACGGCGACATGGAAGTTCCTGATGAGCTCCGTGCCGTTCAACCGCGCACAGGTGCAGGGAATTGAAGCGGGGTTGTTTCTTCAGACCTTTCCCGTCCAGTCACCGCTGCTGCCTCCGGGGACCACGGGCATATTCGCCGCGTTCGAATTCGCCGACAAGTGGTGCGGCTTTCTGGAGGATGCCGATACGCTCCTCAATTTTATCAGGCAGAACGGTATCACCAACGTGATCGTGCTGAGCGGCGACTCGCACACCGCGGCGATCGACGACGGAGCGAACGCGGGGCTGCCGGAGATCATGGCCGGGGGGCTGGACATCACCAACTCTCAGACCGTCGCCCTGCTGGACAGTTTCGGGATCAACATCTGGAATCAGGGGGGACAGGGATTGACCTCGTCCGAGTTCAACAATGCGTTCGGGCGCGTCACCGTGTTCGGGGAGGACTCCGTGCAGCTCGCCATCGTGGATGAATTCGGTTCGGTGGTGGCTGCATACACGGTCATGAACACCACGACGGGCGTCGACGAAGAGCGCGTGCTCCCGGCGGAGTTCCGGCTGGACCAGAACTATCCAAACCCGTTCAACCCGGAGACGAAAATCCGGTTCACGATCGTCGATCCCCGGCTCTCTCGCGGCTCGCATGCTGGTGGACAGGAGCAGCCCACAACGCTCACGGTGTACGACCTGCTCGGCCGGGAGGTGGCGGTGCTGGTGAACGAGAGAATGGGGCCGGGCTCGTACGAGGTGACGTGGAATGGGCGGGAGGCCGCCAGCGGAGTGTATATGTACCAGCTGAGAGCAGGGGGGACGGTGCAGTCCCGAAAAATGCTCCTGATGCGCTAGAAATGCCCTTTGTGAGTCTTTCGGTTTTTTCGTAGATTGGATCCATGGAAGTTCCGCAAGATTCGTCCCGGATTCCCCGTCGCAGTTTTCTTGCAGCCCTTGCGACGGCGGGCGCCGGTGCTCTCGTTGCCGGCTGCGGCAGTTCTCAATCTTCCGTGGACGCGCGCCCTTCGCTCGACCTGCTGATCCGGAATGGCAGTGTTATCGATGGAACGGGGGCGGATTCGGCGCTGGCGGACGTTGGCATCCGGGGAGACAGAATTGTTGCGGTGGGGCAACTTTCCGAGGCAAACGCAGCGCGGGTCATCGACGCCCGCGGGCTCACGGTCGTTCCCGGCTTCGTTGACATCCACTCGCATACCGACGAATCTCTCCTCCGATTCCCCCGCGCCGAGAGCAAGGTGATGCAGGGCGTGACGACCGAAGTCGGCGGGCAGGACGGCGATTCGCCGGCCCCGCTGGGCGGCCCTACGCTCGCGGAGCGCCTTGAGGCGTTCAAGGATGATGTCGGGTACGAGTGCCCGTACAGGGACATGGATGGCTTTTTTGGCGCTCCTGGAGAGGAACAGGACCGCCCAGAATATTGTTATGATGGTCGGCCTCGGGACCGTTCGTGGCGCCGTGGTGGGGATGGATGACCGCCCTGCGACGGGCGATGAGATTCGCGCGATGCAGCGCGCGGTGGCGCTGGCCGTCGAGCAGGGGTGCTGGGGCGCCTCGACCGGGCTGGAATACACGCCGGGGAGCTTTGCATCACAGGAAGAGCTCGCCGAGGTCATGAAGGCGATACCGGGCCGCAGCCGGTTGTATGCGACGCACATGCGGAACGAAGACAATCGCCTCCTTGAAGCAATCGAAGAAGCGGTTGCCATCTGCAAAGGATCGGGCGCGCGTCTTCAGGTGTCGCACCTGAAGGCTCAGAACCGGGTGAACTGGCCGAAGCAACAGCAGGCGCTGGACCTGCTTGACGCCGCGATCGCGTCCGGGCTCGAGGTGCACGCGGACAGGTACCCTTACATCGCATTCAGCACAGGGTTGCAGAACCTCTTTCCGATCGCATCCAGGGACGGAGGGAACGAACGGTTCGTGGGCCGCCTGAAGGATCCGGCGACGCTGGCGACGCTGCGTCCGGCGGTGCTGAAGAAAGTCGATGGGCTCGGGTCGTGGGAGTCCGTGATGATCTCGAGCGTCAGGGGCGAGGAATCCAAGAAGTATCTCGGGAAGACAGTGAAAGAGATCTCCGGGCAGGAGGGTGTCGACCCGTTCGAGTTTGTCGTCGACCTTCTCGTGAGGGAGAACGCAGGGGTCGGGATGGTCGGATTCGGAATGGACGAGGCCGGGACGGAACTGGTCCTGCGATGGAGGAACTCCATGGTCGCGTCCGATGGCGGTGCGTATTCGCCGGCGTCGCCGACGCGTCCGCATCCCAGGGCATACGGAACCTTTCCGCGTGCGATCCGTGTCTACGCGCTTGAGAGGCGAACGATCCCGCTCCCCGAGATGATCAGGAAGATGACCTCGCTCCCGGCGGAGAAGATCGGCCTGTCCGACAGGGGCGTGATCGCGGAGGGGAAGGCGGCGGATATCGTTCTGTTCGACCCCGCAACCGTGCGGGACGAGGCGACATACACGGACCCGCACAGGTTTCCATCGGGGATGCCGTACGTGATTGTCAACGGCGTGGACGTCGTGCGCGACGGCCGGCAGCAGGATGCGCTGCCCGGGCGCGTGCTTCGGTCACGGAACATTTCATAGAGAGGGATGCAATGCAGCGGAGAAGGAGTGGCGTGAGTCGATCAGCGATCCGGAGTGTGTGGGCGGGGGTCGCTGCTGTTCTGGCTGTCGTGTCCGCGGCGCCGGCACAGACGACGGACGTCGTGCGAAGGCTGTCCGAGCCGGGGACCATCTTCAGCGCGCGGGCTCTCGGCATGGGGAACGCCTATTCCACGATCGGCTATGACTTTTCGGGGACACGGTTCAATCCGGCAACCATGGCCGTGCTGGATTCGACCACATTCGCGATGTCGGTGAATTTCCTGGCGTCCCCCAACGACGCCGCATACCGCGACGCCGTGACGCCCTTTACGACCACGAGCACGAGCCTGGGGCAATTCGGAATGACGTTTCCGGTGCACCTCGGCCAGCGCAGTTCAGTGTTCGCGCTGGGGTTCTCCCAGTCCAAGGATTTCAACCGCAACACGAAGTTCGACGCGTACAACAGCTCCACCTCTTCGCTGATCCAGGATCTCACCTCGTACGGAAGCCCCATCCCGGCAGCCCTCGGGTTGAACTATGCGGTGACCGATCCCATCAGCGGCCAGGTGCTCGGCCGTGAGACCGTCATCAACGGCAACCTCCAGCAGAGCGGGTTCATCCTGGAGTCCGGCAACTTTCTCCAGATATCAGCCGGCGCCTCGTTCGAAATGATGCCGAATGTGTTTGTGGGCGTCAGTGCCAGCTACAACAGCGGCAGCTACCTCGCCGACAGGGAATTCAGCGAAGTTGACGCCAACAACGTGTACGACGCGTCCATCAACGACTGTGCCGGGCGATCCGACGACGGCCGATTTCCAGAGCATGTATGTCCACGACGTGCGCGACATCGTCGTCACCGGATGGGACTTCAAGTTCGGGGCCCTCTACAAGCTGGGAGAATTTCATCTCGATCGGCGGGTCGTTCCTGGTTCCGACCAATCACAGCATTTCCGAGATCCAGAATGTCGGAGGGAGGAGCGTGTTTGCGTCCGGCACCAGGGAGGTGCGCGGGGTTGACAGGGAAGTGATCTACTCGGTGACCCCGGCCTACAATGCAACGGTAGGCGCGGCGGTCAACCTCTGGTTTCTGACCGCAACGGCCGAAGCAACGTTAATTGACTACACGACGATGAAATTCGTTGGCGGATTTGCGCTCGACGAGGTGGGTCTCCGCAACAAGGAGGTGACCGAGGGCTTCACGCGCGTCATCAACCTGAACGGAGGTGCGGAGCTGAGGCTTCCGTTCACGGGCCTGATCGCAAGGGCGGGCTTCCAGTACCGGCCGTCGCCGTACAAGGGTGACGAAGGGGTGAACGACCGGAAGAGCATCACGCTCGGCTTTGGCGTCAACTCCGGCGGCCGGCTGGCCTTCGATATTGCCTACGGGTATTCCTGGTGGGACGAGGTGTACAGGGGGTACGGGACGACCTTCGCGGGCGTCGTGCAGCAGCTGGAGTCGCACGACATCATGACTACGATCAAGTTGAGCTTCTGAGGCCCCGCGCACCCGCGCCATTCCCATCGACGGCTCGAGTTCCCCCCGTTTGACTCTTTCGGGGGTTTTGGGTAAGCTGAAAATGCTTACCCTTTTTTTCTCTATGATACGACGCATCCTCCTTGCGCTTGCCATAGTCGTGATCGGCATGCTGATCCTTGGCGTGCTCTTCTTCGACAGGATCCCGAACGTGTGGAGCGAGCGCTCGGGCCCCCGCCGCGTCTTCTTTGCCGACAACATCTCGACCGCACACGCCGCGATCATCGCGCGCTTCAACGAGCTGCACAAGGGGCGGATCGAGGTGGTCCCGGTCAACCTGCCGTTCACGAAGTTCAGCACCAACGAGCGGAAGGAGCTCCTGGCCCGCTCGCTCAGGAGCAGGAGCGACCGTATCGATGTCTTTGCGGTCGACCTCATCTGGGTGACGCGCTTCTCGAAGTGGGCGGAGCCGATGGGCCGTCATTTCCCGCGCGAGAGCCTTGCCACCACGCTGCCGCAGGCGCTCGAGTCATGCACGGTCGACGGCGCCCTCATGGCGATCCCCCTCTATATTGATGTCGGACTTCTGTACTACCGGTCCGATATTGTCCGCCGCCTCCCCGACGCCCCCGCGATCGAGGAGGCCCTCCGGCGCTCCATCACCTGGGATGAGCTGACTGCTCTTCGCGACCGCCTGAACTACCGGGGCCGGCCGTTCTATGTTTTCCAGGGGAAAGCGTACGAAGGGCTGATCTGCAACTATTTCGAGCATATCGCCTCGCAGGATCGGCGGGCTGTGCCGAAGGACTCGTTCCCGCTGCAAACGGCCGCTGCCCGGGCGGCGCTCGATCGCCTCGTCAGGCTCGTCCGCGTGGATCGCGTGTCCCCGCCCGAGGTCGTGGACTACGACGAGATCCGCAGCTACACGGCCATGCTGGACAGCGATGCGGTGTTCGTCCGTGGATGGCCGAACTTCCTCGAGAGCTTCCGGTCGATGTATCCGGACACCGCCAAGCTGCGCCTCGTGCGCATTGCGGCCCTGCCGCATGAGCGGGGCGGCTCGCCGTCTCCCGTGTTCGGGGGCTGGAACCTGATGATAGCCAACTCGTCGACGAACAAGGATGCCGCGCTCGAGTTCGTTCGCTTCACCCAGAGTGAGGAGGCGCAGAAGCTCCTGCTGGAGATCGGGGGCTACATCCCCGTCAACACGCGCATCTACCAGGATGCCGGATATATGGCGGCACATCCGACGCTGCAGTTTACCAGCGGACTGATCGAGCGCGGCGTGCATCGCCCCGCAATCGAGGATTACACCCGGGTGTCCGACATCGTGTCTCTGTACATCAACCGTGCCCTGCGCGGCGAAATCCCTCCCGCGCAGGCCGGTGAGCTTGCCGCGGAGGCGATCCGCGCCAATCGGACGTTCGGGGAATGAGCAGCACCGCACGCGGCCGTGCCAGGCTGATCGAGGGCCTGGGCACATACCACCTGGAGATCAGGCACGTGACGGTCCTGTTCATCGTCATCCTGATCTTCCAGATCGTCGTCTCCTTTCTCCACAAGACCTCCCTGCAGAAATCGCTTACCAGCACGCAGGAGCTGTATCAGCAGGACTCCGCCGAGCGCCTGGCCAACCTCACCACCACGTCGCTCGAGCTTCTCCTCGAGGCGGTGCACAGCGACCGCCCGCTCGCGCCGGCGGACGTCGAGAAGACGGTGCAGAGCTTCAATATCATTCTGAGCCAGCAGACGCTGAGCCAGACGGTCGGGGAGCTGTGCGTCCTGATCCCCACGGCGGACGGTATCGGGGCGATCGACGACGGACGGGTGCTGTACCGGTATATGTTCGAGGGAGTGAGCGCGCTGCCGCCCCCGACCACGGAACATGCGGAAGCGATCGAGCGCTTCGAACGGATACGGGAGGAGATCGTCGCGTCGGAAGAAATCCGGACGGTGCTCGAGGGACGGCAGACCTTCCATGTCTTCGTGCCCTTCGTGCCGCGCGGCGAGTTCGTGGGCGTCGTGTACATGAAGAACACTCCGGATTTTTCGGCGATTACGCGCGAAATCGTCTCGGGATACGACGAGACATCCATCACGTTCTCGGCGCTCATCCTGTTCGGCCTGCTGGCCATGTTCTATGTCTCGTCGTACACGCTGCGCGAACGGAACGAAGCCCAGCGGCTCCTCTTCGAGAAGGAGAAGGAGCGGCTGGCCGAGCAGATCAATCATCAGAAGGAGGCACTCTTCACGAAGCGGATCTACCACACCCATCACAAGGCGGAAAAGGTGATGGGCTTCATCAAGGAGGACCTCCGGGAGCTGAGCGGCGGGAATATCGAGGAGATCAAGGCTCGCGTGAACAAATACGCCAATTTCATCGCGCGGGTCATCTATGATATGAAGTGGTACGACCCGCCGCTGCAGACTATTCGCGGGCCGCTGTTCACGACCGACCTGAACGGGGTGCTCAGGTTCCTTGTCGCCAACGTGTTCCAGCGGGTATCCACGGACCGTGGGGAGGTGCAGTTTGCATGGGATCTCGACGACCGGCTTCCTCCCGTGCACGTGAACGAGTTCGTGGTGTGGGAGGTCTTCGAGCCAATCATTCAGAACAGCATCATTCACGCCGGGGTGGACAGGCTGGTGGTGTCGATCCGAACGGAGCACGACCCTGGCGCGCGGGTGAGCAGGGTCGTGATTTCGGATAACGGCAAGGGGATTGCACCGGAGCTGCTGGCGCCGAGCGAACGCGGGGTGAAGAGAATCTTCCTGGAACATGTGACCACGAGCCCGGGCGGGAGCGACCACTCGGGCTATGGAGCATACATCGCCCACGAGATAGCGACGCAGCGGCTCGGCTGGGGGCTTGACGCGGGAACCACGCCCGACGGCGGGGCCGTATTCACGTTTACCATCCCGAACCACGGATGAGGCTGTCATGCTCGGCACCGAGATCATCCATATCCTGCTGATCGAAGACGAAGAATACGACGTCGGTCGCGTGCGCAGCACGATCGCGCCGTTCCGGGACCGGATCGTGATTCGGGATGTCGCGTCCACCGGCTCCCATGCGCTGGAGCTTCTGAAGGCGGGGAGCGACAGGTATGATGTCGTCGTCATGGATTTCCAGATCGCCGGCGGGCTCATGGGGGAGGGGCTCATCCGCGCGATCAAGACGATCGATCCATCCCTGCAGATCATCATCGTGACGAAGATGACCGTCAACGTCATGGACTTCGACTTTGCGAACAGGCTCCTGCAGGCGGGGGCGTACTGGTACTGCACGAAATATCCCGGCGACATCGACACGAGCATCTATCAGCCGACCGATTTCATCCTTTCTCTGTATAACGCCCATCAGAAGCGGTTGCTGGAGCGGGAGCGGCTGCGGTCGGCCAGCCGGATGACGCGCACCGTGGAAGGGCTCCTGTCCCAGAAGCAGATCCTCGGCGGGTCGGCGAGGATGGAAGAGCTGCGGCGCCAGATCCGCAAGTGCGCGGACAGCCTCGCACCCGTCCTGATCACGGGGCCCTCCGGTTCCGGCAAGGAGCTCGTCGCCCACAACGTCCATTACCACAGCCAGCGCCGGCTCGAGAACTTCATCCCGATCAACTGCGGCAGCCTGCCGCACGATCTGGTCGAGAGCGAGCTGTTCGGATACGAGAAGGGGGCGTTCACGGGCGCGAGCGCGCGGAAGCTGGGTCTGTTTGAGGTGGCGGATCGCGGGACGGTCTTCCTGGATGAGGTGGCGGAGCTCCCTCCCGGGGCGCAGGTCAAGCTGCTTCGGGTCCTTCAGGATGGGGAGATCGAGAAGATCGGGCGTACGGAGAAGCTGAAGGTGAATGTCCGGGTGATCGCGGCTACGAACAAGGATCTGGCGCGGGAGGTCGAGACCGGAAAGTTCCGCGAGGATCTCTTCTATCGTTTGAACGTCCTGCAGCTCGCTGTCCCCGCGCTGCGGGATCACCCCGAGGACATCCCGCTCTACGTCGATCATTACCTGAAGGAGTTCAGCGCGGACATGAACCGGGATGTTCCGGGCGTTCAGCCGGATGCCATGCTTCGCCTGCAGTCGCACCCCTGGCCGGGCAACGTGCGCGAATTGAAGAACGTGACGCAGCGACTGCTCTTCGATCCCGATCATCTCATTACCGCTGAGAGCGTCGGGCTTGCCCTCGGGACCCGGCGGGTGGACGCCGGTCAGCCCGCGGGAGATGGGTTCGCGTTCGCCGCCGGCGCCGAATCTGCTCCCGCTGAGGCTCATCGAGCGGCGACTCCGGGAGGAATATGTCCGGTATATCCGTGCGCGGTCGACCTCGGACGCTGACGCCGCAAAGAAGCTGGGCCTTGCCCCGCCGAACTACCACAGGATGTGCAAGGAGCTGGGGATCAAGTGACGCGCCCGGGCAGGACGACTCTTTTCTGGGCGTTCACGCTTTCGCTGCCGTTCCTCGCGCTCGGCCTCCTGGAAATCGTCCTGCGCGTTGCGGGGCTGTGCGCGCCGGAACCGCTCGTGGTGAAGACCGAACGGATGGGCCGGAGCGTCCTCCAGTTCAATGCGCGGCTGCCGCATCGCTACTTCGACGCCCGGCAGGTCTCGGTCCCGGCGCTCAGCCCCGAGCATTTCGACGTCGTCAAGACCGTTCGCCACGTCCGCATCGTCTGTCTGGGCGAATCGACGACACAGGGATTTCCGTTCGACGGTCACGTGACCTTCCCGAAGCAGCTCGAGCACCTCCTTCATGAGCGCTACCCCGAACGCACCATCGAAGTGCTGAACGCGGGCATCTCCGCCATCAACAGTTTCTCCGTCCTGGATATCCTGCCCGAACTGCTGGACCTCCAGCCCGACCTCGTGCTTGTCTATCTCGGGCACAACGAATTCTACGGCGCCTTCGGAGCGGCCTCGACCGTGTCACTGGGCCAGCAGGACTGGCTTGTACGTCTCTACCTGCGGCTGCAGCGGTTCCACACCGTCCAGTTCGTGCGTGAAGCGCTCTCCGCGGCCGGCCGGCTGATCAAGGGGCCGCCGCCGGCGCGCACGCTCATGGCCGAGGTCGTGCGGGAAACGCGGATTGCAGTCGACTCGCCGCTCCGTCGCCACACGCTGGATGTGTACCGCCGCAATCTCGGCGACATTCTGGGGCAGTGCCGCGAACGGGGCGTTCCGGTCTTTATCGGAACGCTGGTCTCCAACCTTCGTGACATGCCGCCGTTCAGCGGCGGCGGACCCGGAGGGGGTGATTCGCTGTTCCGCGAGGGGACGCGTGCGTTTGCCGCCGGCGATACCCTTCGTGCGGCCTCTCTGTTCGCAGAAGCGAAAGACCGGGACCTGATTCCCTTCCGCGCGCCGGAAGAGTTCAACGGCGTCATCCGGGAGTGTGCCGGAACGCGAGGGGGCTGTCCTCGTGGATGTGCTCGGCGCCTTTCGGAAGGCCTCCCCGGGAGGCGTCCCCGGGAGTTCAGATGATCTGCGATCATCTTCACCCGACGCCGGACGGTTACTACCTGATGGCGAAGACGTTTTACGATGCCTCTGTGCTCGCCGCGGGCTCGATCTCGGGTGGTGATTCAACGTTCACGCCGGGCGATTCTCCGTACGCCGTCGGTGATCTCGATTGGGATATCGGTCTGATGAAGATATTCGAGATGACGCACCGCTGGCCGTTTCCCGAATCGCCGGTGACCGTCCGGGACTATGTGCCCCGGGGTGACCCGGTCTCCGCGCGCATCGCGCGCAGGTATCTGTTTGAGGAAAATGTGTGGTCGCGTGCTCAATACGCGATGGCGGATGAATATGTGCGGCGTGGCGACCTTGAAGCGGCCCGGGATCGCTACCGGGCGGTTGCGCTGTTCGCCACCGATGACCCGTATCCGCTTGCCCAGATTGCCCGGACGTACGAGAAGAGCGGGGACTGGGTCCTGTGCGAGAGGGCGCTTGTCGAGGCGGTGGATCGCGCGGCCGAGAAGGGACTGCTGCTGTACCAGCTGGCCCAGGCGCAGTACAAACAGGGCCGGCGTGCCGAGGCGGCGGCCACGATGGAGAAGGCGGCATCGGCGCCCGAGTTGACGCGCGATCAGCGTTTCAACGCCCTGTTCTACCGGGCCGGGTTCCTCGTCGAGTCGGGCGACACGATCCGTGCCCGGCAGAGCCTCCGGTCGATCCTCGCCGAAGACCCGAAGTTCCGCCCGGCACAGCGGTTCCTTGCCCAGATTGGAAACGGTTCCTGAAGCAACACCCCCAGAGATCGGAGGAACGATGACGACGACTTGCGCGAAGCATGTGCGGAGTGCGGCAGTCCTGCTGGTGATCTGCGCGTCGCTGGCACCCGGCCTGTCCGGCCTCAGCGCGGCTGCGAAACCGTACCGCGGAGCCGAATACCGGACCCGGCAGGCGTTCACGTACGGCCGGTTCGAGGTCCGGATGAAATCGGCCGCAGTCAGCGGCATGCTCGCATCCTTCTTCACCTATGCCGAGATCAGCTCGCTCTCCGAGTGGAATGAGATCGACATCGAGAACATGGGCCGGTACACCAACGAGTCGCAGTTCAACACGATCACCCCGGGCCAGGTGAATCACGTCCAGCGCCAGGTTGTCCGGTTCAACCCCCACGCCGGTTTTCACGACTACTTCATCGAGTGGACGCCCGACTACGTGGCCTGGGGCATCGACGGGTACGAAGTCCACCGGCAGACCGGCGATCATATCGCGACGCTCACCCGCGCCCAGAAGCTCATGATGAATATCTGGCAGCCAGCCGACGTCAATTGGGCCGGCAGCTTCAATCGCAACAGCCTTCCCGTCTACGCCTACTACGACTGGATCCGGTATTCCTCGTACACGCCGGGGGTTGGCGACAACTTCACGTTTCAGTGGCAGGACGATCTGAACAGCTACGACGCGGCGCGCTGGGACATGGGGACCCATACGTGGGACGGAAACAACTGCCAGTTCGTGCGCGAGAATATCGTGTTCCGGGACGGGTACATGATCCTGTGCATGACCGACAGCGTCCACAGCGGATACGGGGGTGGGGCTGTGCAGGCCGCCGACGTTCAGGCTCCGTATCTGGTCTCGGCTCGCGCGTATGATGCGACCGTACGCGTCAGCATGTCGGAGCCGCTGGATGAGACGACAGCCGGGACTGCATCGAACTTCTCGGCGAACGTGACGGTCAACAGCGCCACGCTCCTCCCCGATGGCAAAACCGTGGAGCTGGCGGTGACCGGCATGGACCTGGGCACTCCGTTCATCCTGTTCGTCAACAACCTCAAGGACCGCGCGCAGCCGCCGAACGCGATGAGCCTGCAATACACGCGTGTCATCATGCCGCTTGCCTTTCCGGTTCGCATCAATGTCGGGGGAGGCGCGGCGGCAGGGTACGCGGCCGACTCGGTCTGGGCCGAGACGAAGGAGTACGGTGTGACCGGAGGCCGCGTTGTGGCAACCGGAACCGCCGTCGGCGGGACCGCGGACCCTGCCGTCTATGCCGACGGCCGGGAGGGGTTGGTGAACTACCACGTGCGCCTTCCCGCCGGCACGTACGACGTCACGCTCATGTTTGCGGAAACCGAGCACACCCAGGCCGGCAAACGGGTGTTCAGCGTGAAGGCTGAAGGGGTGGAGGTTGTCAGCAACATCGATCTCTACGGAACGGCAGGGTCGAACACCGCGGTGGAACGGACAATTGCCGGGGTGGCGGTGAACGACGGGACGCTCGACCTGTACTTCTCTGCCTCTGCGGGCCAGCCGATTCTGCACGGACTTCGAATCGAACGGCTCACGACGGGAATCGGTGGACGGCTGGAAGACAACGAAGGCGAAGGAAGGACGGGGATCAGCGTCTATCCAAACCCTTTCAACGGGGAGGCGATATGCAGGTACCAGATCGAGGAGCCCGGCTGGGCCACGCTCCGAGTCTATGACCTCCTCGGGCAGGGAAGTTGCCACGCTCGTGGACGGGGAGCAGGTTCCGGGTCTCCATGCCGCGCCGTTTGCCTCCCACGCGCTTTCGAGCGGTTTGTACGTTCTTGCGCTGCAGACAGCAGGGCAGACCGTGGTGACCACGGCGATGCTGTTGCGCTAGGCGAGCGCCCCGGGGCTCGGGATCCGGCCCGTAGCGGGGAGAGTTCTATCGAAATGGTCCTGGGTCCCTCGTCCCATGCCGGACACATGTCGGTCCCGGAGATTATCCGGCTGATAACTCTGGGATTATCAGCTTGATACTGCCCGGGGTCCGATCTGCGCAATCTCCCCGATTTTGGCCTCCATTCGCCATCCACCAGATGGCACATAGCTTGCACCGCCTTCGACGGTTAGTAACGCGTCAACTCTTCCTGGCCTCAAGCACGTCAATCGCATCCCTCTACGTCACAAGATGTCTCTCGCTCTGAATCTGCGTCTGGTGGCCACCACACAATAGGGGATGGAGTGCTCTCCGATCCCACGACATACGTCTGTCTTCTCTATCTGGCTCTGGTTACGGCCGTGGGTCTGGTCGTGGCGCTGCAGGCGCGCGACAGGGGTCTGCTCGAATACTTTCTTGCGGGGAGGGGGATAGGATCGATCGTTCTCGCCCTCTCTCTCGGCGTCACCACGCTCGGAGCAATCGGATTCGTCTTGCTGATCAGCCCTGAGATCCACAGCCAGGGCCCCGCACTCCTTGCACTTGCGGTTCTGTTGTCACTCCTTGTCATCCTCGGAACGGTTGTGGCTCCCAGGTACCTCGCGGCCCGCGTGATGACCACTCCGGATCTGATCGCCCGGCGATTCGGGCGGGGTGCGGGTTTCTCCCTCGGCGTGGTACTATGTGTTGCTGATCGTCCTCGTCCGGCTTCCGATGATCCTCCTGGGTGGGAGCTGGGTGCTGTCGAAGTTGTCGGGCTGGGAGCCGCTCACGACAGCGATGCTGATTCTGGTCATCGCCGGATTGTACACGACGGCGGGCGGATTCCCATCGGTGGTCTTCACGCAGGCGCTGCAGGGCGTGGCGGTCGTTCTTTCGGTCCTCGTCCTGCTCGTCCTCAGTCTCGCAGGCCAGCCGCTGGTCATCGATCTCTCCGTAGTAAAGGCTTCGGGCCCGTCCCCCCTGTCGGTCGCCTTTTCAGCCATGTCTCTCGCGATTGTTGCCGTGTGGTACTTCTGGGCGGATCAGTTTGTCGTGCAGAGGGTTCTGAGCGCCCGGGGCCAGGTTGATGCGCGGAGGGGAGTCCTGCTATCGGTGGCGCTTGTCTCGGCCGTTGCGCTCTTTGGTCTCAGCATCATCGGACCGGGAACGATTCTGGATGGTCCGCCGCCTGTGCACCCCTTCGCAGCGATGATGGGATCGGTGCTCGTCCTGTCTCTGACCCTTCCGGCAGTGGCGGGGCTGCTGCAGAGTGCGGCGGCGATGATCACGCTGGACGTTGTTCGGCCGTTTCAGCGGACTGCCACCGACCTGTCTCTCGTCCTTGTCGGGCGCCTGTCGACAACCGGTGTTGCCGTTGTCGTACTCCTGCTCGTTTCGGCGCTGGGTCCGCTGAACCCCGATGGTCTGTTACGATTTCTGGATGCCCATCTCGCGGTTGCTCCGCCGACCGCCGCGCTGTTCGTCGGGGTTCTGTTTGTCCGGCGCATGACCCCGCGGGCCGGTGTCGCGGCGCTGCTCGTCGGCGCGGTGCTGGGGCTCGCCTTCATGGGCCTCCCTCCCGAGTGGAATCTGCCGGCAATGACATTCGCGGTCATCTCCTTTGCGCTCTCGATGACCGCGTTGCTCGTCTTCAGTTTTCTGTCGATCGGCCGGGCGCGTAAGCCCGGGCACGCGCCAGTGGATGAGGGCGTGGAGTCCGGACATGCCGACGCGGTGGTATCGCGATGATGCGGCACTCCTGGGTCGCCGTTGCCGTCGTGATCGCAGCCTGGGTCTGCGGGGCCGGTTGTTCACGGACTCCGGACGATCTGCGGGTAGTGGCGACGGCGGGTGATCGAGAGATCGACGTTCGCCATCTCAAGCGCAGCTACGAGTTGTCGCCGCAGTGGCGGAAGGGCATGACGCACGAGGAGGCGCACCTCAGACAGCTTGACTACATGGTGGTCAATGCCATGTATGCGCAGGAGGCACGCCGCACGGGGCTGGACGGGGATTCGAATCTGGCGGCCCATATCGCGTTTCTGCGCGACAAAGAATTGATCAAGGCTCTGTACGAACGCGACATCCGCGGCGCCGTGAAGATCAGCGACGCCGAATATGCAGACGGGTACCGCTGGCTGAAGCGCGCCGTGACGTTCGGCTTCATCTATTCGCCCGATTCGGCCCGCGCGGTGCGGTACGGCCGGTTGTTACAGACGGACTCTCTTCCCGCCGTCACGATGCTCGACCCGGTCGCGGACGTCAAGGGCATCAGGCGTGACGTGAAGTACGGGGAGCTTGCTGCGGAGCTTGAGCGGCCGTTGTTCGACGGCCGTCCCGGTGACGTGGCCGGGCCGGTCGCGATTCGCGAGGGGTACATGGTCGTGAAGCTGCTGGGCGGCGAGGTGGACAAGTTCATGTCGGAGATGGACCTCGCGACGCAGAAGAACAAGATCACGTCGGTCATCGGCAACCGAAAGGCCGACTCGCTCTCGCGGGAGTACATCAGCCGGCTGATGCGGGACAAGAGCCTGACGTTGAATGCGACGACGTTCTGGGCGCTCGCCCCGGTGCTCGCCCGGCAGGTCCGGCCCGTACAGGCCGATCCCTTCCGCCTGGCGCCGGTGAACGTGACCGATGGGGACCTGCGGCGGGCCGAGGGCGATCTGGGGACCCTCGCGGGCGAACTCCTTGCGACGTACAGGGACGGGACGCTGACAGCAGGCGGCTTCCTGGCAGCCGTGGGGGCGATGCCGCCGGGCCTGAGGCCGCCGCTCCAGTCACCTCAAAACCTGAAGGACGCCGTCGCAATCGTCGTGCGGAACAGGTATCTGGCAGAGGCGGCGCGTGAGAAAGGCCTGGACGGCGACCCGGAAGTGCAGCGGGACATCGAGGAGCAGGTGGACGAAGCGCTCGCTCGCGCATGGCTGCTCCGGGAGCTGGGGGCGATCCCGGTTACGACGGCCGACGTTGAAGCCTTACCGGCAGGCGGGCGGAAAGGCGCCCGACGAGCAGTTCGAGACGGACGAGATCAAACGGCGGAAGTTTGAGGCGACGATTACAGGTATGCTCGATCGCCTTCGCCGTCAGTATCGTCCGGAGATTGACACGACCGCATTACTCACCATGATCCCACAACCGAAGGAGCGAATCGGCAGCGATCCAACACCATTTGTTGTACGGGAGTTGTTCCAGTGAACCAGGTCTCACCCATAACCAACCATATCCATCAACATCCTGTACGAAGGGAGTCCTCGATATGAAGCGACTTCTCTTTGCTTCCGTAGTGCTCCTGCTGGCGTTTGCAGGGACATCCTACGGGCAGTGGTACATCCATCATATGGACAATGCCGCTGCGGATTCCACGTTCCAGCTGATCGGAAGCGGGATCACGAACGGCGTCCCGACAAACCCGAAGGCGCAGTTCACGCTCACCGATGATGCGACCGTCGTCCACGAGGGCGCGGCGTCGATGAAGTGCGAGTGGCAGGTGTTCACGCCGGAAGCCTGGGGCGGATTCCTGCAGCTCATGCACCTCCAGGACCGCGACAGCACGTTCAAGTACTACGACTGGGGATATGCGTCATATGTCTCTCTGTGGTACTACAATGCTTCGCCGTCCACGGCCGCTCCCGGCGCCGTGCAGATGCGCTTCAAGATTCACGAGTCCGGCGGCGATGCGGACTACATGGCCAACGGCGACGATCACGAGGACTGGTACTACCAGACCTCGGCGATCTACGACACCACGCCAGGCTGGAATCAGCTGCTGATCCCGTTGAAGGAAAACGGCGCGGCGGTGAACGACCAGGGCTTCGGCCTTCCGGGCTGGAGCGGTGTTGCGAACAACGGCGTGCTGGATTACGAGAAGATCGTCGGATTCAGCATTGAGTGGACGGCCGGCGTGCTCGGCGGGGATTCCACCGCGAGCGGGCTTGTGTACTACGACCAGATCCAGCTGCTCGGCACGCGCTATGAGCCGCTCTACACGTTCAATGACTTCCAGGCGGACACGTCGAACTTCAATTCAGTTCGCGGTCAGACTGGAACGGGGGGAATGACGTTCTACCCGGAACCGGTGGACACATTCATCGCGCCGACGGCCCTTGGGATCGACTACAAGGTCAATGTCACAGAGTCCTGGGGGGGATACTGCAATTTCGACTACGTCTTTGACAAGGCCACGCCGGGCAATGTCCTGTGGCCAGATCTGACGGGGAACACGTCGCTGGTGTTCTTCATCAAGGTCGTTGACCCCCTGAGCTCCAGCACCGGCACGATAGCCAACAAAATAACGATGCGGTTCGTGCTGTTTGAGTACGGAACGGGCGGGACGAGAAGCGACTGGTTCACCGTCGCGCCTGTCAAGATCGATACCGCCGCCCTCGCTCTCGGCTGGCAGAAGGTGACCGTCTATCTTGACGGACTTCCGGGGAGCTGGGGTGAGCTGAGCTCGAAGGGCTTCTATGCGGTCAATGGAGACGCAGACGGCATCTTCAGCCTGGACAAGATCGGCGGGTTCAAGGTCGAGTTCTCCGCAAGCAAGGATGCGGGCGAGCCGAACGCTCCCGACCTGGTCTATTCTGGCAAGGTCCTCGTCAGCCTCATGACCCCGGCCGGGTTCCGTGAGACCGACGTGACGCCTCCGGGACCGGTGACGGGCGTGACGGTGACCCCGTCCACGTACGTGAATCTGGTCACCTGGAACGACGTGCCTTCTGAGGACGGCGCCAAGTACAACGTATTCCTGAGCGAAACGCCGTTCACGACCACGGACGATCCGGGTGTCGAGGATCTGCCGGAATACAACGTCGCCACCGGTACGCAGCTGCAGACACACCAGTTGCGCGCCCCGGTGACCGACCAGAACATCACGCTGTACTACGGCGTCGCGGCGACCGACAAGGCGGGGAATACGAACCAGCCTGCGGTGACCGGCCCGAGCACGAACATGGCGAAGGGCGTGCCGACCATCTCTCTCAGCGCGCCGACCTTCACGGCCGACGGCGACATGTCGGAGTGGTCAGCCATCACGCCGATCGTTCTCTCTGTGAATCCCTCCAACCCGACCGCCTACCTTGCCCCGAACACGAAGGTCGACGGCGACGCCGATCTTCTCGTCAAGGCATACGTCGCGGTCGACAACACCTATCTGTACGTGGCGATCGATGTTGACGACGATCTGGTGGTCGTCGATACACTGGGCACCGATTACCTGCAGGACTGCGCGGACCTCTTCATCGGGCTGTATGACTGGCGCGGGAAGAAGCACGGTGCATACCGTGGCGCCGGGAACCCCGACTACCACTGGCGGTTTTCCGAAAACCGCGCGTTCCAGGACAACGACGGCATCGTCCTGAAGCGGCCCGGTGAAGACTATGCGTGGGTGAAGAAGATCCTCACGCCGGGCTACACCGTCGAGTTCCGGATCAGCTGGGCGGACATCGTGGCTCTGAACCTGGCGGATGACACGCCGAGGTCCGACTCGCTGTTCGTCCCGCAGGAAGGCATGCGCATCCCGATCGACTTCTCGGTCAATGATAACGACGGATCGAGCCGCGAGGGCATCATGTGCTATTCGCCATGGAACAACGACAACTCCTGGGCCTCCATGTGGCGCTGGACCTACACGTGGATCGGCTCGGCGTGGACCGTCGGCGTCGAGCAGGAGCAGGGTATCCCTCTGGAGTATGCGCTGCGCCAGAACTACCCGAACCCGTTCAACCCGTCCACCGAGATCAAGTACAGCCTCGCCAGGGCCGGCTTCACGACCGTGAAGGTGTATGACCTCCTCGGGCGCGAAGTGGCCACGCTGGTCAACCAGGATCAGCAGCCGGGCAACTACGCGGTCAGCTTCAATACCGCGTCGGCGTCAAAGGGACTCTCCTCCGGTGCGTATTTCTACCGCATCGAGTCGGGAGATTTCCGTGACATCAAGAAGATGATGCTGCTGAAGTAACCCGGTTGTTCCCCGCCGGAGGGAAGCTCCTCGCTCCCTCCGGCGGGGACGGTTTGTTGTTCACAGGAGTGTCCTTGCTTCCCACATCCGCGACCACACGGCCATGACGACTGCATTGCTTACCAGGGCGATCCGCGCTGCGGTTCTCCTTACGTTTCTGTCGGGGCTGACCACCATCCCGGTGTTCGCCGGCACGACAGGAAAGATTGCGGGGAAAGGTGATCGATTCCAGAACCCGCGAACCAATCATCGGCGCCACCGTGATCCTGCAGGGGACCACGCGCGGCGCGGCGACGGATCCGGAGGGCGACTACTACGTCAACAACGTCACCCCGGGGACCTACAGCGTGGTCGTGAGCATCGTCGGCTACCAGCGGGCCGTGATCCGGAACGTCATCGTGAAGATTGATCTGACGACCGACCTTGATGTGAAGCTCGAACCGTCGCTGGTGGAAGCCGGAGAGGTGGTAATCGAGGCGGAGCGACCACTGGTCACGAAGGACCTCACGTCCTCCTCTGTCACGGTCTCAGCCGAAGACATCAAGATGATCCCCGTGGACAATCCGCTGGCGGTCGTGAATCTGCAGGCGGGCGTCGTCGGCGGGCACTTCCGCGGCGGCCGGCTCAACGAGGTCGCCTACCTCATCGACGGCGTCACGGTCACCGACCCCTATAACGGCGGCATCAGCCTCCAGGTCGAAAACAGCTCGGTGCGCGAGATGGAGGTGATCAGCGGAACGTTCAACGCCGAGTACGGCCAGGCGATGTCCGGGATCGTGAACATCGTCACCATGGAAGGGGCTCAGGAATACCACGGAACCGTCACTGCTGACATCGGAGATTACTGGACGCAGCATACGGAGACATTCCGGAACCTGAACTCGTTCACGCCGGGCGACATACGCAACGTGCAGATGAGCTTCAGCGGACCCGTGCCGCTTGTCGAGAACCTGTCGTTCTTTGGCACCGCCCGCTACTACTACGACGAGGGCTACCTGTACGGGACAAAGGTTTACAACGTGACGGACAACGTCCCGACGTTCCCCCTGGACCCTGACCGCACTGTCTGGATCAACCATAACACGGGCGACTCGTCGGCCGTGAAGATGAACCCGTACGAAAAGAGGTCCGCCAACATCAAAGTTGCGTACGGCCTCGAAGCGTTCAAGGCCAGCTACAGCTTCTTCTATGACGAGAACTGGAACAAATACTACGACCATTCGTTCTCGTGGACGCCTGACGGCGTCATGAATCATTACCGCACCAATCGCGTCCACAATCTGCAATTGACATATGTGCCGTCCCAGAGCACGTTTCTGACACTGAAGTACTCCTACAACGATTTCACCTATCAGGGGTACCTCTATCGGGATGCGGTCGCTGTCGATACGGTCATTGGCGGTGCGCCCGCCGTCGTGTTGATCGATGATCTGAACGGCAACGGCATCTGGGATCCAACGGAGACGGTCAATTCGCAGTACCTGGACCCCGATCAGGGGACTCCGCTCTCGGGGTACACGTTCCGCTCGGGGGGCAACCAGACAGGACGGTATGAGCGGGCCAGCCAGGCGAGCATCATCCAGGCCCAGGTGTCCTCACAGCTGTCAAAGCAGCACAAATTGGGGGCCGGCCTCGAGGGGCGGTTCCACACGATATTCGACCACGGCTACTCCGTGGTGAACCTCACGCCGGGCCTTACGGATCTCCAGACAGGGGAGCTGATCTATACGCCCGGGTACCGGGCTCTGGGGACCATCGGCAACCAGCAGTACACGAAGCGCCCGGTGGAGTGGTCCGCGTACGTGCAGGACAAGATGGAATATGACATCATGATCATCAACGCGGGCGTGCGGCTCGATTACTTCGACCCGAACTCGTCGTATTTGGCCGATCCGAAGAACCCCATGCGCAACACACTGTTCTACCCGAGCGAGGCGAACCCGGACAGCGTGACGATGATGGTGGATGCGGACCCCAAGGTCCAGCGTCTCACCTCGCCTGGGCGTGTCGTTCCCCATCACCGACCAGGGGATCATCCACTTCTCATACGGGCATTTCTTCCAGATGCCGTCGTTCCAGTATCTCTATCAGAACTCCGACTACCTCGTCCAGCAGGGCGAAGCGCTCACATCGACCATGGGCAACCCCGACCTCGAGGCCCAGCGCACCATTATGTACGAGATCGGGCTGCAGCAGGTCATCTTCCCGAACGTCGCCCTGGACGTGACGGCCTACTACCGCGACATCCGGAACCTTCTCGGCATGGAGATCATCAACACGTACGAGGGGGTCAAGTACGCCCGGTTCACGAACCGCGACTACGGCAACGTCCGCGGCATCATCCTCTCGCTCGACAAGCGGATGGCAGACTGGTTTGCGGTGAAGATCGACTACACCTACCAGTTCGCCGAAGGCAATGCGTCCGATCCGTACTCGGTGTACAACAACAACCAGACCGACCCGCCGATCGAGACGAACAAGCAGACCGTGCCGCTCGACTGGGATCAGCGCAACACGGTGAACGCTTCCATCACCGTCGGAGACCCGATGGACTGGACTGCCGGCGTCATCTTCCAGTACGGCTCGGGCTTCCCGTACACCCAGGACACGCGCGTGTCGCAGGGGATCCGCTTCGAGAACGACGGCACCAGGCCCCCGACGTTCAACGTCGACCTCCGGGCGGAGAAGCGGTTCGCCGTCGGGATGTTCAACTTCAACGTGTTCCTGCTCGTGTACAACCTGCTCGATATCAAGAATGAGGTGAACGTGAATTCCGCCAGCGGACGGGCGAACGTCGACCTCTATACAGAGTTTGCCGGCACCATTTACGGTCTGAACACCATCGACCAGTACCTGAACGATCCGACGTCGTTTTCAGCGCCGCGGCAGGTGCGGTTCGGTGTGACCGTTGATTTTTGAAAGGGCACCACTCATGACCGTAAAATCACTGGCATTGATCGGGGTATGCGTGGCGGCGTTCCTGCCGGCGCGTGCCCAGGTGGACCCCCAGACCCAGCTCTATCGCGACGAGCCGAAGGGGGAATACCGGTACCGCAAGGAGGGTGTCATGGACGGCAACCTCGTGCGGACCATCTTCTATAACACCAGCGAGGTCGCGCAGTGGCCCTATCAACCCTCGGGCGAATGGCCCAAAGGGTCCGGCCACTCCTACCTTGATGGCGTGACCGTCCTCATCGGCGCGAGGGTGGAAACCAACGGCCGCGTGGTGCACCCCATCGCGGCTGCGTACCGGGAAGAGGTGGACTTCGACCCCGTGACGCGCGAGCTGTGGACGCTGAATCCCGTCCCCGGCTACGTCAACCCAACGTCGAGCAAGCCGGCGATCAACAAGGACCCGTCGACATTCCCGGAAACCTGGCCCGTGGCGCTCGGACTCACCCCCGACTGGAACGGGTACTGGTACGGGTACTTCGGCCGCGGCGTCACCAACGCCGACTTCGAGACGTTCTTCGTGATTGACGACTCGAAGGACAAGGAGTTCAACCGCCCGCCGTACGGATACTATCCGGTCGCGGCCGATTCGGCGCGGGGAGGGCTCGGGATCCGTGTGGAGGTCCGCGGGTTCCAGTGGTCCCACGTGCTTGCCGAAGACATCATCTTCTGGCACTACGACATCGTCAATATCTCGGACCGCACCTACGACAGCACGTGCTTCGGCTTCTATACCGACCCGGGCGTCGGCGGGACGAACAACAACGGGAACAGCGCGCTGTTTGATACCCGGCTTGACCTGTGCTACGCCTGGGCGCCGAGCGGCATCGGGACGCCGGGCAACTGGAAGACCGGATACTACGGCTACGCGTACCTCGAGAGCCCCGGCAACGCTGTCAACCTCCTTGACGATGATGAGGACGGCCTTGTTGACGAGCGGCGCGACGACGGCATCGATAATGACCGGGACTGGGCCGGGTTCACCGACCTCAACGGCAACGGCGTCTGGGATCCGTCGGAGCCGCTCGGCATGGATGTGGGCCGCGACGGCGTGGGACCCTTTGATCTTCAGTACACCGGACCCGATCAGGGCGAGGGCGACGGCGTGCCGACTCCCGGCGAGCCGAACTTCGACCAGACGGACAAGGACGAGTCGGACCAGATCGGTCTGTCCGCAGTGGCGCTGAACATCCTCTCCGACAAAGGCCCGACCGGGGTCTGGCCGAAGAACGACGAGGTCATGTGGGCACGGATGAACAGCGGCTTCCGCGACACGGTCATCCAGAACACGAACATCGGCATCGTCTTCTCGTCGGGCCCCTTCCCGCTGATCAAGGACAGGCGCGAGCGCTTCTCGATGTGCCTGGTGTACGGAGGCAACCTGGGCGACGTCCTCTTTAACAAGGAGACCGTCCAGCAGATCTATAACGCCAACTACAACTTCTCGAAGCCGCCGCGGACCCCGATCATCAAGGCCGTCGCCGGCGACAGGAAGGTGTTCCTCTTCTGGGACGCCCTGGCCGAAGAGTCGCGCGATCCGTTCCTCGGGTTCGAGAACAACGACCCCACGCAGGGATTCAAGAAGGACTTCGAGGGCTACCTGATTTACCGGAGCGAGGAAGCGGAATTCCAGGACATCAAGGTCATCACCGACTCCAAGGGAGACCCGAAGTACTGGAAGCCGATCGCGCAGTTCGACAAGGTGGACAGCATCAAGGGCCCGGATCCGGTGGGCATCAACGGAGCACACTTCTGGCGCGGCGATGACACCGGGCTGCAGCATTCGTTCACGGATACAAACGTCGTGAACGGCGTCCGCTACTACTATGCGGTCGTCTCGTACGATCAGGGCGATCCAAACAAGGGGACCACCGGCCTTCAGCCGTCGGAGTGCACCAAGATCATCTCCGAGGACTTTGCGGGGACGATCACGTTCATCGACGTCAACTGCGCGGTCATCACCCCGAACGCTCCTGCGGCAGGCTACATCCCTGCGGGATGGACGGGGGACCTCAATCACGTGGCCACGGGGGCAGGGACCGGCAGGCTCAGCCTCACCATCGTGGACGAGTCGGCAGTGCAGAACGGGACGACCTACCAGGTGCGCTTCAATGCGTCGGGGACGCTCCCTACGTACACAACGCAGACATACGATATCATCCGTACGACTGCGACCTCCACCGACACGCTGGAAAAGGGGTTGGACGCCCTCGAATTCGGCCCGAACCGGCCGAGTCCTCCCTTTGACGGCATGGTGGTCTCGTTCGTCAACGACACGCTGGTGCAGGTTGACTCCACCGGATGGCTGGTCGGGGAGAGCAGGGTGTTGATGCGGGTCGAGCCCGACAATTCCAACAGGGCGGTCAACGTGGCCTGGCCGGCGGACTACGAAATCCAGTACGGGGAGGGGTTCGTGGATACGACGGCGTTCAACGCGCCGCCTATCTATCCGCGCATGCCCGTGAACTTCAAGATCATGAACGTCACACAGGGCTACAAAACGAAGTTCATCATCCATGACGTGGACGCGTCCGGAACCTGGTCGTTCGGCGACACCCTTCGCATTCTGGACGGGTTCGTGAGCCCCTCGAACTTCAAGATCTGCTGGAAGGTGACGTACGACAGAGGGTTCGGGTCGCAGGAGCCGGCGCTGCCCGCACCCGGCGACAGGTTCCTCATCAGGATCTTCAAGCCCTTCAACACCGGAGATGCGTTCAGTTACACCACGACGGCTGCCCGCACGGACAACGGCGTCGCCCAGTCCGAGATGGGGCAGATCGGGGTCGTCCCGAATCCCTACATCGCCTCCGCTTCGTGGGAGCGCAGGACGCTCTACACGACGGGCAGGGGCGACCGGAGAATCGACTTCATCAATCTTCCGGCCAACTGCACCGTGAGGATCTACACGATCTCGGGCGCTCTGGTCAAGACGCTGTACAAGGGCAACACCGCCGGCGAGGATGCTCCCGCAGGGGACCCGATGAACGGCTCGCTCCCCTGGAACCTCGTGACGGAGGACGGCATGGACATCGCGTACGGCCTCTATATCTACCATGCTGAAGCCCCGGGCGTCGGTGAGTACACCGGCAAGTTCGCGGTTATCAAATGAGGAGGGAGTACACCATGAGATCGATTCGATTCCTGATCGCCGCCCTCCTCCTGTGCACCGTCGCTGCGACAGCCCAGGAGCAGGCAGTGAACGTTTCAAAGAGGGGCACGTCCGCGGCCCCCTTCCTGTCCATTCAGCAGGGCGCGCGCGCGACCGCCATGGGGAGCGCGTTCGTGGCCCTTGCGTCCGATCCCAGCGCGCTCTTCTGGAACCCGGCCGGCATTGCCCGCCTGGACGGGATCCAGGTGATGTTCGACCACACGATGTGGATCGCGGACATCAACTATAACTACTTCGCGGCGTCGTTCGATATCGGGGACATCGGCGCCGTCGGCGCCAGCGTGACGGCCTCGGCGATCGATGAGATGAACGTGACCACCGTGGCGGAACCGAACGGCACCGGCCAGATCTTCAAGGTGCAGGACGTGGCGGCAAGCATCGCGGTCGCGCTGAATCTGACCGACAATTTCTCGATCGGCTTCAACCCGAAGTTCATCAGCCAGTCGATCTGGGATGCCAGCGCTTCGGCGATCGCCATCGACATGGGGATCCTGTACCGCACCCCGTTCGAGGGCTTCACGCTCGGCATGGCAATCCAGAATTTCGGCCCCAAAATGAAGATGGACGGGCAGACGATGCTGGTGCTGCATGACGCCAACCTCGAGAGTTCGGGGAACAACGGTCGTATCCCTGCTACCCTGGAGACCGACGAGTGGGCGCTCCCGCTCTACTTCCGGGTCGGCGTGGCATGGACGCCGGTGCTCGGGGACATGCATAAGCTGAACGTCGAAGTGGACGCCGTGGTCCCGAGCGACAACTACCAGAGCGTGAACCTGGGCGCGGAGTACGTGTTTAACGACATCTTCGCTGTCCGGGCGGGCTACAAGTCGCTCTTTCTGGACGAATCGGAAGAATCCTTTACGCTGGGTGCGGGAGTGCAGCACCGGTTCATCGGAAACCTCGGGATCCGCGTGGACTACGCCTACCAGGATTTCGGCAGGCTCGCGAATGTCCAGAAGATTTCCATCGGGATGACATTCTAGTGCCGTTCCAACAAGATCCTTGAACGGCGCCGTTTCGCCCGCATGACACGATGATTGCCGGGGAGTCAAGCGCGATTCCCCGGCCTCCCTTCAATACGACGAGGATCCCATGCGTCGCCCGTATATGTCCGTTTTCTCTGCCTGTATCGTGACCCTGTTCCTCACTTCGCCCGGGTTCAGCCAGCCTATGGAAACCACCGAGCAACGCGTCGAGAAGCTCCTTCAGCAAATGACCCTGGAAGAAAAGGTGGGTCAGATGACGCAGGTGACGGTCGACGTGGTCTCCGCCGGTGCCGATGGGCGACAGGAGCCCCACGCGATCGACCTGGCGAAGCTCCGGAACGCCCTTGTGAACCACCGTGTCGGGTCCATCATCAACGTCGGGCCTCAGGCGTATTCGCTCAAGCACTGGCAGGAGGTCATCCGCCAGATCCAGGATGTCGCCACGAAGGAGACGCGCCTGAAGATCCCGGTGCTGTACGGTATCGACGCCATCCACGGCGCGACGTACACGCTGGGGGCCACGCTCTTCCCGCAGGCGATCAGCGCGGCAGCCACGTGGGATCCTGCGCTCATGCAGAGCGTCGGCGAAGTGACTGCGCTCGAAATCCGCGCCTCGGGCATCCCATGGAATTTCTACCCTGTGATGGATATCGGGCGCCAGCCGGTCTGGTCGCGCTTCTGGGAGACCTACGGCGAGGATGTGTACCTGGGGACCTCGATGGGGGAAGCCTACGTGAAGGGGCACCAGGGGACCTCGTACGGGGACCCGACCAGGGCCGCCGCATGCCTGAAACACTATGCCGGGTACAGCTATCCCTTGAATGGTCAGGACAGGACGCCTGCGTGGATCGATGAGCGCATGATGCGCGAGTACTTCCTGCCGGGGTTCGAGGCGTGCGTCCGGGCGGGAGTTCCCTCTGTGATGGTGAACTCCGGCGAGATCAACGGCATTCCCGGACACGCGAACCACCACCTCCTGACCGAAGTCCTGAAAGGCGAGTGGGAGTTCAAGGGATTTGTCGTTTCCGACTGGGAGGACATCAAGCGGCTGCACACGCGTGACCGTGTTGCGCCCACGCCCAAGGACGCCGTGCGGATGTCCGTCATGGCGGGGGTGGACATGAGTATGGTTCCGTTCGACTACACCTTCTACGATCTCCTCATCCAGTGTGTGAACGAAGGGCTCGTGCCGGTTGCGCGCATCGATGACGCGGTACGCCGGATCCTGACCGTGAAGATCAACACGGGGATCTTTGAGCGGCCGTACGCCGATCCGGCACTTGAAGCGAAATTCGCATCGGCGGCGTCCAGGGAGCTGAATCTGCGCGCCGCGCATGAGTGCCTGACCCTGCTGAAGAACGACGGGAATGTCCTCCCGCTCTCGAAGGGCTCAAAGATCCTGGTGACCGGGCCGACCGCAGACATGCTCTCGGTGCTGAACTCGGGATGGACCATCACGTGGCAGGGGAACAACGAAGCCCTCTATCCGAAGGACGCCCCGACCATCCTTGACGCGCTGAAGGCCGCAGGGGGCGAGACGAACGTCACATATCTTCCGGGGTCGACGTTTGATTCGCTCCTGGACGTCAGGGCGACCGTGGCCGCCGCAAAGAAGGCGGACGCCGTCGTGCTGTGCCTCGGCGAACCGGCCTACTGCGAGACGCCGGGGAACATCAACAACCTTACGCTCAACGAAGCGCAGCTGCAGCTTGCCGAAGCAGTGGCTGCCACAGGCAAGCCGGTTGTGCTCGTGCTCGCGGAGGGCAGACCGCGCTGCGTCAGCCGGATCGCAGACCGGATGCGCGCAGTCCTCTTCGCCGGCCTCCCCGGCATGGAGGGCGGCACCGCGGTGGCCGACGTTCTGTACGGCGTCGTCAACCCGTCGGGCAAGCTTCCGTTCTCGTACCCCCGGTATCCGAATCTGGTCGTCCCGTACGACCATAAGCCCCTCGAGGAGTTCGACACCAACCGCTACGACCCGCAGTGGCCGTTCGGGTTCGGCCTCAGCTACACCACGTTCGCGTACAGCGATTTGAAACTCGCGAAAGAGACGATGAACGTCCGCGGCACGATGGATGTCAGCGTCACGGTCAAGAACACCGGCGCGCGCGAAGGGACGGAGGTCGTGCAGCTGTATCTGACCGATCAGTACGGATCAGTGTCGCGCCCCGTGCGGCAGCTCCGGCGATTTGAGCGGGTCACCCTCAAGCCGGGGGAATCCCGCACGGTGAGCTGGACCCTCGCGCCGTCAGATCTCTCGTACGTCGGCCCCGAGAACAGAAGGATCATCGAGCCCGGAGCGTTCACGGTCTCGGTAGCCGGGCTCAAGAAGGGATTCGTCCTGGAATAATCTGCGGCATGTTCGGAGACTCGTGCGTCGCATTGTCCTCTGCTTCCTCTTCTGTGCCTGCTTCACCCTTCGGCTGGCGGCACAGGATGTCACCAACCTTGTAGATCCTTTCATCGGTACCAAGGGCGGGGGGAACACATTTCCTTCCGCCCTCCTGCCATGGGGGATGGTTTCCCCGGGCCCGACCAATGACTTCAGCCGTCCCTCTCCGGATGTCCGCGGGTCGCATACCGCCCAGGTGAGGGGGGGAAGCTTCTTCTTGCTCCGTAGTCACCCGTGCCGCGCACGGGGATGTCGCTGACATTGTTCAATCAGGGAATCATCGCATGCGCATGCCACGTGCCTGTGTGTTGACGCTTACGCTCTTCGTCCCGTTCGTTGTCTCCTCCGCGCTTGCGGGGGGCAAAGGTACCGAGAAATTCATCGATTCTCTCCTCGCGGTCATGACGCTCGAGGAGAAGGCCGGGCAGCTGACGCAGTTCAGCGCCCAGTGGGTGCCGGCTCCGTCAGGCGGGGCGCTGAGCCCCGGGCAGGCAGACCTGATCCGCAAGGGGAGACTGGGGAGCCTGCTGAATCTGCTCGGCGCGGAGCCGACCCGGTCCGCCCAGAAGCTCGCCGTCGAAGAGTCCCGGCTCAAGATCCCGCTGATCTTCGGGTACGACGTCATCCACGGGTACAGGACGATCTTCCCGATTCCGCTGGCGGAAGCCAGCAGCTGGGATCCCGCTGCGGTGGAGCTGTCGGCACGGGTCGCGGCGACGGAGGCGGCCGCATCCGGGATCCACTGGACATTTGCCCCGATGGTGGACATCGCCCGCGACCCCCGGTGGGGCCGGATCGCGGAGGGTTCGGGCGAGGATCCGTACCTCGGGTCCGCCATGGCCGCCGCGCGGGTGCGCGGATTCCAGGGAGACGGGCCGGGGACTCCGACGACGGTGGTCGCCTGCGCGAAGCATTTCGCGGCGTACGGCGGGGCGGAGGGCGGAAGGGACTATAACACGGTGGATATCTCCGAGCGCACGCTCCGCGAGACATACCTTCCGCCGTTCGAGGCGGCAGTCCGGGCGGGGGCCGGAACGCTGATGTCTTCGTTCAATGAAATCGGCGGGGTGCCCAGCACGGCCAACCGGTTTCTCCTGACCGACATCCTTCGCGGCGAATGGAAGTTTGACGGGTTCGTCGTGAGCGACTGGAATTCGGTGGGCGAACTCCTCCCGCACGGCGTTGCGGATACCCCGGCTGAAGCCGCTCTCCGCGGGATCGTCGCCGGAACGGACATGGACATGGAGGGGAGATGCTATCAGGAGATCCCCCGGCTTGTGAATGAAGGGAAGCTCTCGATGGCCGTGGTCGACGAAGCGGTTCGTCGGGTCCTCAGGATCAAGGCC
Source organism: uncultured Ignavibacteria bacterium (assembly GCA_963701735.1). Taxonomy (GTDB): domain Bacteria; phylum Bacteroidota; class Ignavibacteria; order UBA10030; family UBA6906; genus CAWABB01. The sequence continues at coordinate 65,946 of CAVPBI010000013.1, read as the reverse complement.
CGGGCGGGGTTGTTCGACGATCCGTACCGGTACTGTGACGCCGCCCGCGAGAAGGCTGCCATTCTCGCCCCGGCACATCGTGCAGGCGCGCGCGAGGTCGCCCGGAAGTCGATCGTCCTGCTCAGGAACGAACGGTCCGTCCTGCCGCTCGCCAGGAACCTCGGGTCGATCGCGGTCATCGGCGCGCTGGCCGATTCAGGCGAATCGTGCCTTGGTTCGTGGGCAGGCGCCGGCAGGGGAACTGACGCGGTCACGATCCTCGCGGGAATCAAGGCCGCAGTGCCGCCGCAGACGAATGTCGTTTACGAAAAGGGGTGCGAGGTTCGAGCGGACGTCTACAACGGGATTCGCTGCCGCTCTCGACGCCGTGAGGGGCGCGAACGCAGTCGTTCTGGTCCTGGGCGAATCGGCGAACATGAGCGGCGAGGCACACAGCAGGTCATCAATCGAGTTGCCGGGAGTCCAGCAGCAGCTGCTTGAAGCCGTCCAGGCGCTCGGAAAGCCGATGGTCCTGGTGTTGATGAACGGCCGGCCGCTGGCGATCCCCTGGGCTGCCGAGCGCGTGGATGCCATCCTGGAGACCTGGTTCCTCGGGGTGGAGACGGGGAACGCAGTCGCGGATGTCCTCTTTGGGGATGTGGCGCCCGGAGGGAAACTCCCCGTGTCCGTCCCGCGTGCCACGGGGCAGATCCCTATCCACTACAACCACAAGCAGACCGGACGGCCTTCGCTGGACTCCGTGCTCTGGACCTCGAAGTACATCGATCTTCCGACGACGCCACTCTACCCCTTCGGGTACGGGCTGAGCTACACCACGTTTGCGTATTCGAACCTGAGGCTGAGCGGCACGACGTTTCCCGCGAACGACACGCTCATGGTGAGCGTGACGCTCAAGAACACCGGCGCCCGGCAGGGCGACGAGGTGGTGCAGATGTACATCCAGGATGTCGTCGCGAGCATCACCCGGCCCGTGAAGGAGTTGCGCGGGTTCAGGCGCGTCACGCTCGGCCCGGGCGAATCGACGACGGTGGCGTTCCCGCTCACGCGCGATGCGCTGGCTTTCTACGGGCCCGAGATGAAGAAGATCGTTGAGCCCGGACTCTTCAAGGTATTTGTCGGAGGGAATTCGGTGCAGACGCTGACCGGAGAGTTCACTGTGTCGAAATAGTCATCTGTTCCATCATCTGAGGGGGTGTCGCGTGCGCTGTCGATCAGCCGTGTTGGCCTGTCTGATTCCCGCCGTCTCCCTGGCCCAGTCGTTCCAGGGCGGCTATCCGTTTGCGCTTCCGGCTCGCGACACGACCACCCAACGGTTCCTGCCCGCATTCCCCGCCACCCCCATCGGCTCCGGCGATTTCGTGACCGTCAGCCCGGACGGGCACTTCGCGATCAACGGCTCCCCCGTCAGGTTTTTCGGCACCAATGCCGTCGCGGATGGGGCGTTCCCGGACAAGGCGAAATCGTGGTTCATCGCCGGCCGTCTCCGCAAGATGGGGTTCAATCTCGTACGGTTCCACCACCTGGATAATCCCTGGAGCGCCGGCAGCCTGTTTGACCAGGGATCCGATACCAGGCACCTGAACCCCGCGACGCTGGACCGGATGCACGCCTTCATCGCCGAGCTGAAACGGAACGGCGTCTATGTCAACATGAACCTTCACGTGTCACGCACGTTCAGAGAGGCCGACGGCGTGGCAGGAGCCGACTCGCTCCCGGAGATGGGGAAGGGCGTCACGTACTTCGACCCTCAGCTCAGGGATCTTCAGAAGGAATATGCCCGGCAGCTTCTCACAACCGTCAATCCGTACACCGGGCTCTCGCTGGCCGACGATCCGGTCGTCGCCATGGTGGAGATCACCAACGAGAACTCGGTCTACCGGAACTGGCGCGACGGGAAGCTGAAGACATTCGCTGCCGGAGGGGAGCTCATGGTGAGGCACGCGGCCCTCCTGGACACGCTCTGGAATGCATTTCTGGCCGGAAAATACGGCTCCGACGCGGCTCTGGCCTCGGCATGGGGGAACGCGGAGGGGGGAGCCGGAGCCAACCAGATTGCCAACAGCACGTTCGAGGAGCAGGACCCGGCCGCTCCCTGGTCGCTCGAGCTCCATGCACCGGCCGCCGGGACGATGTCGCGGTCCTTCTTCAACCCGGCTTCCGGCCTCTTCAGCGCCCTGGTGAACGTTTCCAGCTCCGACGGGACCGACTGGCACGTGCAGTGGAAGCACGTCGCTTTGAGCGTCAAGAAGGACACCGTCTACACCGTCAGCTTCTGGGCCCGCGCAGAATCGAACCGCACCGTCGGCGTCGGAGTCATGCTCGACGGGAGTCCCTGGACCTCGTACGCGTGGCTGGGCGCCGCCCTCTCCGATTCGTGGAAACGGTTTTCGTTCAGCTTCACATCGCCGGTCACCGTCAATGGAGGCATCCGGCTCACGTTCAACGTGGGTCAGCAGAGCCGGCATGACCTGGTTCGACGATGTCTCGTTCGCACCGGTCAGCCCGTCGGGCCTTCGGGCCGGGGAATCGCTCTCCGCCCGGACCGTCCAGCGGATCGACTTCTCCGAGTGCGCGCTCTTCACCGACCAGCGGGTCCGCGACATGACCGAGTTCTACCTGGCCATCCAGGGCCAGTACTATGACGACATGATGGCGTACCTGAAGAACGACCTCGGTGTGCGCGTCCCGATCGTCGGCACGAACTGGAACACCGGTGTCCCGGACCTCTCGGCACAGTCCCGGACGGACTACCTCGACAACCACTCCTACTGGGACCATCCGAGCTTTCCGGGGATTCCGTGGTCGTCCACCGACTGGCTGATCAACAACACTCCCATGGTGCAGACAGTCGGAAGGAGGGACGATCCCGGGGTTGATGGCATCGGTCCCCTCGAAGGGAAAGCCGTTCACGATCAGCGAGTACAACCATCCGTTCCCGAACCGGTACCAGACCGAGGGCATGCTGTTTCTCACGGCGTATTCCTCCTTCCACGATGTCGACGGCATTATGATCTTCGACTATAATGGCGGGACGGACTGGGAAACCGACATGGTCAGCGGTTTCTTCGACATCCACCGGAACACCGCCCTGATGTCCCTCATGCCGTCGCTCGCCCTGGCGTACCGCAATACGTTCGTGGCTCCCGCCCGCGAGCCCCTTTCGCTGCGGTGGGGGATCGATGACGTGCTGCTGTCGCCGAAGAGCGATCCCGGCGGCTGGAGATTCGGCTTCCCGTTCAGCCAGACGCTGGCGCTGCGATACGCCATGAGGAACGAGACCTTTGCCGACCCGTCAGGGTCGAACGTCGGCTCGCTGCCGGCGCCGCCGACCAACCCCTACGTGACCGAGACCGGAGAGGTCACCTGGAACACGTCGGGCCTGCTGGCGGTGGGAGCCGAGCGGTGCGTCGCGGCAACAGGCTTTCTCCAGAACTTTCTCGGGCGGAGAATCGGGGCGGCGGTGATCGCGGGCGCCGACAGGTTTGCCACATTCACCTGGGTGCCGCTGGACGGCGAGCCCCTCCACCGGTCACGCCTGTCGTTCCTGACCCTCTCCACACGGACGCAGAACACGGGAATGACCTGGGACGGAACAACCACAGTGCATGACGACTGGGGGACGCCGCCGACGACGATGGAGCGCGCCACGCTCACGCTCCGGGCGCATATTGTGGCGGATTCCGTGCGGGTCTTCCCCCTCGGGCCGACGGGCGAGATTGCAGGCGACGGGACCATATACGCCCCCGCGGACACCAACACGTTCCTGCTGATCTTCAATCAGTACAATTCGCCGACCCCCTGGTTTGGAATCGAGCCCCTTGGAGGCGATATTAGTAGTGCCCACGGGGGGGCGGAGGGTGCCATCCCCGTCCGGACACGCCTCGATCAGAACTACCCCAATCCCGTTCAATCCGGAGACGTCGATTCCGTTCCAGATCGCGGAGGCGGGCCAGGTATCCCTGAAGGTGTTCGATCTGCTGGGGCGTGAGGTCGCGACGCTCGTGGACGAGCACCGCGCGCCGGGCGTCTACACGATCCACTTCGATGCTTCCCGGTATTCTTCCGGACCCTACTACTATAGACTCGCGATCAACGGCCATGTCGAGACCCGGCGGATGGTGATCCTTCGATGAATCGGATGCTGCAAGCGTCCTTGCTCCTGATGACGTGCATGGCGGTTCCATCCGCCGCGGCTGCGCCGGGGACGCTCCCTTCTGTCGAGTACACGATCCCCATGGCGGGAGCAGAGCTGGTATCTGCGAAGACCACTGTGGTCGTCCGCTACAACGATGCCGCATCCCTCGTGCAGTCGGCGGCGGCGGACTGGTTCATCGTCGAAGGGAGTATCTCGGGAGTCTGCCCTGGCACGGTGCGCGTTGCGGACGACGACCGGACGGTCATATTCGTTCCCGAGGAATTCTTTCAACGAGGCGAGACGGTTGACGTCCAGGTCCTGCGTCCGGGGGCCGAGCCGTACAGGTTCACATTCACGGTATCCCTCCGGGGCTTTGTCCGCGATCAGGACAACGTCATTGTCCTCCCCGATCCGTGCTCGCCAGTACCCCTGAAATCCGCCGAGGCCTCTGACGGCCCTGACTCGCTTATGAACGGCGTCGCAATCCCGTCGGATTTCCCCTATCTCCGTGTCGACGTGAACACCACGCCGGGCGACGGTCTGATCTTCCTGAACAACTGGGGAGGCAGTCCATATCTGATGATCCTGGACAACCAGGGGACCCCCCGCTATTACAGGAAGATGTCGTACCCGGCCCGGGACTTCAAGGTGCAACCCACCGGGCTCCTGACATACACGATCCCGCAGCTTGCCGCGTTCTATGCGATGGACTCGACCTATGCGGTTGTCGACACCTTCCGGTGCAAGCACGGGTACGGAACGGACGAGCACGAGCTGCAGATGCTGCCGAACGGCCACGTCCTGATGATTGCGCTCGACTGGCAGATCATGGACATGAGCCAGATCGTCACCGGCGGGAAGACGAATGCCACGGTGGTGGGGAATCACGTTCAGGAACTCGACACGCGGGGGAACGTCGTCTTTGAATGGCGCAGCTGGGACCACTTCACCTTTGCCGACGCCATCGGCGTGGAGTTTCGCGCCGACATCATCGACTACGTTCATATGAACGCCATTGACGTCGACGAAGACGGGAACGTGCTGGTCTCCTCGCGGCATCTTTCCGAGGTCACGAAGATCAACCGGAGGACGGGCGGGATCATCTGGCGTCTGGGGGGAAAGAACAACCAGTTCGCATTCCTGAACGATACATATCAGATCTCCTATCAGCACGACGTCCGGTGCCTGCCCGGCGAGCACTATACGATATTCGACAACGGCAATTTCCATACGCCTCAATTCAGCCGCGCGGTCGAATTTCTTGTGGATTCGGTGGCGAAGACCGTGGAGCGGGCGTGGCAGTACCGTCACTCGCCCGACCTGTATACGCACTGGATGGGCAACGCCCAGCGCCTCGCCGGCGGGAATACGTTCATCGGGTGGGGGGATGCCTCGCTGCCGAAGATCATGGAGGTCCGGCCTGACGGCGCGATCGTGTATCAGGCCGACTTCGTATCGAAGGCGCACTGTTACCGGACCTTCCGGTTCCCGTGGAAGGGGCAGGCCACAGCTCCATACCTGGTCGTCGAGCGGCACAATGACCGGCTCACGCTTCTGTACAATCTCTTCGGCGAGCGGCCCGTCACCAGGTACTACGTGTATGCGGGAACCTCTCCTCATCCGACCACGCGCGTCGACTCGAGCACAGTCCCGCGGATCGATCTGAGGGCGCTGGGCAATGAACAGACGTACTACATACGGGTGACCGCGGCCGACTCCACCGGATGGGAGAGCGGATTCTCAAACGAAGAGAAGGTGCTGGTGCGGTATGTCCTTCCCGGCGAGTCGATGGTTCTCAACGGCGACTTCTCACAGGGCAAGACGGGCTGGGAGCTGGTGAAGCAGAGCGGGGCCTCGGCCCTGGGCGTCGTAACGATCGATGGCCGCTACTTTGTCGCGATCGGAAACCCGGGAGCCGAAACGTGGAGCGTCCAGCTCCGCCAGATTCCGTTCGATCTGACGTCAGGGGAAACGATACATCGTCGCCTTCGATGCGAGCGCGAGCGATGCCAGATATATCGACGTCCGGCTCGAGAAATCGACGGATCCCTACACGAACTACAGCAGGCGCGGGCTCCTGCAGCTGACGCGCACGACGAAGCGATTTGCGTTTTCGTTCCAGATGATCGACCCATCGGACGGAAGCGCCCAGCTTGTGTTCAACATGGGGCAGTCCGACAAAGACGTCACCATCGACAACGTCGAAGTCAGGGAGGCTGTCACTTCTGACGCCGGCCAGGATCCCGTGGTTCCCATCGCCTTCACGGTGCACGAACCGTTCCCCAACCCGTTCAATCCGTCGACGACGCTCCGCTTTGAGCTTCCGGAGCCGGCGGATGTGCGGCTGACCGTCGTGAATCTGCTGGGTGAGCGGGTGGCCGACCTCGATCTCGGACGAACAGCGGCCGGGGTGCACGATCTGCCTTTCTCGCCGGGAGCCGTGGCGTCCGGTGTGTACATCGGGAGGGTGGAAGCGGCTTCCGCGGCCACGGGGGAGGTCCGCCATGCGACGATCAAGCTTCTGTATCTCAAATGAACCTGGAGAATCGTTCCATGAAGCGTCTCTTGATACTGCTGGCGGGCGTGCTCGCCATTGTTTCCCCTCGCACTTCTTCGGGGCCAATCCTGGCGGCGTGCAGTACCTCTCCCCGCGCCACGGATCCAGCCTGGTGTCGCGCGCCTCGACCGTCATCATTCGTCCGGGCGGCCGGCTGGATGCGAGCGTTCTTCGGACCGCGAGCGTCCGCGTGACCGGTGAGCGAAGCGGCTTCATCCAGACGGAGCTCGTGCTCTCCACCGATGGGCACACGATCATTGCGCGGCCGGCACGTCAGTTTGAGCCGGGCGAAACGGTTGCCGTCGAGGTCGGCGGCGGTATGGCGACGGCGGATGGCCGTTCTGTCCCGCCGTTTTCGTTCTCCTTCACCGTGACCCCGCTGCGCGAGCCTGTTCGCATGCAGCGCGTCGAGGATTTCGACGCCCCCGATGGCGTCCGGCTGCTGCCTCCCGTGGCGTCGACGGCTCCCCTCGCGCGGCGCGATACCGTGCCGCCCGACTTCCCGCAGATCCGCATTGACACGGTGGACAATCCCGCTCCGGGAGATATCTTCCTGACTGTTTCAAGAGACCTTCCGGATGTCGGCTACTACCTGATGATTATCGATAACGCCGGCCAGCCCGTCCGCTATTTGAAGACGGTCCAGCATTATCCGACGGCCTTCAAACGCCAGTACAACGGGCTGATGTCGTTTGCGGACGTCAGGGAGGAATACTGGTTTGCCGGCGGTGGATACTGTCAGCACAAGCTGCTGGATACAAGCTTCGCGGTCGTGGATTCATTCCAGTGCGGGAACGGCTACATCGCGGACAACCACGACTTCACGCTGCTCCCGAACGGCCATGCGTTGATCTTCGCCTACGATCTCCAGCCGGTTGACATGAGCCTCCTTGTGCCGGGCGGCAATCCGGCCGCCATGATATGTGGATCCATCATTCAGGAGCTGGATGCCCAGAAGAACGTCATCTTCCAGTGGAGGAGCTGGGACTACATCCCCGTCCTGGACACATACCAGAACACGCTCGGGGCCGCGTTCGACTACATTCACGTGAACGGCATTCTTCAGGATACCGACGGGAATATCGTCGCGTGCACGCGCCTCACGTCGGAGGTCATCAAGATCGACCGGCAGACCGGCGACATCATCTGGAGGCTGGGGGGGAAGCACAACCAGTTCACGTTCATCAACGACCATGCGGAAGACGCACCGCACTACTTCTCGTTCCCGCATTCTCCAACCCTGCTCCCGAACGGGAACCTGCTCCTGTTCGACAACGGGTTCAAGAAGAACCCGCAGTATTCGCGGGTGGTGGAATACGCGCTTGACCAGACCGCAAAGACCGCCACGATGGTCTGGGAGTACCGGCGGACGCCTGACGCTTTCGCCGCGACTCAGGGCTCTGCGCAGCGACTTCCCAACGGCAACACGTTCATCGGCTGGGGCAGCGCGTCGATCGCGCAGCAGCTTGCCGCTACCGAAGTGACGCCCGACGGACGGATCGTCTTCGAGATGTCGTTCCCACAGGGCGTGGTAAGTTACGCCGCGTTCCGGCATGTCTGGCGCGATCCCTCGCCGGCCGTGAACGTCACGAAATACGACGTTCCGATCGGTGTCCCGGTGGAATTCTCTTCCGGCGACACCATCGCCACAGGGGTCTCGCTGACGCTCACGTCGGCGACGGCCAACTACAATAGCATCACCGTGCAGCGATTCGAGACGTCCCCGCTCGCCCCGGAATTCCCTGAGCTGCGCGCGCCGATCACCCCGTTCGGACGGATTGTCGTCACCCAGACCGGATTCACGTCGTACGCGGGAGACCTCTCGATCAAGACCTCTGCATTCACCGGACTCGGGGATCCGTCGCAGGCGATGATCTACTGGCGGGAATTCGAGGGGTACGGCCTGTTCACCCCGAAGGCGACGACCTACCATGCCGCGGAGGGGACGCTGACCGCCACGATCTCGACATTCGGTGAGTTCATCGTCTGCACCCCGGACGTCCCATCGCAGATCCTGACGCCGGCTCCTGTAGCGCCCCTCGACCTGGAGCCCGTCAACGCAAACCTGCCCGTGCCGGTCCGCTGGAGCACGCGCGGGTTCGTCCAGACGTACAACCTTCAGATCGCGACGGACTCGCTGTTCACCGCCAGAGTCGTCGATGTGTCAGGGCTGCCGTCCTCGGTGTATGAGTTCGCATCGGGTGTCGAAGGGACGACATACTACTGGCGCGCCAACGCCACGAATGAAGCGGGCACGACCGCATGGTCCGTCCCCTCGCGGTTTGTTCCGACCGCACCATTCGTGGATCTGTCGTCACCGGACGGCGGTGAGCAGTGGCTCAAAGACAGCTCCTATGTCGTCCGCTGGTCCGACAACCTTCCGCAGTTCGTGACGATCGACCTCTTCAACGACGACGTCGGGCACGTCCTGCGCATCGCGGATTCCGTCCGCAGCAGCCACGGCTACCGGTGGAAGGTTCCGGGCTCGCTCGCGGACGGTCAGTCGTACCGCATCCGCGTGTCCGCAATCGGAGACACGGCCCTCTCCGACATCAGTGCGGGCGGCTTCACGATCGGAACCGCGAACGACGTACGACCCGGCGGGGAGGTGCCCGTTGGCCTTTGCGTTGCTGCAGAACTATCCGAATCCCTTCAACCCGGAGACTCAGATCCGGTTCACGCTGGCGGAGCGAAGCCAGACGACGCTCACGGTATTTGACATGCTCGGCAGGGAGGTCGCCGTGCTTGTGGACGAGGTGAAGGGTCCCGGAAACCATGAGGTGCGATGGAACGCCGCCGGGGTTGCAAGCGGCGTGTACCTGTACCGGTTGGCCTCGGGGGCAGATATCCAGACGCGCAGTATGCTGTTGTTGAAGTAGAATGCGTCGCCGGTTCTGGATGGGACCACAGCTCCATCTGGATAGGCAAGTGTGATTGTATTCCCGGTCGTTAAGGCCGACCGACTCAGCTCAATTGACAGGGTCAACCGCGTCCTCCCGTTGACAGGGTTGGCTGTGTCCGCCGATCAACAAGGGTGGTTGTGTCCGCAATGCATGTGATAACCCGCATATCAGCAGTGATTCTCCTTGCCGCGCTCTCCCCGGCGTGCAAGGATGACCCGGCGGGCAAGGGTGACCCGCCCCCGATGGACGTTGCGGGGCGGGTGGAGGCCCTCCTTGCCCAGATGACCCTGGACGAGAAGATCGGCCAGATGACGCAGGCTGACCGCAGCTACCTCGAGAGGGAATCCGACATCCGGGACTATGCGCTCGGTTCCATCCTCAGCGGCGGCGGCTCGGCTCCGTCCAACAGCTCTCCCGTCGGGGTGGGCGGATATGTACGACCGGTACCAGCGGTACGCCCTTCAGACCAGGCTCAAGATCCCGATCCTGTACGGCATCGATGCCGTTCACGGGCATAACAACGTGGTGGGAGCGGTCATCTTTCCCCACAATATCGGCCTCGGATGCACGCGTGATCCCGACCTCGTGGAACGGATCGCCCGGATCACGGCTGACGAGGTGGCCGGGACGGGAATCGACTGGACGTTCTCGCCGTGCATTGCGGTCGCACGCGACGAACGCTGGGGCCGGACGTACGAAAGCTTCGGTGAGACGCCGGAGCTGGCAGTCCAGATGGCCCCGGCGGCCACGCGAGGGTACCAAACGCGCATCCTGGCGTGCGCAAAGCACTACCTTGCCGACGGCGGGACGCAGGGGGGTGTCGATCAGGGGAACTCGGTGATGGACGAATCGCGGCTGCGCGCCATCCATCTGCCCGGCTATCAGGCCGCGATCCAGGCGGGTGTCGGGTCCATCATGGTCTCCTTCAGCAGCTGGAACGGCCAGAAGATGCACGGACATTCGTACCTGCTTACGACGGTGCTGAAAGGGGAACTCGGATTCAAAGGGTTCCTGATCTCCGACTGGGGCGCGGTGGACCAGCTTCCGGGGACCTACGACCAGCAGGTCGAGACCGCGATCAATGCCGGGCTCGACATGATCATGGTCCCGCAGAAGTACAAGACGTTCATGGCGACCCTGAAGCAGCTCGTCCAGCAGGGCCGGGTGTCCCAGAGCCGCATCGACGATGCCGTGAGGAGGATCCTCACGAAGAAGGTGGAGCTGGGTCTCTTTGAGACGCCGCTGACCGACCGGTCTCTCACCGGGACGGTCGGGTCTCCCTCGCATCGCGCGCTCGCGCGGGAGGCTGTTCGCCGCTCGCTGGTGCTGCTCAAGAACCGCTCGGGATTGCTCCCGATCCCTCACGACGTCAGACGCGTGCATGTAGCCGGCCAGGGGGCGCTCGACATCGGCATGCAGTGTGGAGGGTGGACCATCTCGTGGCAGGGGAGCACCGGACCCATCACCGCTGGCACCACGATCCTCGAGGCGATCACCGCATCGGTGGCCGCGCCTGGAATCGTGACGTATGAGCCGGACGGGAGCGGTGCGGAGGGCGCGACGCTCGGCGTTGTCGTCATCGGGGAGACGCCGTACGCCGAAGGGAGGGGCGATCAGACAGATCTTTCGATCAGCAGAGAGGATATGGCGATCGTGAGAAGAGTCAGGGCCGCAGGCGCCCCTACGGTCGTGATCCTGCTTTCGGGGAGACCGATGATTCTGGAAGATATCCTCGACGATTGCGACGCCCTGATCGCCGCCTGGCTACCCGGAACGGAGGCCCTCGGGATCACCGACGTCCTCTTCGGAGATTACCAGCCCACCGGCAAGCTGTCGCACTCATGGCCGAGAGGGATGTCCCAGATCCCGATCAACGACGGCGACGGTTCCTACGATCCGCTGTTTCCGTACGGGTTTGGCCTCCCGTACTGATCCCGGCTGCATTGCCGGAGACCACGCGACATCACCGCTCACCTTCTGAGGTGACTCCATGTTCACACGCGCATATCTTCCAGGGCATGCGGTTCCCATCCATCCTGCAGTTCCCATTCGTCCAGTGGCTGCCATTTGTGCTTCGGCTGCCATTCGTCGTCCGGTCCCCATTCGTCCTGCACCTCCCTCTCGTCCTGTAGCTCCCATCCAACCGGCGACGCCGGCACGGGTCTCATTCCTGTTCCCGTCTCCTGTGTCCCTCCAGCCTGCCCTCTTTGTGCGGCTTCTGGTGCTCGCTCTCATGCTCATCCCCGGTGCCAGGGGATCCGCCGGGCCTGAGGGCTTCTTCTCGACTCGCGGCACCGAGATCCTCGACCCCGCCGGCAAGCCCGTGCTGCTCCGCGGCATCAACCTTGGGAACTGGCTTGTGCCGGAAGGGTACATGTTCAAGTTCGAGAAGGCGACCTCGCCGCGCCTCGTCCATGAAGTCATCGCCGAACTCGTCGGGCCGGACGAGGCTGCGCGGTTCTGGTCGGATTACAGGGACGCGTACATCACGGCGGAGGACATCCAATTCATTAAGAAGTCCGGGCTCAACTCGATCCGGGTTCCGTTCAATTACCGCCTTTTCACCCCTGAGGAGTTCCCGGGGCTCTGGAAGGGGCCGGGGTTCGAGATGCTTGATCGCGTGATTGGATGGTGTCGTGATGCCGGGCTCTGGGTTGTCCTGGATATGCACTGTGCTCCCGGCGGCCAGACGGGCGACAACATCGACGACAGCTGGGGGTATCCGTTCCTGTTCGAGAGCGAGGAAAGCCAGCGAAGATTTGTGGAGACATGGGTCGAAATCGCCCGCAGGTACGCGAACGAGACCGTCGTCATCGGATACGATCTGTTGAACGAGCCGATCGCTCCGTATTTCGACGTCGAGAAGCTCAACCCGCGGCTGGAGCCGCTGTACAGGCGCGCCGTCAAAGCGATCAGGGAAGTGGACCGAAACCACATCGTCTTTCTCGCCGGTGCGCAGTGGAACGGCAACTTCACGGTGTTCGGCCCGCCGTTCGATGACAGGCTCGTCTATACGTGCCACCGCTACTGGTCGGATACGACGCAGCAGGCTATCCAGGATTTTCTCGATTTCCGCGCGAAGTATTCGGTGCCGATGTGGATGGGAGAATCCGGCGAGAACACGGACGGGTGGATCGATGCGTTCCGGCGGCTGTTCGAATCTCAGAACATCGGCTGGTGCTTCTGGCCCTACAAGAAGATGGACGCGAAGAGCTGCATGGTGACATTCGACAGGCCGGAGGGGTACGGCCTGATCGTGGAGTACGCGGACGCGGACCGCGCGACGTTCGAGGCGAAGCGCAAGGCGCGCCCGGACGTGGAAAAGGTCCGGAAGGCGCTGGCGGGGTTCCTTCAGAACTGCCGATTTGACCGGACGAGAATCAATGAGGGGTACCTGAGGGCTCTGGGTCTGCGGTAGGCCACGGGTGGTGTGTCGGGCGAGCGGCTCCACGAACCTCCTGATGTGATGCGGGATCCCCGTCATGACAAGTCCATGACACTCGTCAGGCGGTCGTTCGCTACACTCTCCGCAGAGACGTTCGATGCATGAAGACGATCACGCTGCCGGAGTGCAGCGCCTCCTGGGAGGTGCGCATGAGACGATGGCTGATTTCCGGACTTATGGCAACCGCGCTGCCGCTTCTTCTTGGCGGGTGCGCGCAGACAGTTGAGGTGCAGACATATGTCCTCAATGCCGACGTGACAGCCCCGCCAAGGGATGTGCCGCTCCACGTGACGACCACGGAGTCTCGGCGGGCCGTGACAATCTCTCCGTCGGTTTCGTTCGGGATGGGCGGAGTGTACAGCGGAGATGTCGGCGGATCGTCGCCGTCGCGCAACAGGAACTTCTACCCGGTTGACACGGTGAGGGGGCCGGGGGGGCAGCCGCAGTACGTCCGACAGGTCCCCGAGGACAATCTCTACTGGACGCACCCGAATTATTCGATCGGGCTCGATCTGGATTTTGCCGGCGATGTCGTGGCGCTTGCGCTGGGCGCCAACTACTCAAGCTCGGCCGGCGTTGACCTGTGGGGATGGCGTGGAGGCATCGGCTTTCAGGGCCAGACAAAGGGAAACGTTGGCGTGCGGCTGGATCTCGGGCTTGGATGGCAGATGGTCACGTACGACGTGCGCTCGGTAGTCATCGTGAAGGAATCGTGGGACTACTGGGGCGAAACCTACACTGACACCGCCTGGTACAGCGATACAGGAGACGAAGCACGGTTCGGGTACTACTTCGCTCTGACATTCAATACGGGCAATTCGGATTGGCCGGTCAACGGATTCCTTCAGGCCTCGGTGGCGCGGCAATCCCTCTTCAACTTCGAGCCCAGCCAACAGGTGACGACTGTGTGGATACCCGTTCCCGATCTTCACGTTCTCACCATCGGGAGGGGAGGCTACGACGGGCGTAACACTTTTCTCGCTCACTCCGGGACTTTTCACACAGCTGACAGAACATCTGCGTCTGGTTGCCGGAGCAAGGGTCTGGTGGGATATGTCGGGGACGATTACCTCGGGAGCGCCCGGGGTCTACCCGTTCGTTCAGATCGACTTCATTGTGCCGATGGGCAACTGAGACTGCGGCTCGGCGCGGGCCCGAAGATCAATCGGCCTCACTCTGAGTGCAGCGAGTCCTACTCCGTGGCTGTCAGTTTCACGAGCACGGCGCCGTGCCGGGCGACTGTCGCCGTGAGTTCGGTCGTGACCGTCCCGAGATCCTTCTGTCGCCAGAGATCCCTGACGGCCCGCCGTCCGTCGATCCCGAGAGCCTCCCACCTGGCCGTCACCGTCGCCGCGGTCTCCCCGCGGTTGAAGAGGCCGACGGCCAGCGATCCGTCTTCGAGCTCTTTCGCCCAGACCTCCAGCGTTGAGTCCTGAGACACCCTGCGGCCCTGTCTGCCCAGCCGGTCCTGGTTGACCTCAAGCACATCATCGTTGGTCAGGAGCTTCATCGTAAACTCGTCAAGCCTGGTCAGGTCGCAGCCGATCAGAAGGGGTGATGCGAGGAGGGACCAGAGCGTGATGTGGGTGATCTGCTCGAACGGTTTCAGGCGCGTCGGGCGAAGCTGGCTTCCCCATCCGACCCATCCCACCACGAGCATATCGGGGTCGTTCCACGTCCCCGGGCCGGCGTTTTTTCCAGACCGGCCTGACGGAAACCGATGCCGGACATGCTCTCCCACGTGTCGGTGATGTCGCCCGTAGTCCGCCACAGATTGCCGCCCACCTCGGCTCCCCACTCCCACACGTTTCCCATGCCGTACTGGCAGAGGCTGTAGACGATATCCCGTTTCACGCCATCCAGGGCCGTGCGCATAGTTGCATACGGCTTCTTGAGTTCCGGGAGGCTCTGGTCCTTCGCGATGTCCTCCGTACGAGCACCAATCGTACTTAAGGTAATCAATTCCCCACGCAGCGAATTGCCGGGCGTCCTGGGCTTCGTACCCGTAACTGCCGGTGAATCCCGCGCAGGTGAGGGGGCCGGGGGAGGAGTAGATGCCGAGTTTGAGCCCCTTGTCATGCACGGAGGCGCTCAGCGAGCCCATATCGGGAAAGCGTTTGTTCGTCAGAATCGCACCGCTGGCGTCCCGCGGTGTGCCGCCCAGGGCTGGATCCTTCGAGTCGGGCCGGACCATCCAGCAGTCGTCGATGTTGATATAGGCCCAGCCGTGGTCCGCCAGGCCGCTTGACACCATAGCGTCGGCCGCGGCCCGGATCTTCGCGTCGTTGACGTCGTTCCCGAAACAGTTCCAGCTGTTCCAGCCGAGCGGGGGTGTGAGTGCGATGCGGTCGCCGACGATGACTGTGAAGCTGCGTGTCGACTCGCCAAATTCATTCTTCGCGAGAAGCGTGACGGCATACTCCCCGCGCTGCGGAATCGCTCCGGTGATCAGGCCGCGCTCCCCGTCGAGCGCGAGCCCCGGCGGGAGGCGGTCAGCGCTGAATGTCATGGGCCGCGCACCTGTGGCGGAGATCCTGTAGGTCACCGGGGATCCCGGCCTGACGCCAAGAACTTTCGGACCGTTGATGCGCGGGACGGGTGAGGGGCTCGGGGTGATCTCCCGGACGAGATCGGCAGTTTCGCGCGTCACCATGCTCAGTTCCATCATGCGGATATTGGTGTACGCCCGTTGCGCGCGAACGAGAGCGGCCTCGGCCTGAGATCCGATCGGACGCGAGCTGTCGCCCGGCGACGCGTAGGCCGCGATGCGGGCATAGGCATCCGCGTACCGCCTGATGAGCGGCGTGTAGTCCCCGCGCGTCCATTCGACGGACCAGATGTCGTCCTCGCGTTCCCAGGACATCTGCTGTCGCTCATCCGGAGTCGTGAAATCGCGCTCGAGCAGGCTCCAGAGCGCTTCTGGATCATCGGCAGAAAAGGAGAATACGAATCCTGTCGGACCGCCGCCATTGGAGATCTTCATGAGCAGCGTGTTGTTCCCCCGCCGCAGAGGGAGCGTGACCTGCTCCTGATTCCGCTCCGCTCCTCTGGGGACGCCGTGTTCGAAGAGGAGCGAGTCGTTCAACCAGACCCTGATGCCGTCGTCGCTGCCCAGGTACGCCGTGACCGACGTGTCGCGCTTCGCGGAGATGGTTCTCCGGACGTAGCTGGCGGACAGCGGCACAGGATCGAAATGGATGATGGATCCGTCGATCCACCCGCGCTCCTCTTTCCACCGGGCGCGGTCAGACTTGGATTCCTTCTTCGAACGGAGTTGCAGTTCGGGCGGGAAGGCGGTCGTGAAGGGGGTTTCTGACGTGAACGGCCCCAGGACCTGCCACGGCCCCGGCGTCAGGCCCGCACGGGCGACCCCCGTGGCGTAGTCGGCTGTCATCGCCTCGCGCGATGCGCGCACTGTCTCCTGCCAGGTCCCTTTCCGGACGTACGTCGGAGCGTCTCCGCACAGGGCGGCGGGAGGGGTCAATAGAGCGGCGGCCAGGATGAGAGCCGTGGCAGCCGGCGTGCGGGTGCTTGTCATCACGCGTCCTTTCGTGCGGCGATCGTAGCCTTCTAATGTATCTGAGAACGGCCAGAATTCAAACGGAAAAAGGCCAGGGCCGCACTTTGAACAGATGCTTTTTCTTGGTATTCTCTTCCTAGAAATGGGAACTCCCGGTTCCCTCCACGCCGTTTCTCCAGACATATCGCGTCAGACGCCGAGATCATCGCATCAAGCGTGGCGAGTCGGTGGCACGTGATTTGAATTCCGCTTTGGCGTTCATGCCCGGGCGGCACGGGGGGGCCGAGGGCGAGCGATGAGGCCCGGGGCGTGGCAGTCCCAGAGTGAGTATACGTCTTATAGGTCAGTGAAGAAGGGCCGATCGATGACACAACCGAACTACGCATTTCTTGACGGGAAGATCATCCCGTATTCTGAGGCGCGTGTCGGGGTCATGACACACGGCCTCAACTACGGGACGGCGATCTTCGGAGGCATTCGGGGATACTGGAACGATGACGAGGGAGAGCTGTTCGTCTTCCGTCCGTACGATCATTATCACCGGTTCCTGCAGTCGGCCAGCCTGCTCCGCATGGTGCTGCCGTATACCGAGCAGGACTTCGAGCAGGCTACGATGGACCTCCTCAGAATCGAGGGCCACAAGTGTGACTGCTATATCCGGCCCCTGGCATTCTACGGGGACGAGATCATCGGTGTCCGGCTGCATAACCTGACGCCGAGAATGGCGATCGTTTCGGTGCCGTTTGGCCGGTACGTCGAGAACGACCAGAACGCGCACTGCACGGTGTCTTCGTGGCGCCGCGTGGACGACAACATGATCCCTGCCCGCGGCAAGATCGCGGGAGCGTACGTGAACTCCGCGTTCGCGAAGAGCGACGCGCAGCTTTCCGGGTTCGACGAAGCGATCGTCCTCAATCAGGACGGCCATGTTGCCGAAGGCTCGGCCGAGAACATCTTCCTGTTGCGGAACGGCGTCGCGATCACTCCGCCTGTCACCGACAACGTGCTGGAGGGGATTGTCCGCCGGACCATGATGATTCTGCTCCGCGACGAGATGGGGGTCGAGGTGGTTGAGCGGCCCGTGGATCGTACCGAGCTCTTCCTTGCCGATGAAGTGTTCCTCTGCGGGACCGGTGTGCAGATCAGCGCGGTCACGAAGATCGATCACCGCCCGATCGGGACGGGCAACCTCGGCCCCGTCGTGAAGCAGCTCCGCGAGATCTTCTTCAATGTCGTCCGCGGCCGGGTCACAAAGTATCGTTCCTGGTGCGTGCCGGTGTACCGGAACTATCCCGAGGCCAAGTCGGGCCTCGCCGGGACCCAGAAACAGAAGACCTGAGCGGGGTCGTCGCCTATTGTCAGCATGCCGGGGCCACCTCGTGAGAAGCGGGGTTGCCCCGGTTTCATTTCGCACTCCAACCAACCAACCAACGGCATTTCGCATGATACGGTACCACGACCATCTCCGGCGCTGGCACAGGCTGGCGTTCTTGACTACCGTTCTTGTACCCCTGGCGGTCACCGGGTCGCCCTGGGTGCTGAGCCAGGGGTCTGCCCGGACTATTCTGGCCGATGACTGCGAAAACCTTGCAGCCTGGGCGGCACTCCACACGCACGGCGATGCCTGCAGCGTGAGGATATCCAGCGACCGGGCCCGGTCGGGACGCGGGCTCAGGATGGACTTTTCTTTTATTGGCTACATGGGCTCGGTCTCGGCGATGCGGAAGACCCCGGTCACGCTCCCGGAGGACTTCGAAATCAGCGTCGACCTGAGAGCCGAGGCTCCCGTCAATCACCTCCTGATCAAGGTGCTCGATTCGCTCGATAACGTCTGGTGGAGCACCAGGTGGAACTACCAGTATCCGCGGGAATGGACGACACTCAGGCTGAAGCGGCGACACCTGCCGTATGCCTGGGGTCCGGGCGGGCCGCATCCGCTCCGGCGGATGGACAGGATCGAGTTTGTGGTGGATGTCGGGAATGACGCTGGGCGAGGCGTCGTGTGGCTCGACAATTTCCAGATCCGGGACCTTGGCGGCGAAGCGCCGCCAGCCGTGCAGCCGACCGTGAACGTGACATCCCGTGCACCAGACGGCAACCCGACAGTGTCGCGGGACGGCAGGGTTGTCACGGCCTGGACCACCGACGCCAGCCGTCCGAATGGCCGTCTCACGCTGGATCTCGGGAACCGTGGCGAAATTGGCGGCCTGTCAATCGATTGGGACGCCGGGCGGTTCGCAAAAGACTTCGACATTCTGCTCTCCGTGGACGGTCAGAAGTGGCGCACCTGGTACGAGGTCCGGGATGGCGCGGGCGGCCGCAACTGGATCTATCTCCCGGATGCGGAAGCAAGATTCGTTGCCGTAGACATGAAGCGAACTGAGGCCGGACATGGAGCGTGCATGCGTACCCTGCGCGTGCTCGAACCGGAGTTTTCGTTCTCGCGGAACGATATGTACCGGATGATCGCTGCGGAGTCGCCCCGGGGGAGCTACCCCCGGTACTACGTCCCCGAGCAGTCGTACTGGACCGTGATCGGCGCTCCGCAGGACCGGAAAGAAGCGCTGATGAACGAGCAGGGGATGATCGAAACAGACAAGCTGGGCTTTTCGCTCGAGCCGTTCATGTTCGTGAACGGGTCGCTGGTCACATGGGCAGATGTCAGCGCCGTGCCGACGCTGGAGGAGGAGTACATGCCTATGCCTTCGGTCCGCTGGGAGCACCGGAGCGGTCTGCAGTTGACGACGTCTGCGTTTGCCTCCGGGGACGCGGGCAAAAGTGTGTTGCTCGTCCGGTATCGTCTCACAAACGTTTCGGCCACACGTGCGCAAGGGAAGCTGTTTGTGGCCGCCAGGCCATTTCAGGTCAACCCGCCCTGGCAGACCTTCACCATTCATGGGGGCGTGTCGCGGGTTGACAGCATTCGGGGCGGGGACCGGATCAGCATCAACGATCGCTCCGTGATTCCGCTGACCAGACCGGCAGCGTTTGGGGCCTCGACGTTCGACCAGGGGGATGTGACGGTCTTCCTGCGGATGGGCGTCGTGCCGCCATCCGGGTCTGTCAATGATCCTCAGGGGCTATCGTCTGCGGCGCTTCAATATGAATTCGATCTCGCGGCAAACCAGACATCGGACGTTGTGCTGGCGGTACCGTTTCATGAATACGCAGACGGGGCGTGGACGGGGATGACTTCGAGCGAAGCGGGGCGATTCTACGATTGGGCGCGTTCCGAGGCGGCCCGCCATTGGGAGGAGAAGTTGACGCACGTCCGTTTCCGCCTGCCGGCAGACGAGCAGAAAATCGCGAACACGCTCCGGTCAAGTCTTGGATATGTCCTTGTGAATGCCGACAGCGTTGGAACGCAGCCCGGCTCCAGGTCGTACGAACGGTCCTGGATCCGCGACGGTGCCCTGACCGCGACGGCCATGCTCCAGATGGGGCTGACCCGTGAGGTGCGGGAGTACATCGATTGGTACTCCCAGTATCAGTATCCGAATGGGGCCATCCCGTGCATCGTTGAAACGCGCGGGGCCGATCCGGTGCCTGAGCACGACAGCCACGGTCAGTTCATCTATATGGTAGGTCAGTATTTCCGCTTCACGAAAGACACGGCTTGGCTGAGGACGCGGTGGGACAATGTCCTGAGGGCCGCGCGGCACATCCAGTCCTTGCGCGCGCAGCGGAAAACTCATCCCTACAGGACCGGCACGCCTGTCCAGCGGGCGTGTTACGGGCTCGTGCCCGAGTCGATCAGCCACGAAGGGTACTCACCCAGGCCGATGCATTCGTACTGGGACAACTTCTTCTCGATCCGCGGCATCAAAGATGCCGCCGCGCTCGCGGGGGCGCTGGGAGAGAAGGTGATCGAGCGGGAGATGGCCGCAGAGCTCAACGATTACCGGGCCGCGCTCTCGAACTCCATTGTCGCATCGGCCGCCTTGAAAGGCCTGAACGTCATCCCGGGATGTGTCGAGCTGGGCGACGTGGGGGGTATGTCGACGACAGTTGCCGTCACGCCTGCGGACGAACTTGGCCATCTGCCCGAGCCCTTAACGCGAACAGCTTTGACACCTATTTCGCTGAATGGAGTGCACGGGAGAACCACCCGCCCCCCGGCGCGGCGTACCTGCCGTATGAGGCGAGGTTCATCGGGGCTTACGTGTACCTCGGTCAGCGGGATAGGGCAGTTGCATTCATGGATCATCTGCTGGCCGACCGGCGGCCGGCCGCCTGGAACCAGTGGGCGGAAGTGGTCTGGTACGATTCCCTGGCTCCCAGGAACATCGGGACATGCCTCACACGTGGGTGGCGTCGGATTTCATCCGGTCGGTGCGGGCGATGTTCGCGTACGAGCGCGAGGTGGACACCTCGCTCGTGATCGGGGGGGGGATTCCTGCGCGGTGGCTTGACGATCCGGCGGGGGTCGGCGTCGAGGGCCTCCCGACATATTACGGGCCGCTGGACTTCACGATGCGTCGGGAGGGGGAGAAGACTGTCGTGGAGATTGGAGGGGGCATTTCTCTCCCCCCCGGAGGCATCGTGGTTCTTCCGCCCCCTGGCCCAGATGTGCCTGGTCTAGACGTGCCTGGTCTAGACGTGCGTCACCTAGGTGACGCACGTCGATCCGGGGTGGGTACCCAGGCCATCATCCGCCAGGTCCCGGCACGTGTCGAAATTGGCCCAAAATAGAGCCCTCTTGGCTTTTCCTCCACGACTCCTCCACGTGCCCCACACGTGCGTCACCTAGGTGACGCACGTGTGGAGGCGCCTGCGGAGGCGTGTGGAAGCCCTCTTGGTGGCCTTCTCGACCCCTGTCGCTATTTCAGCAAGATCAGGCGCTTCACCTCGGATTCGCCCGCCCTGCCCCCGTGTAACCTGTCCTGTCCGCTCCGTCATCGTACCTCACCGGCTTGAGAGAGATGCGATAGAGATACACGCCGCTGGCCAGCCCGGTCCCGTCGAGGATGGCTTCATGGCGCCCCTGCTTCATCGTGCCGTTCACGGGAGTGGCCACGCGCTGGCCGATTGCGTTGTAGACCTCGATCAGGACGTCCCCGTCGACCGGCAGCTCGTAGCGGATCGTCGTCGTTGCGTTGAAAGGGTTCGGGTAGTTTTGGTGCAGAGTCAGTTTCTGTGTGTGAGCATCCGTACCTGCCACGGCTGTCAGCGCCTCTTCGAAAGATCCGCAACATATCGTCACCGGGCAGTTGCACCCCATCGAATAGATGTGCCCGAGCGCCGCGCCAGCTCCTTCCGCGCACAATCCTGTCAGATTCAGGCGAATCAAGCACGAATCCTCCTCCTCCGAATCGCACACGCGGGCCAGCGAGACGGACATGCGGGTGATTCCGGAGCAGTTTTCCGTGATCTCGGAACCATCCCGCCGGGCGAACGTCCCCAGGACGCTTCCGCTGCGTAGCCCCACCAGTTCAAACGCAACGGATCCATTGCCCGAAGGGAACAACGCCTCGTGTGTCCGTCCCGCGAATCTGAATTCGATCTGGATACTGTCGGTCTTGTCGTCCAGCCTGAACGGCTGTGTTTGCATGAGCGAGATGAGGGATGTTGCCCCGCAGGCCGAGTCGATGGCCTGGCTGCCGCACAGCTGCACGTTTCTAACGACCCCTGACCTGTGAATCGTCGCACACGGGCCGATGGACACCTGCAGTCCTGCTGAAGGCTCGGTGCTGGTAAGCGCCAGTGATCGTGCGTAGCGCCAGGACGAATGTGACGACGCAGCGAGGGGGGTCTCAACGCGCGTGTTGAGCGTGAACGGGGCCGTGTCGCCGTCCGTCCAGAGGGAGACCACGGTGTCTGACCCGACGGACGTCTGCGGGCTCGCCCCCCCGGTCGCGTACGCCTGCGCTTTCCCGCGCCAGCTGCTTCCATTGTAGTCAACCCTCCAGATATCCCGTTCGGGGCTGCGCTCGCAGAGCAATATCGCCGCATCGCCGCCGGTGCACGTCACCGAAGGGGAACTCGCCGAGCCGTTGACAAGGATGCTGTACGACGGCACGAAGACTCCGCCGCGGGCGACGCGGTGCACAACAACGCGCTCCGCATCGCTCCTGACATCCAGGGCATCCCATACCACGTGAACAGTTCCCGAGCCCGACGGACCGCCGTCGGTTGCGGCAACGCACGGATTGCGGGAATCGGCATACGAGGGGGGGAGAATCTCCGACAGCACCGCCTGTGCGCTCCAGGTCCGCGTCCCACAATCGAACATATTATAGCGTATTCCGGATGCCCCATTGCCGGCATCGTCTGCCACAACAACATGCACCTGCGGTGTCCCGCCGGCCGAGTACGACATCGCGACCGACGGAGCGCCCCAGCTATCCAGGCTTCCGGGGAATGCAGGCATTGCCGTCCAGGTTTTCCCTTCATCGCTCGACGATACCCCGGAGACTCCGCGCCCGTTGCGGAAGAGAACGGTCGCGAGTCCGCTCTGAGCGCCCGCGACGGCTGGCACCGGTCCTGGAACCGGGCAATTCGTGATCAGGCCGAATGAGGCAACGTGTGACCACGACGTGCCTCCGTCAGTGCTCCGTGTGTAATGGACGGCATAGCACATGGCACCGCTCGCCTTCACCTGCCACACGACCAGGGTTGTGCTCCCGGCAACCGCGATCGAAGGGGCGGCGTTCCCTCCGTTGCCATTGGATACCTGCCTGACAGCCTCCCAGGTCCGACCCTCATTCGGCGAAACGCGATAGAATATCTCTCCTCCGCTCTCGAAGACCAAGTGAAGCCTTCCGCCGGGCTCGCGGAACAATTTGCGCTGGCTGTTACCCGCGGCGGCTGTCTGGACTGTGGACTGATTGTGCACAGCAGGGTTTGGAGGAGCGGCGATCCGGAAGACGACCCGGAATGTGCCCCGCTCACGGTCCTCGGATATGATGTCGAATCCACCGCGGGTTCCGCCCTTGGTATTCGGGACGTACAGCGTGTAGTGGGACCGGGAGGAGTCACACGAATTGGGCTCGCGCATGTACGGGTTTCTCGGATCAGACCAGGGGGAGAGGGACATGACGCCGCACACTCCGGGGAACGGGACTCCGTCGTCGGTCTCCGAGGGGGTATTTTCCGGATAGGTAGATCCATGCCGACCGCTCGCGTAGATGAGTCCCTCCCGGGAGTATCCGGGATCCTTCGAATCGCCCTTTGTGTTCTTCCTCCATACGAGGATTCCCTGTCGCAACGTCCCGTGCGGCCAGGCAGGCGGGAAGAACGCCGCGTGACTGTAATCGGGAACCTCAGTGTCACCGAGGCGCATCGTCCGGTCGAAGCAGCGATTCTCCACATAGAATTCGTCGCCGGTGCTGTTCTTCCAACGGTAGACTGTGGGGGAGGTCAGAGAGTATTCGAGGTCGATCGCTCCGGTGTCTTCGGCCGCGACATCTACGCATGTGCCCCAGCCCAGTCCCACCCTGGCGATTGGATTGAGCGGGGCGGGAGCGTTCCCCGTCACGGAACCGTTTCTGGTGCCGCTCTCCATAAGATCGGCCCTGCTCCCGGAGGTGTGTCCAACGCCGATTGTGTGGGCGAACTCATGGCAGTGGGTGCCGATGCGTGAAAACGTTGCAGTGGCGACCTCCTGCCCGTACGGTATCCCCTGGAGCTCGCTCATGATATACACCCGTTCGCCGGCATTCGGGTTGAGCCCTCCTCCGCAGTGGTAGAGGTTTCCCGAGTAGATCATCACCAGGCGCACGTCTACCGGCGTGGAAACGTCAAGTCCGGAATCGGCGGCTGCCTTTTTCGCCTCCGCGAAGAAGGGGCTGTTGTCCCACGAGAAGGCGTGATAGAAGGTTTTGGTCCGGGCCAGTCGCAGCCACTTCGGCGTCGTCCCGTCAGGGTTCAACCGATTCACCACCGAGGCGCGGAGTTGCAGTTTCCCGCCTGACATCGCCCTGAAATAGTCGTTCATGCTTCCATGAACTTCATCGCCGTCGGGTGAGAACATGCGTGGCGACATGTAGGTCCCCTCCGAGCCCAGAAGGTTCTCAAAATCTCGTGCCGTATAGCGCGGAGTCAGGCCGTCGTCGCTCTTCGCACATTGAACATCCGAGAATTCGACGAGCAGGATCTTGACATGGATTTCGCCGGGGAAAGAGGAGGCGCCGGTCACGGGTGCCGGTGCCACACAATACATGTCGGTAGCGCGAACGGCTACATGGCTGGCGATGCCGTTTGTGACCTGTGCAAAGCCGAAGAGCGGGAGCACGAGCATCCCGGCTACGACTGCGCGTGAAACGAACAGGAAGCGTGTCATGGTCTGGTCTCCGAAGCCTGGTCTCGACATTGCGGTGGCGAGCTTGCGAGGCGAATATGGCTTCGGACATGACGCGCCAACATCCCGCGGTCACGGTATTCCGGGGGGCGCGCTCAGAATACCGTGATCACGGTAGTCGTAAGGGGGGGGTGCTAACTCGAGGGCAAAGCGGAAGTGGGAACAGGTGGGCGGATAATCAAACGGCCCGGCGATGGGGCCGGGCCGTGACGATGTGCATCCTATGCGTCAGATCACAGGGGGTCGGAGTGACGCTTCCATCTGTGGGCTGGAAGGCTGCTGAGCCTGTCATCCGGCGGAATCCGCTTGTAGCGAAGAACGAACCGCATCGCGTAGCTCTGGAAAGCCTCCTCGGGGTCGCGGCGTGCGCGCGGGAGTGCCGCCACGTTTACTTTCTCGGTGGTGGCACCGGGGTCTGCGACGAAGTGCTGACCAGGGGCCTTGCTCGGGGCCGCCTGGGTGCCTTGCGCGAAGAGGTCGGCGCTGCACACCAGGAGGATCCCACACAGGAACAACGGCAAGCGTTTCATGATGTCCTCCACGAGGTTGGTTGGGGTTGTGGTCTCACTGACCGCTGGGCGACAATATAAACTGTGCCCCCTGGCGTGACCATACCGTGACTGCGGTATTTCGCGCCGGGGCAAACATCCCAGTGCGGCCTGCAAACCGCTTCTGATTCTCTATACGAGTGGGGTGTGGCTGCGGTCACGCGTTTGCGATGGAAGGCTGAGAACACAGCATAGAGGACACTGCCGTACGGCAGGATGCACTGAACCGGGCGGGAGAGCGGGTGTGTTCGCCGGGACCGTCTACAGGATCTTCTCACGCAGCACTTTGGCGACGGCTCCGGTCCCGGTATGGACGTGCAGCTTTCCGTAGATGTTCTTGAGGTGGGTGTCGATCGTGAAAAAGCTCAGAAAGAGCCTGTCTGCGATGGCTTTCTTGGTCATCCCTTCCGTCATGAGGCCCAGGATCTCCTTTTCCCGGGCCGTGAGGCCGTAGTCGCCGTGCGGTGTCGCGAGGTTGGCGAACATGTGGAGGACTTTGCTCGCGATCTGGGCATTCATCGGGGCGCCGCCCGCAAGGACGCCTCTGATGGCCTGCAGGAGTTCGTCCTGCCCAAGGCTCTTCAGGAGGTAACCGTTCGCCCCGGCGCAGATGGCCTCGAAGACTTTGTCGTCTTCCTCGTGGATAGTGAGCATCAGAACGTCGGTGGCCGGCGAGACAGCCTTGATCCGCTTGACCCCCTCGATCCCGTTCAGGCCCGGCAGTCCGATATCCATGAGGACCACCTCGGGAGCGCACTCCTTTTCCATCAGAGTCAGCATCTCCTCACACGAGCGGAGGGCATGCTCGCAGCGCATGCCCTCCGTCTGGTTCAGGATGTCCGCGATGGCAGTCCTGTAGAGGTCATCGTCCTCGACGATCCAGAGGGTGATGAGGTTGATGTCCTCTTTCGTTATGTCGTGCGCTTTGTGGGCTGGCATCGGGGTTATCTCCTGAGTGTGTGTGAGCCCGCCTATCGTGGCCGAAACTCGACGGTGCGTCTCAGGTGCGCAGCATCGATCACGATCGGGGCAGCCTGCTCCCGGTCGCGAACAATCCCGCCGCGACCGGTTGAGTCGAGCGGTCCACCCAGGTAGCCGAGTGTCTGCATCGTCCCCCGCATACCTGCAGTCGCCCTGTACTCGGCGTCGTGGTTCTCGAGAATCAGCATGTAGCTGTCAACTGGGAGCGATGTGAAATTGCCTTTCGCCTGGCATCCATTCGGCTTCAACCAGCAGGTATCGCGTGAGGAAAGATAGGCCTTTGCGACGATCTTGTTCGAAGACCTTGAGCGGGCTACAACGGCAAGGTTGCAGTTGTCCCTTCCGATCAGATCGCAAATCTCGGCGGGCAAGCAACCGTCAAAATCGACCGACCCATGGTCCGGAGCCTGTGGCGCCTCCGTGCCAGGTGTGGGGCTTGGGGGGACCTTCTCTTTCTCTGATGGACAGCCGCTGAAGAGGAGGAGGACTGTGGTGCACGCTGCGATGGTGTACCGGAAAGACGTATGCATCATCTCACCTCACGATTTGTGCATGGGGTTGATGGGGTTATTGTGGAATCGGGTACCCGACAGACCGCTGGTTCATGTGCACGTGAGAGACCCAGATCACGGCACCTGGTCGAAATTCATCTGGATTGTTGGATTTAGAGTAAGCTGAGTCCGCGATCCATCGACCGTCACGATTGTGGCCAGGTCTCGACTGTGGGTTCCGAGAATGTTTTGGTCGGTAAAATAGCACAGTTCAAGGGGATCCCCGCAGTCGTCCTTGCCCGGACGTAGACTATGTAATTACCTCCGTCGAGCATCGCCCGCTTAATGCTAAGTGGACAGCCTTGAGGCTTGAGCCAGCACGCGTCTTTCTTGTTGCCGGCCTGTAGCGGGAATGTTAGAATTGTGTCCCGCGCACCTTTGGCCGTGTTCTCGAAAACAAGGGCGAAGCCTTCAGGGTCCAGCAAATCCGGGATCCCATAGGGTGCGCGAAATCTTCCGTTGATGGAGATGGAATATTGCCTCGTGATCCGTTCTGGTGCGCTCAACGGGGCGCCCAATGCGGTGGCGATCGCGTCGCCATTGTGCCTTATGGGTGTCATATTCATATCTCCTGGTTAATTGGGGGTTGTTGGGTCCCACGGCACTGTGCACTGCACTGCCTGGCCTTATGCGACTCGCGCAGACAGTGAAATGACCGTCCCGTGTCCCGGAGTGCTATCCAGCGTCAGAACGCCGCCGAGTTGGACTGCGCGATCGCGCAAGTTGCCGAGCCCGTTCCCGCGACGAACCGTCGCGGGGTCAAATCCCGCCCCATCGTCGACAACCTGGAGAGAGAACGTATCTCCTTCCTGCCGGACAGTAATCTTCACATGGCGCGCGTGAGCGTGCTTGGCGATGTTGTTGAGAATCTCCTTATAAATGAGGATGAGGTTATGCCGAAACTCTAGTGACATCCGGTGGGCCAAGGATTCGCCCGAAGTGGTGATTGAGTACTCAAGGCCACTCAGGATCATGCCGGCCGCATCCTTCATGCGCAGGAACAGATCGTCCACGGTGTCGTGCTCCGGGTTCACAAGCCAGACGATGTCTCTCAGGGCATCTGCGGTGTGACGCGCTGTGCGCGTGACATCTGCGAGGTGTTGCCTGTCCTTTTCCTCCAGCTCCCGCCGGGATCTAAGGGAGTCGGTCAGCAAGGCAATCCCGCTCAGGCTGCTCCCGATGTCGTCGTGAAGGTCGCTGGCGATTCTTACTCTCATTCGTTCCATCTCCAACAGCTTTGCCACCCGGTAGCGGTACGCGCCTGTCAGCAGCGCAAGCACGGTCATGGCGATCAGGACACGGAACCACCAGGTGCGCCAGTACGGTGGAGCAATCCTGATGCCGATCGAAACGCCTGACTCGTTCCAGACGCCGTCGCTGTTGGCAGCCTTTACCCGAAACATGTACTCGCCAGGGTCCACTTTGGTGTATCCCGCGAAGTTCCTTGTCCCGGGCTGCCGCCATTCCTCGTCAATCCCTTCAAGCTTGTATGCGAACGAGTTCCTCTGCGGGTCCGCGTAGTCAAGCGCTGCGAACCGAAACGAGAAGAAGTCCTGGTCGTAGTCGAGATCGATCAGCGGGATGGACCAGAGTGGTGCCGGCGTCTGATATAGCGTATCAAAAATGCTCAGGGCGGTTAGGGCGATCGGAGGCGGTATCGGATTATCGCGCACGTTCTCCGGGTGAAATGCGAGAAACCCCTCGTACAGACCGAGCAACAGCTCGCCATCCTGTGTCGTGAACGCTGCGCCCGAGAAAACGTTGGAAGGCAAACCGTTTTCTTCCCGATACTCACGGGTTGCCCCGGTTCTAAGCGAGCGCCTGAATAACCCATCCTCCGCGGTGCCGATCCAGAGGTCCTCCCCCGCGTATGTGAGGGCTGCTATCCCCATGGCCTCCGCTGAATCTCGCAGCGTGATGTGTGTTGCTCTGGCCTGAGCAATGTCAAACCGATCCAGCCCTGTTGCAGTCCCAACCCACAGAGCAGTCCCGGCTGGGGCGCCCGGGGAGGTGTCTTCAAGGATCTTCGAGATCCTGGGACTCCTGAGGCTGTATGGATCCCTTGGATCGTGAGTGAAGATCGTGAACCGCCCGGTGGTGCGATCAAGCCTATTTAGCCCCCCGCCATCGGTGCCAACCCAGAGAGTCCCCGACCTGTCGACCAGAACCGCGAGGGCGCGGTCATTACCGAGCGAGGTGGGGTCTCCCGAGACGTGGCTGTAGCGCTCAAGGATCCCCCTGGATGGCGAGAAACGAAGAATTCCCTCCCCAAACGTTCCGATCCAGAATGCAGCCGCATCCCGCTGTACCGACCCTGTGGGGAGGATATCTTCGCATAAGCTCAACGCCGTTCCGCCGATCTTCCCCGCCTCGGTCCGCCACTGGAATCGGGCAAAGGACGAAGTGGTCGGGAGGAATCGATTCAGCCCTCCGCCCCAGGTGCCAACCCAGAAATCGCCGGTTCGGTCGATCAGCAGGGGACGCGTCATGTTATTGCTTAGACTTCCCGGGTCGCCGGGACGGTTGAGGTATTCTACGATGCGTCCGCTCGAGCGATGGAAGGCTCTGACTCCCTCGGTTGCGATCCAGACGATATCCCGGACGGGATCGTGCCAGAGTCCCAAAGCCGGGAGCGCGCCGCCGCCGTGGCGCTCGATCCGCCAGTAGCCAAACTGCTCTGATTTCTGGACCAGCTTATTGACGCACTGCCTATGAGGCTCCGTGCCAACTCCCGAACTCGCGATCCAGAGCGTGCCCGTCCGATCCCCCTTGAGTGCGCGAATGTAGTTGCTCCCCAGGCTCGTCCCGTCGAGAGCATTGTGGATGAACTGGTAAGAACGCCCGGCTGCCGGCTCAAACCGGTACAAACCCCTGAGGGTCCCTATCCAGAGGCAATCAGGTTTGTTCTGGAAAAGGGCGGTGATCGAGTCGCAGAACAGCGTACGTGCTGGCAGCGTGCGTCTGGAAACCCGGGTGATCCGCACCGGCTGGCCCTCGAGTCGGTTCAGCCCCGACGATTCAGTGCCGGCCCAGAGCGTCCCCTCACGATCACACAGAAGGCTCGTGATGTGGTCTTCTGAGAGACTGCCGTCACGCCTCGGTTGGTGCCGGTACACGTTGAAGCCGTTCAGGTCGGACCGGAGGGAATTCAAACCATCCTTTGTGGCAATCCAGACAGTACCTCGAGCATCCTCGACAATCGCATTAACAGAGTTGTGGCTCAAGCTCGTGGGATCTCGCGGGTCATGACGGAACCGCGTGAATCGCTGCCGTAATGGATCGAGTCTGGCGACCCCGTCCTTTTCAGTTCCAACCCAGAGGGCGCCTGTGCGATCCTCGGCGAGCGCGGAGACAGGCCCCCAGCTCATGGACGTGCTGTCGGATGGATCATGTCGGTAGTGGCGGACTATTCCGGTGGTCGGATCGTAGCAGTCCAAACCTGCATCGAACGTTCCGATCCAGAGCTTGCCGCTCCGGTCGGTGAGCAGCCGCCAGTTTGTAATGCTTGCCACGCTCGTACTGTCACCCAACCGAGGTTTGAAAGCGGTTGAGGTTAGCCCATCGTATCGATACAGCCCTTCGTTCGTGGCGAACCAGAGAAAGCCGATGCTATCCTGGGCAACATCGAAGGCCCGGTAGTCCGTCAGGTTGTCACCGAGTGTGATGTGTTCAAAGTGCAGCTGTGGAGTCTGCGCATAGAGCGAGGGTGCGAAGAGGATAAGCACGAGCCTGGCGACAGCCTGTAGTCCGGAGATTGGCGAGGTGCGGGCAGGAGAGGGTGTGCCGTGATGCGTGGCTGCGGCTGCAGACATGACGATCACGCCGGTTGTTCTTAAGTGGGGCGCAGGCCCGGACGCAGAGCCTCTCCCTGGATCTCCACGGGCAAGGTACGGAGCGGAGGGGATGCACGAAGGACGGACGTGGGGGGATAGTACTTCAAGTTCACGAGAATCGCAAGCCATAGCTCTTCGGCGCCGAAGAGGCGCGACGGGCAACATGTCACATTGGGATCATTCTTTGCGAAAAGGGCCCCGATTTGGGGCGATCTTTCAGGCATCTTGCTGTGGCACAGGTCATCGATGACCCCGATGCCCCACCTCTCTGGGCGATGCACTACGAGCCCGGAACCAACAGGCCCCTCCTCTGCAACCGGGATGGTCGGATCGTGTACTCAGTCGAGGGGCCCACAGGCAGCGACACAAGGGGTATGCGTGGTACTCGGGAGAGCCGCAGTCGCTGCTCGACCAGTACCCAACCCGGGCAGCCCGGGAAGCGGCCCGTCCCCTCGAGGACTAGTCCCTTTTCCAACCTTTTGGCTGATGTGCAATTGTACCCCATCTCCGTAGACTACCGTGGAGTTTTCGGCCGTGTGGCCCTCGCCCGGATGGGTGGGGAGATCCCCCGCGAGCGTCGTTGCGCCCATTCCATTCTCCACCGGAGAGGAACATCATGAATATCCTCCTCGTCTGCCCGGAATATCCGGACACATTCTGGTCCTTCAAGCACGCCCTCAAGTTCGTCTCCAAAAGGGCCGGTCAACCTCCGCTCGGGTTGTTGACCGTGGCTGCGCTCCTGCCTGCCGAATGGAACAAGAAGCTTGTCGATCTCAATCTGACCCCGCTCAGCGCCGGCGATCTCAAGTGGGCAGACTTCGTCTTCCTCGGCGGGATGTCCGTCCAGTCGGCATCCGCCCGCCAGGTCATTGCGCGCTGCAACGAGGCGGGGACGAAGGTTGTCGCCGGCGGGCCGCTCTTTACCGCCCGGCACGAGGAATTCGAGGGTGTGGACCACTTTGTCCTTAACGAGGCGGAGATCACGCTGCCGCAGTTCCTGGAGGACCTCCGGCTCGGTCAGCCCAAACACCTGTACAAGACCGATCAATGGGCGGATCTGACAACGACGCCGATCCCGGTGTGGGAGTTGATCGACAGTCGCCAGTACGCCACGATGAACATCCAGTATTCCCGCGGCTGCCCGTATGATTGCGAGTTCTGCGACATCACGGTCCTGTACGGGCGCGTGCCGCGCACAAAATCCGCAGCGCAGGTGATCGCAGAGCTCGATGCCCTGTACCGGACCGGGTGGCGGGAGCACGTGTTCTTTGTCGATGACAACTTCATCGGCAACAAGTCGAAACTGAAGAAGGAGGTCCTTCCGCAAGTTATCCGGTGGATGGAGGAAAGGAATCATCCGTTCTCTCTGGGGACCGAAGCGTCCCTCAACCTTTCTGACGAGCCGGAGCTGCTGGACTTGATGGCCCGCGCAGGATTCGAGGAGGTGTTCGTCGGGATTGAGAGCCCTAACGCGGAAAGTCTTGAGGAATGCAAGAAGACCACGAACAAGGGGCGGGATCTGATCGCGAGCGTCAAGACACTTCAGAAAGCCGGCCTGCAGGTCCAGGGCGGATTCATTGTGGGATTCGACAACGATCCGCCGGCCATCTTCGACAACATGATCCGGTTCATCAAGGAGAGCGGGATCGTCGTCGCGATGGTGGGCCTGCTGAACGCCCCGATCAAATCGCGGCTGTATCACCGGATGGAGAAGGAAGAGAGGCTGCTGAAGACGTTCACGGGAGACAATACGGACTTCTCCATGAACTTCGTCCCGAAGATGAACCACCAGGCGCTTGTCGACGGGTATCGCAAAGTCCTCGGGACGATCTACTCCCCGAGAGTGTATTATCAGAGGGTCACGGAGTTTCTGAAGACTCACGAGCCGCTCCGGAAGCACGGAGCGCCGATCCGCCTGGCGCATCTGCGCGCGGTGACGAAATCCATGCTCCTGCTCGGGGTCATAGGGAAAGAACGGGTGTACTACTGGAAGCTCTTCTTCTGGTCGCTCTTCCGCCGACCGCGTCATTTCTCGACAGCCATCACAATGGCCATCTACGGATTCCACTTCCGCCGGGTGTTCGAGCAGTACCTGTGAGATTCAGGCCGTGGAACGCGGCACGGAG
Source organism: uncultured Ignavibacteria bacterium (assembly GCA_963701735.1). GTDB lineage: Bacteria > Bacteroidota > Ignavibacteria > UBA10030 > UBA6906 > CAWABB01. The sequence goes on along the minus strand of CAVPBI010000013.1, from coordinate 33,048 downwards.
GCAGGTCTATCGTTGAGATGAGTTCGTCATTCAATGGGGGTGTCAAGTGGCCCGGGCAGAGATGTCCGGGCCGTTCATTTCTTGCCGCGTCCTGAAAGTCTACGTCAGACGGAGCGAGATCCTGGTCAACATGCCAGGCTGGAGAACGGGCGGAAGCTGGCGCTGATGCGTTGTGCCAGAAGATCGGCAACCGTGTCATGCGGCGCTGCGGATGCGGTGCTGTCAGACCTGGTGCTGCAGGCCGCAATTGCGTATATTCGAGCAGGCACATGCATTGCCGACAGCTTCCTTGAGCGCGGACGGGGGATCTCCGAATGACGATCGACGTGAAAGACGCGAGCGAGTACTTCCGGGGGCTGCTCCTGCTCATCAGCAAGGACCGCAAAATCGCCGACGCCGAGACTCTCCTCATGAAGCGCATCGGCAAAGCGCTCGGGTTCGAAAAGGACTTCTGCGACAATGCGATTCGTGAGATCCTGGAAAACAGGTTCATCCTCAACGACCCGCCCCGGTTCTCGACGCGCGAGCTTGCGATGAAGTTCATCAAGGACGGGCTGACGCTGGCAGGCGCTGATGAGGAGACGCACCACGCCGAGGTGGTGTGGCTGAAAGCCACGGCAGCGAAGAACGGGATTGAGGAGGAGTGGTTCCGTCGGGCGCAGGAACGAGCTCTCGCCACAGGGTCGGACCACACCGCCCGCCTTGAAGTCGATGATCTGACCGGATAGCCCAGATCGCGCGTTGATGTGCTCCGGTTGTAGCGCTTTTGCCCTGGTTTTTGATGGGTCCTCCTTCGGGTGAGAGGCCGCAGCACGGGAATGTGAGGCCCCCGGCGGAAAAGGCCAACAGGCGGAACGTGACCATTCTCTCCGAGCCTACCTGAACCGGTTGAAATACCGGGATATTCTTCCCTATCTTGCAGCGGTCTGACGCTGTTCTCGGCCTCGTTCCCGGCTCCCGTGCCGCAAGTCACAGGGGATGGGTGCGGAAAGTGGTACCGAGAAACGACATTCCCACATCGGCGACCCACAATGAAATCCCTCCAGCTTTCATCGGAACAGATCGAACAGCTCAAGCGGCAGGGGTGCCAGTCGGGAGACTGGAGCGCGGTGACCATCGCTCCGGATACCGACCTCAGTCGCATTCGCAACGTGCATTTCAGTGGTCGTGTCGGTCTCGCCTCCCTGGCCGGGACCGTGACTGTAGGAGGCGTGGCGCTCCCCGCCGGCCTCTACGACTCCACGCTGGCGGATTGCCTGATTGGACCCGGCGTACGAATCGCCGGAGTTCGCACTGTGTTGTCCGGGTACGACATCGAGGCCGGAGCCTGCGTCCAGGACGTCGGGATTATGACGGCTGATCCCGGAGCGACGTTCGGCAACGGAACATCGGTCGAGGTGATCAATGAGGCCGGCGGCCGCGGAGTGCTGATCCATTCACGCCTGACGGCGCAGGTGGCGTATCTCGAAGCGGTGCACCGGCACGACAAGGCGTTCACGGCGGCAGTCGGGAAGCTGACAGCGGACGTCATGGCCGCGTCTACGCCGAAGCGCGGGCATGTCGGCGCGGGCGCCGCAATCGTCGGATGTCCCTCCATCCGGAATGTCATCATTGGCCCATCCGCGATCGTCGAAGGGGCCGCATCACTCCGGGACGGCACCATCAATAGCTGCGCGGAACACCCCACGTACGTCGGGACCGGCGTCGTTGCGAAAGAGTTTGTCGTCTCCGAAGGGGCGAGAATCGACAGCGGCGCGATCATTGAGAAGGTGTTTGTCGGCCAGGGCGTGAAGATGGGGAAGCAGTATTCTGCAGAGAACTCGGTCTTCTTCGCGAATTGTGAGCTCTTCCATGGGGAGGGTGTTGCGCTCTTTGCCGGCCCGTACACGGTCACACATCACAAGTCCACGCTCATGATTGCCGGGCTCTTCTCGTTCTACAACGCCGGGAGCGGAACGAACCAGAGCAATCACATGTACAAGCTGGGCCCCGTCCACCAGGGGATCTTTGAACGTGGATGCAAAACCGGGTCGTTTTCGTACGTCCTGTTCGAAAGCCACATCGGCGCCTTCTCCGTCGTCATCGGCAAGCATCTCACGAATATCCGGACGCCCAATCTCCCGTTCTCAAATATCAGTGAGAAGGGTGGCGAGTCGATCATCACGCCCGCCATGGCGCTTCTGTCCGTGGGGACCGTGCGTGATGGCGAGAAGTGGCCCAAGAGGGACAACAGGAAGGTGAGGGAGAAGAGGGATCTGATTATCTTCGACGTCTTCTCTCCATACACGGTGGAGAAGATGCGAAGGGGACGGGACGAGCTGCTAACCCTGAACGAGGGCACCTCGAAGGAGCGCCTCACCGTCAACGTCGGAGGAGCTCAGATGCCGCGGGTGCTTCTCCGAAAAGGGGCCAAGTACTACTCCGCCGCCATCATTCGATACCTGGTCGATCGGGTGGCTGACCGGCTGCCGGAGGCGCTCAAGGGAGCAGGCTCGTGGGCTGCGGCCACAGCATCGCTGGCTCCGACCAGCCGGCTGCGGCTGCCTCCGAGTGGACTGATATCGCCGGCCTGCTGGCGCCGACGGAGGTGATCCGCGACCTCGAGGCGAAGATCGCTCGGGGTGAGATCGCCTCGTATGACGATCTGCTCGCCGGGTTGAGGGCCATTCACGACCGCTATCCGGAATACGTCTGGCAGTATGTTGTGGAAACCCTCGAGAAAGAGTTCGGGTACCGTCTTGAGGCGATTCCGAAAGAGCAGTTCCTGAAGATCCTCGATGAAGGGCAGAAGGCGGCCCTTCTGCTCCAGTCCGCGATCCTGGAGGACTCCAAGAAGGAATTCGGATCGGGATCGCGCATCGGGTACGGGCTTGATCTTGCCGATACCGAGGCCGATGGGGATTTCGCGGCGGTCAGAGGCACGATGGAGGCGAATACGGTGGTCAGGAACATGACCCGGGCCTCGGAGGAGATTGCTGCGCGATACGAGACGACCAGGAAAGCGGTGGAGGGCGCCGGGTAGAGCCCGTTCCCCTCGGGCCATCCTGTCAGGGGTGTCAGGCGAGCCATTACGGGACAGGTTCGTCCCGTGAAGAGACCATAGGAAGAAAACGAAACGCGCCCGCGGCGATGATTGCCGTGGGCGCGTTTGCTTTGTGATGGCAAACCTGCTTGATGGCTCGTAGGTCCCTGCAGCTCGGCGATCCATACCGCTAGTGTGTAATTGGAACGCGAAGCCCCCGGCTCTCAGGCCCTGCTCCCTCAAGGGTTCCTCCGGCCCGCGTGTCTCTACAGCTCCGGGAGCCGGATGTTCTCCCGCTCGATGTCCCTGAAGTACTTCACAGTTGCCACCTTCAGCTCGAGGGTTGAGTCCTCGTCGCAGACGATCATGCCGTGCCGGTGGAGCTGCAGCATCGAGACGGTCCACATGTGATTGACCCCCTCCTCGACGGCCTTCTGCAGCGCGCGGGCTTTGCTGATGCCGGTCACGAGGATCAGAACCTCCCGCGCATCCATCACCGTTGCGACGCCGACCGTGAGCGCGGTCTTTGGCACCTTGTGCGGGTCTCCGCCGAAGAACCGTGAGTTCGCGATGCGCGTGTCATACGTGAGCGTCTTGATGCGCGTTCGTGACGACAGCGACGAACCGGGCTCGTTGAACGCGATGTGCCCGTCGGGGCCAATCCCTCCCAGAAAGAGATCGATTCCGCCGATCTTCCGGATCTTCTCCTCGTAGGCTTCGCACTCTTCCTCCAGATCCGGCGCATTCCCGTTCAGGATGTTGACGTTCTCCGGCGCGATGTCGACGTGGCTGAACAGATGGTGCCACATGAAGTAGTGATAGCTCTGCGGGTGGTCGTCCGGCAGGCCGACGTACTCATCCATGTTGAACGTCACGACATTCTTGAAGGAGACTTTTCCCTGACGGTGCAGCTCCACCAGTTGCTGGTACGTGCCGATGGGGGAGGAGCCGGTCGGGAGGCCGAGGACAAACGGCCGCTCACGCGTCGGTTTGGCGCGCGCGATTTTCTGGGCGACCAGATAGGCGGTCCACTTGCTCACCGCCTCGTAGCTGTCGTGGATGATGATGCGCATAGCGTGTCTGTCCTGTTAGCTGTGGAGAAGTATTCTGGCGTCGGCCACGAAGGCGCCCTGGCCCATGTCGCCGACGATCAGCGGATTGATGTCCATCTCTTCGATCTGCGGGGAGGCCGCCGCCAGCGCGGAGAGCCGTTCGATGCATTCCTCGATGACGGGGACGTCGCGCGCCGCCTTTCCGCGAGCTCCCGCGAGCATGCGGAATGCGTGGATTTCGCGGACCATCTCGCCCGCCGCGCGCGGGCCGATCGGCGCGACGCGGAAGCAGACGTCCTTGAAGATCTCCACGAAGATGCCGCCGAGCCCGAACATGATCACCGGCCCGAACGAGGGATCCCGCTTCACGCCGAGGATGACCTCTTCACCGCCGGTCACCATCTTCTGAACGTACACGCCCCGGATGGTGGCGTTGGGGACGGCCGTCGTGCAGGACCGGATGATGCCTTCGTATGCGGCTGCCGCGTGGTCAGGATCGTGGATCCCGACGACCACGCCTCCCACGTCGAACTTGTGGACGATCTCCTCGGAGGAAACCTTCATGACCACGGGGAAACCGATCTTCGACGCGATGTCCCGGGCCTCAGGCGCGCTTCTCGCGATGCCGTACGGAAGAACCGGGAGGCCGTAGGTCCGGAGCAGTCCGATCGCCTCGTCTTCCTGCAGATATCTTCTCCCGGCCCGCACCGCTGCATCGAGGATCTTCCGGGCGCCCTCCTTGTCGACCCCGGGGAGATCCCGCGGCGGGTCTTCGCGCGATTCCCGCTGCTCGCGGAAGAAATTCGCTGCGGCGAACGCGCGGCACATCGACTCGGGGAGAATGTAGTGCGGGATGTCGTGGTCCTGGAGGATGGTGATCCCGGACGCGACATCCGTCTCCCCCATGAACGAGGCATAGACCGGCTTCTCGGAATCAGCCGCCACATTCGTGACTTCGAGGGCGATGTTCTCGATGTCGGTCATCGATTGCGGCGTCAGGATGACCAGCGTCCCGTCGACCCCCGGGTCCTTCAGCGCGCTGGAGAGGGCGACGTGGTAGCGGTCCGCCCGCGCGTCGCCGATGACGTCGACCGGGTTCTTGATGTTTGCCGTCGCAGGCAGGCTCTTCTTGAACACTTCGCGGGTTTCGTCGGAGAATGTCGCCAGCGTAAGCTTGTTGGCGATCGCCGCATCGGTGGCCAGGACGCCCGGGCCGCCGGCGTTCGTGATGATCGCGACCCGCTTGCCGCGTGGGAGGGGCTGGTATGCCATTGCGATCGCAATATTGAACATCTCCTCGATCGTCGAACAGCGGATCACGCCCGCCTGGCGCAGCGCCGCTTCCGTCACCTCGTCGCTCCCGGCGAGGGAGCCGGTGTGCGACGCCGCGGCAGCAGCCCCTTCCTTCGTCCGCCCCGATTTGATGACCAGGACGGGCTTCCCGGAATTCCGAATGATGTCGCTCGCGGCGCGCATGAATCCCGGACCGTCCGTGATCTCCTCGAGGTAGACGAGGATCACCTTGGTTTTCGGGTCATCGCGGAGGGCGTACATCAGGTCGATGTCGCTGATGTCCGCCTTGTTCCCGAAGCTCACGAACTTGGAGAATCCGATCTGCTTCGCGTGGGCGTAGTCGAGCACGGCCGTGCAGAGCGCGCCGCTCTGCGACAGGAACCCGATGTTCCCTTCGGACGGCATCTTCCTGGCGAACGATGCGTTGAGGTGCGACAACGGGTCGGTGTTGATGACGCCGAGGCAGTTGGGGCCGATGAATGAGATGCCGTACTTGTCGGCGATCTCCTTGATCTGGCGCTCGCGTTCCAGCCCTGCGCCCCCGACCTCCTTGAATCCCGCGGAGATGATGATTGCCGCCTTGATTCCCTTCTGGCCGCACTGCTCGAGCGCGAGATGCACCACCGAGCTCTGGAAGACGATGACCGCGAGATCCACCGGATCGGGTATATCGAGGACGTACTTGTACGCCCGCACGCCTGCAATGGAGCGTGCGCTCGGGCTGACGGGGTAGATCGTGCCCTGAAACCCGTCCTTCAGGATATTATAGAAGATGTCGAAAGGAACCGTCCCCGGGATCTTGGTTGCGCCGAGGACGGCAAGGGTGGAAGGATAGAAGATCTTGTTGAGGTTGGCGATTCGTTCTCCAGCCGTGGAAGACATTGCGCCGACCTCCGGTCAATTCTGGGGCAGGTACTGTGCGATGAAGTTCACCGCCTCGCCCACCGACTGGACATCCCGGGCCTTGTCTTCCTCCATCTCGATATCGAACTCCTCTTCGAACGCCGCGATCAGGGCCACGCTGGACATCGAGTCGGCGCCGAGATCGAACGCGAAGTTCGATTCCGGCCGGATATCCTTCGGATCGGCTTTCAGAACCTGTGCGACTACCTTCTCGACGCGCTGCCGGATTTCAGCCTTGTCCATGAATCACCTCATGATAAAGGATCAGATGTACTTGTTGGATGTCGGGAGAGCGGGGTGTGGTGAGCTCAGGTGATTGGAACGAGATGCCTACGGCAGAAACTAGCACAAAAACGCGAGAACTGCAATCTTCCTGTCAGTTCCCGGCATTGACGCGTAATGACTCGGCAGACATGTCACCTTCTGGACTCGATAGAAATGTCACCAGGGGGCATCTTGGCACTCCCGCCCATCGTGCGGAATCGGGTCCGCGGGCGCCAACCCAAGGATGAGTCTGCATAAACGAGACCGTCTCGGCGCGGTTAAGGGAGCCGTAAGCATGCGGATTCACTGCCTCTTAAGAAGCGGCCTCAACACCTTTTCGAATGCATCGGCGTAGCGGATCATCCCGAGGTCCGAAGGATGCGTGCCGTCCACAGTCGCCTCACCGTCCTGCCCAAGCAGCGCGTCACCCTCAATATAGTAGAGCTCCTGCATCCCCGAGGCGACAAGCCTGTTGTATGCTTCCCGCACCGCGGTGCGCCGACCCCGGTGAACTTTCATCTCGTCGGGCAGGACCAGTTACCTCCGCGAACACCGGATTTTCAACCAGGACAATCGGGGTGCCGGGCTTCGCCTCGCGCAGAAGGCGGACGAACGGCTCGGTCCGCTGGGCTGCTTGCTCCGGAGTGAGATTGGCGAGACAGTCCAGCACAAACACTGCAGCGTTGAGCTCTGTCAGTAGTTTGCCTATCTCCGGCTCCATCCTTCCGTTCCCGCTGAAGCCGAGGTTGATCACCGGGACGTTCAGCCGACGCCCGAGGATGGCGGGGAAGGCCATCCCGGGCCGTGATGCGCAGCCTCCCTGCGTGATCGACGTCCCGTAGAAGACCACCGGTTTCTCCGAGCGGGGTGGGATCGGTTCAAACGCAGCTCCTCTGGTCACTCCGATCTCAAGCGAATCGATGCCGTTGTACAGGGGGAGGTTGAGCATGTAGGTTCGCCTGCCGGGCGCTATCCCGCGGGCAACCGTCGCGCACACGCGCTGGCTCGCCGGGCGAACGGTGGCCATGTATCTCCACTGGTCTCCCTCGCCGAGCGTATAGAGATCCACGCCACTTACGCCTGATGCCGGCATGTGAGTCATGTCGAGCCCGGGGGACAGGAGGGTGTAGCACACCTGGATTTCCGGGGCATCGGTCGTGAAGCGACAGCTCATGCCGGCACTGTTGTGCGAGAGTTCCCATACCGCGTCGCGCACAACCCCTTCAGCCCTCGCAGGCAAGCGGTCGTAGAATCGTTTGACGTCTTTCCAGCCGCGACCTTCAACGCCCCATTCCGCCACGACGTGCCAGGTGATCGTATCTCGAGATGCTGGATGGGGCGGGAGGGAAGATGGTTGGGAGACGGCGATTGGAACTGTCAGGAGAAGAAGGGCCAGAAGGAGAATTGCGAGGTGGAGGAAAGCCAGGAGTCTGTGCATTGCGAGTGCGGCTCCTCAGGATGTGATGATCGGAGGGTCAGAATGGATTGACTGGAGGAAATGTAACGAAAAACGCCCGAATTGAAACGGACCGGCCTTGATTGTTGGGGAAAATACCGCTATTTGCCATCTGCGGGCAGAAAGCACAGCACTACAGCAGAAAGCACAGCACTACAGTGGAGGGACAGTGAATACGAAGACGTTCATTACATCACTGCTACTGCCAGCGCTTGCTGGCTGCGGCGGGAATGTCAAGGACAATCACACGCAAGATAGGATGGACTGGCGGTCAGCGGTGAAAGAGCAGCTCCCTCTGCTGGGACACAGAAACTGGATCCTTGTCGTAGACAAGGCCTTCCCCGCCCAGAATAGCCCCGGTATTGAAACGATCAACACAGATGTCGGCCTCATTGATGTCCTGAAGTTCACGCTGCAGCAGATCGACAGCAGCACGCACGTCAAGCCCATCATCTACTGCGACAAGGAGCTGGGGTACATCACTGCGGCGCAGGTTGAGAGTATCGACGCATTCCGGAAGGAGCTTGCGGGGGCTCTGGGCGGCAACGCAGCCGCAGGTGATCCCTCACGACTCGGTCTTCGTGAAGATCGACGAGGCGGCGAAGCTATTCAAGATCCTCGTGCTCAAGACCAACGAGACCATCCCGTATTCGTCTGTCTTCATCCAGCTAGACTGCAGGTACTGGTCGGGGGAGAAAGAGGCGGTGCTTCGGGAGGCCATGAAGTGACAAGGGATCGGACACCATCAGGGCCGTAGGAGACCAGGGCTTGACTTTACTCAATGCATTGAGTAACTTTACTCAACGTATTGAGTAAATGGTGATGGTTATGAACTACAAGCGAGAACAATTCCGGGTCCTGAACGCCAGGTTGCACGAGAAAAGGCGTTTCATCCAGGTCCTGGCAGGTCCACGCCAGACAGGGAAGACCACACTCGCACAGCAAGTGGCTGCTGCTTGTGAAAGCCCGGTGAGGTTCATTTCAGCTGACGATCCAGCATCGCATGGACGCGTGTGGCTCCAACAGCAATGGGGGGCGGCTCGAGCTGAGGCCCGGGATGCAGGGAAGGAGGGGAGTGTCCTCGTCATTGATGAGGTGCAGAAGATCCCCGATTGGTCTGAATCGGTGAAGAGGCTCTGGGACGAAGACACAGCTTCCCGTATCCGGCTGAAGGTTCTCATCCTTGGGTCCGCCCCACTCCTCATCCAACGAGGGCTTACAGAAAGCCTCGCAGGCCGGTTTGAGGTGATCCGGTTGACGCATTGGGCATACGCTGAGATGCGGGATGCCTTTGGCTGGTCGCTGGACAAGTACATCTATTTTGGGGATACCCTGGCGCAGCTGGCCTTGTCGAAGACGAAGACCGTTGGAAGCGATACATCCTGGATTCAATGGTCGAAACGACACTCTCTCGGGACATCCTTCAACTCCAGCGGATCGACAAACCGGCCCTGCTCCGACAACTCTTCAATGTCGGGTCTTCATACTCCGGACAGATTCTCTCCTACACTAAGATTGTCGGGCAGCTACAGGAAGCCGGCAACACGACGACCCTGGCACATTACCTCAACCTGCTGGGGGCCGCGGGGATGATGGTTGGGCTCCACAAGTACGCGGGCCAAAGAGTCCGCCAGAGAGCATCAAGTCCGAAGTTCCAGGCGCTGAACACTGCATTCATCACGTGTCAAACAGAACTCACGTTCGATCAGGCAAAGAAAGACCGATCGCATTGGGGTAGACTCGTCGAATCGGCCGTCGGGGCACATCTGGTGAATGAATCTCACGACGAAGGCGCAAGCATCTACTACTGGCGGGAAGGACACAAAGAAGTCGACTTCGTCCTGAAGAAAGGGAGATTCTTGGCTGCACTCGAAGTGAAAAGTGGGGTTGAGGATGCGGCGCCTTCTGGGATGGAGGAGTTTGCCAAGAAATTCAAAACCAAGAAATTGCTGCTCGTGGGTCCCGAAGGGATCTCGTTGGAGCAGTTCCTTGGCAGCCCAATAACGAGGTGGATCGACTGATCGGATTCTTCAGGGGAGCATTCGAAGAGAAACTTCGAGACACTCCAGCTGCATGCTGAAGGAGGTCTGACCATGGCAACGTTGTTCGGACAAGAGTTGTCGCAGGAGTCCCTGCGGAAACGGACCGGCCACCTCCACCAGGTTGCGGGAATCCGATTTTCGGAGTTGACGGAGGGACGGGAGGCGGGCGTCAGAATCGCGGACGTGAGGACCGGCTCCGGTCTCAGGTTTCAGGTGACGCTCGACCGGGGAATGGATATCTCGGCGGCCGAATACAAGGGAATCCCGCTGGCTTGGCGCTCGGCGGCAGGGGACGTCCACCCTTCGCACTTCAACCCGGCGGGCCTGGAGTGGCTCAGGACGTTTCCGGGCGGCCTCCTGACCGGCTGCGGCATGACGTATCTGGGCGCCCCCTGCAGGGACGGCGACGAAGACCTCGGTCTCCACGGGCGCCTTTCACACATCCCCGCCGATGGCGTGAGTTCAGGTGAGACGTGGGAGGGAGACGCATGCACGTTGTCCCTCAGCGGACGCGTCCGCGAATGGTCGACTTTCAAAGAAAACCTCCTGCTTGAACGGACCTACCGGGTGTCGCTCGGCCAGTCTCGCATCGCCATAGAAGACCGCGTAAGCAATGAGGGCCCTTCCCGCACGCCGTTCATGATGCTCTACCATATCAACCCCGGCTGGCCCCTGGTGGACGACGGATCGCGCCTGCTGCTGAACGCCCGGTCCACCGTCCCCCGGGACGCGGAAGCAGCGAAGGGGACGGCCGAGGCGACGCGATTCATCGCGCCGCAGCCGGGATACCGCGAACAGGTCTTCTTCCATGATCTCATCGCGGATGCGGAAGGGTATGCCTGCGCGCTGCTGCTGAACCCGCGCCTGAAGACCGGGCTCTACGTCCGTTACCGCCAGAAGGAGCTCCCGCGCTATATCGAGTGGAAGATGATGGGCGAGGGGACCTATGTGACCGGGATGGAGCCGGGCAATTGCAGCGTGATGGGGCGGGCAGCCGAACGCGCGGCCGGGACACTTCAGTTCCTCGATCCCGGCGAAGAGCGGCGCTTCTCCCTTGAGATCGGCGTGGTAGAGGGTGAAGGATCGATCGACACGTTTGTTCGCACACACAATCTCCGTTGAGGCCGTCCGCGCCTGACCTGCCTGGTCCGTCTCAGTCTGCAGGAAGCGCAGAGCGCCCCGTCCTTTCTCATTCATCTCTCATTCTGCCGCGTGGTGGTGCAACGATCACGCGGCAGCCCGTTCCTCGATTCCAGCAAAGGAGTCTGCACAGTGAGACGGTTGACAGCCTACGTCCTCTCCTTCATACTGCTCTCCATACTGTTTTCTGTATTTGCTCTCCACCGCTTCGGCGGCGGACCGTGACGTGCGCGGGTGGCCGATCGTCAGGCGGTACGACCAGCAGCACCTCGCGCAGATTGCCCTGCCGCTGGGCGGGATCGGGACCGGGACGGTCTCGCTGGGCGGCAGGGGGGACCTCCGCGATTGGGAGATCGTGAACAGGCCCGCGAAGGGGTTCAATCCCGGCTCGGCGTTTTTTGCCATCCGGGTCAAACCGTCCAACGGCCTTCCGGTCACGCGCGCGCTGCAGGGTCCCGTGGAGAGAGTTCCAGTACAGCGGCGCGTTCGGCGTGAAGGATGCCACCAATCCCGGGCTCCCCTGTTTCCGGACCTGCAGCTTCGATGCGAGTTACCCGGCGGGGTTCGTCCACCTCCAGGATCCCGCCCTGCCCGTCACCGTCACGATCCAGGGGATGAATCCCCTGATCCCCGCCGATCCCGACGCCAGCGGCATCCCGATCGCGGTGCTCCGGTACGCCGTCACGAACTCGAGCGCCGACAGCCTGACCGTGACGGTGTGCGGTTCGCTCGAGAATTTCATCGGGAACGACGGGACCACGTTCCTGGCCTCGGGGAACAGGAACGAGTTCAGGCAGGAGAAGGGAATCCGGGGCGTCTTCATGAGCTCGCGGGGGGTGGACTCCACGAAGGAACAGTGGGGAACCATCGCCCTGACGACACCCGATACGGGAGAGGTCTCCTACCGCACGTCATGGCTTCCCAGGAGCTGGGGAACTCCAGCTGCTCGATTTCTGGGATGATTTGAGCGACGACGGGATGATCGGCGACCGGAAGTCAGAGGACAACACGCCGACGGCCTCGCTTGCGGTACGCCGGGTCATCCCGCCGCATGCCACCGGCGAGTTCACATTCCTCCTCACGTGGAACTTCCCCAACCGATTCGGCTGGTCCTCGCAGTGCCTGGGGAACTACTACTCCACGCGCTATCGCGATGCCTGGGACGTCGCGCTGCGAACAGCGCCGGAGCTTGACCGGCTCGAGCGCGAAACGCTCGAGTTCGTGCGGGCCTTCTCCACGAGCGATCTCCCGCCGGTGGTCCGGGAGGCTGCGCTCTTCAATCTCAGCACGCTCCGCTCACAGACCTGCTTCCGGATACGAGACGGCCGGCTCTTCGCGTGGGAAGGGTGCGGGGACAAAGCGGCTGCTGCGAAGGTTCCTGCACGCACGTCTGGAACTACGAACAGGCCGTGGCCTTTCTCTTCGGTTCGCTCGCGAAGACCATGAGAGAGGTGGAGTTCGCCACGCAGACGGACGACATCGGGCTCATGAGCTTCCGTGCAGCGCTTCCGCTGGGAGAGGGGATGTCCGGCAAAGCTGCGGCCGACGGACAGATGGGGTGCATCATGAAGATGTACCGCGACTGGCAGCTGTCGGGCGACGACGGGTTTCTCCGGACGCTCTATCCGAACGTGAAGAAAGCCCTGCAGTTCGCCTGGATCAAAGGCGGGTGGGACGCCGACATGGACGGCGTGATGGAAGGTTGCCAGCACAACACGATGGACGTGGAGTACTACGGGCCGAACCCGCAGATGGGGATCTGGTACCTGGGGGCGCTTCGTGCCGGAGAGCTGATGGCCGCGCACCTGGGCGACACCGTGTTCGCGCGCACGTGCCATGCGCTGCTCGTGAACGGGAGCATCTGGGTGGACAGCGTGCTGTTCAACGGACGGTACTACATTCACAAGATCATGGCTCCCGGCGACCGGGGCAACGTGCTCCCGGGTCTCATCGTCGGCGGCGGTGCAAAGGATCTCGCCAGCCCCGACTACCAGCTCGGCAATGGCTGCCTGGTGGACCAGCTGGTGGGACAGTACATGGCCCACGTGCTGGGGCTCGGGTATCTTGTGGAACCGCAGCACGTGCGCACGACGCTCCAGAGCATCATGAAGTACAACTACAAGACCTCGCTGGCCGACCACTTCAACTGCATGAGGACGTTCGCCCTCGGGGACGAGGCGGCCCTCTTGATGGCGAGCTATCCCGACGGAAGGCCGGCCAATCCCTTCCCGTACTTCACCGAGGTGATGACCGGGTTCGAGTACACGGCTGCGATCGGGATGCTGTATGAAGGGCTGACCGAGGATGGGCTGCGCTGCATCACCAGCATCCGCGACCGGTACGACGGTCTGAAGCGGAACCCGTACGACGAGGCGGAGTGCGGCCATCACTACGGCCGGGCCATGATCAGCTGGGCCGGCGTGCTTGCCCTGACCGGGTTCCACTACTCGGCCGTCGACCGGAGCCTCCAGGTTGATGCGAAAGACGGCACGATGTTCTGGTCCACCGGCTATGCCTACGGCACGCTGACGCAGAAGGTCTCCGGCAGCAGCCGCTCGGTGGCCCTCACCGCCATCCGCGGGGAGCTTCCCTTGAAGAGCCTGGCTGTTGAGGAACTACGGGCGGGAGGTGTTTGACCAGGCAAAGACCGTGCGCGCGGGACAGACCCTGACGGTTGAGGTCCGCGCGAACGATCCTGCAGCCGGGACGCCGTCTCTTGATCTCACCGGCCGTGAGCGCTCGCTGGTGATGAAGCCGCCGCGCGTCGCCACCGGGATGAACGTGTTCCAGCGGGCAGTCTACTATAAGGACAAGACCGAGGTTGTGCTGGAGGCGCAGACGCCCGGCGCGGCGATCCACTATACGCTGGATGGGAGCGAGCCGACGATACAATCGCCTGTCTATGCCGGACCGGTCACGCTGACCCGGTCAGCGACGGTTCGCGCCCTTGCTGTCGAGCATGGGCGTCAGAGCGTGGTGTCGCCCGCAGTGCGGTTCGAGCGCCTGGCGGGGATCGGCAATGTGGAGGTCCGTCCGGACCCCGCGCCGGAGTACGCGGGGCACGGGGTGCTGACGCTGGTCGACGGGAAGCGGGGCCGGGTGAACGCTCTCGGGGATGACTGGCTCGGGTTCGAGGGGAAGGATGTCGAGGCAGTGATCGATCTTGGGGAGACCCGGCTCGTGAAGACGATCACAGCAGGATTTCTGAATGACCAGAGGCGGTGGATATTCCTGCCGGCTTCCGTGGAGTACAGCCTCGGTACGACGCGCGAGAGCATGCGTGTGGTCTTCACGAAGTCTTTCCCGACGGTGCAGGCCGATCAGACGACGTGGAGGAAGTCTCGGGCAAGATCGCGCCCGTCAAGGCGCGGTTCATCCGCGTGAGGGCAAAGAGCATCGGGACCTGTCCCTCATGGCATATCGGCGCCGGAGGGAAGGCCTGGGTCTTCATCGACGAAGTGAGCGTGAAGTGACGGGCCCATGCTGGCCTCGGCGTAGGGGAAGCCGAAGAAGCCGCTCCGCACAAAGATGGCCAATGGAATTCAAACGGCTACCGGGCATGCAAGAATAGCGCCTGCCTATCTTAGGACGTTACACAGGACACGAGAGCCGCAACAGGAATTCGACCAATGAACACATCACACAATATCACGCTCCTCGGCACCGGACTGATCGGGATGTTCTACACCATGACGATACACGGCCAGCGAGGGCGGGATCGGATCCGGACCGTCTGCGCACATTCCGACGAGGAGGCCAAAGCGTTCGCGCAGAAGTGGGGAATTCCTCGATGGACGAGCGACATGGCCAGAGCGGTCAACGATCCGGAGACCGATCTCGTGATCGTCGGGCTTCCAAACAACCTTCACAGGAAGGCCGTGCTGCTCGCGGCCGAAGCCGGAAAGCCTGTCCTGTGCACGAAGCCCCTCGGCCGAACGGCAGCGGAAGCCCTGGAGATCCTTGAGGCCGTTGAGAAAGCGGGGGTGTTTGCAGGCTATCTGGAAGATCTCGTGTACACGCCCAAGACGCTCAAATCGCTGGCGTCTGTGCGGAACGGGGCGCTCGGGAAGGTCCTCTGGGTCCGTTCCCGGGAGACCCATCCCGGGCCGCACAGTGCCTGGTTCTGGGACAAAGAGATTGCCGGCGGAGGCGCCATCATCGACATGGGGTGTCATTGCATTGAGATCATCCGCAGCTTCGTGGGGAAAGGGGTACGGCCGGTCGAAGTTGTGTGCACCGCAGACACGCTTGTGCATCCGATCGCTGCCGAGGATTCGGGGATCGGTCTCATACGATTCGAGAACCAGGCCCTTGGCCAGTTCGAAGTCAGCTGGACATTCCGCGGTGGCATGGATCTTCGCGACGAGGTCACGGGAACAGAGGGAACGATCTGGCTGGATCACTTCTTGCGGACGGGATTCGACATGTATACTGCCGTCGGACAGGGAGGGTACGTGGCGGAGAAGGCCGAAGGGGACAGGGGGTGGCTGTTTCCGGTGGGGGACGAAGTTCATGAGCTTGGCTATGTCCACATGTTCACCGACATGTTCGACGCTCTGGATGAAGGGCGGCAGCCCGTTGAGACATTCTATGACGGGTATGTTGTGAACGCTGTCATCGATGCCTGCTACAGGTCGGCCGTCACGAAGAGGTGGGAGCCGGTTGACATCAAGCGTTGGGCGTCCACGGGAGCTGAAGCGAAGGCGAGTCCTGGAGCCAGAGTCCGAGAGGAACGCTACGAGGTGATCAAGGAGGAGCGGATGCCCGACGGGAACGCCAAGGTGATTCTGAAGGACAGGGAAACCGGGGAGATCATCGAAAGGATAGAGAAGTCCGATGATCAAGCGACGTGACGACGAGCCGCCGGCCGCGATCTCAAGGAACGGAGTGTTGACCTGCCTGGCACTTGCGCTGCTCGCCTGGTTGCCCCGCGGTCTACAGGCGCAGACAGCGGACGCCCCGCTGGGCGACAAGACACTGCTGGTGTGGGCAGCGCCGGCGACGCTTGAGCAGGGTGGGGGCTCGTCACTGACGATCGACAATGGTGACGGCACCTTCGACGGCATCGTGTACGGCGAGCTGGAGCCCCGACGCTGGATGCCGGGCAGCGACAATTTCGCCCGGACTGAGAAGCGCCAGGCCCAGTGGCCGGCCGAGACCGCCTCGGCCGATCAATTCGTCCAGCTCGCGATCGTGTATCGAGGCCGTGAAATCTCGGTGTACCGCAACGGGAAGCAGTACGCGACGTATACCATGGCCCATCGGCCCCAGCAGTTCGGCCCGCGTCCTCTGGTTCTCTTCGGCCGACGGCATCTGGACGCACGCGACACGGAACGCACATTTGCCGGCCGCATCAAAGATGCCCGTATCTATGACCGGGCGCTCGACCGATCCACGATCGCGGCGCTGAAGCCCGGGCGCGTCTCCGGCAAGGTGAAGCCCTGGGCATGGTGGTCGTTCGCCGACGAAGGGCTTCGCGAGAAGACAGGTCGGTTCAACCAGATCAATCTCGTGGGCGACGTGCGCGTCGAGAACGGTTGCCTCGTTCTGGCAGGCAAAGGAGCAACCCTCATCAGCGCGTCCGTGCGCGGGTCGACCGACGGCTCGACAACCTGGGCGCCAATTCCGGGGGAGTGGTCGTCAACGAGTCCCGTCCCGCCGGAAGTTCTCCGCTCGGCGCGGCTGCTTCGCGAACGGTTTCTTGCCGATCCGTTCCGTCCGACCTATCACTTTTGCGTTCCCGAAGACATGGGAATGCCCGGGGATCCCAACGGGGCGTTCTACCACGCCGGCCGCTATCACCTCATGTACCTGTACAACCGAAACGGCTCGGGTTTCAGCTGGGGACACATCTCCAGTCGTGATCTCGTGCACTGGCGCCACCACCCCGACGCGATCGGACCGGGCGGCGGCGACCAGGGCTGCTTCAGCGGAGGAGCGTTCGTCGATGACGACGGGCGTGCGTACCTCTCGTACTGGATGCTGTGGGGTGCCAGGGGCATCGGGCTGGCCCGAAGCAGTGATGCGGCTTTCGACAGATGGACAAAGCTGGACGTCAATCCCGTCATCCGCTCGACCGACTGGGGTCTCACGGAGACCAAGGAGTCTGACGGCAGGACGCTGGTCTACGGCTCGGCGGATCCGTCGAATATCTGGAAGAAGGACGGCCGCTACTACATGCTCGCAGGGAATCTGCTTGTGCTGGACAAATTCGGCCGTGCTCCGGACGCCCCCCTGGAGCAACAGGGCGATCGCCTGTACCTGTTCGTGTCCGACGACCTGAAGTCCTGGAAGTACCTGCATGTGTTCTACGAGCGAAATCCTGAGTGGACCGACCGCAGCGAAGACAACATGTGTCCCAGCTTCCTGCCGTTGCCGTCGCGTCCCGACGGCGGTCCGGCAAGCGGCAAACACCTGCTGCTCTTCATCAGCCACAACAAGGGCTGCCAGTACTACGTGGGCGAGTACCGCAACGACAGGTTCTTCCCCCTGAATCACGGACGCATGACCTGGGTCGACAACACGTATTTCGCTCCTGAGGCGTTCGTGGACGGGAGTGGACGTCAGGTCATGTGGTCCTGGCTGACCGACAATCCGCCCGGCGAGGAACAGAAGGGGTGGTCGGGGGTCTACGGTCTTCCGCGCACGCTCTGGCTTGGCGAAGATGGTACCCTTCGCATGCGACCGGTGCCGGAACTGGAGACGTTACGCTGCCACGAGCGGACGTGGGAGGATACGACGCTGGCAGACGGCAGAACGCGCCAGCTCGATGGTGTGGTGGGCGATGCTTGCGAGCTGCAGATGGAAATCGAACCTGGCACCACGACACGCTGTGGCGTGAAGGTGCGCGCGTCTGGCGATGGCAAGGAGGAAACACTTCTGTATTACGACCCGTCCGCGAGGCAGCTGGTATTCGACGCGACCAGAAGCGGAACGATGGGGCGGATGGTCGTGGAACGCGCTCCCCTGGACCTGCGGCCGGGCGAACCGTTGAGGTTACGGGTGTTTGTCGACAAATCCGTGGTCGAGGTCTATGCCAACGACCGGCAGGCCATCACACGCCGCGTTTACCCGGCACGGGCCGAAAGCCTTGGAGTCATCGTGTTTGCGGACGGGGGGTCGGCGGAGTTCAAGAACCTGAGAGCCTGGGAGATTGCCCCCTCGAACCCGTTCTGAAATAGACCGGCTCTCTCACGGTCGATCCCTGGTTCGAAGCCCGGAGCGCGAGAGCCCTTAGTCGATCACGATTTCGTCTATGAAGAGCCATGCCTTCCCCCCGGGAGTGCCTGGCCATGGAGGGCACGTCCCGGTATTGCGTGCCTTCACCTTCACATATCGGGCGCGTGCATTCTCCGGCCGTGCCGAGTAGGATCGGATGCTCCTGGACACCTCTTCCTTCAGAGGTTCTTCATGGCGAATAATCGAATGGAATGTGGTTCCGTCGTCCGATGTTGAGATGTCGACTTCGAGCGGGAAGAAGACCGCCGAACCCTGATCGGACAGGAAACTGGCGCTCACGTTGTTGATCGGGGTTGATGTACCCAGATCCACGATAGCTTCCACGTCGCTTTCCTCGAATCCGATCCAGCAATTGTCATTGAAACGAAGACTCCCCTGATTCCCGTCGGTCAGAAGCGACGGGTTGGTGGCGTATTTCGGACTCGGTGGAATGACAAGCTCGACACTCTTGCCGAGCCCTTTATGGAGAACAGGATCGGAAAAGGTCAGGGCCAGTTTCTCCTTTGACGGGAGCTCAGGGAATGGAGCGTGAGGCTCCGCCTGATACCAGTAAGCCACCGAGGCCATATCATCCTGGAGGGGGAGATAGCGTTCTTCGCTCTGCCACCCGAGACACTGAATCGTCACGCGTAGATCCTTCTCAAAGCGTATCGGATCAACGATGTGCCAGCGGTATTCGCCGAACCTCCGTTGCTGTGTTCTGTTCCCTCCGTCGCGGACATGGTAGAAACCGGAATACGGCGTACTGAAGTCGGTATATCGATAGTCGCCTTTCCGGTCCGTGGTCTCCTCGAACCCGTAGGAACCGTTGAAATAGTCTTCCTCTCCCGTCCCGCAAATGGTCGGAAACTCCAGGTCGCCATCCAGGTAGAATTTGACCTCGCCTTCACCCCACCAGCCAGGGCTATTCGCGCCGTGGGCCAGGTAGGTCCCCACATAGTGACCCTTCCCTTTGATGCCGTCGACGATCGTGTAGACGTCCTTGAATTTCACCGGATTCACCCTGCGAAACTGGGCGTGAAACATCGCCGCACGGTCAGGGATCGCCGTTTCTGAATAGTCGATCTGGTAGTAGACGATCAGCTCCCCGTCGGCCATGTTTTCCATGGTGACCCGGCACTGCTTCCTGAACGGCATCTGCCAGTAGCAATTGAAACCGTTCTTCGGATTGACGCAGACAGGCAGAGAATTGATCTGGGGCTCATTCTCCCATCCCCATCCCGAGCAGAAGAAGTCTCCGACCGGGACTTCGACCGAGGGTTCCTTTTCCCCGTCCCAATAGATGCGAAAGATGGCGCGGCGGTAGTCTCCCGTGGGTGTCATCCAGATGTGATGAACCATCCCCGGTCCCGCGATATCAGCCATCGCAAAAGTCTCTCCGGGCTTGATCCGTACGTACGGGTTCACCTTCCAGCCACGACCGAGTTCGCGTGCGGCGCGCGCGGCACTTCCTTTCTCAAGCTCCGTCATTCCGCCTTTCCCTTTTGCCCCGGTGAGGTTCTCAGGACTCACCGAACGGGTTCTGGCATCGGACAGGAGAAACAGATCCGCCGGGCCCACCAGAGCGGGCTGTGTCTGACACAACAGAACGTGGGAAGCGCCGCATATCAGGAAGATCAGCATCGTGGTTTTCATCGGTATCCCCTCGTGAGGAATCGCATATCCTGGCTTCGATGCTAGCGCATATCGGGCATAGAGTCAAGAGGGGGGACGAAGCGGAAACGTCAGTGGTGGAACCGGATAGGTCTGCCGGGCAGCGATGTCCGGGCTTGTTTTTTCAAGTTGCCCCGTGTATGTTCCTGTCACAAGCTGTTTCTGGCGCCTGACGGCTTCCACAGCCGTAGGGCCCGTTAACCCGATACATCGGGATGACGTGGCCTCGTCCGTCACACTGCGGGCGTGACGTGACGGGCCGCCGCTCTGGACCCTGATCCAGTACCTTCGTTGTAGAGCCCACCCCGACGACCACCTGGCTGCTAGCCCAACAGATCACAATGCATCGCACGACGGGTTTGTGCGTGGCTTGAGGCTGGAGCTGACGGAGTCGTGACAGATCTGTGACACGTCCCGATGTCAGTTTTGGTTTCTTGCCGGTGAAAAACGCGGCCCTTTTCCGATTCACTGTTGCTGATAGGGGGAAGATGATCCTACCACGGGCTAGTGAACTATTTCTTGTGGCTTGTGTGACAGCTTCACTGCTTCCTCTGCCCGGATGCAGCGTAGTGATGTTTCTTGAAGGAACGAGAAGAGACAATGAGGCTATCGATAAGCTAGTTTCCCCTGGGAATCTCGGTTCGCTAGACTCAGGGGAAACAATTGAGGTCTATCTCAAAGGCGGCAAGGGCGTCACTGGCGTGTTTCTCGGCACATGCAGCGACCCGCCCGAAGTCTATCAAGACCGCTATGAACGATGGCGTGCCTCTGCCGCCGACCCGGAATCCATTCCAGCTCTCGGTGAACAGCTTACCATCATGGTGGCTACAGAAGCTCAGCCGGGAGTGTCCGGGAAGCTTCTCGGGCTCGACCCCGAAAGCATACTGGCCCTGCGCTCTGGGGGACTGGACACCTTGAATCTCTGGATGCCGTCGGTGTCCTATGTCTTCGACAGCAAGGGAGACAGGTTAGAGCTCGCGAAGCTGCGGATGGAGATGAAGGAGGGAACCGCACCGATGATGTCCAGCCTCAGGCTCGGCGATCTGACCGGAGAGACCAGGATATCTCTGGGGGACATCGACCATGTTCAGGTGCCGGTCGTCCGCTGGAGGAAGTGGGTCGGGCTTGCGGTGGGCGCGGGAGTGGACATAGCGCTCTACTTCCTTATCACAGAAGTAGAATACATCGATTGGGACTGAAGGAGGATACGACCGTGAATCCAAAGAGCATCTTTCCCTGTCTCCTTTGCACATGCCTTCTGCTGACGGGATCCGTCAGTGCATTGACTGCAGGAGATGCAATCCGCAAAGGCCACAAGGCAGTCCGTCCCGATGAAACCGGGCGACCGGTGAACCGACAGCCACGCACCCCTTTCGATGGAATCATCACCCCTGCCGAGCACAGTTTTCACCTCCTGCGCGCGGCCGGGATCCCTGGCGCGGATTCCTGGCCGATGTTTGCCTCTGGATATACCTGGAGGGAGCTACGATGTCAGCGAATCTGCTCCGTTCATTCTGTCGAATGGTGAAATGCTCATCGCATGGACATGGTACTATGGCCTCATGTGTTCACGAACTGTCGTCTCGGCCGGCCCCCCCTGGCTCTGGGACTCCCCCGAATTGATCGCATCCGGCTACTTCTATAATCTCAGCGGCATCCAGATGCATGACAACCGTCTGATGCTCGTCTGGTGCGGGTACGAAGGGATGTATTATGCGGTTTCTGATACCAGTGGCGCCATTGGTCTTCACCGCGCCAGATCCTCGCAGCCACAAACATTGGCAGCACCACGCTTTCCCGTACGGAGGACGGCAGGATATGGCTGACCTACGGGCTGGTCTACGACATGTATCCTCTGCCGTCAACTTCCGATGTCTGGTACGTCGTGAGTTCTGACAACGGGGAAACATGGAGCGCTCCCGCGGTCTTTCTGAGCACCAGCGCCCGTGAGATGTTTGGCAGCATCGTGTCGGGTTCGGACAGCGCAGAGATCATGATCTTCTACGACGACAATTCATCGGGGAACTTCGACATCTCCTGGAGGTCGAGCAGCGATAGTGGTGGAACCTGGTCTGCGCCCGTTGCTGTGGTTCACGACACCCTGGCAGAAGTGCGGCCAAGGGTGCTGCGCGATTCCAGTGGGGTTCTCTGGCTCGTATACCAGCTCTATCTTCCCAGCAAGATCCCGGGCTACAAACAGAGTGAGCTCCTCTATGTGACGAGCGCGGATGACGGCAATACGTGGACAGCTCCTCAGCGGTTCACCAGGTACGCGGGATATGACGGGGGGCACAACGTGGCATTCTTCAACAATCGGCCGCTGGTGGCATTCGCCTCGGACCGGTTCGCAAACCAGCTGTTCTCAAGGGGGTATTCCACAACGACCATCTGGTTCGGTGTTGCCGGCGAAACGGAGGACCGCTTCACCCCGCCGGTGCTCCTGGACGCACAGTTCTCACCGCCGGTGGCGGACTCGCCGATGGTGGTTACGGTTGTCGTGGAAGATGACGGAGGAGTCGCGCGGGTGCGAGGCAGCAGCCAATCATCCTTCACCGCCGATATGCCGGAGTCGGAGTTCTTTGATGACGGACAGCATGGCGACGGGAGCGCTGGAGACGGAGTCTACAGGGGGACGCTTGGGCCGTTTGGTCTCTTCGATTTTGTCTGGTTGCTCATCACGATGGAGGATTCTGCCCAGATCACAGCGTCAACCTGGGGAGGGTATTTCGACGTCCCTGCGATTCATGACGCGGGGAACCTGCACCTCTCGCTTCACTATTCTGCGACGATGGCGGACCAGACCGGACCGCCGGGGGTATCAGCCCATTGGCCTGCTACGAACGGTCAGGACTATCTGTATCTGGGTGGGCTCTGGGTCGGCGGAACCGCCCAAGGGGTCCAGATGCTCGACCGCTGCGAATACGGTGGGGGGGGAACTTCCGTTGTGATCCCGTCGCACCGCGGAGCATCGGACCCGGCATCTCGGATCGCGACTGCGACGTGACCTTCCACGATGGAGACTACACGTCCTCCATGGGTCTCTCGGTCCGGCAGCAGAGCTACCAGTGGGCCTCGGAGGGGTGGAGTGACTTCATCATCTTTCGCTACACTATTCGGAACACGGGTATCCAGGGCGTCCTGGAAGATCTCTACACGACGCTCTGGACGGACCCGGATATTTCACTCCAAACAAACGCGCGCGACGATCTCGGCGGCTACGATTCCACGCGGAACCTGGCATATACATATGATAGTCAGGGAAGCCCGGCTGGTTACTTCGGGATCAAGATGTTGGGGAAGGATGCCAGCGTCCACAACGCCCATTTCTATGATAGTGGGCATGAGTTGTGGAGTGTGACGGATTGCCTGGATGCAATGCGTACGGGTGGCGGGTCAGCGACTGTCCCAAACGACTACCGGATGATGCTCACCGCACCTCCTTTCACGCTGGCCGCAGATGAGACCAGGGAAGTTGTGTTCGGCATGGTCATGGGGAATGGGCTGGAGGAGTTGCAGGCCCACGCGGACACCATGGAGGCAGTGTACGAACGCCTGCTGACAACGGGTGTTGAGCCTGTCATGGGATCAGAGCTGCCGGAGCGATTCACGCTTTCTCAAAACTACCCGAACCCCTTCAACCCGAGCACGACGATCAGGTACGCGCTGCCGGAGCGCTCACGCGTGACCCTGGCAGTCTTCAACACGCTCGGGCAGCAGGTGGCGACTCTTGTTCAGGGGGAGCAGGAGGCTGGGTATCACAATGCGGTATTTGACGCTTCGGGACTTGCCAGCGGTATCTACCTCTACCGGCTTCAGGTCCGCCCTCTGGGCTCCGCCAGCGGGCGAGACCCCAGAGGCGGAGCTGGAGACTTCGTCCAGACACAGAAAGCCATTCTGGTCAGATAGGTGAAGGTCAGCCGAGTGATGTGCGTATTCCATGCTCGCCGTGTCGATTGTTTACACCGCTCAAATGACGGAGGGCTCTCCATGTACCTTCGCGCGCCTCTGCTTCCTTGCGCTCATGTTGTTGCTGCATGCCCTGGCGGGTTGCGATCTCATCGAGCCATCCGACCCGCCGTTCAATCAAGCCGCACACCCTCCCGAAGAATCAGACCTGCAGGTTCTGGGGATCACGCCGGGGGAGGGCCTCGGGGGGCAGATCTATTTTGTCATCGATCCTGCGATCGGCGTGCCTCGGCCGGGGACACAAACGCTTCTGATGGACGGGGCGCCGATCAACGGGGCATGGGTCTCATCTGGCACGGGTGCCGGGTCCCCTCCGGCCACTGTCGGTTTCGACACGCGGGCGTTTCCGGATGGGGTCCATACGCTAACTGTAGGGCTCATGAAGTCCGCCGACAAGCCTCCTGAAACCGGATTGCTCGGTTATCTCGGCGTGCCCGATTTTCTCTTCTCCGGACAGGTCGTCCTCACACAGACCTCCCCGTATGCACTACCCGTCGTTCCGGCGGGAGAACGTCCGGCCGTGGATGCGGCACGCAACACCCTCTACGTGCTGGATAGGGATTCAGTCAAAGCATTCTCCACCCTGACGAATGCACTTCTCCGCGCCCGCTGCTGGAACACAACGGGTTACACTTATAACTGGTATGGTCAAATCGTCCTTAGTGCCGACGGGACCAGGCTCTACGTTCACAGCGGCGACCTCGGGGCTGATGACCCATCTCACGGTACTTAACTCGCTGACATTTGACAGCCTTGCAAGGGTGCCGGCGCATTTCCCGGTCTCTGAAATCGTGCGTGGAAGTGCGGATCGCCTATATGTCGCGAGCGCGTCGGGTCAATTCTTCGTCCCGGGGGAGGAGGAACGGGGATCCTGCGGGTGCTCGACGGCGTGAGTCTGGAGCAGATTTCCGAGCTTGAGCTCCCGATCTCAGCTCCGATGAAGATGGTGGCTCCGGACGATCCGAACACGCTGTTCCTTGCATCCGACGGCGTATGTCGCGTTTCTGTCGACGGCGGGATTCCGACGCTCCAGATGCAGAAGGCCACCAGACCGGTGGAGTCGATGGGGATTAGCCCCGATGGGCAGCAACTTTTCTGCTCTTCTTCAACGAAGATCCGTACGATTGGTACTCCGCAGACCACCTGACTGTGATAGATCCTTCCACCCTTGACAGCACAGGTGTTGTGGGCCTTCAGCCAACCACGAATGTCTGGGATATCTTCTCCTCTGGCCAGAACCTCTTCATGGTTGTGGCAGTCTTCACGGGATCCCAAACGCCGAGGGTGGCCAAATACAGCGGGCTGCATGCAATGACGGCGTCGTGGGACTTTCAGACATATGACGCGCGCATGCCGCTTCAGGTTTCGGCGGACGGCCGCTTCCTCTACGCGAGCGCTGGAGCGCTCTGCATACCGCTACCATGACCGGAGGGCGACGAACATGACTCACACAGTCACTCGATTGTTCTTGACGCCCCTGCTGACCGGCCTGCTTGGAGTCGGGGAGGCGTTTCCGCAGGCTTCAGACGAGCCTGCCAATGGATCGGTTCGCCTTGGCGTGAGCGTGGGTATTACATCATTCGCGCTCGGCGATCTGAGGGATATGACGGACGACATTGTCTCGATGTACAGGGCCTCAGGCTTGCCAGTCGAACTAGAACGCGAGTATCCACCCAATCTCCTGGTCGGAGCGGAATGTACGTTTGTCGGCCTCAGACCGTGGGCTTTTGGCGTGTCGGGATCCTACACGTGGACCAGCGCCTACGCCCTGTATGCCGACTATGCGGGCACACTGGAGCTCCATTCGAAGGTGCAGGTTCTCTCCGGCTATCTTGTCGTGCAGTATTCCTTTGCTGCGGGCCAGACGTTTCAGCCGTTTGTGGACATTCGGGGTGGGGTCTCCTGGGTCTCTCTCTCGATCAAGGAGACGGTCGACGCCACTGAATACGCCGGTGTGATGGGATCGTCAGATGTTTCGGGGGATAAACTCGGCTTTGGGGGAGAAGCCGCGGCGGGCCTCCGCTATGCGTTTGGTTCGCTCGCACTCACCGGCCGTGTGGGCTACAGGTATTCAAACATCTCGGAGATGGATGTTGAATTGTCAGGCTCCGGCCAGAGTCAAGGTTCAGGGACGCTTGGCTTCGACATCAATTCTTCCGGCTTTCTGGGCGTGCTGACCCTGGAGGTAACGCTTTGAAGATGAAGCTGTACGCGTCTGCTGTAGCAACTGGTGTGCAGGAGGCAATCGTGCATTCTCGCCGCCTGCCACACCATGCTGGTTGCATCACGCATGTTTGTGCTCAGGTTGACACTCGCATTCCCCTGAGCCGCGGACAGTCGCGCCCCGTGCTCCCCCTGTGGGTGCGTGCGACACGTGTCAGACTTCAGTGCGAGAGATGATCTGGCTAATGCCGGCGAATTGAATCCTCAGCCCGCGCAAACGCCGGGTGAATCCCTTGTCATCATGCGGAGTGATGACCCAATTCTCCCCGTGCGGGTAGATCGAGCGGAAGTATGCAAGGACCTCCGGGTCGAAGCGGTCCGCGCGGATCTTGCACTCAATGACATCCACTCTCTTCCCCCCGCGATGCAGAACGAAGTCGAGCTCCCGCCCGCTCTTGTCGCGCCAGTAGGACACCTTGCGTTCATGTCCCCCTGCCCGGATGGCATCCAGGACCAGATGTTCCCACAGAAGTCCGCGATCATCATCGCGAATTGAATCCCAGCCCCGGGCGTGAGCCACAAACCCCGTATCGAACGCATAGATCTTCGGGCGGTGGACGATCTCACGCCTGCCGCCTCCGTGAAAAGGGGGCAAGGGGTATGCCGCATGGGCAACCGTCATCGCTTCGATGTGCGCCTTGACCGTATGCCGGCTCAGACCAGATTCCGAAGCAAGTTTGGTTAGATCAGCCAGGCCGCCGCTCTGATTCATCAGAAGCCGAAGCAGCAACAGGAAGCCCGTCCGCTGTCGAACCCGGAATAGTTCTGCGATGTCGCGCGCGTAGAAGCTGTCGATCCACTCTTCGAAGAATTCCGGGTCCTTGTGGGCTGACAAAAGCGGCTCGGGCAATCCACCATGTAAGAGCCGCTTGTCCAGGTCCTGCACCCCAAATTCCTCACGGCATTCGGTGAGAAGTACCGGAGAGAGATAGATGTTCCACTTCCTGCCAGCGAGCGAATCACGGAACTTCTGTGTGGCTGCAAGCGTGGACGAACCAGTCGCGAGCACTCGAAGGGATGGGAAGCCATCAGCTGCGATTTTGAGGATCCTGCTTGGATCGGCCAGCTGATGAATCTCATCAAAGACGATTGTCTGCCGTGCGGGTAAGGCACGCAGATACGATTCGGGGTCTTCGAGCTGCCGCTGGGTAGACGGCAGATCGCAATTCAGGACTATCGCGTCCGGAAGGAGGCGCGCCAGTGAGGTCTTCCCAACCCGGCGAACACCGGAAAGCCAGACGATCGAGCGGGTCTTCCATGCCCGCACAATCTTTTCGGTCCAAAACGGTCGATTGATCATGGAAGTATAATATACATTGGGACGACTAAATGTCAAGTATATTGCCACGCTCCATACCACTTCTCTCGAGATACACTGAGGAATCGGCGGTAGCCCCGGGGGATGTTCGGGCTATCGCTCGCTGGATTCGCCTCCAGTGCGACACTCCCTCGCCCTTCTATTCGGGCCCTATCTGCACGCTCTAGGTATGCGAAGATTGTCCGCTATTCTGCGGCGCATGCCAACGCGTCCCTGGCTCCGCTCCCACCTTGCGCTGCGTTGAGAAATCTCCTCGGCTCCTCGTGGTACGACACAACTGCGAAGTGGGCAATCATCTGCACACTGGTGGGCAACGGTCTGCACACACCAACTCTGCAATCCCACAATCTCGCATGGAATGAGTCAATTTCAGAATTGGCACAGAGGATGCATACCGGATGTCATCCGATTCGATCTTTCCACACCATGGAGCCCCCGCCATGAAATGGTTCCGTCACGAGTGCTCAGCCTTACACGACCCAAAGCTGTACCTTCTTGCCGCAGCGCATGGGGCCGAAGGAATTGGTGTCTACTGGGGACTGCTCGAAGAGATCGGCTTCCACTCGGACACCTTTCACCTCAAGGTCGCCGGTGTGTCGGCAGAATCCGATCAGGCCTATGTGGACGCACTCATGCACGGAAAGGAACCCCTCGTCTCCATCCACGCCCTGGCGGGGGAGAACATACCCATAATGCACGTCGGGATACTAGCCGGGCTGGTCTGTGTCCCGGAAGACAGGCTCCTGAAGATCATCGAGAGGTTGGTGGAACTGGGACTCTTGGATCAGTCCAACTGGCTAGCGTACGGGCTGCTACATAGCCCCGATTTGGAGCGCCTTGCGGATGCATACATACGACGACGGCGAAGGAGCATCGAGGATGCTCGTGCGCGCTCCGAACACGTTCCGGACACTGTCCGTACACCTTCCTAACACGCTCCGGACGCTGTCCGTACACATTCCGCACATGCTCCGGACACTGTCCGTACACGTTCCGACACGCTTCGGATAATGTCCGTACACATTCCGAACACGCTCCGGACAATGTCCGTACACATTCCGAACATGCCCCGGACACTGTCCGTACACATTCCGCACACGATCCGGACGCTGTCCGTACACATTCCGCACACGCTCCGGACATTGTCGGTACACACTCCGCGCACTTTCCGGCGAGTGTCAGACGCGAATCAGAGTCCTTGCTGCAACGTGACAGCGCATCGCCGAAAAATGTTCGCCCAGAACAGAACAGAATAGAATAGAAGAAGAATAGAAGAAGAGTAGAAGGAGAATAGAAGGAGATTAGAAGAGAAAAAGCTTTGTAGCGTCCCTTCCGGTTCGACTTATCCACCGTTTATCCACAATCCCGCGTCCATGAGTCTCATGACGACGCTGTTCTCGTACCATCGGTTGGATACTACACCGAAAAGTGTACAGAATTCAGAGAAATCATCAAGGAATGGGACGAAATGGGCTTGTTCCTTCTGCACACTCCTGATATATTCTCTGATGCCGCCCCATTCCATGAATCAGAAATGACGCGAAGCATGGCCTATTCTGAGAGCTGCGGCCGACACGATCGAACCCCCCGGGGCGTCCGTATCGGCGTAGGTGTCTTGCTTCTCACATACGCAGTTTTGGCCGTGGCGGCTGCCGCGCCGGCCCTCCCGTCGCCGGCCGGCGGCATTCCCTACGCCTCCGGCGAGTTGATGCTGGCGCTCGAGAAGCTACGCACACTGGGGTCCGTCCTCTACATCTCAGCCCATCCCGACGACGAAAACACCGCCTTCCTTGCCACAATGGCGAAGGAACGCCACCTCCGCACGGGATATCTCTCGATCACGCGGGGGGAAGGGGGACAGAACCTCCTCGGACCGGAACAGGGGGACATCCTCGGAATCATCCGCACGCAGGAGCTCCTCGGGGCCCGACGGATCGACGGGGCGGAGCAGTTCTTCACCCGCGCCATCGACTTCGGCTACTCAAAAAGCTCTGACGAGACACTGGAGCTCTGGGGGAAGGAAGAGATCCTCTCGGATGTCGTCCGGGTCATCAGGACATTCCGGCCCGACGTCATCGTTACCCGGTTCACACCGACTCGCGGCGGACACGGACACCACACGGCATCGGCTGTCCTTGCCTACGAGGCGTTCCGCGCCGCCGCCGATCCGACGCGATTCCCGGAACAACTCGACAAGCTGGGTCCCTGGAAGGCAAAGCGGATCGTATGGAACGTGTTCCGTTTCGCGCGAACCGGCGCCGACCCTCCGCCGCCCGGCGCGGTCAGTGAAGATCTCGGAGCGTACAGTCCGCTCCTCGGGATGTCGATCGGCGAGCTGGCGGGACAGAGCCGCTCGATGCACAAAAGCCAGGGCTTCGGCGCCCCCGAGAATCGCGGGACGCTCGAGAACTGGTTCGAGCATGTCGACGGCGACACTGCGCGGGCGACCCTCTTTGACGGCATCGAAACCTCCTGGCGCCGGATCCCAGGTGGAGAGACGGTCGATGCGCTGGTCCGTGACGCAATCGGACAGCTGGATGCGCGGGACCCTTCCGGACTGTTACCTTCACTCCTGAATATCCGAGCCGCGATCGGCGCGCTTGCTCCGTCGCCCTGGGTCGAATTGAAACGGAAAGAGGTCGATGAGATCATCCTTGCCTCTGCCGGTCTCTGGGTGGATGCTCTGGCAGCCGCCCCGGAAGTCGCGCCAGGGTCGACCGTCCCGCTCTCCGTCACGCTGTTGAATCGCTCCTCGGCGGCATGTGAGCTGTCCGGAATAGCTGTCCCGAATGCTGTCAGGGACACCACCATTCGACGGAAGCTCGAACGGAATGTCCCGGCGGAGATCCGGCTCTCCATGGCTATTCCGGAGAACCAACCGTTGTCGCGCCCGTACTGGCTCGAAGCAGCGCCGGAGCGCGGACGCTATTCGGTCAGTGACAGCAGGCTGCTCGGCATGCCCGAAACGCCGCCGCCGTTTCTCGCCCGGGTGAAGCTTGAGTTCGGTGAACAGCGGCTTACCATCGATGTCCCGGTGCGATACCGCTGGGTGGACCCGACCAGGGGCGAGCAGTACCGGATGCTTTCGGTCGTCCCCCCGGTCTCGCTCTCTTTTGCAGCTCCTGTCATCGTCACTCCGAACGGCCAGCCGAGAAACCTCACCATAGCGGTGAGGAACCTGACTCCCGCGGCAACAGGGACGGTCGCGCTGCAACTGCCTCCCGGGTGGAGTTCGACTCCGGCGTCGATCCCGTTTGCGTTCGATTCCGCGCTCGCGGAGCGGTTGCTTAATTTCCAGATCAGGCCCGGACCGAATGCGGAGCGAGGGGTTGCCACGATCGAAGCGCTTGTGGGCGCAGTTGGGGCACCAGCGGATGCAGCCGAGACGCCAGCGGGGGGCGCGCCCGCGACGCCCGAAGTGGTGCGGGTCGAGTACCCGCACATTCCTGTCCAGATCCTCGTGCGTCCTGCGCGGGCCGAGGTCGTTCCGCTGGATATCCGCACGCGAGCGATGTCCGTGGGATACATCGTGGGGGCGGGGGACGAGATCCCCGCCGCGCTTGGCCAGCTCGGGTACAAGGTGACGCTGCTCTCGGACGAAGACCTGGAGGCTGGCGACCTGCGCCGGTTCGACGTCATCGTGGCAGGGGTGAGGGCGTACAATACGCGCGAGAGACTCCGGAGGTCGAACGCGCGACTCCTCGAGTATGTGCAGGGAGGGGGCCGGTACGTCGTGCAGTACAACACGCGCCAGCAGTCCGACGCGGTCCAGTTCGGTCCGTACCCCTTCAAGATCACCAGCGATCGCGTTTCGGTCGAGGACGCGCCCGTGACCATGACGGACCCGAAGCACGTCCTGCTGTCGAAGCCGAATGTGATCACGGCGGCGGACTTCGACGGTTGGGTGCAGGAGCGTGGATTGTACTTCGCCGGGGATTGGGACGCCGCGTACGAGACACCACTGGAGTGCCACGATCCGGGCGAGGAACCCAGGAAAGGCGGCCTCATCTTCGCGCGTCTCGGGAAGGGGTACTTCGTCTACACGGGATTCTCTTTCTTCCGGCAGCTGCCGTCCGGCGTCCCCGGGGCGTACCGTCTGTTCATCAATCTTCTTTCCCAGGATGTGGGGCGCTGAGATGAAACGACCCAAGATCCCGCCCGCCGCGTCAGACGCCACGCCCGGCATTCAGCACTGGGGGAGGGTATACGCCGTCGTGCTCGCATTCCTGGCTCTCCTCATCGCCCTCTTCGCCTGGTTGACGCGCGTCTACTCATGAGCACGCCGGATTGGATCGTCCTGGTCGGGACGCTTGCCCTGATCGTCGGCTTCGGCCTCTACAAGAGCAGGGCGACGCGCGATCTTCAGGGATACCTCCTGGCGGGAAGGTCCATGCCCTGGTATGCGGTCGCGTTCTCGATCATGGCCACGCAGGCGAGCGCCATCACGTTCACGTCGACGCCCGGGCAGGCGTTCGCCGATGGCATGCGGTTCGTGCAGTACTACTTCGGGCTCCCGGTTGCGATGGTGATCCTCTCCGTCACGGCGGTCCCCCTGTACCGTCGCCTGAACGTCTACACCGCCTACGAGTACCTGGAACATCGATTCGATCTCAAGACGCGGACGCTGACCAGCGTGCTGTTCATGATTCAGCGGGGACTCGGGGCGGGCATGACGATCTACGCCCCATCCATCATCCTCTCGGTGATGCTGGGCTGGGACGTGCGCGTGACCTCCGCGGTCATCGGGGGCGCCATCATCCTCTACACGACCACCGGCGGGGTCAAAGCGGTAAGCTGGACCCACCTGGAGCAGCTGACGGTGGTCATGCTTGGAATGGCAGCGGCCTTTGTCGCGGCCATCGTGCTGATGCCGGAGGATGTGTCATTCGGCGACTCGCTGGCCGTGGCGGGGGCGATGGGGAGGATGAACATTGTGGATTTCAGCTTCGACTGGACCAACCGGTACAATTTCTGGTCGGGGCTGATCGGCGGGCTGTTCATCGCCCTGGCGTATTTCGGGACGGACCAGTCGCAGGTGCAGCGCTATCTGACCGGCGCCTCGGAGACGCAAAGCCGGCTCGGCCTGATGTTCAACGGGCTGGCGAAGGTGCCGATGCAGTTCTTCATCCTGCTGATCGGCATCATGGTCTTCGCGTTCTATCAGTTTACGGCTCCGCCGATCTTCTTCAATCCGGTCGAGACCGAGCGGGTGCGAAACGGTCCGCATGGCGAGGCGTTCAGGGCGGTTGAAGGCGAGTACGCCGGAGCGCACGCGGAGAAGGCGGCGAGCGTCAGGCGGTATCTTGCTGCGAGGGAATCGGGGGATGGGTCCTCTGTTGAGGCGGCGCGCAACGCGCTCCTCGAGGCCGAGGCTCGCACAGGAGAGCTCCGCTCGAAAGCCATCGGGATCATGCGCACGGCCGACCCGACCGTCGACCAGAACGACACGAACTACGTCTTCCTCACGTTCATCCTGG
>CAVPBI010000012.1:0-19653 GCA_963701735.1 uncultured Ignavibacteria bacterium | reverse complement strand
AGTGCCGTTCCAACTAAATCTTTGAACGGCACAATACCGATTTGGACGTTGGAACGCGCACTGTGCCCCGCTGTGTGTATGATCAATGAGTTGGCGGGGCACTAGCGTCCCAGTCGGCACATCGTCCGACCGCGGCCTCACAGATGATGGAACTTCACCCATTCGCCCCAATCTTTCGCTGCGGGACGCAGACCGCGGTCACGGACTGTCAAACAATGCCACTACCTCGCACGTATTCAGCGACTCGGAGGAGCCCGGCTTCAGCCACAGCTACCAGTACCTTGAAAAGCTAAACTCCCATCCGTTCGATCAGCAATATTCAGAGTGAATGCCCAGGTCATCTATGTCAACAGGTCCCCCGCCAGCAGCGTCTTCGGCTTCTATGTGGGCGGGCAGAAGGGCGCAACGCTATGTGTGGCAACAAGTCTCTTCTTCTGGGCGACGCAGTTCTGACCACACAGGAGTTTCGATGAGAAAGGCCGTTGTCGGTTTGCTCTTGCTCGCGACCGCAGGTGTGCTGTCCTGCTCCAGCCTGATGGCCCAGTCGTCCTTCATCTCGCCCGAGAAGCTGACCCGCGGATTCGAGGAACCGTTCCTCGAAGGCGCCTTCGGTATTGGGATTGACTCCAGGAAGGACTTCGGGGATTCATTTGCCCCTACCGGAATACTCGAGGGGCAGCTCGGGTTCTCGGAACTCCTCAAGAAGCGGGGGGTCCTTGACCTTGAAGAGCGATTCGTGTACGGTGGCTACTCCTCGTCGCAGTACGCGCTTGGCAGGACAGACGAGGGGGACGTAAAGAACGACATGATCCGGGCCGGTGTCGGTGAGCGGGGCGGATTCGGATGGAACATCGGACCCATCGATCTCATTCCCCTCAGCGGGTATTCGTTCGATGTTTCGAAGAGTACGTTTACCCCGACCGGAGAGCTGACTCCGGCGGACAGCGCGTTCATGCAGCGTATCGCAGGCGCATATCGATTCGGGGAATCGTTCGAAGCGGGGGTGCAGGTGCGCCTGTTCAAATCGCTCGCGGTCAACGCCACCGCGCATGGCCAGATCGTGTTCCCCCGGATCGTCTTCCCCGAATGGGTCGGCAGCTACGCGATCATGGCGGGGAGTCTGATCGCTCTCTCCACGTTTTCGGAGGAGATCGTGAATTCATCTGAAGTCCTCGGGCCGATCGTGTACTTCGCGCTCCGCACCGGGCTGGCGTACGCGTTCTTTGCAGCGATGAAGGACAAGGGGAACTGGCCGTTCTCGTCGGAAAGACCTCTTGCCGTCGAGTCATTCAAGATAAGCGCGATGATCGCATTCTAGAACCGAGGGGGAAAACGCACATGCCATTTCTCAAGTCGCTTACCCATGAATTCCGGCACACGCCGGTCTTCTGGTTCCTCCCACTGGTTCCGGTCGCTCTTCTGTATCAATCAGCAAACCCCGATTCGCACACGCCGATATTCCTGCTTTCCGTGGCTGCCATTATCCCGCTTGCTGCCACACTCAGCCGGGCTACTGAGTCCGTTGCCGCAAAAACAGGTGACACTATCGGCGGGCTGCTCAACGCCACGCTGGGCAACCTCACCGAGCTGGTCATAGGCCTTGCGGCCCTGAGGGCGGGGCAGATTGTCCTGGTGAAGGCCTCGATCGCAGGCGCCATCTTCACGAACACGCTGTTCATGCTGGGAGCCTCCTTCCTGCTCGGTGGGCTCAAACACAGGGTCCAGGAATTCAACCGCGCCAACGCACGACTTCAGGGGGGCATGATGTTCATGGCGTGTGTCGCCCTTCTCGTTCCTTCCCTGCTGGTGAGCGGCGGTGTGGTGGATTCTACGGGGTTTGTGCAAGACGTAAGCCTGGCGATCGCCGTTATTCTCCTTCTGACGTACGGGCTGGGTCTTCTGTTTTCGATCAAGACCCACAGCGAATTCTTCGCTGGAAAAAAGGCGGAGGAATCGGCGGAGTCAGAGGAAAAGCCGTGGCCCATGGGATTCGCCCTGCCGATGCTTGCCGGCGTGACCGTGTGCATTGCGCTGGTGAGCGAGATCTTTGTGGAATCGGTGCAGGTAGCGTCCGAGGAGCTCGGGATGAGCGCTCCATTTGTGGGCTTCATCGTCGTGGCGTTGGTTGGAGCGGCGGCGGAGATGACCACCGCCTTTGCTGCCGCCCGGAAGAACCGCCTGGACCTCAGCGTGAGCATTGCCCTGGGAAGCGCCGTGCAGATTGCCTTGTTCGTCGCGCCCGTGACTCTGATCCTGAGCTACTTCATTGCACCTGCACCTATGGATATGGTGTTCTGGCCAGGTGCCGTCGTGATGGTCCTGACCGCAACGATCACGGCCGCATTTGTCACCAACGGCGGACGCTCGGCGTGGTTCGTAGGGGTTCTGTTGATTGCGGTCTTCCTGATCTTCGCGACAACGCTCTACCTGGTGCCTCCGCGGATCGGCTGAGCGTTCCGGTTCCACCTGGTGAGAGGAGTGCGCGTCGCGTCGTTCAATCCCGGAGGGTTCTGCAATGTCGGCACCAGCGCCTGAGGCAAAGGGATTTCTCAGCCCGGTCGAACGAGTCTCCGAAGTGCTCTTCGGGCTCGTCATGACGCTTTCGATTACCGGCACGCTGAGCATCGTGAGCGGGGGCAGGGAGGAGATACGCACGATGATCCTGAGCGTGATCGGATGTAACATCGCCTGGGGAATCATCGATGCGGTTCTGTACCTCCTCGGCGTCATTGCTGAGCGCGGGCGCGGGCTCGCACTGTACCACCGCTTCAAGGGGGCGGGCGATGAGGAGAGCGCGCGGGCGGCGGTCACAGAAGCACTCCCGTCGGGAATTGTTGATGCGTTGCAGCCTTCGGACATCGATCAGATCGGCCGGAGACTCCGCGACTACCCCGACCCGCCACAGAGCCATGGTTTCAAGAGGGAGGATCTGTTGGGAGCGCTCGGTGTCTGTCTTCTTGTGGTCTTTTCGTGCGTCCCCGTGCTTCTCCCGTTCTTCTTCATGGCCGAACCCCTCGTGGCGCTGCGCGCCTCAAATGCGGTAGCAGTGGTGATGATGTTTCTCGGAGGCTATTCGCTGGGGC
The DNA here is from genome assembly GCA_963701735.1 of uncultured Ignavibacteria bacterium. Taxonomy (GTDB): domain Bacteria; phylum Bacteroidota; class Ignavibacteria; order UBA10030; family UBA6906; genus CAWABB01. Next base: position 16,570 of record CAVPBI010000012.1, on the reverse strand, counting down.
TGTACGCCGGGCTTTCAAAGGTGTGGACTGGCCTGGCGATGGTCGTCCTCGGCGTTGCGATGGTCGGGCTTACGATTGTCCTGGGAGGGTAGGCGGGGGACTGTGCCGGTTGTTCCCGGACGGGCATGCCATGGTGGGATTGCAGGATAGTCTCCGATCGGTTTACATAGCACCGATGTTTGAAAGGAATTTCACGTGCCTCGTCCAGTCAGTCCCGGAGGGAATCGTTTCGCTCGGGAGCGAACGCTTTGGTCCGCAGTCTGCGCTGCGATTGTTCTGTCGATGCTGCCTGCCATGGCGCGCGGGCAGGCGGAATTATCCATAGAGCGCGACACCGTCAAGATCGGCAGACTCCAGGTGACGGGATATCCGTACGTGTTCTACTCACCTGAAACTGAGTTCGCACTGGGCGGCGCCCTTATCCTGACCCGACGGTTGAGCGCCGACACCACCGTAAAGCCATCGAGTGCAATGATTTCGGGGTACTATTCCGCCATGCACTCGTACGATCTGTTCTTCAACCCGGAATTCTTCCTGGAAGAGGACAAGTACTATCTCGGGATTGCCGCCGACTACTGGAGATTCGTGGACAAATTCTGGGGATTCGGCAACGACTCGCCCGATTCCGACAATGTTGGATACATACGGAAGATCTTCTCTGTCAACGTCGAGTTCGATGTGCGCGTCGTCGGGCCGCTGAAGGTTGGACTGAACTACGACTTGAACTACACAACGATCGAGGACAAACAGACCAATCCCTATCTGCTCTCGGGAAGCGTGCCGGGGTCCGACGGCGGCACATCCTCGGGCCTCGGTGTTGTGCTGTTTGCCGACACCAGAAACAGAGCGTTCTATCCGACCAGCGGGGGGTCGTACAAGCTGGCTATTGTGAACTCCTTGGAATGGCTGGGCAGCTCGTTCAAGTTCAGACGCTGGATCGCCGATTTCCGGCACTACTTTCAGATCGCAGATCCTTTCGTTCTCGCCGCCCAGATGTATGCTATGGGTATCACCGGCGAACCTCCGTTCTATTTGTACCCCGCGTTGGGCGGCGATAACCAGATGCGGGGGTACTACGAGGGGCGCTACAGGGACAAGTACTATCTTGCGATTCAGGGAGAGCTCCGTTGGAGGATTACGAATCGATGGGGACTTGTCGGTTGGGCCGGGATCGGGGATGTCGCCGGGACGCTTGACAACTTCAGGCTGAACAGCTTCAAACCGACGGTGGGTGTCGGCGTGCGGTTTGCGCTCGACCCGGCAGAGGTGCTGAACGTGCGCGCTGATTTCGCTTATGGGAAAAACACCAACGGGATGTACTTCAACGCCAAGGAAGCATTCTAGAAGACAGCTTTCAGGGAGCTACGACAATGACCAAGCACATCTTTCACCTGATCCTCCGTGCGGGACTTCCGGCGCTCGCGCTCATGTCCCAGACGGGCTGCTCTGTATTCCAGAGCTCACGTGCGATTGACATGGCACCGTTTGCGGAAAACACCCAGCTGATGTTCGCGGAAGCGGCAAAGGTCAGTCGGCCCGTTCGCTGGAACGAGTTGAAAGAGTACTACAGCTTGCCGGCGGTGGCCGGGTTTCGCGACAAAGCCCAACCGGTGATTCGAGGGCTGCGCGCCCTCGTGATGTATTCCAATCAGCTTGTCGCGCTCAACATGTCGGCCAAATCCGACAAAGAGAAGAACAGGCTGCTTGCCCGGTATTTGAGGGAAGCCATGGCCAAAGTCGCCAACCCGGCCATGCTGGACACAATCGGCGTAAGTCCATCGCTGCTGGACTCCGTATACTCTGACATCGAGCGCGCGGCGGAATTCCGCGAGGGGATAGCGGCGGCGTCGCCGCTCGTCAACGCGGTCGTCCTGGCGCTGAATCGGGGGCTTGACAGAATTGACGAGGAGGTTCCGGTTGTCATCGCGGCAGTAGACCGTGAGGTTGAAGCAAAGTATGCTGAGAAACGCCGGAACTACGTGGGGCTTGTCCGAATGCAGACGGAGACACAGTATGCCGTGACGCTTCTGTACGACGCCCGGAAGGGCGATCGTGCCGCCCTCGCGAATGCAATAGAAGCTGATCCCTCGGTCCGGGAGTTCATCACGTCGCCCGATAAGCCCACTCCGGCCATGTATGCTGCGGCAGAGGACGCGCTCACGCATCGGCTTGACCGGGTCGACGCGTACCTGAACCAGCTGAAATCCGAGAAGGCCGGCTATCTGGCGAAGCAGGAGGAGCTGGAAAGCCTACGCCTCGGTATCGACGAGAAGATAAGGGTTGCTCGCAATGCCGTGACGATTTGGGCGCAGTCGCATCGCAACCTTGGGGATGGCATAGCGGTCCCGCCGCTCATCGACGTTGTGGGGATGGCCGGTGGGCTTGCCAGGAAAGTCGTGCCCCTGCCATAGACTGAAAGATCCCATAGCACAGAAATCCGACCTGTCTGGAGGACAAAGCCCGCGGAAGTTTGCCGTTTTTTATCCATCTCAAACCATTCTCGGGCCCTGCGCGATCCGTGTTGATTCCTGTGCTTGACTTGCGTACGTTCACGGATCAACCTGATGGGGCCACATCCGCTCCGGCCCGATGCACGACCAATCCCGCCTGACTCGATTCCCGGCGCTGCCGGGCGATCTTTCGACCAGGTTCATCAGTTCGTGGAATCACGGGTCGACGCATGCGTAAGAACCATTCCCACTCAATTGCTCACAATCCTGCACGGAGGACTGACATGTTGAAACATCTACTCCTTCACCGATCAAGTATCGGCTGGGTGCTTGGCTCTGCCTTGCTGCTGATGAACGCGCCGGGTGCCCTTGCTCAAGACGCGAAGCCTCGTCTGGACATCTACGGGTTCGCGATGCTGGACATGGGGTATCAGGCAAAGCAGAACGATCCCAAATGGTTCGACGTCCTCCGCCCGACCAAGCTGCCAAGCGTCCGCGGCGAGTTCGGAAAGGACGGCAACTGGTTTTCCAGCGTGCGACAGTCGCGGTTTGGCGTGAAGAGTTTTGTCCCGACGGATCTTGGCGAATTGCGGACCATCTTCGAATTTGAAATGTTCGGCGTGGGCGTCGATGCCGGACAGACGACCATCAGGCTCCGCCACGCGTACGGCGAATTGGGCCAGTTCGGCGCCGGTCAGTACTGGAGCCCGTTCATGGACATCGACGTGTTCCCGAACTCGGTCGAATACTGGGGACCGAACGGCATGGTCTTCTTCCGGAACGTGCAGATCCGATGGATGCCCATCCAGGGCGACACGCGGCTGACGTTCGCACTGGAACGCCCGGGCGCCAGCGGCGACGGCGGCATCTACTCGGACTATCCGCAGCTTGCGGATGTCAAGGGCCGGTTCCCGTATCCCGACGTTTCGGCGGAATATCGTTGGGGGCAGACGTGGGGATATGTTGAAGCTGCGGGGATTGCCCGCTACATCAAGTGGGATGACAAGGGGAACGAAGCATATGACCTTTCCGGGGACGCGGTCGGCTGGGGGATCAACCTGAGCGCGGGCGTTACGGTGGCCGAGATGGACCGCATCCACGCGCAGTTCGCGTACGGTCAGGGTATTGAGAACTATATGAACGATGCGACGGTGGACGTCGGGATCAAGCAGTTGACAGGCCCGCCGCCAACAGACCCAACGGCCTCCCTCGATATCGCAGAGCTGCTCCCGGTGACGGGCATCGTCCTTTTCTATGACCACTACTGGAACAAACAGTGGAGCAGCACCTTCGGATACTCTCGTCTGGATATCAAGAACAGCTCGGGGCAGACGGACGAGGCGTTCAAGAGCGGCCAGTACGCGCTCGTGAATCTGCTGCATTACCCCGCCAAGGATGTGATGGTCGGAGCCGAGTTCCAGTATGGACGACGGGAAAACAAGGCTGAGAGCAAGATCGTTGGAAACGAAGGGTTCAAGTCGGTGGATGATTACAGGATTCAGTTCTCATTCAAGTACAACTTCTCACTGAGCATTGGAGGATAACGTGATGAATCGCAAAATCCTTGTCGGACGGACGATGCTTCTGGCGCTGTTCGCCGCAGCACTTCTGCTGGGCGCTGTCGCCCCCGCAACGGCGCAAACGCCGGACGAGATCCAGGCTGCGCTCAAGGCCGCCTACGAGAAGTACCGCAACCTGAAAGAGGGTGCCAATGCGGACTACATCCCCGCGCTGGCCAAGGTGGACCCGAACATCTTCGGGATTGCGCTCGTGACCGTGGACGGGACCGTGTACGCACTCGGTGACCTCAAATCCGAAGTGTCGATCCAGTCGATCTCGAAGGTCTTCACCCTCGCGCAGGTGATGCAGGGGGCGGGCGGGGATGCGATTGTGAACAACATGGGAGTGGATGCCACGGGCCAGGTGTTCAATTCGATTGTCGCAGTGGAGCAGTACAAAGGCGCCGAGATGAACCCCCTGGTGAATGCCGGCGCGATTGCGACGACGAGCATGGTGACGGGGGAAGACCGGAACGTGATCTGGGAGAAGATCCTCGCGAACCACAGCGACTTCGCAGGCCGTACCCTCTCGGTCAATCAGGAAGTGTTCAAGTCGGAAGCAGAAACAAACCAGCGGAACCAGGCGATCGCGCAGCTGATGTTTGCCTATGGTCACATCAAGGACAACCCGTTCCGGGCGTGCGACATCTACACCGAGCAGTGCGCGATCAGCGTGAACGCGAAGGACCTCGGTGTCATGGCGGCGACGCTGGCCAACGGCGGCCGCAATCCGATGACCAATAAGCAGGTCGTGGACGCCAAGTATGTGCCAGGTATCCTTGCGATCATGGCGACTGCGGGCCTGTATGACGATTCGGGGAAATGGCTGTACCGCACGGGACTCCCCGCCAAGAGCGGGGTCGGTGGGGGGATCATCGCTGTATCGCCCGGGAAGTGGGGAATCGCGGTGATTTCGCCGCCCCTCGATAAGGCCGGGAACAGCGTGAAGGCCCAGAAGACCATCGAGGAAATTTCCAATGCTCTCGGCGGCAACCCGTACGCGCTGAAGATGAAGTAATCGTCGACCCGGGATCATGTCCTGTCCCGGAATCAATTGCGTCCAGAGAGGGAAGGTAAACCATGAAGCGGTTACTCGTCGTTCTGCTCGCGCTCCTGGTGCTTCCGATTGGCCTGCCGGCCCAGGGGCAGGCGAAAAAACTTCCCAGGATCGTGATCCTGGCAACCGGCGGCACCATTGCCGGGTCGGCGGAAACAAAGACATCAGTGGGATACACGTCGGGTGCGGTCACGGTGGACGCGCTCGTCGCGGCGGTACCGACGCTGAAAGATATCGCCCGCATCACGGGTGAACAGATTGCCAGCATAGGAAGCCAGGACATGTCAGATGAAATCTGGCTGAAGCTGGCCAAGCGGGTGAATGAGGTCCTGGCGGCAGATACCGTGGATGGTGTCGTCATCACGCACGGAACCGACACGATGGAGGAAACGGCGTATTTTCTCCACCTCACCGTGAAGAGCCAGAAGCCTGTGGTCCTGACGGGATCGATGCGTCCGTCCACGGCCCTGAGCGCCGACGGACCGCTCAATATCTTCAATGCCGTTGCGGTTGCGGGGGATCCGCAGTCGCGCGGCAGGGGCGTGATGGTGGCGGCCAACGATGATATCCACAGCGGCCGCGATATCACAAAGACCAACACGACGTCGGTGCAGACATTCATGTCGCCGCAGTACGGACTCCTCGGAACGACGCTCTACGGGAAGCAGACGTATTTCCGCGTTCCATTTCGGAAGCACACGAACGGATCGGAGTTCTCCGTGGCCGGGATGACGGCGCTTCCGCGCGTGGATGTCCTCTATGCTCACGCTGACATGTCGGCTGACCTTATCGACGCCGCCGTGAAGGCTGGCGCGAAGGGGATCGTCATGGCCGGCGTTGGCGACGGGAACATGACGTCGAAAGCGCTGGAGGCGTTGGGGCGTGCGGCAAAGGCCGGCGTGGTCTGCGTCCGTTCCAGCAGGGTCCCGACGGGCCGGACATGGAGGAACTCGGAAATCAACGACGATCAGTACGGATTCGTGGCGGCAGGCGAGCTGCTGCCGTCAAAGGCGCGAGTCCTCCTGAAGCTGGCCCTCACCAAGACCTCGGATCCAAAGCAGGTTCAGGAAATGTTTGAGGCGTACTGACGGGAGGCCGTCGGCGCACGTCTGGAGCAGCAGGCCGGGGTCCTGAGGGGCTGGAACGATCATTGAGCCTCGCGGGACCCCGGCTGTGTTTCGGCCGGGCGGCGTTTCGCGCCCCCCTGGCTGATGACCCGGTTCGTACATCCGGTTACCGCATACTGAGCAGGAGGTGCTTCCATGATGTGGATTGAGCTCGTTCTGCTTCTCGCCTGTATCGTGCTCGGTGCCAGGCTCGGAGGGATCGGCCTCGGGGCCGCGGGAGGCATAGGCCTCGTCATCCTCGTGTTCGGCTTCGGACTCCCGCCGGGCTCGCCGCCATCCGTCGTCCTCGGCATGATCATCGCCGTCATCACAGCGCTTGCGGCGATGCAGGCCGCGGGCGGGCTTGACTACCTCGTGTCCATCGCCGGCAAGGTCATGAGGAAGAAGCCGGCCTATATTACGTTCGTCGCACCGTTCGTCACGTACCTGCTGGTCTTCGCCAGCGGGACGCAGCATGTGATCTATGCTCTCATGCCGGTGATCGTCGAGGTTGCCGCAAAGGCGGACATCCGTCCCGAACGGCCCCTTTCGATGAGCGTCATCGCATCCCAGGCCGGCCTCATCGCGTCGCCCATCAGCGCCGCCACTGTCGCGATGGTCGGAGCGCTGGGTTCGCTCCAGGTATCCCTGGTTGATATCCTGATGGTCATCATACCCGCGACGCTCCTGGGTGTCACCGTCGGCATCCTCTCGGTCGCCTGGAGAGGGAAGAAACTCAGCGAAGACCCTGTCTTCCAGGAGAGGGTCAAGAACGGGCAGGTCAAGATCTCCTCCGAAGAAAGCGTGTTCTCCGGCGAAACTCTCCGGAACGCCCGAGGATCGCTCGGGCTCTTTCTCCTCGCCATGGTCACGGTGGTCCTTCTGGGCGTATTCCCCCAGTTGCGCCCGCACTACCAGGTGTTCGCGGAGGGACAATGGAGATGGGGCAGGTCGAGACAGGACAGGCCATCATGATCGTCATGCTGGCCGCCGCCGGCCTGATCATGGTGCTCTTCAAAGCGAAACCCGACGAGACCGTCAAGAACACCATCATGCGCGGCGGCATCGTCGCCGTGATCTCGATTCTGGGCGTGTCATGGATGGGATCCTCCTTCTTCGAAGGGAACAGGGCGGAGATCGTCGGCGGCATTTCGGACATCGTCCGTCAGGCCCCGTGGGTCCTGTCGCTCGCGCTCTTTGTTCTTTCCGTACTCCTGATAAGCCAGGCGGCGACGGTCGTGACATTGTTGCCGGTCGCGGTCGCCATCGGTCTTCCCGCTTCGGTCCTCGTCGGTGTCTATCCCGCCGTCAACGGTTCGTTCTTTCTGCCCACGTACGGGACCGTTCTTGCGGCCGTCTCGTTCGACCAGACCGGCAGCACGCGAATCGGGAAGTACCTCCTGAACCATAGTTTCATGCGGCCGGGGCTCGTGACGACGGCCGCCTCGACGGTTTTCGCGCTGCTCCTGGGCAGCATTGTGCTCTGACTCCACACATCGGAAGGGTATGACCATGCGTTCGAAACTTTTCACGCTGCTTGCGTTGCTGATGTGCCTGGCGGTGCTGGTCCGGCCGTCCCGGCGCAGGAGAAATTCCGCACGGAAAAAGACCTGCTCGGAGAGAAGCAGATCCCGGCGGACAAGTACTACGGGGTCCAGACCATGCGGGCGCTCGAGAATTTCCAGCTCTCGGGCGTCCTGATCAACCACTATCCCGGCTTCGTCGAGGCCTGGGCGATGGTGAAGCTTGCCGCCGCCAGGGCCAACACGGACGTCGGCGCGATGAAACCGGAGACGCGCGACGCCATCGAGAAGGCCTGCAAGGCGGTCCTGGACGGCAAGTACCATGACCAGTTCGTCGTGGACTGGTACCAGGGCGGCGCGGGCACATCCACCAACATGAACGCCAATGAAGTCCTTGCGAACATCGCCCTCGAGTTGACCGGCCACAAGAAGGGTGAGTACAACATCGTCGAGCCGCATGATCACCTGAACATGTCGCAGTCGACCAACGATTCGTATCCGACAGCGATCAAGGTCGCGTTCCTCCTCAGGAATGACAAGCTGGTCGAGGAGCTCGAGAAGCTCGTTGCGTCGTTCCGGAAGAAGGGGGATGCCTTCCTGGAAATCGTCAAGATGGGACGGACGGAGATGCAGGACGCAGTGCCCATGACGGTGGGGCAGGAGTTCCACGCCTTCGCCGCCGGGCTGGAAGGCGAGATCAAGCTCCTGAAAGATGCGGAGAAGTACCTGTACGAAGTCAACATGGGCGCCACTGCGATCGGAACGGGTCTGAATGCGCCAAAGGGCTACGCTGAAAAGGTCGCCCAGCACCTGGCGAAACTCACCGGCAAGCCGATCGTGCCCGCCAGGGATATGATCACGGCGACCTGGGACCAGCAGGGATTCGTGGTGTATTCCAGCGCTCTCAAGAGCCTGGCGGTGAAGCTGTCGAAGATTTCGAGCGATCTGATCTTGCTGTCCTCCGGGCCGAGGGCCGGCCTCTTCGAGATCAACCTGCCGCCGTTGCAGCCGGGATCGTCGATCATGCCGGGGAAGGTCAACCCCGTCATCCCCGAGGTCATGAACATCATCGCATTCCGGGTGATGGGCAACGACTTCAGCGTGAGCATCGCCGCGCACCACGGGCAGCTCCAGCTGAACGCGTACGAGCCGCTCGCAGGTCTGGCCGTGATCGAGTCGCAGAGCCTGCTGTACCGGGGCTCCATGGCGCTCCGGACGAAGTGCGTCGACGGCATCACCGTGAACGAGAAGACCCTCGCGCACTACATGGAAACAACGGTCGGAATCGTCACCGCGCTCAACCCTGTGCTCGGGTATGAGAAGTCGACGGAGCTTGCAGCTGAAGCGTACAAGTCGGGGAAGGGGATCCTGGAAATCATCCGGGAGAAGAAGATCCTGACCGAACCGCAGATCAAGGAGCTTCTCGATCCCGTGAAGTTGACCGGGCTCGACAAGACAATGTACAAGAAGTAGTCACGCCGAAGGTTGCCGACTTCGAGCCACACAAAGGCCCCGGGGCGCATTGGTGATCTCAGGGGAGCATTGCATCTAAGGTGGGTAGCATGCATTCGTGGAAAAAGGTCAGATCGCTGTGACAGAGACCAGCCTGGACTTTACGATCCCCCGGCTCGGGGAGTGCACTCACGCCTCCCCGATGACCGGGGTGCGCTTCGCCGACGATCGCGAGCGCCTGATATTCGATACCCACCTGGATACCGTCATGAAGCGCATCCAGGTGGGGGAGGGTGTTCCGGCGATGGAGGTGGCGGGCCCGCGGCAGCGCCTCTTCTTCAACCCCGACGGGCTGGCCTGCGGGATCGTGACCTGTGGCGGCCTCTGCCCGGGCATGAACGATGTCATCCGGGCGATCGTCCTGAGCTTGTACCATCATTATGGAGTCCGCGCAGTGTACGGATTCCGGTACGGCTACGAAGGCCTCGTGCGTCCGTTCAAGCATGAGCCGCTACAGCTAACGCCGGAATCGGTCGAACGGATCCACGAATTTGGCGGAACGATCCTGGGGACGTCACGCGGGCCGCAAGACGCGGGGGAGATGGTTGCCACCCTGAAGGCGATGGGGATCAGCATCCTGTTCGCGATCGGAGGCGACGGCACACTCAAGGGCGCGCGGCTGATTGCCGAGACAGCGTTGCGCCAGGGTCTTCTCATCAGCGTTATCGGGATCCCAAAGACCATCGACAACGACATCTCCTTTCTTCAGAAGACGTTCGGGTTTGAAACAGCCGTGGCGGAAGCTCAAAGGGCCACAACAGCCGCCAATATCGAGGCCGAGGCTGCCGTCAATGGCGTGGGCCTCGTGAAGTTGATGGGGCGCGACTCCGGATTCATTGCGGCATTCACGGTGCTCGTCAGCAGCAAGGCGAATTTCTGTCTTGTGCCGGAAGTGCCATTCGGCATGGGCAGGTTCCTGCAGCTCCTCGAGGACAGGCTCCGGAGAAGGGGCCACGCCCTGATCGTCGTCGCAGAGGGCGCGGGTCAGGAACATCTCGGCGGTGCCGGCGATCGCGATGCTTCCGGGAACGTGAAGCACGGTGACATTGGCCTGTTTCTCAAGGACGCCATCAACACGCACTTCAGGTCCGCGGGGACGGCGATTACGCTGAAGTACATCGATCCGAGCTACACGATCCGCAGCGTGCCTGCAAACCCCCACGACTCCGCATTCTGCCTGCTCCTGGGCCAGTGTGCGGTCCATGCGGGTATGTCCGGACGCACGGACATGGTCGTGGGCTTCTGGAATCACCGGTTCACGCATGTTCCGATCTCCCTCGCCGTGTCTCGACGAAAGAAGATCGATCCCGGAGGGGAGCTCTGGAGCAGCGTTCTCGCGTCGACCGGCCAGCCTTCACACTTGACTGATTGAACCCTCCAATGCCGCCGATTCCCAAGCCGTTTGCGGAACTCTGGTCCACGGATAGAGGTCTCACCGTTCTTGTGGTCTTCCTTGTCATCACCTTCTTTGTACTTCCGCACGTGGCGCCCGAAGGGACGCCGGGACTCAAAGTCCTGTTCGACATCTCCTATTCACTCACACTCCTGGCCGGATTGACAGCGATCACCCGGACGCGCGGGGTCATCATCACCGGTACGGCATTGATCCTCCTGGCGCTGGTGGGACGGTGGGTAAGCAGAGGCATCCCCGGGACAGAACTCCTTGTGTTCAACCTGAGCATGTCGATGCTGTCGACGCTCGCCCTCGCGTGGTTCCTGGTGGTGCAGGTTTTTCGTGAAGGGCCGATCACCATTCACCGTATACTCGGAGCTGTGGGAGTGTACCTGCTCCTCGGGCTTTCATGGGCGTTTGCCTATCACCTGATCGATATCGTGAATCCTGAAGCATTCGCGATCACAGCGTCGACCAGCGCGGGCATCCTGTCGGAATCGGAATTCATTTACTTCAGCTTCATCACATTGACAACAGTCGGGTTCGGGGATATCACAGCGCTGGACCCTGCGGCGCGATCAGTTGTTATACTGGAGGCTTTGACCGGCCAGCTGTTCCCTGCAATCCTGATTGCACGACTTGTGTCAATGGAGCTGGTATCGCGTACGCGCTGACACGCCTCGCTCCACGTGCAGCTTCTTATCTCCCACCTCGAGGAGTATACAATGAACTCCAGCGTCGACCCATCTGATCAGAAGCGCCTTGTCGGCGCGGCGATCGAGGCAACCATACGCATCGCCGTCATCGGCGCGCTTGTCTTCTGGTGCATTCAGATCATCGCTCCGTTTGTGATGCTGCTGATCTGGGGGGCCGTCATCGCAGTTGCCGTCTATCCGGCCTTCGTCAAGATTGAGAAGTTCTTCAAGGGTCGAAAGGGGCTGTCGGCTACGGTGATGACGATCGGTCTCTTGCTCGTGTTGCTCGTCCCGACATTGTTTCTGGCGAGCACGCTCGTCGACGGGCTTCAGGGTGCGGCCCAGGGGTTGCGCGACGGGACGCTGCGTATCCCGCCTCCACCGGAGGGGGTGAGCACATGGCCCATCATCGGGAAGCAGCTGGCAGGACTCTGGACGATGGCCTCCGAGAATTTTGAGAGTCTGGTCGCCCAGGTTGGTCCCGCGGCAGTCGATGTGGGGAAGGTGCTCCTCTCGTCTGCCGCCAACGTGGGAATTGCCGTCCTCATGTTCGTCGTTTCTGTCATCGTGGCCGGGGTGTTCCTCGCGTATTCGGAAAGCGCGAGTGGTTTCGCGAGGAAGTTTGCCACGCGACTTGCCGGCGAGCGGGGAGGGGACTACGTGAAAACGGCGGAGTCGACAGTGCGGAGCGTTGCTGTCGGCATTATCGGCATCGCCTTTATCCAGGCCGTGCTTGCAGGATTGGGAATGCTGGTGGCAGGCATTCCCGGCGCGGGGCTCTGGGCGTTCGTGTGCCTGCTCCTGTCGATCACCCAGATTGGCGGCCTGCCTGTATTGCTCCCCGCGGCCATCTACATGTTTGCCACAGCCGATACTCTGCCGGCGGTACTCTTCGCGGTCTGGGCCGTCCTGGTGGGATTGAGCGATAACATCTTGAAGCCACTGCTGCTCGGTCGGGGCACGGAGACGCCGATGCTGGTAGTCCTTATCGGCTCGATTGGCGGGATGATCGCTTCCGGTGTGGTGGGGCTGTTTGTCGGAGCAGTGATCTTCGCGCTCGGCTACAAGCTCTTCCTGGTCTGGCTGGAAGGGAACTCCTGATCAAACCTCACCGCGTGAGCCCTGGCCCCGCGGCGTGTGCGACGGCAGCAGATCGATGATGATGTCAGCCTGTGTGAGTCGGGCCAGTCATCAGCGCCGTCAATCCGACCCAGAGCTGGTAGAGGCCAAAAACGAGGAGGGCTGCGGCGGAAACCCCGACAAGGCCGCGCACTATGCGGGGTCCGAGGGACCGGGCACCGGAGAAGAGCGCAAGGATCGCCGCCGTCGCGAGGATCATCGTACCATAGAAGAAGATAATGACGCCGATCCCGTATGCAGGGTTATCGCTCCACGCCTTGAGAAAGAGCGGGCCCATGATCAGAGCCCAGCCCAGATACGGGTTTGGATTGAGGAGGTTGACGACAACAGCCTTCCAGATCGTCTGGTAGACCAACCGGGGGGGCGATTCCCGCAGGTGTGAGTAGGTTCGATACGACTGCAGCGCCTGGAACGCCAGATACAGAAGATAGATTCCCCCGGCACAACGGATGACGTTTATGAAAGAAGGGGGGACCTGCGTCAGCACAAGGAGGACCAGGAGGACAATCGGAATATCGCTGATGATCGGGGCGAACGTAGCGGGAACCGTTCGGCGCCATCCGTTGATCATGGTCTGAGAGATCAGGTACGCCTGCAACGGGCCAGGCTGAACCGCCGCGGCAAAAGCATAGGAGAAAGCAAGGAGAAGATAGGGAATCACGTCAGGTCGTCTCTCGTGGCGACTGACGGGTTGCCGCCGGGCGAACACGCCGGCTTCGCATTCCCGTCTGTAGTATATGATATGGTAAGACCGTCCAGGGGTCAAGTTCCAGCGGTCACCAGGGCGCAATCCTTCACAGATCCCTTTCCGGCGTGAAGGTCTGGCCTAGAGAAGTCCCGGAACGAACATCTTCGTGTGCTGCATGTACCGGTCGTACCTCTCACCAAACCGTTCCAGGTTTTCGAGTTCTTCGTAGTACGCCGTCACATACAGGAGGAAGCTGGCGGCAAAGCCGATGATGATCCCAACAAAGGAGAGCGATTTGAAGGCGGCGCCCCACACCAGGAGAAGGAGGGAAGTGTAGAGGGGGTGCCGGATGTGCCGGTATGGGCCGGTCGTCACGAGCTGGGTCGTCTCCTCGAATGCGAATGTGCCTGCTCGCTGCGGACGCGAGAGGGGTTTGCCCCCGCGCCGCAGTTCAAGAAACCCCCAGAGAGCGAGAACCGCCGCGGCCGTCAGCAGGACCCAGGCGATGATCTGGTGCCAGGAGAGCGGGTTCCGAAACCAGGCCGTCAGGTTCAGCACGAGCACCGCCCAGATCGCCTCGAACGCCAGAAACCGCATGAATCCGTGCGAGCGGAAGTCTCCGAATGTCCGCCACGAAATGCCTGCAAGGGCAATGGCACCCACGAAGTACAGCATGATCAGACCCATGGCAACTGATGCTCCTTCTCGCTATCTTGGGACCCAGCCAGAATAGCGCAGGAAGATGATAAGTTCAAGCCCTGTGTCAGTTCTGAGGAGTTCTTGCTTCAGGGAGATGTTGCCATTCGTCGCTTGAAAGTCATGTGTACCGCTCTCGTTGTCCTGCTTCTTGCGAATGGCGCTCCCCATGCGTTGGGACAATCGCCGTACGTCTTGAACCCGACCAGGGAGGCGATTCTCATCGGAAGCGGTGTGGTGGGAGGCCTCGTTGCGTATGGAGTCCTCGATCGGGCCGTCGGGCTGACGGGGGAACAGGTCGCAGCACTCTCGCGCTCCGATGTGAACGCGTTCGATCGCGGTGCGACGTATCGATACTCGACGGACGCTGATGACGTATCGGACTGGCTGGCGTACGCGCTTGTCCTGAGCCCCGCAGCCCTTATGGTGTCCGAGCCGGTGCGGGAGGACGCTGCAACTTACGGAACCATGTACGGGGAGACGTTGTTGTTGACCCTGGCCGCTGTGCAGCTTACGAAAGGCCTGGTCCTTCGCACACGCCCGTATGCGTACAATCCTGACGCCCCTCCGGACTCGAAGACGACGGTCGAGGCACGTCAGTCATTCTACTCCAGCCACACGGCATTAGCATTTGCTTCAGCCGTCTTCATGAGCATCACCTTCCAGGCGTACGAGCCTGATTCGCCCCTGCGGCCATGGATCTGGGCCGCATCGCTGAGCGTGGCGACGACGATCGGGGTATTGCGCTATGCCTCCGGGTCGCATTTTCCAACAGACATCCTTGCCGGCGCCGCAATCGGGACGCTCGCAGGGATCGCCGTTCCGGCACTTCACAAGGTCGGCCGGGGTGACGTATCGGTCGTACCGGCCGCGGGACCCCGAAGTGTCCAGATTTCGTTCCGAATGTCGCTCTGACACTACACACTGGTGATTTCCCGATGGACACATCCATGAATTCGAAGCCCGCTACTCTTCGCGACATACTGACACAGTCGGCCAGTCGCTTCGGAGGGAAGATCGCACTCAGGCTGCATGAGGGGGAGGGGTTCACATACGCCGAGGTCGCTGAGCGAGCGTCGGAACTCTCCGCATTTCTGCGCGAGCGCGGCATTAACCCGGGAGACCGCCTGGCGATTCTCGGGGAGAACAGTCCCCGGTGGGGAGTGGCGTACTTCGCGGTTACCTCAATGGGGGCGATTGCTGTTCCTATCCTGACGGAGTTCCCTCCCAAGGACATCGCTCGTATCATCGACCACTCCGGTGCCGGAGCGATTTTCGTCTCCCGGCGACAGTACGAGAAGCTCGAATCTGTTCCAATGGAGTCTCGGGGGATCTGCATCCTGTTGGACGATTGGACAATCATTCCGCCTGGAGCGACCGAAAGCGACCTCTCTCGTACTGACATCCCGAGAGAGTCGGCGCTGCGGCCGGCCTCGGGCAACCTGTCGGACGCGGGAGACCAGGGGCCGACTCCCGAAGACATCGCCTCGATTGTATACACTTCGGGTACGACAGGTTTCTCGAAGGGGGTCATGCTGACCCACGGCAACCTGGTCTCGGATGCGATCGGCACGGAGCTGATTTCGGAAGCCTGTCCGGACGACCGCCTGCTTTCGATCCTCCCGCTCCCGCACACCTACGAATCAACCCTCGGGCTGATCACGGTCTTCATGGCCGGTGCCACGGTCAACTATCTTGACAGGCCCCCGACGGCCGCCGTCCTCATGCCGGCGTTGCAGAAGGTCCGTCCCACCATCATGCTGTCGGTTCCCCTAATCATCGAGAAGATCTACAGGTCCAGGATTCTGCCTGAGCTTACCGGGAAACCGGTCCTGAAGCGCCTGCATGCGATCGCTCCGATTCGCCGCATCCTGAACAAGATCGCGGGGAAGAAGCTGCTGAAGACCTTCGGGGGCAAGCTGAGGATATTCACCATCGGCGGGGCGCCCCTGGCACCCGACGTGGAGATCTTTCTGAGGGAGGCGGGATTCCCGTACGCAATCGGCTACGGGCTGACCGAAACCTCTCCGCTTATCGCCGGTACGGGGGCAGCGGACACGCGTTACCGATCGACCGGTCCTGTGCTGCCGGGGGGAACCATGATCAGGATTGCCAACCCTAACCCGATGACGGGAGAAGGGGAGATCGAAGTCAAGGGACCGACCGTGATGAAGGGGTACTACAGGGACCCCGAAAAGACGGCCGCCGCGTTTACAGAGGATGGATGGTTCAAGACGGGAGATCTCGGGCTTTTCGACGCCGACAAGTATCTGTACATCAAAGGCCGGTCAAAGAACATGATCCTCGGGCCCAGCGGCAAGAACATCTATCCCGAGGAAATCGAGGCCGTTATCAATGAATTCGATACCGTCAGGGATTCACTCGTCTTCGAAGAGCAGAACAAGCTGGTAGCGCTCGTGAACCTGGACTATGAGAGGCTGAAAGAGGCCCTGAAAGCAAGTGAAACGGACCTCAAGGCCCGCGCGAATGAGCTGCTTGCGGAACTCCACAGGCAGGTGAACAATCGGGTCCCGCTATCCGCACGGATTCATAAGCTCGTTGAGCAGGCCGAACCCTTCCAGAAAACCCCCACCCAGAAGATCAAGCGGTATCTCTACACCCGATCGTAGGAGGAATACGGTGGGCTCCCGGGATAGAGAGTTCTAGCTGATGGCTGCTACCGTGGCAGCCGAAGAGGTCTCATCCCTCCTGCAGAGCAGCAGGTACCAGGTGAAGACACAGAGGAGAGAG
>CAVPBI010000011.1:0-61737 GCA_963701735.1 uncultured Ignavibacteria bacterium | reverse complement strand
AGTGCGATTCCTGAAGCAGTGTAGGGCGCTGAGTCCGATTCCCGGTCGGTCGTTGCAATTCCCCCCGCCAGAAACTAACTTGAGTCGTCGAACGTTCTAGTAGGTTGTGGAATATGAGGAACTGCCCGCGGCGGAATATGGAGGACAACTCGCGAAGGCCGGGGGGCGTACATGTGAGAGGTATGTTCTTCATCGCGATGCGTTGCCATGAGAGCGGATGGTGAAAGGACTGCAATGAGAGCGCCGGTTGTATGCGCACTGAGCCTCGGCATCATGCTGCTGGTGGCCGCCACCGGGTGGTCGCAGCAAGGAGGGACCGTCACATCCGACACGGCCGGGAAGAAGAACGTCTCCCCGGCAATGGCCGAGACGCCCGTTCCCGTCACGCTCTGGGGGTTCGACCTTCTGCTTTCGAACAGCGGGTTCGGATTCGGGCTGTCCTACCGGAGGCAGTACACAGAGGATCTGGCCGGACAGGTGACGCTCTCGGTGAGCGAATCCAAAGAAGGCAGGGAAGTGGAGTACTACGATCCGTACACGGGGAGCTCGTTCGTCCCCGGCAAGCTCAACCGGTTCATGGTCGTCCCCCTGACCGTGGGTGCGCAGTACCGATTGTTTCGCGAAGACATCGTGGACACGTTTCGCCCGTACCTCAACGCGGGGATCGGACCCACGATGATCTGGGAGATGCCGTTCGCGCACGTCACGCAGAATCCGAGCGGGCCGCCGACGGTCGACCAGGTTGAATTCTTCAACGCGATCTCGCAGGGGACGCCGCATTTCACCGTCGGCGGATTCATCGGTGCCGGCGCCTACTTCGGGTCGCAGCAATCCAGCATTCTCGGGATCAACATCCGTTACTACATCAACTACCTGCTCTCCGGCGGACTGCCGTCGCAATACAACCCGGCCACGGGTGAAATTACCTCCTGGAAGTCCAGCTTCGGCGGCTTCTACATTACGATAAACATCGGGATGGGATAGACTTGATCGACTGACCCGTGATCTCCGCCGGTCCGAAAAACCTGTTGCACGATCCCTTCCCCGCCACCCTGCCTTCTTCGGGAAACTCCAGCGTCGCTTCGGTACCCCCCCCACGCCGTGGCCGAGGGGGTCCCCCGGACCCCACGAAGTCTCGCCCTCCTCATGACACTTTCGTGACAGCACGATTCTAGAAAGAATGCTATATTCCCCCGCGGACTTCCATGGAGGGAACATGAAGACAGCAGTGGTGATATCGACGCTCCTCTTCGCGACGCTCGCCCAGTGTCAGACTGCCCTTGCCCAGGCCGAAGCAGCTGTTCCGTTCCTGCTCTTCTCCCCTTCGTCTGAAGCCAACGGAATGGCGGGCACCTCAATTGCGCTCCCCCGATTCGACCCGACTGCATCGGTGTTCTCACCGGCACAGGTAGGAATCTCGGCGCTCACCACCAACGTCAGGGGAAGTTTCTATCCGACCGATGCGCAGCTTCCCGTGGCGTACCAGTTCCCGGGCTTCTCGTACACCGCCTGGGCGGCCAGCGCAGGCGTACTCCTGAACGACTTCATGGATCTCCCGCTTCGCGTCGGCGTCGGCCTGGGATATCATCGCGTGGACGAGGACCTGGGGACATTCGTCATCACCACTCCCGGGAATCCTGCAGGCATTGGCACGTTCGAGTCGCATGAAAACGCGAGCGGCGTAGTCATTGGAATCGGAATTGAGTATCTCGTGCGGTTCGGGTTCGGTTACACATTCAGATCGGTGGAGTCCCGCCTCTCGGCAGTGGGTACCGAACAGGGACAGGGCGACGGCGAGGCGAGCGGCACCACGGGGGACTACAGTTTCTTGCTGGAAGTTCCGCTCGTTTCGATCGCGGAAGAAATCGCCGGCGACCGGATACTCAGCAGCGGGAAGTTCCGGCCGTTCCTCGATCTCGGCGGAGGCTGCGGCTGGAACAATGTGG
The DNA here is from genome assembly GCA_963701735.1 of uncultured Ignavibacteria bacterium. GTDB lineage: Bacteria > Bacteroidota > Ignavibacteria > UBA10030 > UBA6906 > CAWABB01. Next base: position 59,791 of record CAVPBI010000011.1, on the reverse strand, counting down.
GTGACAAGCTGGTCTACATCGATGAAGCTCAGGCAGACCCATTCCCGCGGACGGCCCGAACGGGGATTGCCCTCTCAGGTGGCGTGAGCATGGGCCGGAACGCGGACTGGGAGATTCTCTCCGCCGCCTGGTCGCGCGAAGCCGAGGATATCCTCGTCGACCGGAACGAGAACGGGCAGTGGGAATATCAATCCGGGTTCGGCGACATCCAGTTCGGCAACAACGTCATCCAGGGGAAGAAGACCGCGAACGTGAGTCTGCGGAGCGGATGGCAGGTGCAGGTCGGCGAGATCTTCACATACCGGAGCGGGTCGGTCAAGACTTACATCGACTATGAGACACGCGGGTACACGATCCAGCTTGCCGGGATACTCAAGGGGATCTCTGAGCTGCTCCAGGGCACGCCTCCAGCCTGGCTCGAGTTCGCCCGGGACCACATCGACATACAGTACCATTCGGCCGAATACGAGCAGCAATCCTCGGGGAAGGAGTTGACAACGTATTCGGGGATCACAGTGTCGCTTCACACCTGGCCATTGTGACCTGCCAGTTGGTGTAGCTCAATTGCCCGGGCGTGCAGTCAGACCCCTTCGGCTGCGTCCGCCCCTTCGACCACCGGGGCCGTATCCGCCCTTTCGACCTCTGGAGGCGCATCCGCCCTTTCGGCCTCTGGGGTCCTTTCTGGCCTTTTGACCCCAGGGCCGCATCCGCCCGTTCCACCCCTCTGGCGGCACCTTCCGCCCTTTCGGCCCCTCGCGCTTCGTCCCGCCTTTCTCCCCGCGACGGGAACAACCTGCCCTCCCGTGATGTTCCAGATTCATAAGCTGTCACACCAGTACCGGTCCACCCCACCACGGAGAGTGCATGAAGAGTCGGATACTGCTTGGAATCGCCGCCCTTGTTTCGCTCGGAATGGCAACCGGAAATGCCCAGCCCTACTACAACCCCGATATCCAGGGGATCATCGACCTCTACGGCTGCGCGAACTGCCATGGGGGAGCGAGCGGACTGTTCGTCACCCCGTATAACAACATCCTGACAACCGGGGACCACGGGCCGGTAGTCGTCCCGTTCGACTCCAACAGCGTCATCGTCAAGAAGCTGAAGGGGACTGCGGGGTTCGGGCTCCGCATGCCGCGCAATGGACCCCCATTTCTCACAGACTCCGAAATCCAGGTGTTCGTTCAGTGGATTATGAACGGCGCCCTCGAGAGCGCGGCTACGTCGGTGGCACACAATGAGGGGACGCCTGCCACATTCGAGCTCGCCCAGAACTTCCCCAACCCGTTCAACCCGACGACGAATATCAGGTTCCAGGTGCCGGAAGCCGCCGACGTGAGGCTCGCGGTCTATGATCGCCTCGGCCGCGAGGTCGGGGTCATCCTGAATGGAAGGATGGATGCTGGAAGCCATGAGGCAAGATTCGATGCAACCGGATTGGCTTCCGGTGTGTATCTCTACAAGCTGCAGGCTCGTTCGACGGGATCCCCCACAGGGCCGGATGGCGTGAAGGGGTCCGGATCGTTCGTGCAGACGAGGAAGATGATTGTCGTGAAGTAAGCAGGCGGCGCTTGACGGTCCAAGCGGAGTGCGAGAGAGGCGCTGGCAAGACGGCGCCTCTCCTCGCTCCCTTCCTTCGCATCACTCCCCGTTTCACCCCATCTTTCAATTCAGCCCGATTTTCGCTTCCTTATGGTCAGGAACAGAACCATCAGTTCCTCTCGCCCGAAATATCCCCGACAGTGAAAGCGAAACGCACCTCATGCGTCGACCGTGGAATCTCCTCATCCTCCTCGCACTCTCAGCGACAGTCACAGTTCATGCACAGACTGAATCGCCCGTCCTCGTAACGGTCGAGCTCTCGAGACCATCAGCATCGACGTTCGTCGATCGGCTTCATACCAGAGTGTACTACGCGACCGGGAGCTGGGCACTGATCGAGCTATCCCCCGCACAGGTTGAGCTTGCCCGTCGGGCCGGCCACGCGGTGACGGTCATCGACAGCAAACCCGATCCGGACAGCTATCGCTTGGTCACAATGAAGCGTGGCCGTGTGAGCCGCGCCGACCTTGCCGGGGCCGACGTCCTGCTCGAGCGGGACGGGATCGTGATCACGCGAGGGAACCCGGTGCTGGACGCAGGGCGGAACACGCAGGGGCTCAAGAGCGTGCCTCTGCGGGCGCAACACATCGCGCTGGACAATGGGGCCGTCGTGGGATCGCCGGCGTTCCCGGCCTCCACGGATTCGCTGATCGCGTCGATCGTCGCGCGCGTCAACCCCGACACCGTCCGCTGGTTCATTCAGAAGCTGCAGGACTTCAGGACGCGCTACGCCTACGCCGCAAACCGCGACACGGTCGCCGAATGGATCAAGGCACAATTTGAACGGTTCGGGTATGCGACGGCAAGGAGGGATTCATTCCTCTGGCACGAAACAACACACACCAACGTGACCGCGACTTTGCCGGGTAGCGGGACTTCCGGCGAAATCATCGTCTTCGGCGGTCATCACGATTCCAATTCCGGCTCCCCATACACCGCGGCTCCCGGCGCGGACGACAACGCCAGCGGCACTGCAGCGGCCCTCGAAACGGCACGCGTCCTGAAAGAGGCCGGGTACACGCCGAAGGTCACCGTCAAGTTTGCCACGTTTGCGGCGGAGGAGGTCGGGCTCGTCGGCAGCGCCGTCGATGCGACGCGATCGGTCGCGGCAGGGACGAAGATCAGGCTGATGATTAACCACGACATGATTGCCAACAACCCGGGCACGCACGTCGGCAGCCCGGTGCGCGTCTACTACTATACCGGAAGCGAATCGTGGCGCGAGCTGGCGAAGCAGGCGACGAATCAGTTCACGACGCTCATCGGCCTGAACGGCGGCGCGAATTCGGGCGGCTCCGACAGCTATTCGTACTGGTCGCACGGCTATCCAGCGGTCTACTTCTTCGAAGACCAGTTCAGTCCGGTCTACCACTCCCCTGCCGACACCATCGGCAACATCAATATCGACTACTGCGCCGAAGTGATCAGGGCGAGCGCCGCGACGCTCCTGAGGGTCGCGGTCATTCCAGCCGAAGTCCGGGCGCTCGGAGTCGCTGAACTCGGGGACGGAAGCTCTCTTCGCGCCTGGTGGATGCCCGGCGCCGATCGATCCGTCGGCGTGCGATATCGCGTATTCGGTCGGCGCATCTCCCGGGCGTCTACGATTCATCGTTCACCGTGACCGACACCGCAGCGACGATTGGCGGACTCGTCGCCGGGAGGCTGTACTATTTCGCCGTCGCCGCAGTGGACGCCGAGGGGAACGAGAGCATGCGCAGGGAAAAGAGCGGGACGCCGGGTTCGGTGCCGCTCACGCCGGGGAGTTTCAGCGCGACGCCGAATACATCCGCCATCTCACTCCGGTGGCGTCCGAACATGGAGCTGGATCTCCTCGGCTACAACGTCTACAGGTCTGACACGCCGGGCGAGCAGGGCATGCTCCTCAACTCCGCCCTGATGATGGACACGTCATATACCGACGCGTCCGCGCAGAAGCATCTGTACTACTACTACACCGTCCGCGCCGTGGACAACGTCTTCAACGAGAGTCCGCCCACCGCCCAGCTCCGGTCGCGCCTCGTGTCGCTCGACATGGGCATTCTGCTCGTGGACGAATCGGCGGACAGCATCGGGGCTCCGGGAAATCCCACCGAGCAGGAGGTGGACGACTACTACAGCTCTCTGCTGGAAGGCTATGCGGTCACGCCGTACGACGTCAGGGCCGAAGGGTCCGTCGGGCTGGCCGACATGGGAGCGTATTCGACGGTCGTCTGGTTCAGCGACGACCTCACCGATATCGCCGCCCCGCTCGCAGCTCAGAGCGACGTGCGGAGGTACACCGAGCTCGGCGGAAAATTCTTCTTTGCGGGATTCCGTCCGACGCGCGCGTTCACGGGAAACAACACGGCTCGAATGACGTTCGCTCCGGGCGACTTCATGTGGGACGTCATGGGCATTCGCTCGAACGATATCAGAACTTTTTCTCGGTTCAGCGGAGCCGTTCACGTTGCAGGCTTCTATCCGGACGTCGCGGTGGATTCGTCGGCGGCTGGGCCGGCGAACGAGTACCATATCAGGAACGTCGAAGCGATCTCCCCCGCGCACGGGCAGCCTGGCGGTTTACGCTATACGACTCCGGGTACGACACGAGCAGCCAGTTTGGGAGCCTGAAGGGGCAGCCCGTCGGCGTCGAGCGTATCACCCCGACGCACAAATCTGTGGTTGTGAGTTTCCCGTTGTACTACATGAAGCCCGGCGAGGCCCGCGCGCTGGTGCAGTACGTCCTCGACACGAGATTCAATGAGGTGACAGAGGCCGAGGATTTCGGCGGATCAGTCCCCGCGGCGTTCGCGCTCGAGCAGAACTATCCGAACCCGTTCAATCCTTCGACTTCCATCAGGTTCCGCGTACCTGAAGAGGGATGGGTGACACTCGCCGTTTATGACCTCCTGGGCCGCGAAATCGCCACGGTCGTAGACGGGCAGAAGGCGCCCGGAAGCTATGCGGTCGAATTCGACGCCAGCGGCCTGGCCAGCGGCCTGTACGTCTATCGGCTGACCGCAGGATCGTACACGCAGACCAGGAAAATGATGCTCGTGCGGTAAATGGCCGGCTCGCTCCCGGCTCCGCCTTCGTGTTGCGATACTTGAGAAGAGTCGCGGTCCAGGCCCCCTCCTGTCACAAATCGAAAGAGATGTCAGGGGCCGGGACTCTTCGCCACGTGAGCCATCTTCCGCATAAGTCCTGCGTCAAGTGAGCCCGCTGTCACGTGGCTCTGCTGTCGGGTGAGTTCTCTGTCACGTGAGTCCCCTGTCAATTTAGCCCACTGTCACGTGGGTCCGCTGTCCTCCAGGGCATATGGGAAGTTTGACTCTTCAATCACCCTCGCGTATCTTGGCCCCAGCATAGTCACTCTTCAAGGCCGACTTCCTCTTCTTCGGAGGCCCGATGGTCGGCATTGCTCACTCCCCGTGCCGGGTCTCTGGCACATCTGACAGCGACGGCACATCGCGCGCCCGCACAGCGAACCACTGCGCCTGCGGCGCAGAGATGGTCGATGTCCGCACGGTCGACTGTTGCACACGCGGCGATCATACGCCCGAAGGTCAAGCTCTCACGTGCCACGCGTTCGATGACCACACGCTCGATGACCACGGGCTCGATGACCACGGGCTCGATGCCCGCACGTTCAATGACCACACGTTCACGGCCGTCATCGAAGGGTTCCACGACGCCGGCGTTCGCAGCCTGACCCGCTTCACCCGCACCCTCAGGAGTACTACGACTCTAACCACAAGGAGGCTCCATGACTTACGGGATGCGCGTTTCCCGTCCGGGGCTCCGCATCGTGCTGGGGATGATGTTCATGCTGCTGCTTGCGGATCCTCTCGCAGCCCAGACCAACGGCATTTTTTATGCGTCGGCGGGGCATATCGTTGTTCCGCACTCCCCTGCTCTTGACTTCGGCGCACAGCTCACCATCGAGGCCTGGCTGAGACCGGCGACGACCACCCGTGCGTTCAGCGCGGTGGTGGACAAAGACTATGATGTGGGGTTCAGCTTCGGCACAGCCGTCAACTCTCCTCATACCGACAGCGTCTTCACGTCTCTGTATCTGCGGGGAAGACCGTTCGCGGGCCCGCTTATCCCGTCGAACGGAGCCACCTGGACGCATGTCGCTGTGACGCTGGATACCGTCGCAGAGCAGATCTTCTTCTACATCAACGGACAACTCACCAGTACGGTTACCGGCGAATCGATGGGGTTCGACGTCGTTCCGGAGAACATCACGATCGGCTCCTCGAAACACGGCGACGACTTCCACGGCACCATCGACGAAGTGAGGATCTGGAATGTCGTGAGGTCGCAGTCGGAAATCTCCGGGCTGTACGGACACGAAGCGAAAGGGAACGAGCCCGGCCTTGTCGCAGTGTATCACTTCGAGGATGCGCGCGACACCGTTGCCTGGAACCGGGCGGCCGGCGGCGGGCTGCACGGATCGTTCACGGAAGGGGCCTTGATTGTCGATCAGCCGTGGGCGCTGGACTTCGCATATCCATGGACATTCGCATTCGCGACGGAAACCGAGCCAAACGACACATATGCGAACGCAACGCCCATGGATCTCGGGTCCCGGATCACATTCGCCGCAGTGGCACCCGGCGACACGGACATCTACAAGATCCACATGCGGGCGGGCGATGTCGTGCTGATTTCGACCTACGAGCATAACGCCGGCGAACAGATCGTCCTCGGGATGTCGGTGGTCGGCCCCGACACCACGACGGTCATCCGCACTGTGGACTTCACATTTCCCTCCGTCTTTGGCGTACCCGCCGTCGACGGGTACCGTTACATTCGCGTGTCTGTTGGCAGCGCTGGCAGCGGCGGTTCCTACGAGATCTACAACAGGCGACGGGCGTTGCTTGAGGCGGACGACTTCGAGCCCAACGATTCGTTCGCCGCTGCCGCGCCGATGCCCTGGGGAGACATCCAGACCCCCACTCTCTACCCGGGCATCGACGTCGGGATCGCGGTCCCTGACACCGACTACTACAGCTTTGCGGGCGAGGCGGGCGAGGTTGCGCTCCTGCCGTATTCCATCCACGGCCAGGGCTCGGGGCGCCCCCTGCTGACCGTATTTGGTCCGACCGGCAAGATGACCAAAGCCTTCATTTCGACCGTTCCCGCCTATCGGCTCCCGACGACCGACACCTACTACGCGCGCATCGAACCTGATTGGGGCGCGGTACGATACAGATTCGGTCTCTTCAAAGGGCTGCTGGATATCAACGGAATGCTATACGATCCCGCTGGCTACGGAGGAGAGATCAGTCTTTATGACGGCTGGGGGCACGCGTATGACCAGGGGTACACACTGTTGGTGAATGGCGAGTGGTACGGTGCATCCGCGGATTATTCGCTTGCGGAGGCCGGAGGAAGGCAGTACGTGTTTCTTCCGAAGCAGATCAACGGCCTGAACGTGAGCCGCAAGTTCTACGTGCCGACCGCCGCGCAGGGCGACACACTCGGGTTCATTCGCATTCAGGATGTCCTGTCCAACCCAACCGGCGCGCCGATCACCGTCAACGTCGGCGTGCGGTCGGATATCGGCTCGCAGACAACCGTGCGCATCTACGAAACGTCGAGCGGTGACGTGGAGTTGACCACGGCGGACTTCTGGGCGTTGACAGCCAATGAGCCGTCGGGTGGCACGCCCGCGCTCACGCATATCTTCGACGGGATCGGGGGCGCCGAGCACGTCGACTCGATTTCGATTGTGGAGGACTTCCTCTACTGGGAGTGGCGGGATATCACGGTGCCTCCGGGCGAGACGAAGATCCTGATGTATTTCGCGGCGCAGGACTCCAACGCGGACAATGCGCTCCGCAAGGGTCCGGCGTTCAGCGGGTCGGTCCTCCCGGCCGCCGCGACGCTCGGGCTCGGGACTGATGGGTACAAGGTCGTGAACTGGCCGACGGATCCGCTGGTCAGCGTCGAGGGGGCGTCACCCTCCATGCCCGACGTCTACGCGCTCGCGCAGAACTATCCGAACCCGTTCAATCCGACGACGACGATCAGGTTCACAATTCCTTCCTCTGCACGTACGGGCCTGTCGCGGCATGAGGAACATGGACGGGATGGTTCGCCTTCTGACCCGCGCGGGCCAGGCGGGTCTCACGTGGCCGGGAATGTCCGCCTGGTGGTCTACGACCTGCTCGGCCGGCCTGTGGCTGTCCTGGTAGACGAGAAGAAGGCCCCCGGGAGCTACGACGTGAAGTTCGACGCCCGCAATCTCGCGTCGGGGATCTACGTGTACCGCCTGACCGCGGGGTCGTTTGTGGAGTCGAAGAAAATGATGCTTTTGCGCTAGCGATTTCACCCAACAGGAGACCCCATGACTTACGGGATGTGTGTTTCCCGTCCGGGGCTCCGCATCGTGCTGGGGATGATGTTCGTGATGCTGCATGCGGATCCTCTCGCTGCCCAGTCCAACAACGTATTCGACGCCACGACGGGATACGTCGTGGTTCCCCACTCCCCCGCGCTTGATTTCAGCGCGCAGCTTACGATCGAAGCCTGGCTGAGGCCAAATCCGCCGTCAGACCCGTACGGCGTCGCGATCGACAAAGATCATACCACGGGATTCAGTCTCGGGTTTGAGATGATCGACACCGCCTCCAGCATGGCGAGCATCAGGCTCTCACTTGCCGGCAACTATTTCCCGGGCCCGGTCATTCCGGCTGATGGCGCTACATGGACACACGTGGCGATAACAGTGGATACCGCTGCGCATCAGGCCATCTTCTTCATCAACAGCCTGCTCACGCAGACCATTACCGGCCCCCTGGTTCGATTCTATATCGCTCCTGAGGCCGTGATGATCGGCCGCTCGAAAGGCGGGGATCCATTCAACGGCCTCATCGACGAAGTGCGGATCTGGAGTGTCGCGCGGCCGCAGTCCGATATCATCTCGCTCTACGCGCACGAAGCGAAGGGGAACGAGCCCGGGCTCGTTGCGGCGTATCACTTCGAAGACACGCGCGACACGGTCGCGTGGAACAGGGCGTGGGGCGGCGGGCTGACCGGATCGTTCTCGCCAGGCGCCCAGATCGTCCAGGACTATTGGAACTTCGCGTTCGTGGACGAGCATGAGCCAAACAATTCGTTTGCGGACGCCACCCCGATGTCATCCTCCTCCAGGTTTCTCTACGCGTCGGTTGCCCCGGGCGACACGGACACCTACAAGATCTACATGCGTGTGGGCGATGTACTGGACGGATGGACCGAGCCGACCTCCCCCGGCGAGCAGACATCGCTTGGACTGATGATCGTGGGTCCCGACAGCTCCACGGTCCTTTTTGAATACGAGGGCGTCTACCCATCGCTGGGTTGGGTTGCTTCGGTAGAAGGGTACCGCTACGTCCGGATCCACGCGGGGAGCGGGCCCGGAGGGCCGTACATTCTCAGCCCACATCTCGGCGAAGTCTACGAGGTGGATGAATTCGAGCCCAACAATTCCGTGGCCGAGGCTACCCCTCTGCCCTGGGGCACGCTCGCGACGCCCACCCTGTTCCCGGGGATTGACGTGGGGATTGCGGTCCCGGACACGGACTACTATAGCGTGACGGCCGAGGCCGGGGAGATCGGTCTCTTTCTGTTCTCGCAGCAAGGAGGCTGGACGGGCAACGGAATGCTCATACCTTTCAGCCCATCCGGCGCGATGGGCAACAGCTTCCCCAGCCACGTCGAGAACGTCGTCTACCCTGCGGCCGGGACGTACTACGCGCGCGTCCATCTGTATCGCGGCGCTGTCCGGTACAGGGCTTGGTCTGTTCAAGGGGCTGACGGACATCAACGGGATGCTCTACGATCCCGCCACGTACGGGGCCAGGGTCTGCCTCGTCGCCGGCTGGGGGAATGCGTACAGCCAGGCGTATCGGTTGCTGATAGACGGCGATCAATACGATGCGCTGCCGGACTATGCCATCGCCGAGGCTGACGGGCGGCAGTTCGTTTTCTTGCCGACTGCGATGAGTGGTCTTGAGGTGAGCCGGAAGTTCTTCGTCCCGACGGCGGCACAGGGCGACTCGCTCGGATACATGCGCATCCAGGAGATCCTGAGCAATCCCACCGGTGCGCCGATCACAGTGAAGGTGGGGGTGCGGTCGGATCTCGGCGCACCGCTGGGGGTCGGCGCTGCGTGGACTTCAAGCGAAGATTCAGAAGTGACGCCGGCAGACTACTGGGCCGTGACGACCCATTCCGCGCCACCAGAGGGCGTTCCCGCGCTCACGCACGTCATCGACGGCATCGGGGGTGCGGATCGGGTGGACTCCCTCAGTCTTGTGCAGGACATTCTCTACTGGGAATGGCGCGATGTGACGGTCCCGCCGGGTGAGACGAGGATCCTGATGTACTACGTGGCTCAGGACACGGTACTTTCGAATGCGATGCAGAAAGGCCCGGCGTTCAGCGGATCGGCACTTCCTGTAGCGTCGATAATCGGATTGGGCGCCGACGGGTACAATGTGCTCAACTGGCCAACGGAGCTGCTTGTGGGGGTCGAGGAGACGGAGTCTGCTCCCCGGGTCTATTCGCTCGCGCAGAACTATCCGAATCCGTTCAATCCTGTCACGACGATCAGGTTCACGATCCCTTCTGTCGCGCGAAATGGGCCCGCGAGTGCGGACAAGCGTAGAACGGGCGCCCATCCTGCCCCCGGGGATGTCCGGCTCGTGGTATACGATCTCCTCGGCCGGCAGGTGGCGGTACTGGTGGACGAGAAGAAGGCTCCGGGCAGCTACGAAGTGAAGTTCGACGGCCGAAACCTCGCGTCGGGGATCTATGTGTACCGCCTGACCGCAGGGTCGTTTGTGGGGTCAAAGACGATGGTGTTGATGAAGTAGCCCGCGGGGCTGGTCGACGAGATCCTTGTGGAGATCGAGGCGGATGCGACGGTCGGGGACGATGCTCCCCTGCGGTAGCGTTTCGACTCAGCCGGGTCGAGAGATGGCTACTCTGTCAGCTGAACGCGGATTCGCATTCCGAGGGCGTTCGCGTACTTCTCGAGAGTTGACAGGCGGATATCCTCGGCGTGGTTTTCGATTCTGGATATCGCGGATTTCTTTGTGCGGAGTTTGCGGGCAATTGCCTCCTGGGTCACGCCAGCCTTCTGTCGGGCCTGGCGAAGCATTACGCTGAATTCAAAAGCACGATATCCCGCTTCAAACCCCTGCTCGAATCTGGGGCTTTTGCGCTTGCGCCGCTCTATATACTTCTCAACATCACTCACGGGTGCTCTCTCCTCTGCATGTAATCTCTGCGTCGTGCCTCTGCTACGTTGATCTCTCGGATTGGAGTCCTCTGCTGCTTCTTTGCAAAGCCGCCAGTCAGGATCAGGAGCACCGGCCCATCAAAGAAGCCCAGGATTCTATAGTTCATTCCGCCAATCCGAACGCGGACCTCCCAGATGTCCTGAGTTCCGACAAGTCTCTTCAAGTAGTGCTCGGGTACCCTTTCAAGGTTCTCGATGAGCCGGAGCACCCAGGCGACCTTCTGAGCGTGCATGTCAGGCAGAGAATCGAGAAACCGCTCCACCGGGCACGTGCCGCTCTTGCTACGATAGAAAGAAGACTGCCGTAACATTGGAAGTTAACATATTTGTGAACGCTTGTCAAACGAAGGGCTTGACCACCACATCAGTATTACATTGCACCTCTCGGGTTTTCCGCTTCCGATGACAAATTTTGGCCGTATAGGCTCGGCAGCACAGTCCGTACCACAGAATGAGAGATGTCGACTGATAGGTACAGCCGGAAGAGGAAATGCCCGACGGGAGCGCCGGGCTTCTTCAAGGGTCCATGGAGTGTCGGTAGACCGGGTGTGGGGCCTCTCCTACCGGAGCAGGATTGATCCACGGGAGGTCGCGAGAGGACAGGCCGTGCGCAACCCTCCAAGGAGTCAGATCAGATCCCCTCGCCTGTCAACCGTATCACCGGCGGGTAGTCATCTTCATCATTCGAGAAGACCGTAAGCGTCCCGGTAACGATCTCTGCGGCATTCGGCGCAAACCGGACATCGAGGTTTGCGCCCGTTCCCGGGCGGATGATGATGGGCAGGACTGTCTCAAGTGTATAGCGCGGGTTGTCGAGCGTGGCGCTGGTGATAGTCAACGCTGCCAACCCGCTGTTTGAAACCTGCAGCTGCTTCAGTTGGCCCTGCCCCACCGGCACCATTCCAAAGTCCATCGTATCCGACGAGACGACGATCTGGGGAAATACTCCTCTGATGATGCGGACGGCGTGAAGATCACTCCACGGTCCGCTCCCATTATCGTTGTACCCTCTCACTCTATAATAGTAGACGTAGCCTTCCGTTTTCCCCACGATCCGTATTGTTGTGTCGGGGCCGGAATACGCAGTGTATGGAAGAGCAAATTCGGTCGAGAGGTCTTCCTGGAGCACGAAGCTGACTGCCCCTGCCACTCTGGACCACCGGAGGATATACGCGCCGGTCGTCGAAATGTCTACAGCCAGAATGGTTGGCTGTGGAGGGACTTCGGGATGGGGAGGCTCGGAAGGACCACCGCTCTCGAAACAGGAGAGATTCAGGAGGAGACACAGGGCCGCCACCCCGATCATTGTGCCCCTGCTATTCTTGATCTCCATACAAATCTCTCAGGGAGGTTCTACACAACGCGGCAGCACGCTTGCTCTCTCAGGCAGGTCCTGCACGACACGGCTTTCGGCCTCGCTGCGGATCCTGGCCCTCGCTACGTCAGGTGGGTATCGCGAGTCAGATAATCCGAGTAGTCTTTGACGATCGGAGAATATTCCTGGTTGAGCAGCGGCGAAGACACCATGAAATCGGCAGTCGACCTGTTACAGGCAATCGGGATATTGTAGAGCACTGCTATCCGCAACAAAGCCTTGACATCGACGTCGTGCGGATGGGGCTCCATCGGATCCCAGAAGAAGATGACAAAATCGATCTTTCCCTCCGTAATCATCGCCCCAAGCTGCTGGTCGCCTCCAAGGGGGCCAGACCGGAGTTTGTGCACCGACACCTCGAAATCGCTGCCGAGCTTGCGCGCCCGGGTTTTCATCGCCTTCTCGACGAGCGTGCCCGTCGTTCCCGTGCATGTGAGCGTGTGTCGCATGAGATTCTCGGCGTTCCACTCCACCCACTCTATGAGATCCCTCTTCCTGTTGTCGTGAGCAACAAGGGCAATATTCTTCTTCGCCTTCATCTCAGATCCCCTTCCCCATTCGGCTTCAGTGACATGGTCTGACCGATGCATGCAGCATGCGTCCAACGATACGTGCAGCATCAGAGTTCAATTAGGCGAACAGTGGAACCAATTTCAAGGCGGCAAGAGGGCGACGATCGTCTCGAACAGTGCGGGCGCGTCGAGATCGCCTGCTGTCGAAATTGTCGACGATTTGCATTCTCATGCCCGGAAATCGTATCTTATCCCCTTGAACTGCCGGTGGCAACGACGGCGGCTCTCAACCTGTTCTTCCACATCTCGTCCAAAGTCTGACACCCCTCATGCAACGCAGGATGTTCAAGGCGCCCCCGTTCGCGCTCCGGCTACCTGCCGGGCATTCGCGCAGAGGTATGGGGCTCCGCAGACAGACGATGTGTCACCCCGGTTGTGGCCCCGGATCGCGCTCTTCCACTCGCTTTCAGCGCCCCAATCACAACTCTCCCGCCCGCACCCCCCAGGATTACCCTCTCGGCCAAACAGGGGCGTTTCATCGTAAGGTCACCTTTGCCCGGGAACGAACGCCGGCCATCCACCGCCACGTCACTCCCTCTCAGCGATTCTCCTTCTACTCTCAGACATGGAGGGCACACCCCTCAGGTCTCTATGACATGCACTCATAATCCCCGCTCAAAGCGAAACGGAATGGAAAGCAGAATACGCGAACTCCTCTTCCCGGTGATCTTCCTTGCGGCTCTCTATGTGCCCGCGGCCGCCGTCGGGCAGACGCCGGCGAATCCTGACAGTGCGCTCCAGGCCATCCTGGACGGGCTCGAGGGCACCCCTCTCACGTTGCAGCAGGCGGTGCAGTTTGCGACGTCCAACGCCACCTCGGTTCGCGCCGCAGAGGCGACAATGCGCGCGGCGCAGGGCGCGGAACGGCGGGAACGGGGGTACTTCGACCCTGAGCTGTTCCTCCGCCTGAATCATCTGGATCAGGAAATCCCCACCTCTTCTCCCTTCGCCGGGGCCGAGGTCCTGAAGACGGAACAAAGCACCTATCAGGGTGGAGTGCGGCTGAATCTCCCCATCGGGACGCAACTCGAGCTGGCGATGACCGGGGACCAGCTGAAGACAAATTCCGCGTTCGCTTCATTGAATCCGCAGTACACATCATTCGGGAGCCTCAGCATCAGACAGCCGTTGCTTGGCGGCTTTGCCGCCTCCGGACGGAAAGAGCTCTCGAAGGCGGAGGAGGAACAAGAGGCGGGCAGCGCCAGATACAATCAACAGCTGATCGCCGTGAGCGCAGATGTCGAACGGGCATACTGGGATCTCTACGCGGCGGAGCGCGACTTCGCCGTCCAGAAACTGACGCGTGACCGGGCCGAGGCGTTCCTGGCGGAAACGGAAGTGCGCGCGGGATCGGGACTGGTGGGACCGAATCAGGTCGCCAATGCGCGGACCTTCCTCGCGCAACAGGAATTGCTGCTCTTCGACCGGGACGAACTCCTGGGCCACCGGTCGGATCAGCTCGCCTCGCTTATTGGCGTACGTCCGGAATCCGCGACACCACAGTATCTCCCTGTCGACGAGCCGCCGCGCGACTTCGTTCTGGAACCGGCGGACGTGCTGGTCAAGCGGGCCCTCACGAACAACCTCGACCTGCAAGCGGCTGAGAGGGATGTCAATGCCGCCCGCACCCTCGCTGATGCCGCATCATGGGAGGCGCTTCCCAGCGTCGACCTGGTCGGCTCCTACGGCGGAAGCGGGCTGGCCGGCACTTCGCAGGTCATCAATTTTCCCGGTCTTGCGACCCTCCCTGCCCCGGGACGTTCCATGGGCGACGCATTGAACCAGGGGATCAACCTCGACTACCCAACCTGGAGTGTCGGCCTTGAATTGACCGTGCCTATCGGCCTTCGCAGCGGGCTCGGAGAGCAGGGCCGTCTTGAAGCTCAGGTCCTGAGCGCCCAGCAGCGCGCTGTCGCAGTATCCCGCCAGCTGGAGGAGCAGGTACGGGCCACGCACCGGGAGCTGTCGAACGCGAAGGGAAGGCTCAAAGCCGCCAGAGACGGCGTTGAAGCCGCGCAGGAGCAGGTCCGCATCGGCTTGCTCGAGTTCCACAACGGGCGCGCGACGGCATTCGAGCTGGTTCGGCTGGGAGAGGATTTTGCCGTGGCGCAGCTGCGGTACTCGACGCGCTGGTGCGCGCCGCAAAAGCGGCGGCGACAATGAGAGAATTGACCTCCGGCATCGTATCCACAGATCGCTAGACAAGGACCATCATGAACGCTGACAGTATCGCTCCGGCACGTGGACCCGCGGCCGGCCGCATTCTCCTCATCGCGCTCGCCGCTGCGATCTCGAGCCACTCCGGGTGCTCGAAACAGGACGCAGGCAGTGGGGGATTCTCGGTGCCGCCCACACCCGTGGAGGTCGCGCAGGCGACTTCGCAGGAGGTTGTCGACCAATTTGAAGCGGTCGGGACCATCGAGGCCATCGAATCCGTGACTCTCGTATCGGAGATCGACGCAATGGTCGTCGCCCTTCCTTTCAAGGAGGGGAGCGAGGTGAGCCGGGGCGCGCTCATTGCCCGGCTTGACGATGCCCAGCTGAGCGCGGACCTCCAGAGGGCGGAAGCGCTTCGCGCGCAGCAGCAGACGACCTACGAGCGCGTCAAGGCGGTTGTCGACCAGAAGGCAGGCGCCCTGCAGGACCTTGACGATGCCGCGGCAGCTCTGAAAGTCGCCGACGCAAACCTGGCACTCTCGAAGGCACGGTACGCGAAGACGCGCATTGTCGCCCCCTTTGACGGGTCGATCGGTGCTCGCCGTGTGAGCGTCGGAACCTTCCTGCGTGCCGGCCAGCCCATTGCAGAGATCGCCAATCTCGACAACATCCGCGTGAGGTTTTCGGCGCCCGAAGGCTTTCTTGCCCTGCTCCGGAAGGGGGCCGCTGTCACGGTGACGGTCCCGGTCTACCCGGATCACAAGGTGACCGGGAATATCATCGCCATCGAACCGGTCCTCAATGCCGCGACCCGGAGCGGCGAGGTTGCGGCCGTGGTGCCGAACCCGGGCCGGAAGTTCATTCCGGGAATGTCAGCCAATGTCGCCGCAGTCCTTGGCACACGGCCCAACGCGATCACCGTTCCGAACGAAGCCGTATTCGCCAACGGGAATCAATCGTTTGTCTTCGTTGTGAAGCCTGACAGCACCGTCGTGCGGACCGCCATAACGCTCGGCTCGCAGCTGACCGACGCGGTGGAAGTTCTCCAGGGCCTGGAGGCCGGCGCGACAGATCGTCCGGGCCGGCCATCAGAAGCTCTTCGACGGCGCCAGGGTTGCGCCGGTCGCAAGCCAGGGCGCCACACAGCGCTGAGGGTGAGCTGGACATGAAACGAGGATACGCCACATGAGAATCAGCCATCTGTCCATCGAGCGACCTGTCTTTGCCACGGTCATGAGCCTGACGATCCTGCTCTTCGGGATCATCGCGTTCATCCAGCTGCCGGTCCGCGAGTACCCCGACATCGATCCGCCGATCATATCCGTCGTCACCATCTACCGCGGCGCGAGCCCGAGCGTCATCGAAACACAGATTACCAACGTGCTCGAGGAGCAGTTTGCCACGCTGGAAGGCGTGAAGACGCTGACCTCCTCGAGCCGTGAAGAGGGGTCGGTCATCACGATCGAATTCGAACTCGGCCGGAACGTCGACGAAGCCGCCAACGACGTGCGTGACCGGGTCTCCCGGATCCGGGGCACGCTGCCGCGCGAAATCTTCGACCCGATCATTTCGAAGGTAGACGCAAATGCCGAGGCCATCATGTGGCTGGCGCTCTCCAGCGACGCATCACTCCGGATTGGAGCTGACCGACATCGCTGACCGTGTGCTCAAGGAGAAGATCCAGCGCCTCCCGGGGGTTGGGTCCGTGATCATCGGGGGTGAACGGCGATATGCGATGCGCGTCTGGCTCGACCCGTTGCGGATGGCCTCGCATGGATTGACCACGCAGGACATCGAGGCGGCGATCCGGAGGGAGAACGCCGAGATCCCTGCGGGACGGGTTGAGGGCCAAGGGCGGGAGCTTGCCGTCCGCACCCGCGGTGAGCTTTCGACAGCCGAGGAATTCGGGGCGATCATCGTTTCGCAATCGGCGAACGACGTTGTCCGGCTGCGGGATGTCGCCGACGTGAACCTCGGCGCCGAGGACGAGCGAACTCTCGCGCGATACAACGGGGAACCCGCGGTCGGCCTTGGCATCGTGAAGCAGTCCAAGGCGAGCACGGTGGATGTCGCCGCGGAGATCCATGCCGCGCTGCCGGGGCTCCGGAGCTCCTGCCCGAAGGGGTCAAGCTCGATGTCGCGTTTGACTCCTCCACCTTCATCAACGAGTCCATCGCCGAGGTGAAGGAAACGCTGGTCATCGCGGTCATTCTCGTGGTGCTGGTCGTGCTTGCGTTCCTGAAGAATTTCCGGGCGACCATCATCCCTTCGCTGGCGATTCCCATCTCGATCATCGGCGCCCTTGCCGTGGTCTACTTCGCGGGCTTCACGATCAACATCCTCACCCTCCTGGCGTTCGTGCTGGCCATCGGTCTCGTCGTCGACGACGCGATCGTCGTCCTGGAGAACGTCTACCGGCACATGGAGATGGGGAAGACGCGATGGCAGGCCGCTATGGATGGCGAGCCGGAAATCGGCTTCGCCGTGGTCGCGACGACGATCTCGCTCGTCGCCGTGTTTGTTCCCCTGGCATTCCTGACGGGCTCGGTCGGACGACTGTTCAATGAGTTCGGCGTGGCGGTTGCGATGGCGGTGCTCATTTCGGGGTTTGTGGCCCTTACGCTGACGCCGATGCTCGCCTCGCAGATTCTGAAGCCCCTTCACGGTGGCGGGAAGGGCTGGGCGATCGCGCTCGTTCGACGCCTTCTTCGCGTACCTGCACCGGACCTACGAGCGGATCCTGAGGGGCTCGCTGCGGAGAAGCGGGCTCACGATCTCGGCCGGCATGATCACCGTTGTGCTGGCAGTCGTTCTGTTCAAGCTGCTCCCGAGCGAGCTGGTCCCCACCGAAGACCGGGGATGGGCCTTCGGGATCGAGATCGCGCCCGAGGGAGCGACACTGGACTATACCGACAGAAACATTCGGGAGATCGAGAAGCGTCTGCTTGCGCTTCCGGAGCGCCGGGGGCTGTTCACGGCCATCGGTCTCTGGTTCGGCGGTCCGGGGAGCGTGACCAACGGCGTCATGTTCATGCTGTTGTCAGCCGCGGAGCGAGCGCGACAAGTCCGTCAGCAGCAAATCGTCCAGGAGCTCTTCCCGCAGCTGATGTCGATACCGGGAGTCCTTGCCTTCGTCGTCAACCCGCCGAGCCTGGGGATCGCCTCGTCCAATGGCGTGGAGTACGTGCTTCAGGCGGAGACCTATGAAGAGTTGAGCCGGGCCGTTGGCGCGATGATGGGTGAAGCCTCCAAGCTCGGATACCTGGTGAACCTCGACAGCGACCTGCGGCTCAACAAGCCACAGCTCGACATCAAGATAGACCGGGAGCGCGCCGCGGGCCTTGGCGTCTCCGTCGCGGATATCGGCACCACGCTCGAGACGTTCCTGGCCGGCGCGTCAGGTGACGAATTTCAAGCGCGGAACCAAGCAATACTATGTCATTCTGCAGAGCAGGGCCGGCACCGTGCCACTCCGGCCGCGATCGAGAACATCTATCTCAGGGGTGCGGGCGGGCTCGTGCAGCTTGCGAGCGTCGTGAAGATGGAAAAGACCGTGGCGCCCAAGGAGTTGAACCACTACAATCGTATCCGGTCGGCGACGATCACGGGCAACCTGGTCCCCGGCGTGACGCTGGGTCGGGCGCTGGACGATCTCGACAACATCGCCAGGACGGCGCTCCCCGCGGGGGTCAAGCATGAATACGCGGGACAATCGCTGGAGTATAAGTCGTCGAGCTCGGGTCTCTACTTCATGTTCCTCCTGGCGATCGTGTTCATCTATCTGGTGCTGTCGGCGCAGTTTGAGAGCTTCGTGCATCCGTTTACGATCCTGCTCACCGTTCCCCTCGCGGTCTTCGGGGCCCTTCTGACCCTGTACATTTTCGGGCAGAGCCTGAACATCTACTCTCAGATCGGCCTGATCATGCTCGTCGGTCTCGTTACCAAGAACGCGATTCTGATCGTGGAATTCGCCAACCAGTTGCGCGCAAGCGGCAAGCAAGTTGCCGAAGCCGTGGTCGAGGCGGCCACGATCCGCCTCCGGCCCATTCTGATGACGTCATTCTCCACGATCTTCGGGGTGCTGCCGATTGCGATCGGTCTGGGTGCGGGCGCGGAATCGCGGCGGCCACTGGGGCTGGCGGTGGTGGGTGGACTGTTCTTCTCCACATTCCTGACCCTGGTGCTCGTCCCGGTCGTCTATGTTCTGCTGGGAAGGTTTACGAAGGTCAAGAAGCGTGATGGGGGCGGGCCAGAGAATGTTGTGCGGCCGGTAGCGGAAAAGGTCCAGGTCTCAGTGGGGTAGCGGACAGTCGGGGGGGAGCAGTCCCCAGCGCGACCTCTCCCCTCAGCGGCAGCAAAGGCCTGAGGAACGGTATTTGAATATGGAGTGCGTCGGTCCGGATGTCAATCAGCAGGCCTTGTACCCTGAGGACAAGACCTAAGGCTCGAGAATCCTCGAGCCTTATTGATAGGGCCATCCCACATCATCGCACCAGGACGGACCTCTTAATGTCTGTGAACTCTCCGGCAGTAAGTCGATACATGTAGATCCCGCTGGACAAGCCTGAGGCATCAAACACCACCTCGTGATACCCGGCCTCCTCCTCTCGATGGACAAGAGTGGCCACGTGCTGGCCGAGCGTGTTAAAGACGGCGAGTGTCACGTGCGAACGGGCGGGCACGCCGTAGCGGATTGTGGTCGACGGGTTGAATGGGTTGGGGTAGTTCTGGCCTAATGCATACGCATCCGGGAGCGGCTTCTCCTCCCTCACTCCGGTCACTGTGAGTCTCGTAGAGTCAGTCCAGTACGTCCATCCGTCAATCGTGATCTCGGCTTTCACGTTGAAGTGCGACGGGTGGGCCGCGGTGTCAAACGCGAGCCCGACGACTGAACTGGGCGACATCGTCATACCCGGAGGAAGGTCCGGAAGAACCACAGCTTGCCCGATATTCTTGACCCACGGATCATCGCACCGGAGGGTCACTTTCGCACCCCGGACCACCAGAGACGAACCGTTGTTTCGCACGTACGGCTTTAGTCGGTAGCTGCTTCCGAAACCTCTCGAGTACCCGATGCTGTCCAGTGTCAGTGGACCGGCAGTGGTAAAGCGACGGTCAACAACAATGCGAGTCGTGTCGACTGGATCAAAGGTGGAGACGCCAATGGTATAGAAGGCCTCTCCCATTGGCACCCTCCACATTGTTCCCCAGACTCCGTCGTTGGCCGCGCCGTCCTGGTGCACACCGTCGTCATAACAGAGCGACGAATCCACGACGGTGCCTTCCGTCTCGTAGTATGCTGTCACGACGAGTGGGTGCGCACTGGGATTCGTCACGCGAGCACGGACCCGGACCGTATCGATCCCGGGCACGCAATAGGTCTTGTCGAGCGCAATGTCGTCTGCATGGGGCCCGCTATGGTGGAGGTAGACGCTGAACAGGATGGGGTACATGTAGCCAATGAAATTGCAGTTGTACGCTATGGCTATGGCCAGGCGCGCTTCCGGACAGTACATCATCTCTGCCTCATACCCAAAGTACATTCCATCATGCCCGACAAGGAGGCATCCCTCCACTTCTCTCCTGTATACTCCCAACCCGTACGTCCCCTCACTCTGGGGGGAGAAAGTCAACATCTGTGCGAGCGATGAATCCTCGAGGACATATCCTCCATACAGGTTGGCAATCCATCGCGCCATGTTGTCCGGCCTGGAGAATAAGGCTCCAGCAGTCCATATCCAGGAATATTGACCCGTGAGCGGCAACCAGGAAAGATCAGTCCTATTCGTTGCGCCAAAATTGAGATCTCCCCAGGGGCGAGCGCGGATGCCCGCAATGCTCTCCTCAACGGGGAAGAACGTGCTGGTCAGGTTCAAAGGATTCAGAAATCTCTGGTGCAGCTGCGCGGAGATGGTCGAGCGAGTCGCTTCCCTGATGATCATCCCCGCGAGGATGTAATTCGTGTTCGAATAGGAATAGCCAGTTCCGGGAGCGAAATCGGGTGCATGGACAAACGCCGTGAGAACGGATTCCGGCAGCCAGAACTTGTCCGGATTCGCCAGCAGAGAATCCACGACCGGCAACCACGGCCAATCAATGTCGTCCACGCCACTCGTATGGCTGAGAAGCTGCCGAATGGTGATGTTCGAGTCGATGTACCTGTACTGATCCTGCCGGTACGTCGGCAGCCACCTGTGCAACGGGTCGTTCAGAGAGAGGACTCCTTCTTCCTGAAGCTGCAGCATCGTCGCCGCTATGAAGGTCTTCGTGTTGCTGCCGATATTGAACAGCATGTCGGATGTGATGGTGTCGTGGGTCGGAGGATTAGAGTACCCACTCGTTCCCAGCCACAAGCCATAGCCCGGAATGATCATCGCGGCCGAAGCGCCCGTGACATCGAAGATGGATCGGGCGCTATCGAGCGCAGCCTGCAGCGCGTCGGGAAGCGGCAGTTGAATTCCCTGATCGATGACCGCATTCACACGGCGGAGCTGGTCGATCGGGATTGGCGTCTCTGTCGCCCAGGGTTTGAGGAGAGACCTGCTCTGCAGTCTGGCCTCAGGCTGCGCCAGGAGGGCGCAGGACAACACGATATGCAGCGCGACAAAAGGAACAAAGCGTTTCACGGCCGGCCTCCTGACGTACAGCGCTCTTATCCCCGCTTCAAACGAGCCAGCCTTGCCCGCGCATCTGCTGGCTCCCTGTAGATCGGATCCGCCTTCCCCCAGACCCTGAGGAACTTCGAGTAGTTGTCCATCGCCTTCTCTTTCATCCCCTTCTGCTCGTAGAGTTGCGCCAGACGATAGTAGTAGCGCGGGATAATCGGACAGACGAAATCAGCCTGCTTGTCCACGGCCATCTCGTACGCTGCGATCGCACTGTCCGGCATACCTCGCTCGAGATACGCCTGCGGGACGATGTCAGAGGGAATCGGCGTCCAGAATGCATCCCTGGGTCCAACCCACGGATGGACAGGCCTGCTGGCCATACCGTGCGATGGATCAAGGTCTGCCGGCCAGGGCGTGCTTCCTCCACCCCATCGCGCATCGATCTCATCAGCGCGGCCTGAAGCAAGAAGGTACGCGGCCCGCAGCGCCTTGCCATAGAATTCGTACGAAGGCGGGATGTTGACGGAATCCCAGCCAGACCTGATTAGCGCGAGCCTGGACTTCATTGACGCAAGACGCATTTCGACGGAGTCCATCCTTCCCTGCTTCAGATCCACCAGTCCAATGCAGTAGTCAACGAACATCCCCCCTGTCGGTCCGTCTTCTAGAGTGTACTCTTTTGCCCATGTGTGAAGAAGTGTCCGCGACCTGTCCCAGGCCCCCGCTTCATATGCAATCCAGGCCTCCAGCCACGCCGCCTGCGGGTTCCCTTTCGTCTTGCGAAGCTCTTTCTCCGCCTCCCTTGTCCTCCCCAGCCATACTAGTGTGTATGCTCGCCACCAGGTATCACCGGCACGATCAAAACCATCCAGCGCATCGTCGTACTCTTCCTTCAGGAAATGAAGTTGAGCGATTGCCATTTTCGACCCGTATGTGCCCTCGGGATTCACTTCAATGGCCTTTCGGAATTGAGCAATCGCCTCGTCGAACTTCCCTGCATACCAGAGACATTCGCCCATGGTATCGAATGTATTGTCTTCGCCTGCCCCGGCCAGGGCGTACTGCTTGCATGCCTCAATCGCCTTCCAAGGTTGATTGGAGTACATATAGGCATACACCAGCAGATTGTTGGATTGCAGAATCACCGGGGCCGCTGTCTTGAAATGTTCGATCGCTTCGGCAAATCGTCGGCGCCACACGAGCTGAAGCCCAAGCTTCTGATGAGCCCGCGCGTCTTCGGGAAACCGCTCGAGGCACTTCTGCCAGTACAATGCCCAGCGTCCGTTAACAG
The DNA here is from genome assembly GCA_963701735.1 of uncultured Ignavibacteria bacterium. Lineage (GTDB taxonomy): Bacteria > Bacteroidota > Ignavibacteria > UBA10030 > UBA6906 > CAWABB01. The sequence goes on along the minus strand of CAVPBI010000011.1, from coordinate 36,909 downwards.
GTTCCCCCATCAGTTTGGCCGCAAGGGCCGAGTCGCCAAGTGCTGCAATGTGCCATTGCTCACGTTCTGAGGCACGCGAAGCATATCGCAGGGCGTTCCTTTGGGCGGGCTCGATTCCACTTCGGTCACCGGAAGCGAATTCTGCGGCAAACCCGCGTGCCACCGAGAGGAAGTTCCACGCGGAAGCAAACGTGGAGTCATATTTCACAGCCAGCTCGAAATTACGCACGGCTTCCTTCCAGTGCAGCCTGTCAAACTCATACTCCCCACGCACGTAGAAACTGTAGGCTTCTGATGATGCCGCCGTCACCAGTTGCACGGGCTTGAGCGATGTTCCCGTGGCCCACCGGGAAACACCCAGACTCCGAGAAACTTGCTTCGCCAGATCGTCGATCTGGCTCTTGAGCAGACTCTCCACTCCCTGGCCGTCCGCCCGGAGTGATTTCGTGATTGGCTCCCCGCTACCGACATCAATGATCTGCAGGTTGGTCAGGAACAGCTCTCCCGCCTTCGTGAATGTCCCCATCCCGAGCGCCTGGATTCCAGCCCGGCGGCAGACTTCAAGGCCAAGCTCCTTGTCAATGAACTGCACATCCCCCTTTCCTATTCGTCGCAGGTCACCACGAATCATATCCCAGGTCATTACCCTGAAATACTTTGATTCGTCCAGGCTGACGGTGAGCAGGTTGGGAATAGACATCTGCAGGTTGTCAAAGGACTTGTCACCGGTCTGGTTCTCGAAACTTATGAACGCGATGGTCCTTGGATTCGAGGCGATGGCCTGATCCTGAAGCATGGGAGCCAGGACGAACATCCCTCCAGCCATGACAAGGAGCGCGGCTCCGACAATGGAGAGTCCGCGGATCAACCTCTTTCTTCTCTTTCTCTCCATCGCCTCTGCCACAGCGACCGTGCCGCCTGTGTCCGCTGTCCCGCGGGCCGCCTTCAGATCGAACATGAAGTCATCGATCTTCTGGTAGCGCTCCTCTTTCGCCTTTGCCATGGCTTTTGCCACGATCAGCTCAACCACCTCCGGGATGTCAGCTCGTGCGGTGCGGAGTGGTTGTGGCGTCTCGTTCAGTATCGAATAGATCAGCGCCTGCTCGTAGTCGTTCTCAAACGGCCTTCGTCCTGCAAGCATCTCATACAGAACGACACCAAGTGACCAGACATCCGTCCTCGCGTCCACCGGTTCACCGCGGGCCTGTTCCGGGGACATATAGGCTGCCGTTCCCAGTGTTGTACCGGTTCTCGTCAGGAGTGTTCTTCCAGAGAGCTTGGCAAGCCCGAAATCCACGATCTTCACTTCGCCTCGACTGGTCACCATGATATTCGCTGGCTTGATATCACGGTGGATGATTCCAGCCTCATGCGCACGGGAAAGACCCTGGGCGACTTGCAGGGCGATGTCGATGGCCTGATCTATCGGAAGTGGTTCATGCTCGATCTTTTTCTTCAGGGTCTCACCTTCATAGTATCCCATGACCATGAAGGTTTGGCCATCGTGCTCGCCGATTTCGTGGACCGAACAGATATTGGCGTGTTCAAGCGCAGAGGCTGCCTGGGCCTCGTGGACAAAGCGTTCTCGTGCGTCCGGATCTCGGGTAAGGTCAGGAGGGAGAAACTTAAGGGCGACGGTGCGCTGGAGCTTTATGTCCTCTGCCTTATAGACGACACCCATGCCTCCTTCGCCGAGTTTCTCGAGGATCTTGTAGTGGGAAATATCGGAACCCAGGAGCGAATCCAACGTGGTTCCTCCTCGCTGGATGAGGATATGTGCTGCCCAAGCGGAGGGTCGTCGGGGTGGGCTCTACATCGGAGGAAACGGATCAGGGTCCAGAGCGGCATCCCTTCGGCTCGAGGAAGCCGTTAGGCGCCAAGACAGCGTGTGGCCGGAATATGATCCAGGCAACATGAAATAGCAAGGCCGCGAACCGCAGTCAGACGCTATAACAGCAGCCAGACGCTGCGGCAGCCAGACGATACAGCCAGGCGCTGCCCGGACCGTTCGCATAGAAACTCATGTCCCAGGCAACTGGCTCAGACGGGGAACGGAATACGATGCTGACCGCAACGGTCAGATACCATCATACAACCTTTCAAGCAACTGTCGGGCCTTCTCCCTGTTCCCTTCCTGAACATAGAGGTCGATTCCCTGAGAAGTCCCCGTGCCGACTGTATCTGAGGACTGAACAACAGATTCAATCCCTTCCTGTTTCAGGAAGAGACACGCTGCCTCAGCCAGTGCGCGGATGGGGAAGTTCTTGACGACGACAAGATTCATTTCATCAGGCTTCGACTTCCTGGGCCTTGGTTTCCGTGACACCCACTCTGATGGCGACCTTCACAGCATCTTCCATCGGATCCTTGAAGGGCACCTCGATTCGGAGCAGACCGTGTTCGTAGATCGCTTCGGCTTTGTCAGGTTTCACGGGCCAGGCTAGAGCCAGCGCTGAAACATATTCGATGTCTCTTGCTGGCGCTGTCAGGTGGACGCTGTCCGCCAGGATCTTCAGATCGATGGTATCTGTTGGCGCTCCTGGGATGGCGAACTCCAGTACAAGCTTGCGAGTCTCCTCGTCAGCATACGCCACTGTTGTATTGGGCGCAATCCTAATCCGATTTTCCGGCATCGTGGTAATCTCCTTGGCTGTCGTGTGCATTGACGAATCGGTTCCCCAATGGGAGAGCCGATCGCGTTGAACCAATGAAGTATACCGGGCATTACTTCAGGATGAATCGCCCGAAAGGATGAAAGGGTAGTTAATCCCCGGAAGGAGGGTTTTGTTTCCCCTGCAGGGATCAGAAAACTGTCGATGCGGAGAGGATTGTGGGAGACCGGCGGTTGGGGTAGCCACGGGTCAGGTTGAAGACCCTCAAGGTTGCATGCGACCCCGCCACGGGATGAGCATGGGGACCTTTCGCTGATAGTCCCGATAGACATCACCGAAATCAGCCACGAGATCCCTTTCCTCGAGGATTGTCGCCACGACCATCCATCCCGTCCACAGGACATTGAAGAGCAGGCGGTCAGCAGTCACCTCGGGAGACGCCCATATGAGGATGAGCACGGCAAAATACAGGGGGTGCCGGACCCACAGATATGGACCCCGGATCGCAAACGGAAGAGGTTGGTCCGACTGACCACGCAAGTGCGACTTGATCGGCCGCAGACCGAACGGGTCGAACCCACCAAGTGCATGGATGCCCCAGGCGAATATCAGGAAGGCCGCAGCGGAGCAGGCGCGCGCTATCCAGAGAGTGAGACCTTCCAGTCGGAACAACTGGATTTCTGACCGCTGCCAGAGCACCACAACCATGATCAGCGCAATACCTGATGCGATGGAGTAGAGCGCACCGTGAAAACGCGGGGGTATAATCACATCCGAGCGGGTACGGAAAGCCTTGCGAACCATCCCGCTGTGCTGAAGGAAGAACAGAGACGACAGGATCGTGTCCCATAACAGGACAATGGGGTTCGAAAACCCGAGATGGACAAACCGGATGGAACCCATCGAGGCAAGCAGAAGGATCGATCCACCCCCCAGAACCACCGACAACACGATCATCATGCGATCAAGCAATTTTGTCGGCGGAATCATATCAGCCCCCAGTCCAATGTACCACGTTCAACAAGAGTTGACCATATCAGCCGGATGTGTGCGGCTGGGGTAGCCGCAGGACCAGAAGTTCGGGAGTGTCCTTGAGACCGCGATCGTTCATATGGCGAGGAATTCCTCGCAAACTCACGTGCTGGGCACGCGATAGCCTCTTAGCATTCGCCTGGCCTCGTCCCAGAGGTGCAGCCGCGCGGATCTCAGACTGCTCAGGAGCGTGAGCGGCTTGACCTGCTGCAGCACCGGCACCTGCTTATAGCAGCGCTCGAGGTTGTAGTTCGGGATTCGCTGTTGCACGTGGTGGATATGATGGAATCCGATATTGCCGGTGAACCACTGAAGCACTTTCGGGAGCTTGTAGAACGAGCTCCCTTCCAGCGCCGCCTTCACCGGGTCCCACGCCTCGTGGCGCTCCCAGTAGGTCCCTTCGAACTGATGCTGGACGTAGAACAGCCAGAGACCCGCCGCCCCCGCGATGAGCATCACCGGGATCTGGATCATGAGGTAGGTTTGGATTCCGATGGTAAGGGCAGCGACGGTGATGATGGCCGCCAGCGCGATATTCGTGATGACGACGCTCTGCCGCTCCCGTTTCCTGTCGAGCTTGTGGAAATACCTGGGACCGATCATGAAGATGATGATCGTTCCGAACGTGAGGACGAAGAAGGGATTCCGGACGATGCGATAGGCGACCCGCTGCCATCGGGGAGCCGCCTCGAATTCCTCAGCGGTCAGGGTCCAGATGTCGCCCACCCCCCGACGGTCCAGATCTCCCACCGTATCGTGGTGCATGGCGTGCGACCGGCGCCATTGTTCGAACGGCGTGAACGTCAGGATACCGGTGACATATCCGACGATCCTGTTTGCCTGCGGCGTACCGAAGAACGAGCCGTGGCAGCAATCGTGGAAGAGAATGAAGACCCTCACGTAGAACCCCGCCGCAATCACGGAAACCGCGAGGACCGACCAGTACGGCAATCCCTGCTGGACCATCACGATCATGAGCGCCCAGAGTGCGAAGTACGGGGTGAGGGTGTTGACGATCTGCCAGATTGATCTCTTGGGGTCCGGTTGGGTGAACGGCTGGACGATCCTGGCGAGGGTGGCCGCTTCGGCGCGGCTCGCTGCGGGGGTGACTTCAACGGACATCAATGACTTCCTGTATTGCAGGGGATAACTGAAAGAACAGGTACACGCGTACATAAGATGCCTAATCCGGGGGCATTATGCAAGGAGAGTCCACGATTGCGCGCAACCGTCGGCGCCGAGGCATTCGTTGGTTACGTACCCTCCCGGAGGAAGACCTTTCGCGTATTCCATCTACCAGATCGGGGGTGGACCTTCGCGTATTCCATGTATCCTATCTGGGGGGAACCTTTCGCATATTCTGTGTATCCTATCGGGGGGAACCTTTCCGCCTGGCCAATGTTCAACATGGAAACCCCGGGAGAGCTGATGCCGCGTCTGATCGACATTGCCACCACTGTACCGCCGTACCGCGTCTCACAGGAGCGCGCAACCGCTGAGCTGAAGCAACGCATGGGCACCAGCCCGGCTGTTGGCCGGATGATCGACATGGCCGCCGCACGGTCAGGCATTACCAACCGGCGCTTTGTCGTGCCCGATGCAGAACCTGACGTGCAGGAACGGTTCTATGCCCGCACGCTGGAAGGACCGCATCCGGACACGGCCCGCAGAATGGCCCTCTATCGTACCTGGTCCTCACGGCTGGCCGTCGAGGCAACGTCAACGGTCCTGGAGAAGACACGGACGTCCCCCGCTTCCATCGATCGTCTCATCACCGTTTCCTGCACCGGGTTCTCCGCCCCGAATTTCGACTATGATATCATCTCCCGGCTTGGCCTGCCTCCCTCGGTCAAGCGGACGCATATCGGGTTCATGGGCTGCGCTGCCTCGATGGTGGGATTCACCTCGGTCCTTGAAGCATGCCAGACGCCCCAGCCGCGACGGGTGCTTCTGGTCTCGGTCGAGCTCTGCAGCCTCCACCTGCAGCTGGAACCAACCCGCGACAACATCCTCGCCAACATGATCTTCGCGGACGGCTGCGCGGCCAGTCTCTTCTCGTCCGGGACAGACTCCCCGGGACGGATCCGTCTCGTGCACACCGACTCTATGCTGTTCGCGGACTCGCGAGAGCTCATGGGGTGGGAAATCGGGAACTTCGGATTCGAGATGAGGCTCTCCGCAGACCTCCCCCGTTTGATCTCCGAACATGCCGTTCCCACGGTGCGAGACATCCTCCAGGCACGGGGCCTGACTCCCGAGAAGATCCGCCACTGGGTGCTGCATCCGGGAGGACGCGCGATCCTCGATGCGCTGGAATCCGGGCTGGGCCTCTCGAAAGAACAGATGGAGCCGTCCCGTACCGTCCTGAACGGCTACGGAAATATGTCATCGGCGTCGATCCTTTTTGTCATGAAAGAAATGCTCGACAATATCTCCATTGAATCCGGTGACCAGATCTGTGCGATAGGATTCGGGCCCGGGCTGACGATGGAAGTCGCCCTGTTCGAAGGCGTATGATGCGCGAGCGTCAGAGCGACCTGAGTGAGTTGATGGATGACCCGGACGTCTCCGGCGAGGAGCTCGAGCGCGCGCTGCGCGAGCTGGAGATCATCAACCGATGGCTCGGGGGGTACCGGACGACACGGATCGGTGTGGGTCGCCTGACGCGGAGGCTTGGCGCCGGCCAGCCCATGACGGTCCTCGACATCGGAGCCGGCGGCACGGACCTCCGCGCCATACTCCGTTCGTCCGATCGACGTTTCGAGGTCACGGCGCTCGACATCAACCCGCGCGTGCGCGAACTCGCAGCCCTGCACGGTCATGGATCCGCGGTGGTGACGGGATCCGCGCACGCTCTCCCCTATCCCGACCGGTCCTTCGACATCGTCCACGCATCGCTCTTCCTCCACCATTGCACTGACTTCGAGGCGATCCAGCTTCTGCAGCAGGCAGCCAGGATCGCGCGCGTGGGGGTGGTCATCAACGATCTGCATCGGCACGCGTTTGCCCTCGCCGGCATCACCGCTCTGACAGCACTCCTCTCGCGGAGTCCGATCGTCAGGTACGATGCGCGGGTCTCTGTCCGCCGGGCCTTCACGCGCCAGGATCTCGACACCATTCTCGGCCGTGCCGGCATCGGCAACGCGACCCTCTCATGGCACTGGGCTTTCCGCTGGTGCCTGTGGTTTCCCGTGGAAGGCAGGGTGCGGGATGAGGTAACGGGATGGTTGGCGGAATACAGGGCGGGATGAGGGACGGGATGGTCGGCGGAATACAGGGCGGGATGAGGAGGCGGGATGACTGACCGCTTCGATGTGGTGGTTGTCGGCGGAGGCCCCGCAGGATCCGTCGCGGCGCGGAGCCTCGCGACAGCCGGCTACTCTGTGGTGCTGCTCGAGAAGCAGCGGTTCCCCCGGGAGACGCTCTGCGGCGAGTTCCTGTCGGCCGAAGTGGCCCAGACGATTTCAGACATGGGGCTGGAACGCGAATTCCAGGCGCTCCGCCCGAATCCCCTGAAGACGTTCACACTCCTCCCGGATCGGAGCAGACCGATCAGCTCATCGCTCGGATTCACCGCGTACGGGGTGAAGCGCGGGGCGTTTGATGCGATGCTGCTCGAGGCCGCCGGGAAGGCTGGAGTAACGATCATGCAGCCGGCGGAGGTAACCGGCATCGAGCGGGATCAACAGGAATTCGTGGTCGCGTTCAAGGACCATCGCGAAGAACGCAAGTACCGCTCCCGGTGGGTCATAGGTGCGTACGGGAAAAACTCGCCTCTGGACAAGCGGCTGGGCCGTTCATTTGCGGGGACGCGAACAGGCTACACCGGGTTCAAGTACCACATCCCCGCCGGGATGATAGAGAATCTCGGCAACGACGAGATCGTGATCGCTCTCGGCCCTCGGATCTATTGCGGGATCTCCCGTGTCGGCGGGGGGACCGTCAATCTCTGCGCCCTTGAGCGAAGGGAGAAAGGAGACATTTCATCGCGCGAGAGATTGGGCGCGCTTGCCCGGGCCAATCCTTCCTTCGCGAGACTTGTGACTCCTGCCGTTCTGAACATCCTCGCCAACCTGTCTCCCTACGGCACCGGAAATCTCTTCTTTGGACCCCGCGACCCGGTTGTGAACGGCGTACTCATGGCAGGTGATTCGGCGGGGTTGATCGCCCCGCTGGCAGGAGACGGCATCGGCATTGCCATGCAGCAGGGGCGGCTGATCGGGCGGCTCTTCGCTGAAGTGCATCCGCGGCCTGAAGAGCGGGAGAGTTTCTACGAGACGTACCGCCGCGAGTCCGCCGCGCTCTTTGCGCACAGGAAAAGGATCGCGCTGCTCTGTCAGCGCATCGCATTGTCAGAGGCGATGCGCCTGGCGGTGACTCCTGTCCTGGCTTTGGCACCGGGACTGCTCAAGGCCGCCGTCCGCGAGACTCGCGGGAGAGTGGAGCATCAAGCCATCTGGATGGGCGGGAAGATTATCGTGGAGTGAGTAGACCGTGGCGCGATCCATCCGCTTCCTTCGCCCGCGCCAATAAGAAGCGGATATCTCAGCCGCAGACTTGAGCGCGCGGGAAGTCCCGCCGCTCAGAAGCTCACTTCTAGCCCCAGCCGCACAGAGGTCGGAGGCTGGTACCGTAACGCCTTCCCGTAGTTGTCATACAGGTAATAGAACTCCCCCTGGTCGTTCAGACGCCCCTTCCACTGCTCGATGTCGACCGCAACCTTCTGGCTGGCTATGTGAAAGACGTCGAGGAGTAACCGCGTCCTGAGGGACCCATCAAACGGAAGCCGGTACGCGATGCGCGCGCTGAGATCCCAGATCGTTGGCATTCTTCCGTTGGTGCCGCGCTGCGCCTGCAACTTCACCACCGGGCCCTGACTGGCCCATATGCTGATCGGGGTCCCGGTCTGCGCGATGAACATCACACCTGTCGACAGGCCGAAGTCGAACAGATACGATCCTGAGAACTTGAACACGTGCGTCCGGTCGTTCGGCAGGAGACCCATCCCGAACTCCTTCGTGTTCTCGAGGTCATCGAATGACGACGTGACGTTCGGGAACCCTGAATGCAGGAAAGCGTCGAACACCCCCCCGTAGTTCCCGTAGTTCCGCGAGAGGACGTACGACGCGAGGAAATTGAAGTGCCGGTCGTTGCTCCGCTCGATGGTCACGACCATCGCCAGGTACTCACGCCTGGGCTTCGGCCATTCGGAAAGGTTTCCACTCCCGGGATTCCCGAGCACGTACCGCTGCTCGGAAGGGAGGTACGCATCATCGATCGCCTCGCGGATGGTCCGGTAGACACCCTGGACCCGCACACGGAATCGTGTTGTCCAGCGCATGTTCGTACCCCAGACTGAACTCGTCAAAGTACTGCCCGCGCAGACCCTCCACCCCCGGCCCGATCGAAAAGGGCGTGTAATAGATGGTATCCGCGCCTTCGGGCGACACCCGCGGATCGTGATCGTACGAAAACCCTGCGTTGTATCCCTGGTCGGAGAAGCGGTCCACCGCCTGGAACAGGGCGAACTCCTGCGCATACCGACCGAAAGAGCCGAAAACCTTGTGGACGCGTGACTCGTCCGGCACGAACGCGAAGCCGATTCTCGGCTGAAGCGGGAGGGTGATCTTCTGGGCAAGCGATCCATCCGATGCGATGATCTCCTGGCCGTCCCAGCGGACCCCCCCGTACAGGCTCAGCTCCTCCGTCACCCGCCAGGTGTCATGAATGAAGACCGACGGGATGTTGTCGTGAACGGTCTCGTAACCCTTCCCCACATACCGCTCGTAGTATGTCGTGTCGTACCGGTAGATCTGGTCGTAGTCGTACCGGTTGTCGGTGCCGTTCACCTTGTACTCTCCGCCCACCCTGAGCGTGTGACCCCCGAGCGTCAACGAGGCCGCCAGCCGGCCCATTGTGGCGTAGCGGAAGGAGTCCCACGAACTTGACGGTCCACCCGACCAGACGTCCGTACGGTAGTCGACATAAAAGGGTTCTTGCTCGCCGAACTCCGTCGCGGGCTGTCCCGTATCGTGCCGGTTGACCCTTGCCACGGAGGCTTCTATGAGGATGTCGTTCGAGGGCATGTACGTCCCGTTGAGCGAGAAGTTGGTCCCGCCCCATCCGATATCCATCAAGTAGGAATCAGGCGTTGTAAGCCCTGCGGGCGGCGTCCCCACGCCGTTGCCAACCGCATCCCTTTGTGAGGGATCCCCGGTTGCTGTGAAGACGAGGTTCAGCCGCTCCGACGCGGCCCACGTGAGCTTGGCGGCGAAGGAGTTGACCAGCGTCCTGTCGACAGAAATCCCGAAGCTCGGAATGTTGACGTCCCTCCGCTCGAACGTCGGGTTGTACGCCACGAAGAACCAGAGGCGGTCCGGGAGGATGGGCCCGCCCAGGCTGAACCCGACATCGTAATTTGAGAATTCCCCTTGCGTGGGATCGGAAAGCCCCAGTTGGGGGTCGGCCGAGAAACGGTTGCTCGTATAGAATCCGAACGCCGACCCGTGCAGTTCGTTCGTCCCCGAATACGTGACAACGTTGAGCACGCCGCCGAGCGTGCCCCGGGTGTCCGCCTCGTACCCGCCGGCCTTCACCTCCACCTCCCGGATGAAGTTGTACGGCAGAACCGTGCCGCTGCCCTGGATCAGCGGGTCGGTGACCTCCACACCGTCCACCACGTTCTTGTTCTCGGCCCCCGTCGCTCCTCCGATGTTCACGCCGTCGCCAAAGTACGACAGATTGGATTGGGGAAGCATGGAGACCATATCCCTGTAGTCTCGATCCATGGGCAGAGCGTCCAGTTCGATGGGCCGCAGGTTGGATCCATAGGTGGAACTATTGGCGTCGATGTAGGCCCGCTCACTTGAGACGACCACTTCCGGGAGATCGTACACCGATTGTTGAAGCACGACCGTACCGAGCGCGGTCGTTCTGCTCAATTGAATGCGGATGTTCTCCACGACAGTAGCTTGATACCCGGGGTGAGTCAAACGGAGGGAGACGATTCCAGGAGGGAGTACAGGAATCGTGCACCGACCCAGCCGGTCGCTGAGAGCGCTACGGACTCCCTGGATCTCCGGGCCGGCCACGGACGCGATGACGCCGTCCAGCGGATTGCCCAGCGAGTCGGCGACACTGAAGTGGAGGCCTCCGGTGACAGTCTGTGCGAATGCGTGCGGGGAGACCAGGAGAAGGGAGGAGCAAAACAGGATCACATGAAGAAGCCGGACAACAGACGGCTTTGCGGCCATAAGGCACCTCTCGAGTCACGTTGTGGGTCGTGCGTTGAGATGCTAGGGCGCGGTGAGGAGTGCCGGAGGGTGCGGACTCAGGAGATGATTGCTGCCCTCTGCCTGCGCTGCGTTGCGGCAAAGATGATGCAATTTTTCGAGGATATCAAGGGGAGTACACCGTCGACCAGCCTTACGCGGGGCACAAAGGGGGCCCGGAGTCGCGCGCCCGGCCTTCGGGCTGGACTCAGAACGCTAGGGAAATTGTTTCCCGAGAACCGCCACACGCTTCTTCGCATCGATCAATTCCGGTCGGTCCGCATCAGCCCTGTTCCAGATCTCAAGGAATCGACGGTATTCCGCAAGAGCCTTCTCCCGTTGGCCGGCCTGCTCGCAGACCCGGGCAAGACGGTAATGGAAAATGGGCTGGAGAAACCGTCTGTCTACCGATCCGGGATCTATCCGCAGAAGCTGTCCGTACTCCACGATGGCGCTGTCCATCATCCCTTTCTTCACGAACGCCCTCGGAACAATGTCTCTGAACTGAGGAGTATTGTACATGGGGAGATACCATCCGTAGCTCATAGAAGGCGCGATCGCTGGGATAGTCCGAACAGCACGGATTGCGCTGTCCGCACGTCCCTCGGCGAGCAGCACTTCCGCTTCGAACAGGTCGACCATGAGGTCAACAGGCTTGAGTCCAGATTCGAGGGATCCTCTCCGGGACTTTGCGGCCGTTATGCGTATCCGGGCTGAATCGAGTTTTCCGGATCTGACGTCGACGTACGACAGCACAGCGTTACGGAGAACTTCATTGCGCACCGGCGTCTTTGGATTGCTTTGTGCGTAGGTCTCCGAGAACAGGATCATTCCCTTCTTCGCGGCCGCGAAATCGCCCCGGTCCAGATCGAACCAGGCGCGCTGCCAGTACCAGGGACTCATCGTACCCGAGGGACCACTGCGACGAGCGATCATGTAAACCGAATCCAATTCCACCGAGGCTTCGCGGACCCTCCCAAGCATGTTGAGAAATAAGGATTTCCAGATCCGTGAGAGAGCCTTCAGGAACGGCGAAGGTGCAACCGCGGCAGCCTCGTCGATGTATCGGATGGTCTCGGAGTACTCCTCTCTGAGCGCATGCACATACGACAGACTGCAATAGGCCGCGTGGAAATCGGGCTTCACCCGGATTGCCTCCCTGTATCTGGCTGCCGATTCATCCAGGTTTCCCATCTTGAGATACATTTCCCCCATCGAATCGAACGGATTTGCATCGCCCGGCGAAAGAGAGGCATAGCGCTGCAACGTTTCTATCGCCCTGTCATACATCTGCTGCTCCGCGAGCATATACGCCAGGCCATTCACGGGCGAGGCGAAATTCGGATCAAGTTCGATTGCCTTTTCGTATTCACTTTGCGCCTCATGCACCCTCCCTGCACTCTGATAGAGCTGACCGAGCTCGTTGTGAAATCGCTTCTCGCGTGGGTATTTCCTCGTCAGCTCTTCCTGGAGAAGGATTCGTTTGGGGGGGTTTCGTTCGACCGATCCCGCGTAGCGCGCCTCGATTGAGAGTCGATCCTTTTCCGGCGCCCTGGAAGAAAGAGCTTTGGCCCTTTCGATGGCCATCAGCATTGCGGACGGCTCGATGAGTGCGCCGCGGGCTTTCGCCAGGTAGAGATATGCGACGGCGAAATTCGAATCGAGAGCCACAGCCTTCTCCAGGAATTGCGCCGCTGACGCATAGTACAGCTTCTCATAATCTTCTCTCCCCCGGAGAAAGTAGTTGTACGCATCCATGGAGGATGTCATGACTTCGACGATCTGCGACGCCGAGGATTCCACCCTCCTTTGCGACAGCCCCACCCCACGAGCTATCTCCCTGCTCAACTCGTCGATCTGACTGTTGAGTATGCTCTGCACCCCATCCCCCCGCGCGCTGACGCTTCGCAGGAGCTCCTTCGTATTCACGTCGAGAACTTTCACGTCCGTCGCAAATGTCTCCCCTCCCTTGACAAAACTCCCCACGACAATTGCCTGGATCCCTTCGCGGCGGCAGAGCTCGAACCCGAGCTCCTTGTCGATGACCTGGACATCGCTCTTCCCCATCTGTGCCAGCAGATCCCGCATCCTCTCGAAGGTCATGACACGCAGATAGCGCGATTGCTCGAGACTCGTGATGAGAAGGTTTGGAATGGCTTCACTCAGGTAGTCGTATGCACGGTCCCCCGTTTGATTCGTGAAGCTGACGACGGCGATCGGTTTCGGCTCCGAGACCAGGACGTCTTCGAACAGAAGGGGCTTCAGGACGAGGAAGGCCGCAACGAGTCCGAGGACCATCCCCGTCGGGATGAGGATGCGTTTCCAGCGGGGTTTCTTTGCCGCTGCTGCACCCGTTGCAGGTGCCGCGATCTGCGAGACCGTTTGTCCCGACCCCTTGCGGACATGATTGAGATCGACGATGAGCTCGTCCGCATGCTGGTAGCGCTCCCCGGGAGATTTGGCCAGCGTCTTTCCGACGATCCGCTCGAGCTCCATCGGAACGCCTGTTCGTACTCCGGTCATCGGTTCGGGCGATGCATTCAGGATCGAATACACGACGGCATTCTCGTAATCCCCCTTGAAGGGGCGCTGCCCGGTCACCATCTCGTACATCATCGCGCCGAGAGACCAGATATCGCTGCGATGGTCAACCTTTTCCCCCTGCGCCTGTTCGGGGGACATGTAGGCGATCGTCCCAACCGTGGCCCCCGTTTGCGTGAGCCGGCTCATGCCGGTGAGCTTGGCCACTCCGAAGTCCACGATCTTGGCGACGCCGTCACGCGTGACCATGACGTTCGCCGGCTTGATGTCGCGATGGACCATCCCTGAGTCATGGGCCTTGGCGAGTCCCTTCGCAACCTGAATGGCAATATCAAGGGCATCGTCCAGTTTCAATGGTCCACGGTCGATTTTCTTCTTGACGGTTTCGCCGTCATAGAAAGCCATCACGATGAAAATCTGACCATCCTCGGTCTCATCGATCTCGTGGATATTGCAGATGTTGGTGTGGTCGAGGGCGGAGGCGGATCTCGCCTCATGGACGAAGCGCTGCTTGGTTTCTGGATCTCGGGTGAGATCGGGAGGAAGGAACTTCAGGGCGACAGGGCGATCGAGCTTGAGGTCCTGGGCCTTGTACACGACACCCATTCCCCCGCCACCGAGATGCTCGAGGATCTTGTAGTGGGAAACAACCTTGCCGATCATGGGAAGCTCCACGGGCGTGAATGATCCCAACGGCAGCAGGAACCAATGGTACTGCCGAATGATACGGCGGCGCAAGGCCAGAGTCAACTCGACCTCCGGGGAGACCGTGAGTCATGCCGCAGCGGTCGCGGAACCTATGAGGGCTCCCCATCCGAACCCCTGGAGAAATCCGACACCGTGGTTCGTGAAGGCAACCTTCCTTATTGTGTAAATCGGCACAAGGGTTGTCGCAATGGTCTTCTCATTCAGGAATCGGGTGGAGTCTGGAGAGGCTATTATGTTTCTCGCGTCAGCTCTTTACCGTCCTGAAATACAATTGTGGTGCTCCTATCAGACCCATAGACATTATTTGCGTCAGATCGAGAGTACACTTCCCGTTGGCATTAAATGAATACAAATGCCTCGTCGTGTCCGCGGGGGTGGGCGGGAGGATGAAGGAACTGCCCAAACTCCGAACAAGGAAGGACTCGGTGGGTCGTCGGGTGGGGCGATAGAACAGAAACGCTCGGCGGCCCACTGACTCCTGCATTACGTCAGGTAGACCTATGAGATCGGCCAACCTACCCGTCTAGTTGACTAATCTCAACTGAATCAATGAGGCCAGGGATAAAGAGGAGATATATGGGTCTTTTTTGCCACAGAGCCAGGTTAGCTCTGACCAGCTGGCAGTTTAAACTACTCAGGCAATCCCACTCTCTTCATTAACGCCGTGAGCCGAGCGTCCTTTCGGAGTGGATCAAGGTACGGATCAAACCTCATAGCTTCCAGCGCGAACGAGCGCTCTTCAAATGCGCGGTCCAGCCAGAGAAACGCATTGTCCTTTTCCCCAAGCCCGGAATAGACCACTGCGACAAAATACGGCGGCACGTACCGCTGTGGTGATGGGGCAAGGAGTCTGCCAAGGATTTCCCTGGCCCGCTCCCCCCTGTGCGACTGTCCATAGAGGAAGCCAAGCCCGGCCAAATATTCGTCGCCGCTGTCAGAAACACTCACCGCAGTTTTCATGTCCTCAACGGCCTCAGTCATCTTCTGCCGCTTGAATTGTATCGCTGCGCGCTGACTGTATGCACGCGCAAACCGCGGGTTGAGCTCAATCGCCCTGTCGCAGCGCGTGAGCGCGTCTTCATAGCGGCCTGCTGCCTGATAAGGAACGGAAGAAGAAACAGACACAGCAGGCGAAAGAGGATCGACCTCTTCCGCCAACTGTGCCTGGAGCATCGCTTCTTTATATCTCCCCATCGAGGAAAGAAATTCACAATACCATTGGTGCGCTGTCGCATAGCTTGGGTTAATCGCGATCGCACGTTTGTAGTGCTGGTCGGCAACTGACCAGTCCCACTCGTAGCATTCAGATAGCGAAGCAAGGGCGGTGTGCGCCTCAGCAAGGTTGTCATCAAGGGCAAGGGCCTTCATAGCCCATGTCTTGCCCTGTGATCCCGAGACACCGGGCGGCAAGAGGAAGTACGATCCCATGAGATTGTAGTAGTCGCTCATGCCTGTATAGGCAAGGCCGAACTTTGAATCGGCCTGAACGGCACGCTGAAAGTAGTCCCGGGCCATTGCAAAACCTTCAGGCGATCGCTTGTTCAGGTGAAATCTCCCCTTGAGGTAGAGCTGATATGCCTCGACATTTCCCGTCGTCTGCTTCGTCAGCTCTCTTTCCTGGTCGCCCGTTAGCGTAAGCCGCAATTCCTTCGACAGCTCACCTGCTATCTCGCCCGGGAGAGACACGATCTCAGATGCGCGTCGATTGTAGTGCTCGCCCCACATCTGACTTTCATCCTCGGTGTTCACAAGCTCCACGCTGACCTCAAGCACGTCGCCGTGCTGACTGATTCGCCCCATCACAATTGCGGCGACGCCCAACTTCTTTCCCACATCGCGCGGGTCGATATCCTTCCCCTTGTAGCGGAAGACCGTGCTGCGGGACATCAACTTGAGGCCGGGAAGTTTCGAAAGGCTGTTGATCAATCCCTCGGTAAACCCGTCGCTCAGATATTCCATCGTGGAATCTGTTCCCGCGTTGACAAACGGGAGGACCGCGATGGATGGAATTCTTGGGGTGGATTTGCCGACGAACAGATAGCCAGCAACGACGAGAATCGCCATCAGTGCCCCACCGGCCCAGAGAACGCGGATCCCTTTCGGGCTCCTTGAGCGGATCACCGTTCTCCCCGCCGACGACAGTCTTCCCTCTCCCGGCTGGGTTCGGACGCCATGCGACGTCTGTTTCCTCCATCTCCCGAGTTCACTGACCATATCATCGACATGTTGATACCGGTCGGCGGGGTCCTTTTCAAGCGCTCGCTGGACGATGCGATCCACCCCTTCCGGGACTTCGGGGCGGACACTCGTGGCGCTCGCCGGCTGCTCGTTCAGGATGGAATACATCATTGCCGCTTCATGCTCACCGCGGAAGGGCATTCTTCCCGTCAGCATTTCATAGAGCACCACGCCGAACGAGAAGATGTCCGAGCGGGCGTCGACCTCGCCGCCCTGGAGCTGTTCGGGCGCCATATAAGCAAGCGTCCCGACCGTGCTGGAGGTCTTTGTGAGCTTGAGCGATCCCTTCAACTTGGCCAAGCCGAAATCCATCACCTTCACCTGCTTTTTCGAGTTGACCATGATGTTGTCGGCTTTGACGTCACGATGCACGATCCCCTTGCCGTGTGCTTCGTAGAGCGCCTCACCGATCTGGATTGCATACCCGATTGCGTCATCCAGCTTCAACGTTTCACCCGCAACCAGGGTCCGTAGCGTCTGCCCCTCAACCCACTCCATATCTATGAAACTTTGTCCCTCATGCTCACCGATGGAATGAATGCCGCAGATATTCGGGTGGTTGAGTGCGGAGGCGGCTTTGGCTTCCCGGAGAAAACGAGCCTTGTCCTGCTCCGAAGCGGAGAGATGCGGCGGGAGGAACTTCAGCGCAACGATGCGGTCGAGCGTGGTGTCCAGGGCCTTATACACGACCCCCATGCCGCCTTCGCCGAGCTTCTCCAGCATTCTGTAATGTGAGATCGTTTCCTCGATCATTTCCCCAATCCTATCTTCTCCAGCATAGCCGCATATCGAGAATCGGAACGAAGATTATCCCATATAGGGTCGATCTTAAGGAAGGACAACTGTGTGTTTTGCTCCTCATATCCCTTCTCCAGCCACTCGAACGCCTTATCCTTCTCGCCTAGCCCTGAGTACACATAGGCTATTTGAACCGACAGCGCGTAGCCCTTCTTTGAGAATTCCATCAACTGATTGAGGACTTTGACCGCCTCGTCCTTCCTCCCCGCCTTTGCATAGGCATACCCCAGGTCGCCAACTCCATACGGATTGCTCGCCCCAAGGCTCTGTCTGATCTTTTGCAGTTCAGTGATAGCTTCATCTTGCCGTTGAATGATTCGATGTAGCCGTTCTCCCACGGGCTCCCTGGTTCGATGAACAATGTCTTAACACCCACTCGCTCGAGCCACTGTCCGGATCTCCGCTGCGTGAACTCCGAGCCATTGTCAGATCGCAGGTACTCGCGGCGTTCCTCGTTGGACGAAGACATCCGTCAGCTGTTCCATGACATGATCGGCCTTGATCTGCCGGTCTACATGGATCGCCAGACACTCCCTGGTGTATTCGTCGATCAATGGTCAGCATCTTCAGCGGCCGTCCATCGCTGGTCCGCTCTGCCACGAAATCGTAGCTCCACACATGATTCCGGTGGTCTGGCCGCAACCGGATGCAAGATCCATCGGTCAACCACAGCCGGCGTCGTTTGCGCTGTTTCTGGGGCACTTTCAGCCCTTCTTCGCCGCCACATGCGCTCCACACGCTTGTGATTCACATGCCAGCCTTCGTGCCCTCAGCAAGTGCCGTGATCCGCCGGTACCCATAGCGTCCGTACTGGCAGGCCAGCTCCGTGATCCTTGCCCGCAAGCCTGTCCTCCTCCGACATCATCATGGGCATCTGTCGCTGGGTCGATCGTGGCTGTTCCGAGAACCCTGCAGACACGACGTTCTGACACCTGCAAGTGCTTCCGTGATCCTCGTGAACGGCCCGGCGCCGTTTGGCCGGGCTCAGAAGTTTTCCCGGGCCGCCTCCTTCAGGATCGCCTTGTCCACGATCAGATCGGCCACAACCTTCTTCAGCCTCGTGTTCTCCTGCTTCCAGTTCCTTCAGCCGCTTGGCCTGGTCTACCCGCAGCCCTCCGTATTCCTTCCGCCACCGGTAATACGTCTGCGTCTGTGATCCCCAGCCTCTCGACATACCTCCGCAATATTCTGACCCTTCGCCCAGGAGAACCTCCGCCTCACGAAGCATCGAGACGATCTGTTCCGGGGTAAACTTCTTCTTGCCCATACCGCGTACCCTCCTTCACTTGGTCCAAAAGTAATTTAACACTTGGATCGTCAGGAGGGGGTGGGGGCAGTTGCTTTGGGCAAGGATTCCGTCGTGGTGATCCCTACAACGACGGAGCTGGAGAAGGGATTATCGCGGCGGTTCGATGGGTGAGAGAACTATATAGCATAGGGCATTTGTGGGTAGCATACCGATTCAGCAGATCATAGTCAATGTTGAAATTCTCAACACTGCGCGGCTTGCGGGAACAAGCACCTGATTCGGCATCAGGTGACGCGGTAGATGGGCGGGCTGTATCTGTCGTTCACAATCCAAGAAAGATCATCCCCAGACCGCACAGGAGGATCGCACTTCCAGCCATCACATGGCTGTATTTCTCCAGGAAGTTCACTCGCAGCACCCTGATTCCGAAGGACGCGGTAATCACCACGGTAAGCATGGTAAGTATCGTGATGATGCTGAAGACCCCGGTCAGGATGATGAGTTCAAGGTAGTTATGTTGCGAGGCCGGGTACATGACAATCGGGATCAGCGGTTCGCACGGACCGAAGATGAATATTGTAAACAGTATCCAGGGGGTGATGTTGGCTTTCCCTCCCTCGTCATGAACATGCAGGTGATCTGCATGATGATTGTGCTCATGAAGGTGTGAGCTGCCGTCTGGATGAAGATGCAGGTGCGTGTGTTGTCTGCCCCTCAGGACACGGTAGATCGCCCAGACAAGGTACAGCAGGCCGAACGCGGCGAACAACCAGGAAATCAGGCTGCCCCGCAGGCTTTCAAAATGCACCAGTTCAGATAGAGCAAGACTGAACGCAATGCCCACCAATCCTACGATGACGCTGCTGCCGACATGGCCGAGCCCGCACAGAATGGTAAACCCGGACGTCTTTGCCAAAGACCAGTTGCGGGCCTTTGACATCATTATGAAAGGCAGGTAATGGTCGGGTCCTGCAAGGGTGTGAAGGACCGCAACCGAACACGCAGTCACTAGAAGGAGTGTGAATTCACTTGTCATGCGGTACTGCTTTTGAAAATCTTATGAGATGATTGCCGTCCAGATGCGTCAGGACACAGTGCGGCGGGGCAACTACCACAAGAAACAGAACCCTCAAAGGTAAGTTGGTCTTACGCTATATTCAAGCCTCGGGGATTTCAATGTTCTGAGCCGATGGATCTTTGAAGAGGAACCCTCCCTCACAATCCAGGGCAAATCGGCCAGGAGCCGTTGCACTCGCGCGGAGCTGGACGAGCCGGAGTGTCACATGGACGCTATCCGTATGATTCGGAGGTAATCCGGTCCTGCGGGATTCCGAGCTCCTTCAGGTTGGTGAGGGTCCCCTCCAGGAAACGGTGCGCAGGCGTTGTTCCGCTTCGTTTCGCCTCCTGCCGCTCATGGACAGAGACAGCCGGTCCGCAAACATAGACAAGCGCGGATCCGGGATCGGGGATCTGCTCTCGGAGCAACTCGGTGGTGATCCTTCCCTTCCTGATGTCTTCCCGGAAACGGAATTCTCCCCCTTCACGAGTAAGGGAGTGGACGACCCGTAAGCGGTCAGGGTGACGTTGCTCAAGCTCCTGAAGCTCGCTGCGAAAGATGATGTCATCCCATGTCTTGTTCGCGTAGACAAGTGTGTGGCGAAGACGTGGATGGCGGTTGAGTGCATCCTTCACGATCGAATAGTTTGGCACGATGCCGGAGCCGGCACATATGTGCACTATGTGGTCTGTCTCGCTTTCGACATTCTCGGTGAGTGTGTAGGGCCCCGTGAACCCTGTAATGACAAGACGCATCCCCCGGGACATGCGCTTGACGAGCAGCGGCGACAAAAGTGGGGGATACTTGGTGTCACCGGACGTGTACCTCTCCTCTTTCACGGTTATTGCGAGGTGTCGCTCATGCGGAGCGCTGGAGAGGGAATAGGCGCGGGGCGGCTCCTTCTTCCCCTTCAGGTCCTCGAGAAAGGCCGTGAAACGCTCGAGGGCTTCCAGTTGGTGAGGATCGATGGTGAGGAAATGTCCCGCCTTGTACTCGAGCCTGTCGTTCCCCGTGAAGAGAATCAGCGTCGCCGTTTCAGGCGTCTCGACAATGACGTCGGCAACCATGACCTCGAGCTCCTTGATCCGTCTGCGTGCCTGGGGACCTTCCGACATGTTCGCTCCCATAGTCAATTCCAGTCTGCTAGCCAGTTTGCCTGAATGTCGTTTACAGTTCGCTGCGTTGGTCGCGACATCACTCGGTCCAACTCCGGGGACGGCCCTCACTCTCCACCCTCGCGAGTTGGAGTTGGACCCACTCAAGCTCCTCCTGATTGGTGATCGTTCGAATGGCTTCGAGCGTCACGCCGCATTTCGGGCAGAGCATGGATCGTGCGGTGGATATCTTCTGCAGAATCCAGGCCCAGGACACCATCATGTTCTCGGTGCAGGACGGACAGTGAATGTGGACACGATGGTCCGGTGGGCGAACGGGTGCCGCAACCCTTGTTCCAGACTGAACCTTTCCCTCAAAGTTCTCTTTGTACCAGAGGCCATAGTGATGTCTTGCCCATTGACGGTCAACATAGCCTGATATGATTCCTTTGAGGCCTACGCGGGTGTCGGGATTGACTGTCGCCATGTAGATGTGCCCGAGCATGGTAGGGGTTACCATCAGGGCCGCGGCAGCATGGACCAGCCAGGCGGCCCAGGCCAGTTGATGCATCCAGATCATCGCACCTGTGGCAATGAAGATCGGGCAGGCGACCATCACCGACATGAAATTGACCTTCTCGGCCGCGTTGAATTTCCCCTGTTCGGGGAGGACCACTTTCTTGCTGACGGCCGCAATCCCCATCAGCGCGAGCCATTTCAGATCGTTGAGCGACCAGAGCCATGCACACTTGATATTGTAGAGGTGCATTCTGTAGTCGCGGCGTCCCTGAATGATGACCAGGGTGGGAGAACGAAGAGGCAGATGCCAGACAGCCGGTGTGCCCAGGCAAAGATGTCGCGAAAAGAACGGCTGGGATCAGCGTTATACACAACAACGAGAACGAGCGAGTCACCCAGCAGACCATGAAAGGTACGGCAATCGCCCAGTGGAGCCTTCTTTCCGATTGACGGAATCGCAGAATCTCAGAGTTGACAGCAGAGGTGTACTTGCCTCGGGCCAGATTGAACGGAGCTGGTTTCGCTGGAGGTTTTGTTGTCGCCGGCCTGACCTGAGGCGGAGTTCGAATTTGAACGGTCTGTGCCTCCCGCATTGGGGCGGGATTCGCTCCGATTTGAGGGGCAAGTTGAACCTGTGCAGGAGGAACGCGCTGAACCTGTGCAGGGGGAGCATGCTGGGGTTTTACCGGTTCGATATTCACGAGAATGGTGTGTTGGTCTCCGTGGTCCGGACACACGCCGGAAGACAGGATCCGATGGCACAGACGGCAATAGTGTTTCTGCATGCTCCGCCCTGGTAGACTAAAGAAATGAAACGCGAGGGGGTTAGGCGAGATATTACACAAAGGGCGTACCAAACGGACTTTGGCTAAAATATGGCGAGATTCCACACATCCGCCACGCGGCAGGTTGACAATGCTTGAACTGAGGGGAAAAAAACGGGTATCGAAAAGTACACAGATGGGGGCTGGCGCCGCACCCTATTGCCTCAGCAATCTCAGCAACGGCGCGTTGGCAAACACGTGGTACTTGCCCACGTAGCTGTCCTTGAGGATCTTCCCCCGCGCCAGCGCGCCGAGGTATCGGCTTGCGGTCCTGTAGTTCACATTTAGTCTCTTCCCCAGATTCACCGGACTCACGAAGGGAAAGGCGAAAATGGCCTCGACCAGCTCAGCTGAAGGGTCTGTTCGGATCGAATTTCACGGTGTGTGGCCCGATGAGGTGCTGTCGTTCGGATCGTTCCGGTAGACCTTGCATCCGTACCCGTCATACCGTGCCAGTCCGTTTTCCGTTCCTACCCAGACGTATCCGCTGTGGTCCCGGACAACGGGGGAGCGCATCTCGTTTGAGGGGAGGCCATCGGCCGTGGTCAGATGATTGAAGTGCAGGACCGGGAGCAGCTTCTCCTGGGCGGGGAGCAACTCGCAGGCGAAGGCGCGAATGAGGAGCGGGACCACTCTCATTGCACTGGCCCCGATTCTGGACTGCCGATGGGAGATTCGGGGCGGGAGGAACCCCGATGGGGGGAATATGGACCAGAGGAATCTGAGGGGCAGTGCAGTGTTGTGGGACGGCCCGGCGCAGGGGCTCCCCTCCCGGAAGCTGATCTCGAGAATCCTCATCTGGGGTGATATATCCGCAGGAGCTTCAGTGTCAGGAGCGTCTCGCGCCCAGATACTCCAGACGGCTTCGCATCTTTGAGAACCTGAGATATCCTTTGTATATTGTGCTATGATTACTAATCCTTCCGCCTACGAAGACTTCAAGGCACGCTCGCTTGCTGAACAGAACCTCGACCTTGCGGCGAAATTCAGAATTCTCGAGGCTCTCTATCAAGAGGCCCGCCACCTCGGCTGGTTCGGGGAGCACGATCTTCTTCTCGGCCTGGATAACGATGTGCGCCTCGCTGCAGCCCTGAACGCTAATGTATCAGACCCTCCTCGCTAAGCTCGGGCCGGCCCTCGAATCCGGCGGGATTCCGTACATGGTCATAGGAGGGCAGGCGGTTCTGCTCCACGGCGAACCCCGGCTCACTCGTGACATTGACATCACTCTGGGTGTTGACGCCTCGCAGCTGGAAAGGGTACGTGAGACGGTTGAGCGTATCGGTCTTAGATCCGTCCGGACTGATGTCGAGGCTTTTGTGCGTGCCACCAATGTCCTGCCCGTCGCGGACGCGGCCAGCGGCGTTCGTGTCGATCTGATATTCTCTTTCACCCCCTACGAATCCGAAGCGATCAGGCGGGGGGTACGTGTGGCCTTCGGCGACGTCACGGTCAG
Source organism: uncultured Ignavibacteria bacterium (assembly GCA_963701735.1). GTDB lineage: Bacteria > Bacteroidota > Ignavibacteria > UBA10030 > UBA6906 > CAWABB01. The sequence continues at coordinate 13,510 of CAVPBI010000011.1, read as the reverse complement.
ATTTGCCTCCGTCGAAGACCTCATCATCCACAAGCTTGTGGCTGGCCGGGCGCGAGATATCGAGGACGTGGCCGGAGTATTGGCCAGGCGTCCCAGCCTTGACGAAGCCTACCTCGTCCATTGGCTCGGTTCCTTTCGTGACGTCGTGCACCGGGACCTGGTGGAAGAATTCCGCGCCCTGGCGCGGAGGTGAGATTCTAGTCACATCTCCGCTTCCTTCGCCCGCCTCCAAAAGAGAAATGGACGTCAGCCTGATAGCGACTTCTGGGACGGCCCCTTCGCATGGGACTCGGAACGCTGATTGTTCCCAAAGAGTCAGCGCAACACAATCAATTTGCGCGTCTGGATGAAGTCGCCAGCAATGAGTCGATACAGATAAACGCCGCTCGACAGATTCGAGGCATCGAATGTCACTTCGTGGTAGCCCGCCTCCGTTTCTCCCTCTATGAGCTTCGCGACCTGCTGTCCCAATGTGTTGAAGACCGTCAGCGTCACGTGTGATCGCTCTGGCAATTCGTACCTGATCCTCGTGCTCGGGTTGAAGGGGTTGGGGTAGTTCTGGTACAACGCGATCTCCGTTGGAAGCATGGCCCTCGTGTCGCCATCTACATGCGTAATATCAGGAAGGCGATATCCCCCGGCGGCAATCTCCCTCGCAATCGCCACCTTCGGCAAGAACCTGCCCCAGGCTCTCGGCGAACACGAGCGCGGTCGCGAAGTGCACCCTGCTCCACTTCTTCAGTGCGAACGGCCCCGAGGAGGCGACGATGGAAATATTCGTATTCTCTACGATTGAGTCGCCGATCCCGCCAGTCATCCGCATCCACATCACATCATCGTTCTTCGGCCACATACCGGTGGGCCCCTTGTCCGAAAGGAGCTCGATCGCGCAACTGCTCATCCCGATAGGCTCCGTCCCGGCAGGTTCTCTCGCCGGCGTTTCCAGGAACGCCAGCCCAAGATACCCGGTCGGCCAGTTGCCCGGGACCCCGAAACCCGAAGGATCCCACGCGTAGACGACCTTGTCCCGATCGTCATAGCGAGCGCTATTGCCGAGGTTGTTGCTGCCGCCGATGCCGGGGTCCATGTAAACTCCCACCACTGTGGAATCGTAGTCGTAGTCCGAAATATTCACGATCTCGTACCGGTAGATCAGGATGTCCCTGGCAACGGAATCTGCCCACTGGAATCCGCGCGCCTCCACACGAAGGCCGAGACCCTGCCTTCCGGAATCCGTGAGCACGGGGAAGAAATTATGCGGGGGCTGCGACCACTCACCGTCCTTTGAATTGTCCATGACGAAGTAGGTTTCGAACGAGGCATTCACCGAATCCGTTCCCGCCATCCCTTTCCACTTCCCCTCCCAGGATGTGGGCCAGGTCGCAGGGTCTACGCTCACTGCAGGTCTGGAATCGGACGGGTTCGTGTAACCCGGGACGGGGTTGAAACCCCACATTTCACCCGTATATGGATTGTAATCCATCTCCTCACGGTAGGCCGTCTCAAGGGGATGGATGAGTGAACCGGTGCCCGGGGCAGCCACGGATGCTGCGACAAGGAGACAATAGCCGTCGAGATAGTAATGGCCCGTACCTTTGGGCCACTCGCCGGACGGCCCATAAGGCCAGCTCCCGATCTCGCCCGCGTTGTTGAACAGCGTCCGGATGCGGTTCCCATCGAGAACCCCCTCCCTCCGCTCAATTTGTTCTCCTTTCGGCTCTGCGCGGAAGGCTTCGATGTCAGGCGGCACCTTGGTCCCCCCCGTCACAAATCCGTCCCTGGCAAGATCATGCGCACTCTGTGCACTTTGCATGATCCCGTCGTAGGTCGACCCTGCCACAAGGGCCGTAACGAAGGTCAATGTATCTCCGGGCGCGCTCCTGTAAGGACCCGAACCGAGCGTCGCAACGATATCCAGCCCTTCCGCGGGAATGGTAGCGGGATCGTCGAAGTGAAGATCAGGGGCATTGGCTCCCGGGTGGAAGTACTTCGACCCGATCGCAGATTCGTACAGGGTCCGGGCGCTCGACAGGATCCCGTATTGAACCGTATCGACGTCCTGATCATCCACGTAGAGGTTATAGTGGAAGTCGGTGACCCCCGTTTCTGTTCCATCGGCGGCCGGTGTTGAGATCATGGTGACGCCGAAATATCCCGTAGTGTTGCCGGCCCAATCCGCCGTGTACCCGTCGTCATAGAAGTAGGCCAGGTGCAGCGCGCGGTCAAAACCCACCCTGTCGTCGGCGTACTCGGTGCCCCCGGATCCGAGTCGATGTCCTACATCGATATCGATGTACATGCCGAAGTAGAGCGAGTCATAGGTGCGGCTCGATCTGTTCACAATCTGATAGGTGAAGAAGACCGCGTTCTTGAACTGATCCGCGCTGAAGGCGTATCCCGTCTGATGTACCTCCAGAAGAAGAAGGTCCTTTGAGTTTGCTGAGTCATTGTACACGCAGTACGTGTCCTCGTCGGAGACAAAGCGAGGATCCCCATGGGTGTCCCGGAGAGGCCAACCGGTGGCGGGCCATGTGAATGGTTGGGTGCTTGTGGCCACTTTGGCGCTGTCACGGTTGTGATAGCCTCCCGCGGCTTCCCATTCCTCATTCACGGAGAAGCGGCCCTGGATCACATTCCCGGGGATCCCGACGTACAGGTTCGCACGGTACAGGTATTCGCGCGTGCTCCCGATGGGGAATTCTCCGGATACGATGCCCTGATCAAAGTAGGACCTCCTCGGGTACAGCTTCCCGCGGTTCTCGAATGCCTGCCCAATATTGCTGCGTGTGTGGATCCCGAGGGCCCGGTCCGGTTCAGCGGCCGGTTTGGCGCGCAACCAATCTCGTTCCTCCAGCGCCTTGTTCGGCTGCTGGGCGTTGCCCGTGGTCGCAGTCGCAACCACAACGATCACTGAAACGATACCCGTCATGAGCTTGTGCATGCCGTCCTCCACGCATCGTCAATGTGACTTGATGCTATTCAGGGAGTCCAAGGAACCATCGTACTCAACGGCGGGAATTCGCCGGATGAATGGTGGAATCTTTCGAGGAAAACGGGCGGAAGGCTGGAGCTTGGCCACCGCGTCCTCTTCGAGCACAGCATACTTCTGATCAGGCTCGGAGGATACTGCGCCAATGATGACGCCCGTGAGCAGTCCAACTCCCGCTCCGGCTGCGACACCGATCCCGGCACCATAGCTGGTAGTACTTGGGTCTGCGATCTTGCCTATACCATAGCCGATCACCGCCCCCGACAATGTCCCAATGAGTGCTCCCCTGAAGGCCCATGACTCCCCATCGATCACGACCATACGAATCTGGTCCAGGGGAAACCGACGCGAAGCGGCAACGCCCCCTGCAAGGTCGCTATCCGTAGCCTCGTCGGTCATGGACAAGACAATCCCCTCGCCATCCACGGCCAGGAGTTCTCCCTCCAGTTCTCCCCCGCGCGCGGGGGAAACAGTTACCTGTCTTCCCCAATCTCGGCCTTCCTTGTTCTCCTGGAACGCCAATCGGAGCCCGCTCTCCACCATGCTCCTGGTCAGGTGCGTCGGAATAAGTGAATCTATGGTATTCCCCTCTCCAACCGTACTGGTCACTTTGATGGTGAGCATCCCGTCGGGGGACATAAGGAAACATGCATGATGGAAGTCTTTGAGAACTTCTGGTTTGATACGAAACCTGTAGTACTCATACTCTTCCCTGTCGAGCGTGTCCCCGATGAGCGGACTCACGATCACGGGGATCAGATCGCTCTGCCCCTGCATGCTCGCGACCACCAGCAAGCAGGCAAGAATCATCATCGCCCGGTACCGCACATTCGCGTTCACATCGGTCTCCTCACACAATCGATAGACCCATAGTACGCATCTTGAGGCCGATGGAATGTCACAGAATTGTCAACAAAGAGTCAGGAGGGGTCGTCGGGGTGGGCTCTGGAACGGAGGTACTGGATCAGGGTCCAGGTGCGGCGATCCCTCGGCCGTGGGGCCATCGGGCACACCTTGACTGCGGGAATGGTACTCCCCGGAATGTTAGGAATCAAGGCCGCGGAGGAGTTCTGCGAAGGCGTGTAGAATTCTACGAAGGCGGCCGCAGTTCAAAAGTGGCATAACCCTGGGGTCGTCAGGGGAGGCGGGTCAATCCACGTGAGCGAGAGCTTCTGGCAACAAGAAGTAAGGGTAATGAGCTTATGCGCCAACAGTATCCAGGACCGCCTTGGGATACTTCGCCGCAACGCAGAGAAGCACACGCGCAGCGCCTTCTGGCCTTCGCCTCCCCTGTTCCCAATTTCGAAGTGTGGCAGGACTGATTCCGAGAAGCTCAGCAAACTGCTGCTGCGTAAGCCTCAGGTGTCGACGGATCTTCAGGACATCCGGGTTGTCAATTCGAAATGACCGGCTCGGCACCTTCTTCCCTCGCAGTACTGCTCCACCCTGCTCAATACTCGTGAGGAGTTCATCGAACGTTTCCTTCTTCATCCCAGCTCCTTCGCAACTATCGCCCTGAGTGTCCTAAGCTGATCCTTCGTGAGATCACTTCGCTCGTTCTTCTTGAACGCGAAAATCATCAAGACTGTGTCTCTTGCCTTCAGCCAGTAATAGATGATTCTCGCTCCACCCCTCTTACCCTTGCCAGAGGTCCTCCATCGCAGCTTCCGAAGGCCATGGCTGCCCGGTATGGTGTCTCCTGCATCCGGGTGTGCTGCCACGAACCCTTGAAGCTCCCCGTATTCGTCGTCGGTCAGAATGTCGATCACCCGCCTGGTGAATATCGAGGTCTCTACAATGACCATAGCGCAATATACGCCATTGGCGTATCCATATCAAGTGCGACAGGAACGACGAGGCCCACCACCGGCCTCGCCCGCTTTACGTTACCCCACCCCCTTCTTGCTACTCGTCAAACGGAAAGGTTGCGGACCTGCGCCCAATATCGGGGGCCCCACCCCGGATGGCCGCCTCAGCCGCAATAATCGTCTAGTGTCGGTTCTCGCTCTCTTGAAGATCCGGTTGGCATCAGCGGATATTCAGTAGAAGAGCATCCGTCCGCCGCAAAGACGAAAAGGCCCGGCAGTTGCCCGCCGAGCCTTCTTCGTCTGTCAAGAGTCCCCCCCAAGAACGGGGGGACAATTGTCCTTATCTCAACACAACCAACCTGCGCGTCTGGATGTAGTCACCTGCACTGAGTCTATAGAGATAGACTCCACTCGCGAGGTGGGACGCGTCGAAGTCCACGTTGTGATACCCCGCCTCCATCTCCCCTTCCACCAGCGTCGCGACCTGTTGGCCCAATGTGTTGAGGACGGTCAGCGTCACGGGCGACGCTCCGGCAGCGCGAACCGTATCATCGTGCTCGGATTGAAGGGGTTCGGATAGTTCTGCTCCAGCGAGAACGCCGCCGGGACTTCTCCCTCCGGCCGCTCCACGCCGGTCCCGGATTGAACCTCCAGGATGATCACCCGCTCGTCGTTCACAGGCGCGGCGTCCACGCGCGGGTTCCTGTTCGCGATGAGTATCTCCTTCTTCCCGTCGCCGTCGAGGTCCGTCCCCATCCAGAGGAACTGGATAACCCAGTCGGCATGAGCGGGGTCTTCGTCCTTGTAGATCGTGGTCATTGTGTAGCTCGCGGGATCTGCGACCGGTCCGCCGATGTACTCGAACCGGAAGATCTCCTTGCGGCCCCCGCCGGCCACGATGTAGTCCATCTTTCCATTCCCGTCCAGGTCACCGATTGACGCAGCCTCGTACGACCAGGCATCGATCGCGGGCAGGTCCGGGGTGAGGGTGATAACCGAGGCGGTGGAGAGCGTTGACACGTCGTCCGTGCTTCCGATGAAATGGATATTGCCAGGGTTTTCCGCATCGGTGATGCCTGCGACATACATCTCGAGCTTCCCGTCGCCGTCGGTATCGTAGAACGACATGCTGTGTCTGGCACCCACGTCATTGTCCGGCCGGGCCTGGTTGATGTCCGCTTGCAGCTCGTACGTATCCGGGCCGGTCGCTTCGTAGATGGCGAGACTGAAGAGGTCCCAGGTGAACACCCAGATCTCCTTCTTCCCGTCCCTGTCGAAGTCCACGACGCCTACATCGTAGACCCCGCCGCCCTTCAATGTCGAACTTGAGTCTGCAAACTCCTTTTCAAAATAGCTGAACGAGGAATTGGAGATATCTCCTCCGACCAGGTTCAGGACAAGCATCGTCCTTCCGCCAAGCAGGACGCCGCCGAAGTCGTCCCTTCGGGAGATGACAATCATTTCGTCATTGTTGTCACCGTCCACGTCATTGACAAGAACGCGTGAGGGCTCATATCGAAAATTGTCCGCGAATCCCGCATTCTCAACAAACGTTGGCTCATTTGGAAACGCCCCGCCCTCGAATTCATAGATCGAGATAAACTCTGGCCGGGGATCGGTTCTTCCCCTGGGGAACACGACGACGATTTCCTGGTTCCCATCCTTGTCGATGTCGGACACCGTGAAATCTGAATACGAGATGGCGACGCTCCTGTTTGCTCCGGGTATGGCCGTCCACCAGAGGCATGAGTAGCTGTCGTCGCCCGTGGTTTCGAACCAGAACAGGTAGGGACGGAGCGAATCGTCAGGGGCGTCCGGGCCGTAGTAGGGATCGCCGAGAACGATGAATTCCTTCTTGCCGTTCCCGTTGATATCGAATCCGCCGCGGACCACGGTCGCCCCGAGGCTGTCAGGCCAGCCGGGGACATCCGAGGGTTTGATGACTGCGGCGACACGGAAGGCGGGGTCGATGGTAATCTGCGCGGTTGCCATGGTGTTCACCAGGAGCAGCCCGCACAGGAGGACAAGAGCCGTAGCAAGTGTCAATCGCATAACGGGTCCCCTTATAATAGTAGAGGGTGGCGGGGCGAAGAGGAGGCTGGAAGCAAGTTAGGGAACCGCCTCGAGGGAGTCAAGCGAGCGATTCGGTGGGTGCTTCAGGGAAGCGCTTCAGAGTGTGAACGTTTCAGAGGGGCCGCGAAACGGCCTTAGGGCAGCGAGGGCTCTGCGCTGCCTCAGCTCCCTCCCGTGACACGAAACACGGACGACCCGTGGAGGAGACCAAGCCATAAGTGAATCGAGTTTACAACCAGGCCGGTCCAACAACGCCGAATGCCCCGCCTCAAGGACACGTCCCTGGAGCGGGGCATTCGAACTACACTCAAGAACCGGGAAATGCGAGGTCCCTGGCGGGACCCGGAGAGAATGCCGGGTCTGAACCGCTTACTTCTTGTTCTTCTCGGCGGCCATTTGCGCGGCCGTCCAGGGCGGCACCACACCCTGCATGCGTGCGTAGGCAATGGACTGCCCGAGATGCTCGTGAATGTGCGACAGGAGAACCATCAAGACGCCGCGCGTGGTCATCTTCTGTCCGAAGAAATCCACCTTGTTCTCCATGCTGGCGTCTGACATCTTGCCGATTGAACTCTTGACGAAATCAAACGACTTCACCAGCTGCTCGCGTATGACCTTCTTGTCCGTCGAAGCCTTTTCCCATTTCATCTCATCCTCAGGTCCGGCGATGCTCATCCTTCCGGCAGCGCGGCACCTGCAAGCTTGAGAAGCATATAGTTGGCAAAGGCAATGTGTGAATACACTTCACTGATCGAGCGGACCTCTTTGTTCGGCCGCCACGTAAACTTCCTGTCAGGGATGGCGTTCTCGAGATCCAGGACCTGCTGCTGAACGTATCCGACCTGACCGATCAAATCAGCACGAAAACCTGTTGCATCCTCCGCTCGAACTGCCGTGCCGGCTGCTACGAGCGACATGCAAACAGCAAAAGCATACAGAAGACTCTTCATGGAGTACTCCGCTGGTTGTGAGTGAGTGAATGGGTGTTGATGAGAGCGAAAAAGAAATGCACAGATGCGGGAGGGGGAAGCCACGGGCAGAAGCAAATGTCCGACAAATGATGTAGTCCAAGCGTAAGGCCTGCCGTGATAAGGAGCATGTGGGAGAACAGTGCGCGATACCCTCGTACATCTCTCGCGCCCCCAATATGGACGAATTGGCGGCCATTGTCAATGTGCGGAGCCCCCACTTTTCAGCTGACTTGTCCCGACAATGCGTGGCGATTGCGGCTGGCTGTTCCAGAGTGTTGCTGGCCGCGTGGTCGCCGTTCATCACAGCACCGAGACCCCCCAGGTCCGGACCCGGCGCTGCGATGAGGCGTTCGCGCCAGTCCTTTCAATGAAGGGGGACGTGAGCCCGACCGCTGATGTGGTCTGTGGCGATCGGACATGTGTCGCACATCGGCCGTGTTGACTCTGGCCCTCCCCTTCCGTATCATTCCGCCGTACCGTCGGATGTTTGAGCCGCATGGATCATCCACCCACGTGGAGATCTCCCATGATCGGTCCATCCCGACCCCCATGGCCCTCTCAGCCAGGTTCCGGCCGATGCTCTTCCGGTCTCCGGAAAGCCTCGGCCCCGACGGCGGGCCGACTGAGTGCCCTCCTCGCCTGTCTCTCCCTCCTGCCAAGCCCGGTTCCCGGGCAGCACCCCGCAAATGCCATCCGTGAGATCGGTCCTTTTCAGAAGGTGGAGCAAATCGAGGGCCTGCTGCACAACACGGTCATAGGCATCGCGCAGGATCACCACGGCTTCATCTGGATGATCGGCGGTTCCCGCCTCCTCAGGTACGACGGCAACGAATCCCGGTGTTTCTCGAACACCCCCGCCGATTCGCTTCTGCAGCGATGGACGTACAGCGGTCTCGCAGGAGGAACACACGGCGTTCTTTGTATCTATGGTGCGGCAGACGAAGTAGTACTCTATGATGTTGACAGATCATCCGCAGACCTGTATCGGCTCGGACAGGAGCGCAGCGGGGCGTCCGGGCCTGTTCATACGACGTTTGCCATGGAAGACGCTCGCGGACGATTCGTGATCGCCACCCGCGAGGGAGCTGTCTATCGTATCGATCCGCGCTCCCGGGAGATCACCCTGCTCAACGGCGGCGACGATTCCCGCAACGGGATGTTCGAAATGTCCATTGCCGCCCTCGTGGAAGACTCAGCGGGGAACACCTGGGCCGGTGGGGAGAAAGGGATTGTGTATGTCACCGGCCCATCGGAGCAGACTCGCGGAGAGGATTCATCCGGGCTGCACGCCGGTGTTTCTCCTCCGGACAGTGTTGCCGTGATGTTCAAAGGAACCGGGGGAAGGATCTGGGTTGCAACTGTCGGCGGGGATATCGGGGTCTTTGACCCCGGAAGCCGTCGTATACTTCATACGGCCGCGTCAATCGATCCAACCTGCGCACGCCCATCCGGACCCTCGTCGAAGACCCTGCAGGCAATATCTGGATCGCCACGGGACCTTTTGGGCTCGATCTTCTCAACCCCGCACAGCGTACGTTCCAGAGCTACTTCTCTTATGGAGGCCGCCCGGAGGGTCTCTACGCTTCTGTCCGGTGTCTCTTCGTGGACCGGAGCGGCCTTGTCTGGATTGGCACGTGGGCACAGGGTCTTTTCACCTATGCCCCGTGGCGTCGCAAGTTCCAGTCGTCCACTCCCTCGGGGGAGATCTCGGAGCAGTCTCGGGCAGGTTCGTGACTTCAGTCCTGGAAGAGCTGGACGGAACCCTCTGGATCGGGACCTTGGGGGATGCCCTCTTCTCTCTGACACGCGGCACACAAGCGTTCAGGCGCGTGCATCCCATACGGGGGGACACGCGCTCCCTGAGTTCCTACGACATCACCTGCCTGTGCCTGCGAAGGAATGGCGACCTCTGGATCGGAACCGTGGAGGGCGGAATCAGCATTCTGAAGCATCAGTCCAGAGAGTTTGTCCGGATGCTGCACGGCCCGGAGACCCGGGAGCCTCGCGTCCGATACCGTCAATGCGATCTTCGAGGATGGCGACGGAACGATGTGGGTGGGGAATGTGCGGGGTGTTGATCGCTACCACGATCAGACAGGCAGGTTCTCCGAGTTCATCCGTTGGCCCGCTGAATCCGTGAGGCGGACGGAACGGCTGCGTATTTCTACCGGGACAGCAGGGGGAACCTCTGGATCGCGACCGGTGGACGTGGCCTGCTCCGTCTGGGCCGCGCTCAGGGCGACAGCGTCTGGTACCGGCACGCAAAGGGAGACGAAGGATCACTGCCCACAAACGGAGTTGACTGCCTCTGTGAAGATGCGAAGGGAGGACTGTGGCTGGGAACCCTGCGGACTCTGCCGGTTCGACCACGCCTCCGGGACGTTCACGACCTTTCCCATCCTCTCATACCGCAGCTATTACTTCCGGCCAGGAAGGTCCGAACGATTTCAAGCTCCGAGTGTTGGCGTTGCGGGAATCATCCCTGATCGAAGCGGGGATCTCTGGCTCTCGACCACCAGCGGCATTGCCAGGTTCAATGCCACCACCGGCACCAGCCATCTCTTTGGACAGGGGGATGGCGTGGCCGCCAGGGAAGGCATGAGGCATGCATTCCGGAAGGCACGCGACGGCGGAATCTACTCCGGGGGGAGGGGAGGACTCTGGTGGTTCCATCCCGACAGCATCAGCCAGAACACCACACCGCCACCGGTGGCGATCACCGAATTCCGGATCCCTGAGACTGACACCGCTCTGTCCGTTCTGGACCCGGGAGGTGCATCCTGGATCATATCCACAACACATTCTCGCTCACCTTTGCCGCACTCGACTACTCGGATTCAAGGCGCAATCTCTTCACGTACATGCTTGAAGGGGTGGACCACACCTGGGTACGGGCGGGAACCAGACGGGGCGTGACCTACGCCAACGTAAGTCCGGGGAGCTACATCCTCCGCGTGAGGGCCTCAAACAGCGACGGGGTGTGGAACGAGACGGGGCTCTCCCTCCCAATCGTCATAGCACCTCCGCTCTGGCAGACATGGTGGTTCCGCGGCCTTCTCCTGGTCTTGCTCTGCGCTCTGGCGTACGGCGCATACCGGTACCGGTTGGCCAGGGTGGTTGCCCTGGAGCGCCTGCGCCTCCGCATTGCGAACGACCTGCACGACGACATCGGCAGCGAGCTCAGCAGTCTGGCACTGGAGAGCGACCTGATCGCGCGGCATATCCCGGAAGGGGATCCGGATGGGAACGGCTGCGGACCGTAGGACGCACGATCCGGGGCGCGGCGGACATCTGCGCGACGTCGTCTGGATCGTGAGCCCGGATCGGGACAGGATCGAGGACCTCGTGGAGCGCATGAAAGAAGTCGCGGCCAAGATGCTCTCCGGCCTGCACTGCGAGTTTCGGGTGACCGGCTCTCGTGCCGCGCCGGCCCTGGATATGGAATTCAAACGTCACGTCCTGATGATGTTCAAAGAGATACTTCACAATGTCAGCACGCATGCCAGAGCCTCGCGAGTCGACGTGGAACTCGACCTGCAGACAACTCACATGCGGCTGTGCGTGCGAGACAACGGGGTGGGGTTCAACACATCGGAGCGTCACAGCGGGCGGGGATTTTATTCGCTTCACACACGAGCCTCGGCAATCGGAGGTAAACTCTCCGTCGAAAGCGCTCCCGGCCTTGGGACCGCCGTATGCCTCGAGGTCGATATCACACGTTTGTAGGATTGACCGGGCCGGGAGGCGGATGTACATTCACCAGGGACGGACAAAGGAAGACCGCCATGTCGGCCGCGAGAGAGGAAGTCGGCCTCTGGGTCATCGAGGACGATCCCGTGTTCCGCAGGGGAATGGCTGAGCTCTTCAGCGCCACCGCGGGAATACACTGCGAGCGTGTGTTCGAAACCTGCGAGGAGGCGATCCGGGTCCTGGAGGACGAGGGCGCACCGGAGATCGTTCTGGTCGACATCGGGCTCCCCGGGATGAGCGGCATCGAGGGCATCCGGCGGATGAAATCCCTCTCCCCGAGCACGGAGTTTATTGTCCTGACAATCTACGAGAGCCATCAGAAGGTATTCGAAGCCATCTGCGCCGGGGCCACGGGGTACCTCGTCAAAAGCCTGACACCCGACGAAGTGGTGGACAAGGTCCGCGAAGTCGTTGCAGGGGGCGCCCCGATGACGCCCCACATCGCCAGGCAGGTTCTCGCGATGCTCTCCTCCGCTCTTGCTCCGCACGGCGAGTACCGCCTCACGGCGCGCGAGAACAAGTTCTGGATCTGATGGTCGAGGGGTTGACCAGAAAAAACATTGCTTACCGGCTTTTCGTGAGCCCCTCCACCATACTCACCCACTCCCGAAACATCTACTCCAAACTCCACGTCCACACCAGAGGCGGAGCGGTCGCCAAGGCTCTGCGCGAGCGGCTGGTTAGCGTCCGTTCACCGACTCTGCCCACCAACCGCAGCTCTCCGCCTGCGACCCGCATCACATGGCCCTCCGCCCACGCCGCCCCGCCGGACTCCCGGAGCGGGGAGCGCAATGTCACATCCTCCCCCGCAAAATACTACAAACGTAGGATTGTGGGCCGCCCGGCTCCAGTGTAGATTGGCGCGAGATCACATTCACACGTCGGATGGGAACCGTAGCGCTAATGACCTGAAGGCGCCACCCGGTGTTCCATCCGCTTTCGCTTCTGGCCATATCATGAAAGGGAGGTACGCATGAAATCGTTCGGTGCAATGTCGTTTCTGCTCCTCCTCAGCCTCGTATTTGCGGGCTGCGGGCAGGACATCACTGAGCCGGCCGCGGATCCAGCCGGATCGGACGGCACAATCACTGGGGAACTCCTATCATGTGAGTTCCGACAGGATCCCGTTCTTCGGTTCCAACTGGCTCTGGTCGTTCGACGGGTATGCCGTCTACTACTTCTACGTGAAGGACCCCGCGGTCATCGCAGTTGATCGGAATCTGATCCTGGTGCCAGGACCTGCTCCTGAGGCCCTGGGCTACGAGCAGACGGTGGAGGTAGCCGCCCATTGGATGGAGCAGGTTACCTTTGCCCCGAAGAACTTCAACCTGAGGGGGACCCGACCGTCGAGTTCTGGTTTTTCAGCGCGGCGCAGGCGGAGGCCATGGTTGCGGACCTCGTACTGACGCGCAACGAAATGGAATTATGCGTCCCTCTGAAGGGGTGGGCAACGGATTTCCTGGAGAACAACCTGCAATATCCGGCAACGAGGTTCAACCTGACCGCCCGCGGGAACCTGGCGAATGGCGGGCGATTCCATGTGAACATTCACGAACGGTGGTTCGGCCCGGGCCCCTTCGACGCAAACTGGGATGGGAATATCATCCTGAAGCCGTAGCCTGCCCGGATGAACGCAATCCGGAAAAGCTCCTCGCGCCGGCGCACAAGCTGCGCGGGGAGTCGCTGTGAGGGGACTCGCCGTGCGGGTCAACCGGTCGTTGAACTTCCACCACCCGAGTGAGGTGTGTTATGAAGAATTCTCTTTTCATTCTGCTGTCCGCCGGCGCGGCGCTGCTGGTTGGAGCAACGACCGACTCACCAGCCGACATAAGGCGAGTGCCGGCGCAATACTCAACGATACAGCTTGCCATCGACGCGGCGGTTGCCGGTGACACGGTCCTTGTCTCTCGAGGCACCTA